>CALRVH010000011.1:0-87321 GCA_943371565.1 Chitinophaga pinensis | reverse complement strand
AATATTTTTTCTGCCCAGCTTAATCCCTGGAACCAGGTTAACTCCAGGAACCCCGTTTTATCCTTTACTTCTGCCACTAATCTTTTGCCTGCTTTCTGACCAGTAATGCTGAAATTAACCAATACAACAGCCACCTGTGTAAAATCCGTTTGCGGAGTTATTTCGCTGATGAAGTTGACTTTCGTCCGGTCGATATGACGATATGGATAATGCTCCAGTAAATCGCCGAAGTTGAAAATATTTAATTCCTTTTTCAACAGGTCGCCCCGCTGTGGGCCTACACCTTTTAAATATTCTATAGGACTTGATAATATGTTAGAAATGGAAGAAATAGTTGATATTTTTCTTACAAAAATAACAATTGCCGCTCTCCTAACCTTCTTAAACTATAATAGATCATACTACGAACTATGAACCCGTAACGATTTTTCCCAAAGCACCGTATGTCTTCCTTTTAAAAATTTTATAAATCCCTGTACGAGACAATAATTCATAAAGACAAAATAAAAAGGTACTGCAAAAAGGCCTGCTCTCTTCCCCGAACGAACAATTAACCAACCTGCAAAAGCAAAAACATAAAATCCTGTCTGAACATACAAAAACCAGTTATAAAAAACAGCAGCAGGGTGAAAAATAACGAGCAGGCCGTTAGACAACAATAATACGATCAACATTACAGGGCAGAATATCCAGCGCAGTAATCTCCTAGAGATATACTGAAAACTGAATAACGGATGTTTAAAAATATTCAGGCATTCCTTTAAATATCCGATTGACTGGTAAGCACCAGCCGAGATCCTTATTTTTCTTTTTTCTTCCTCTTTAAGCGAGGCTGATGGTGATTCTGTAGCATATGCCGCAGGTTCATACTCAATTTTATATCCTTGCAGGCAAATTTGCATGGAAATAATAAAATCATCCAGTATCAACTCATCATTTAATTCTTTAAATAAAGCTGTCCGGATAGAAAATAATTCACCGGCGGCACCGGTTACCGTATTGAGTGCTGCATCAAGCTTTTTCATAAAGGATTCATATTGCCAGTATAACCCTTCTGCTTCGCCGACAGCAGATATATCTTTATGGCTGAGTATCTTCTTCTCTCCTGCTACCCCGCCTGTTTTTTCATTACTATAATGTGAAACAATTTTCCGGACACAATCAATATTCAACATAGTATTCGCATCACTAAATACTACCACTGGTGTTGTCACTGTTTGCATAGCTCTTTTAATCGCCGCATACTTTCCCTTTCTTTCTGGTTGATGCATTAACCGGATAGACGGATATTGCTGAATAAGACGTACAGAATCATCTACGGAACCGTCTGTAATAAAAATTATTTGAAGATTTTCTGCAGGATAATTAATGGCAAGAGTATTTCTTACTTTTTCTTCCAGGATCATCTCTTCATTGTATGCCGTGATAATTAAAGTGACAGGGATCAGCTCATCAACAGTCTTTTTTATTTTCTTATTCACCAAAAGACTCTTCAGTGTAGTAATAAGAAACACAAGCATTCCATAACCAATATAGCAGTAAAACAAAATGGCTAAGCTTACCCAGAAGAATATTGATAGAATTGTTGTCATCCTGCAGTTGCGAAAAATACGGTTCAATTATAGCAAATATCCCAAGATGATGCTTAAAAACTGCAACTTCTTAAGGGGAAAACGGGTTTTTGACCAAACCTCATAAAAAAACCTTGCCAATCCGGAAATGTCACTCTATTTTAGAAGCAAGAACCAATATCCACTGCTAACCAAAGCGGGTCCATAAACCTAAACCAGATGAAAAGCCACCTTACACTATTACAGTTAGATCTGTATTTCAGCAACTACAAGTTTGCTTTATTATGTTTTATTTCTGCATTTGTAGTAACCCTGATCACTATTCCTCCCATTATCAGCCTGATAAAAAAATACAGGCTTTATGATATGCCCAATGCCCGGAAAGAGCATTCGGCGCCTATTCCTACAATGGGAGGCATTGCTATTATTGCGGGTATGATAATAGCACTATTTCTTTGGTTTCCTTTTAGCAATGGGGTCGCAGAGATTTGCTTTTTCTTTTCTATCGCTGTGCTGTTTGGATTGGGAATCATGGACGACCTGAAAGACCTTTCAGCAAAATACAAATTCATCGTACAGGCGGGGCTTGCTGCATTAATTGCTATATCCGGTATCCGTATCACTTCGTTTGATGGCTTATTTGGCATAGAAGAATTACCCGTAATGGCTCAATATACTTTTACCTTTCTCGCCGTTGTGGGAATCACGAATGCCTTTAACCTGATTGATGGTATTGATGGACTGGCAGGCGGTTTAGGTTTTATGAGCCTCGTCACACTTGGAATATTTCTTACCATGAGCGGTGATGTAAACACGGCCCTGATTGCATTTGCACTGGCAGGCGGAATCCTTGCCTTTATGTATTTCAACCTTAACCCTGCCCGGATTTTTATGGGTGATACGGGTTCACTGGTTTTAGGATTTGTAGTTGCCGTATTATGTATCCGGCTGTTGCAGGTCAATGCATTTACTCCCAATCCAGTATTATCACATGCACCTGTATTTGTTTTGGGCATAGTCCTAATCCCTGTCTTTGATACAATGCGGGTATTTGCCACCAGGATATGGAAAGGCAATTCACCATTCAAAGCAGACAAAACACATATACATCATTTGCTCACCAACCAGGGCTTTAGTCATGGCTTTGCAACTAAACTGATCTGTTTCTTGCACGGTTTTATTTTGATGGAAGTCTTTTGGTTACAGAACCTAAAGCAGGAATTTATTCTGCTAATACTGGTTGCATTTATGCTGCTTACTACTGTTATGCTTAAAAATCTGGGCTTGGTAATGAGAAAGAAAAATATATTGAAGGCTGTCACAGCAATAAAAGCGGATTAATTTTAATTTCGATACATAATTACTCCATTTATCTGTAAGATATTAATTCCGGATATTGCTTAAGATTTTCACTAGAATGACAATAACTGTTTGTCAGTCAAAGAATTAAAAATTATAAGTGAATTGAAAATTGTGTGGGTCAGGGTGAGCCTGCATATATTCGATTCCCAAATCAAACAACAATATTTGTCCATCGTTTAGTATTTGTAATAATTGTTTATCTAATAGTACAACGACCCCTTTTATATAATTCGCAAAACCTAGGGATTGAGAATAAATTAGGACTGTCCGCTTTTTTGAAAAATCATTCCCGAAACTCTGAGTTTGGCATTTCCATAATGTTGCAATAATTCTTTTTTCGTTATAGGGTAACTCATCTCCTTCAGGCTGTACCACTACCACTGCAGGTGGACAGTCAACAGCTCCAAGTTCACCAATATCCCATCAAACTCAATTCCTAAGCCTTTAAATTTCAGGACAAACAAAACCGACCAAGGTATAACCCGACTATAAAAAAATAAAACGTAAAGTCATTTATTTTAATGCTTTTTGAAATAATTCTCAGCACTATTCAAGCAATAGCAACGCTTGAAATAATTATACCTATAATAAAAAGACAACACCAGTACTTCCAACTCTCCCTATTCAGCAACAAAATCCCCAGCATTTGTAAAAAAACCTAGTACCACTGCTGTTAAAATAAATTCACCAATTATTACAAATCCGCTACTGCCATTTTAGGTGTCCTGTCTGTATGAAACAATCCCCAATGTTTTTCTGGTTCATCAGGGTCTGATGAACCTTTCCAGGATTCATCAAAGGCTTCAAAAAAGAAAACCAGGATCTTATTTATTTCTGTCCAGGTCATTAAATCTTCATAATACAATTTTTGATTTTCTTCATTAACATGTTTGGGATGGATGCCCTTTCCATTTGAATTGGTAGCCCAACCTGCTTCGGTAATCACTACCGGTTTGTCAGGATAAGATGCTACAACTGCTTCATAATTTTCACGGGTATATTCTATTGCTTCATGTATATGTTTGTATTCCCACACGGGGTATGTATGAATAGAAATAAAATCTACTTCAGCAGCCAGCACTTTTAACTTACTGAGCCAGGGCACATAGTTTTCACAAAAAGTAACCGGTTGTTTAGCCAAGTTTTTCACCTTACGGGTAAATTCCAGCACTCGGTGTACAGGTACGTAATGATCTGTCCAGTCAACACATGCTTCATTACCAACTGAAAGTGAAAAAATGATGTCGGGAAATTTATTGGCCCACGTAATGAGTAGTTGAATCTTTTCGTTGTTTTTTTTTCGGTTTATTTCTAATTGTTCTTCCGCATATACACCGCCACCCCAGGGACAACCGAAGTTGTTCATTTCTGCTTGAATATAAGTCCCCAACATAATTTTAAAATCAAGATTTTCATTTCGGATAACATTTATTACCATTTCAGCATGTACGTCGCAATCATATAAGCGTAGGTATTTCCAATTATTTTGAAGAATCAGTAAATCATCTTTCACTTCATCATAAGAAGGATAAATACCTCCGGGTTGCTGCCCATCCCTGAAACCAGAATAACAAATTGCTTTTGCATGCTGCAATTCAAACTTTTCATAAAAGTTCATATCAGAATTTCAGGTTTTCATTTTTATCCCAGATACCCCAATAAGCACCAACCGTTCCTTCTACACCAACTTTCCATGATTCATCAAACGAAGAAAAATAGAAAACCGGGATGTTATCATTTGCAGACCATAACTGGGTATTGATGAAATAATCTTTTGCATTTTTTTGCGATGGTACAGACTCTTTGAGGTTTTCACCCTGGCTGGGCCATCCCGTTTCTGTTATGATTACTTCCTTGCCATTAGCTGCGGCTTTTGCCTGGTAATACATTTGCTTCATATAATCCAGTGAGTTTTCAAACGGGCAGCCTTCCCAAAACGGGTAGCAGTTGCATAAGATAACATCACAGACTTCGGTTATTCGTGGCCGATGTGAAAACTCGTAATAAGCATCTACATACCCAACGGGTATATGAGGTATCTCAGCTTTTACCTTCATTATGAAATCCAGTAATTCATCCTCCGATAAATCTTTCCTGTACATTACTTCATTTCCTACAGAAGCAATATCAACCAAACCTTCTTTTGCCAGTTTTATCAGTCCTTCCACTTCACGTTGGTTTATTTCCGGGTCATTGCCAAGCCATGCACCTACCAGTGTTTTTATTCCATATTCTTTAGCCATTTTGGGTATTAACTCATTACCATCTGTACAGGAAAAAGATCGTATCCATTTTGTATGTGGTCTTAGTATTTCCATCCGTCGCCTCACTTGTGCTTCGGAAATAATATCACCCGGTTTTTGCCCTTCATCATATAAACTGAAGCAAAATCCATGAACCCCGTTTTGCAGGATTTCACCAAATAAAATATTTATTGCTTCTTCGGTTTCTCCTGTTACGTAACTAAAATTTGCTTCTGGCTTTAAAGAAAGTATATGATCTTTTCTAAATGACATTGTTATTATTATTTATTGATTCGTAACTTTTCTGTCATCCAATTCTTTTTTTATTCCTCTTGCTTTCTCTTCAGTTAAGTCATAATTCCTCATTACCCACATGGCTATCAAAGTACCTAAAATGGGGATGCCAGAGAAAAAAAGCCTTAACCCGGTAACGGCACCTCCCGGCTGCGTTTCCGCACCTGCTTTAAAAGATACTAAGGACATAATTACGCCAGTTAATAACCCTGCTATAGCAAAACCAAACTTTACCATCCACCAGTAAATGGCTCCAAAAATTCCTTCTCTTCGTTTGCCTGACGTTAACTCATCCATATCGCAAACATCAGCTGTCATTGACATCATCAATGTAAATAAACTTCCGATACCAAAAGAAAAGAATGGCAAAGCAAACAAAAACATATAGGGCTTACCTGGAATGAAGAGAAACCAAAGTAGTATATATCCAAAAATCGATATTCCCTGACAAATTAAAAAGGCATCTTTTTTACCCACTTTTTTAGACATCCAGGCCACTATGGGTATTACTAAAAAAGTAGTAGCCACAGCACCTATACAACCAAAAAGGGTAGGCCAAATACCTGCGGCTGCTGTATTGCCATTAAAAAGATAGTAAACGACAATGAAAAAAGTAAAACCAGCTACAGTATTAAAGGCATTAAAAATTAAGAAAGTAGCAATACAAAGTTTTCGAAAGGGCTTGATAACGAATGCTTCTTTGAAACTAGAAAGAATTTCTTTTAAACTTCCTCCAATTGTTTTAACAGTTAATGGCTTTAAACTAGCATCATTTTTTGTAGACTTACTTTTAATAAAAATGGCAGGAATCATCGCCAATATCATACACGATATACCGACCCAAACTGCCAGCGTTCTTGTGGCTGTATCTGCATTGGGAAACCATTTCGGGTCGTACATTACAACCCAAAACCAAGGTGCAATTACCCATGCCCATTGACCAATCCATTGTGAAATGGCCATAATATTTGTTCGTTCATGAAAGTCATCACTCATTTCATATCCCATCGCCACATATGGAACACTGAAAATGGATAAACCAATATAAAACACAAACGACCATATGAGAAAGAATATGAAATTATAATTTACGCTATTTTCTCTATATAATTGCCACATGATAATGAAGGAAATTCCCATTATGATGGCCCCTATAAAAACATATTGCCTCCTTCTTCCCCAAACAGATTTAGTGTTATCTGAAATGAAACCCATGATCGGGTCAAAGAATGCATCAAATATTCGGGGTAGAAAAAATAAAATGCCCCACATCCAGGATGGCATACCTAAATTTTCAACCAATACAACCATAAAAATACCTAAGGCTGCCGGAAACATCTGGTTGGCCAGCATACCCAATCCAAAGGCTATTTTTTGCCCCATCGGAACTTGTTTTGCCGGGCTTGAATTATTTGACATATTTAATGAATTTTGAGTGACGCATTTAGTTTGGTTTTAAGATTTTATAATAACTGTTTGCAACGCTTTTGCGCTGATAGAAATATTTTTTGTTTTATTATTCAGTTCTATGGTTATGTTCTTTACCTGCTCTGTTGGGTTAAAAAGAACTAACGCTATACTTCTATCAGGATTTATTACTGCTGTAGCCAATAACTCTTTATCATTAACGGTGCAACCAATTTTTAAAGCACCCGGCCTGATGAATTTGCTGAAATGAGCCATCGTATAATACAATGGAGTAAAATAAACTTCATCTTTTTCAGGGTCTACAATTACAGGTGCGGTACACCAATTTTTAAACCAGTTTGGGCCACCCTGCTTATCTAAAACCATGTTCCAGTCTACCCAACCATCTACCCAGTTATTCAAACATCCGATGATATCAGTTGCATAACGATTAACAGGTGCGTATTGGGGATGTAAGTATTTGTCTTTTTCACTAGCCCAATCCCATCCCCAGTCTGTTGCTTCTTTTTTCCAATACCAGGCATCATCGTTCCAATGCGGAATTTCTGAATCTACACAAGCTTCTGTTTGAATCAGATATTTATCAGGGGCTTTTTTATGTGCATATTGCAATGCCTCCGGAAACACTTCATAAGTACTTTCATACCAGTGAATGGCCGTACCGGCATAATATTTTGAAGTGCTATCATTTTTATACATAGCATCAACCCATTCTTTTATGCCTGCCCTGTTTTGATCATACCCCAATATTTTTACGTTAGCTTTTCCATTGGCCTCTAATACCGGCCCCATATGGTTTTGCACAAAAGAGGTCATTTCTTCAGGTGAAAAAAGCATACTTTCCCAGTTATTCCCATTGCCATGAGGCTCATTTACTACAGTAAGTGCCCAGATGTCTATACCTTCTTTTTTGTATGCATCTAAATATTTTGAATAGTACAAAGCCCAGGTATCGTTATATTCGGGCAGCAATTTTCCGCCAACCCAATTATTATTGTCTTTCATCCAGGGTGGAGCAGTCCAGGGTGAGGCGATGATCTTAAATCCATTTGTAGAAATGGATTTTGCTTCCAGTATCATGGGTATCAGGTTGTTTTTTTTATCCTCTTCAATTGAAAAACTATCCAGCTTTTTATCACCGGCAACCATTGCATATGCATAATGTTTCAAAGAAAAATCACAGGAATTAATATGTGTACGGGTTAATGAATAATTAGCTCCGGCTTCACTAAAATAAGCATCCAATATTTTTTTACGGTTTGCAGCACTTAATCGATACAGCAAATGCGCAGAAGATTCTGTAAATGAACCTCCAAAGCCAGTAATGGTTTGAAATTTTTCTTCAGGATTAATGGTTACTGCCACCGTGTTTTCACCTCTTGAAAATTTAGTTATTTTTTTAAGTGAATTTCCCTGTGCAGAAGTTTCATAAACTTCAGTTTTCAGATCATTTGACATTTTACAACTAATCAACGAGGAAGCCATAATAAACGGTGTTATCCAAAATTTTAATAGACAGATAATAAATTTTAATTTTCCCATTATTTATTATTTTTTAATCAGCTCAACAGGAGTTTGAACATCCAACCATAAGGTTTCTATATTGCCATTGTATGTTTTTGTTATGGGCTTTCCATTACGGTTTAAACCCTTAAAAACTCCCTTATCAACCATCTCCCAAAGGACATACTTAGCCTGGCCCTGTAAATTGATAAGCCCAAAATGATTTTCTGAACCCAATGAATTTTTGCTGTCTTTCCATTGCTCATCAAAAGCTTCAAAATAAAAAAGAGAAATCTTTTCTTTATCAGCCCACTCTTTCATCAGTTTATAATACAGCGCCGATTTGTATTCATCTGTTGCTTTTGAACCTGCATTGCCATACAACTCACTTGCTACAGAAGCCCAACCGGTTTCGCCAATGTGAATTGGTTTTTCAATCTCCAATGATTTAATATAACTGGAAACACTTTTATATTGTGTAATCGCATAATCTCTTGCCCTCATCATGGCGGCATCTATTTTCTCCCTTTCAGATAAATGGTTCTCATTTTCCAAAATCCCCCAAAAAACCGGATTATAATGCGTATCGTGCATTGGATATGTATGCATCGAAATGTAATCAACGGCTTTAATCAATTTATTCAGATCTTCTACATGATATTCTTTGCCTCCACCACCCCAGGATGCGAAATTATCAGAGCTGGTTATCCATATATCCTTTGATAATTTCCCTTGTTTTTTTAAATCCTGCAGATTATTTACCCATTTTAATATAATGCCCGGCTCCACATAATAACTCCATGCCCATTTTACCATCGCTTCATTTCCAACAGAAATGATCTTTACAATTTCAGGGTATTCATTTGCCAATTTTACCGCTTCGGTTATTTCTACCCGATTGCGTTCACTATCTTCATTACGGATAGGCGGATTTGCTGTCCATGAGTTTTTAGCATCTATCCAGGCACCCAGCATTACATACATTTCAAAACAAGGATCCGTTTTCTTTAATGCACTGATGGCTTTTAATAAATTGGAAGCTTCTGTATGATGCACATTATATGTTCGAAGCACTTTAATGTTCATCGCCGAAAGAATTTTTAAATCCTCGGTTATTTGAGCAACGGTAGGTTCAATATCTCTTGTTTTATCTCTGTATCCACCATAACAAATGGCTTTATAATTTAAGTTACCCAGTATCTTTTCAGCAGTAACTTTATTTGAAACTGAATTGCCCGTAATCTTTTGATTACAGGATATGCACAAGAGCAGTATGAAGTAAATCAGTTTATTCATTATCTCAAATGGTCTTCTTTTACATAAACTTTTATTTGAGCAATTTCACCGGTTCTTTGGAAAATTTTATTGCTTAATTCCTGGCTTAATTCAATTGTGTTTAACAATTCACTACTGCCATCGGTAAACAACACTTCTATCTTATTTTCAGCAGCAATATTATAAATCACCGGTACCTGGCAAACGGTAAATGCTAAACTATCCTGTTCCAGCATTAAAGTTTTTGTGCTGCCATTTACCAAAATAAAGCTGACCTGCTTTTGAGTTTTTAAGAACTCATTTCTATGCGGCAAGCCGGGTTGAAAAACTAATTTTCCAGCTTTTATTTTTACTCCCAATTCTCCAATTCTTGTAATAATATCTTCTTTCACTTGTCCTGTCATGCCGGGCTGTTGTGCACCTTTGTTGAAAGGTGTGTGCGAATATGGATCCGTTGGAAATGCGCCATATAAATGTGGTGGTTTATGTACGCCAATGCCTTCGTTGATGTTGTGGAAATGTGTTGCCAATCCATTGATAGTTACCTGATCGACTTTCTGCTCAATAGCCCTGAGATAGGTTTCCTGCACAGCAAGCACTAACTTAGAAACCATGTGCCAGTAAATAGAACCTAAACCTTCGTAACCGAAGAAGGTACCCGATCTGCCTGTAAATTCTTTATGGCAAAATACTTCTTCAAATATCTGTAGTATTAATGTTCTTTCTTTTTCAACGAGTTGACTGTAACAGTTATCTAATTGTTTTAAAGCAGCATCCACATCATTTGCATTTCTAAAATTTCCGTTGAAATGCAGATCACCATTACTATCTTTTTCAATGATAGAAAGATTACCATCTTCAAGCAATTTTTTCACCAACAAAGAACTTTCTGTTGACTTTTGGGGTATCGTATTTTTAAGTAAAAATTTAGGCAGATCTTTATTGGGATAAAGGATATAACTGTTCTGATCGGGCCTGTACAGCGAACTATTTTTAAGTGCATCCAATACGTTCACACTTTGTTCTGCAGAAAGAAATCGGGAACTGAGCACAGCCACCTGCCCTTCCAACATTTCGCTCAAATGGGCAACCTGCACAGCCTGTTCATCATATGAAATCAGATTATAGGTATGATATAAGTCATCGCTTCTTTTATTCACTGCGATGGCATGCTCCAGAAAAGCATTCGCTATGATGATACAATCCAAAATCTGCTTTGCAGTAAGGGTTTTCTTTTTACCGCTAAAACCATTTGAATAAATCTGGCTTCTATAATCGCTGCCTGCCATGCCGAGGGCATCAGTTATTTTCTTTCGCAGGCTATCATTTATTTGCCCGGAAAGATTGCCTTTGTATTGCGCTAATGTTTTGGCAATATTTTCAAAGAAGCTATATAACTCAACGGAAACATCCATTTCCGCTGTGGTATCCGTTTCAAAAATAGGTTGAAAGAAATTTAAAAACCTGCGTAGGTAACAAAGCGTAACCATTGAAAGGCCATTGCCAACCAAGGCATTATTAGCATCGTTCCATTCTGGCCTTTGCGTATTCATCCAGATACCGCCATCAGGCACAAAATTGCTCAACTTGGAAAGTACGGTTGCCAACAATTTTTCGCAAAAACTAACCTGGTAAATTTCGCCTGCTGTATCGGCAATCAATGAACCATCGGCTCCCATCCTGTTCATGCGTTCATGTATGGCATGATCGCTTTTGAGATCAAATTCTATTGTATCTTTTGGATTGTGTTGTATAGCCTGGTAGGGTTTAATGCGATAGGGAACATTGGCATAAACAAAAACATTTTTATTCAACAGCTTTTGAATATGGCCCGGCCGGTAGTTTTCTAAAAATTCAAAAAACTTCAGCAGGTAAATGACCTGGTGATCGCCCCAGTACCCAATATACGACCAGGGATTATCCGGCTCAATTGTTTCCCAATCAAATCCGTCTTTGGTAACACGATAAGGATTGTATCCATCAAAAGTAGAAGCGTTAAGAAATTTAAAAATCATTCCCTCAATAAATTCAGGATAGGAATAAGCCAACGCTTCCCAGTTCTGAAAAATATCCCGCCAATTTCCCTGGTAATCTAAAATTTTTGAACCATCTACTTCACTTCTTGTATTAATGGAGAACTGGTTCCATGGTCTGCTAGGGTCGCCATGCCTGCGGCTGAATTTCAATGGCAGGTATTCTGTTGCTAAACGGTAAAAATTAATATTATCTATTTTGTCAGTGGTGCTTATCAAATCCTGAACAGAAAATGTTTCGGGAAGTTGTTGAATAGTTGATTGCACTTCTACAAAAACGGGCTGATTAGCTTTGCGCAGGTAATTTGTAAAATCCCATTTCTCGATTTTATAGTTATCATCAAAGATTCCTCCCCGCATGATATTGAACAGTGTATTGGAAAAATGCCTCGTATCTTTCAAATCATCAGCACTATATTGTAAACCGTCGGATGTAGCTGCTAGCTTAACCAGATTTTCGGTACCCAGTTTAACATCGGCCAATATTTTTTTGGATAGGTCATTATCGGTTTTTATACTTTTAGAAAGTTGCACAATAGCGGAATGATTCTGATTGACATTTGTTACAATCATCCATTCTTTATTTTTGCCGATATCAAGTGTTAATTCGCTTACTACAAAATAGGCACCAGATTCTCCTTTAATATCTTCTTCCTGTTGAACAACGCGATTAGCTCTGAAATTTTTCAACTGTAAAGAAGATAGCAGGTGTACGTCATTATCCAATCCTGTACACCAGGCTATATTTGCTTTTAACGCCTCACTGGGTTCTGCCTTATCTACTATAATTGCACTGAGTGCAAAGATGCCAAGACCCGATTGCGGAATCAGTTCTGTACGTTTGTATGCATCAGCCAGGTTACTGGCACTGTTTTGAAGATCGCTGCCCACACCATAGGGAAGTATATTTTGTAAACCATCCAGTAACTTTATTTTAACTGCAGTATCTGACAGATTAATAAGATTACTTGTTCTTACAAAACCATACAGATTACTTGAACTCCACTGATAATTAAAACAAATCCCTAAGTCAGCATTTATTTCTTCAAAAATAATTTTATTACCAAATTTACTTTTGTACAGGTTGCGGGTAACTTTGTACTTGCCCTCCCCTCTTATTGAAAAAGGTTCCCATAAAAACTCTATGTTGTTTTTATAAACCCAAAAAATAGATTTACTTCCTGTAGTTTCTGCCGAAACGGTTATTTTATCATCAGTGTAATATGGAAACAGGGCATGCTGTGCATCTTTTCTGCCTGCAGATACGCCCCCATTGCTTGCAATAAACATCCAGTGATTTGAATCGCTGACAATACTCATAAAAAATGGCCGCATGTTATCCACATCAGAAATCTTGTAAAAAATTTCTT
The DNA here is from genome assembly GCA_943371565.1 of Chitinophaga pinensis. Classification (GTDB taxonomy): domain Bacteria; phylum Bacteroidota; class Bacteroidia; order Chitinophagales; family Chitinophagaceae; genus JJ008. The sequence goes on along the minus strand of CALRVH010000011.1, from coordinate 74,242 downwards.
CATCAATTTCAACCGGTACAAGTTGGGGAAATTCGTTTTTCATGCTTTTTTTATTGTCTGGTTTTATCAGAAAATGCATAGGGATTAAACTGGTGCACTTTTTTTAAAGCATAATAAGCCGCCCTTGGGTACAGAGTATATACCCCTTTTTCATTGGTTGGCCCCTTTGCACAAATTCCAAACCACTCCTCATTCATATTATTCGCCCCTTTTTTAAAATCATTCTGGTAACCGCCGTTTGCCCAGGATGCTGTTGAATCATGCTTATCCAAATTGAAAGTTTGTCCGTTTTTCCACCAGCCATCACTAAACTGAAAAGTAAAACCACCGATACTGTTTCCTGATTTACCATTGCCTGCAGCATAGGCGTAAATTTCTTTCCAGTTATTCACTAAACAGCCGGCCTGAAATTCCTGGTCCTCGGTATTGGTAAGGGTGTTATAGGAATCGGCTCCAAACTCTGTAAACATTACTGGCTTATCATAGTCTTTTTTTACTTTTTCAAAAGCATCCCCAAAAGAAAGCCCCCTGTATATATTAACTCCCAGTATATCTACATCAGTACATTCTTTGGCAATAATATCCAGGTATAATAGATCACCATTACAAATAGCAACTGGCCGGGACTTGTCAATTGCCTTCATTGCCAGCACTGCTTCATTAAATAACCTGTACAGGTATGTAGCCGCAATTTTTGATTTTTGGTCTTCCGTGGGAATATTCTCAGTTTCTGCACCCTTCCAGGTAAGGGCATAATTATTTTCGTTGCCTAGAAGAAACATTAAAACTCCCGGAGCACTTTTGTATTCCTTTACTATTTCTTCTAATTCTTTAAGCAATATTACTTTTACTTGTGGATTAGAATAATCTGTATTAGCCTCCCATTTGTTATTCAACATAAGTCCATATCGGCCAAAGGGATGGTTGAGCAGGGTGTAAATGCCATAGTTCTCATAAATATAATTAACCCACTTTACCGGCACGCCGGTGTATTGACGAATGCAGTTTACACCCATGTTTTTAAGCAAAAGCATTTCATAATCCAAAGCAGCTTTTATAACATCATTTGGCTGCTGCCACAAACTGTAGGTGTAATTGGTACCAATGGGAAAGTAATCCCAGTTCATACCATTAATAAAGAAGTCTTTCCCATTAACATTCAGCACAAAGCCCTTTTCTGACTTGTTGATAATAACCTTAGCTTGCTGGGAGACAAAAGAACAGGAGATCAGTAACAGGAAGGAAAATACAGCAATGCTCTTTCTCATATAACAAGCTTATTAATGACTTAAAAATTTTAGCCCCGATTTTTTGATAAAAAAATATATTTTTATTTTTCTTCACCAGATGCAAGGTAAGCTACATCCCTACAGCCATGATATTGGTTCATTTGCCCTATTTTTTCTTGCAGCGTCATTATTTGCAGTAAATCAGACATCCTTTTTCTATTGAGTGTGACATATTTTACACTATGAAAGGGCTGTATTTTTAAGGGTAGAGTTCAGGAAATAATTTTATTTAAAAAAAAACGGAGGTACTAACTTAAAAAAGTAAATACGATCCGTTAATAATGATTGCTATATGAAAACTGTTCTGCTTTGAGACAAGAAATAAACGAAACAGGTATTGTATGTTGTATTCTTTTCACTATTTCATTTTATAAACAGGACGAACACCGTTTCAATTTGACTACTTTTATTGATATACCCTTACATAATCAATTTCCATGGAGGCATTTGTAAATGCCGGATCAACAGGACCTCCAAAATTTCCACCCATTGCTATATTTAAAATAAAAAAGAAGTTCTGGTTAAATGGAGTAGTTGTTGAATTAACAACAGAATGAATAAGATCCCCATCTACAGAAATTTTGATCAGCGATGAAGTCCATTCCAATGTATATATATGAAAGGCTGTTGTTGCGTTTGAAATTATTTTTGAATTGCCATCAGCATTTCCTCCGGATCTGCCGGGGTAATGTAATGTTCCATATATTTTATTTAATTCACTTCCTTTATGTTCCATAATGTCCATTTCACCGCAGGATGGCCATCCAACTGTATTGATATTATTACCAAGTGTCCAAATAGCTGGCCATGTACCCACCCCGGCAGGAAGTTTTGCCCTTACATCCACTTTGCCATATTTAAATGAAAATTTATTCTTCGACAACAACCTTGCGGAGGTGTAAGCTTTTCCACTAAAGTTTTCTGCTTTGGCAATAATTTTCAACGTGCCACCGGAAACAATCGCATTGTCAGGTCTGTTGGTATAATATTGTAATTCATTATTGCCCCATCCACAATTTCCCGGACAGCCATCTCCAATATCATAACTCCACTTTGCCGGGTCAGGTGAGCCGGGTGTATCAAACTCATCAGACCAGATTAACGAAACCGTAACTGTTACGGTTACCTGTATTGATTTTGAAACAGTTTGTCCTCCTGAGCTTTTAGCAATAACATTGACTGTATATGTACCAGATGAGGGGTACTTATAAGTAACAATACCTGAGGCTACCGTAGCAAAAACACCGTTGCCATAATCAAAATCATAGGTAACTGCATTCGTTGCAGAAGCGGTAAACGAAACATTTCCGCTATTATCAGTGCTTACAGAAGCATTAACAGTCAGGTTAGAAGGTGGTGTATTATTATTACCTTGCGTATCACTTTTTCCACAGGAACTTATTAGTGCTACTACTGATATTAGAAATAATGTCACGAATTTCATTTTACTACGGTTTAACTTTCAACTTCTGATACCATGAATTACCATCACTGCCAATATTTCTCAGAAACATAGTCGTAGGTGTATAGGAGAGAATTTCATATGTAACACCACCTGTTCCAAAATTTATTATACCATTACCAGGTACTGTAAACTGAATTTGGGTGGATTGAGCAGCTGTTGAACCAGAAGTAGCATCCATAAAAGCCAACTGTTTGAGTCCTCCGGTATTTATTGGATAACAACCATCACCCCCGGCAACTCCATAAAAGCCAGTGGATGCTCCAATAGAAAATGAAGTTCCCATGTTGTTAATCGACATAAATATTCTGCCGTTAACATCTTTTGAAAACGTAATCTCATCATCATAAGCACAGGCTTCTCTTGTATTGGGACCAGCCCCGTACCAAATAGGGAAAAAAGCTGTAGATGGGCCTACACCGAAATGATCTTGTGCATCTTTATCAGTAATCCATATCCTGGATGTCCCGTTCGTTAACGCAGCTACTATGGGCGCAGGTATCTCAAAGGCCACAAATACTGTAATGTTCTTACTGATAGTGGACAAAGAGCCACCGGTTCCAACAGCATTAACAGTGATCGTATAATTATAAGTTCCCGGATTCGAATACTTATGTGTGACCTTGCCGGAAGAAACCACCTGCTTAATGCCATCACCAAAATCAATATTATAGGTTAATGCATTAGTAGCTGTTGTAACAATGTTTACGTTTCCTGTACCGTTCCCGTTTGGATTGGATGCATCCACCCCGACAACAGTGGCAGTAAGTGTCAGATCAGTAGGCGCCTTTAGTTCTCCAAAAGAATATTCTTCCTTCTTACAGCTGACTAAACCAACCAATACAGAAAGAAAAATAAAGACGTATGATTTTTTAATATTTATCATGATTACGTTTTTTATTAATTAAGTGAAATGTCATCGAAATAATAAGTGAAATTTGGTGACCCATCTCCAGCTGTTCCCAGGTCAAAAATCAATACCACTTTTGAATAGAAATTACCAACATTGATAGCTGAAAAATCAAAAGTGAGCTCTTCCCACGCATTGGCAGTTGTAGTAGTTACTTCTCTTTCAAAACTAATGGCTCCATTCGTTGCATTTTCCACTTTCAAAAGTAGTTTGGCCCCAACCCTGGGAGAATACACTTTTACTTTAAATGTTCTCAATACTGAAAAATTAATAGGGTTTACCAGTTCAATAAAACTACCACCATATACCTCAGGAGGTCCTTTTACCATTTTACCAACTTTTGTGCTGGTGTTAATTCCGGATGGATTGGGATTATTGACAACAGTAACGTCACCACCTCCAAAGTTTACAAATGGATAGCCATAAGTAGTCGATTGAAAATTTAATGGCAGTACCAGGTAATTAGGTGTTGTATTAACTGGCAAAAAGTTTACATCGTCCCAATAGAATATTTTCCCGGTTCCGGCAATACCAAAATCAAAAAAGATAGATGCCATATCATAATTATAGGTCAAATTCATAGCAGCTGTGCCGGAAGACTGAGTAGCGAAATCAAAAATTAATGTTTCCCAGGTATTGGCAGCCTGTGTCATCGCTTCTGTTTCTACCGACCTGGCATTATTCGTACGATCTTCTACTTTTAACCTTACACGAATACCTGCTGCAGGAGAATATACCCTTACACTCATCTGAGTAGCGGTGGCTGTAAAAGGAATCCGACTGGTAAAACCTGCACCCATCGTTGTTCCAGCCCATGTCTCAGCACCATTTGCTTTTATTGTTTTCTTTACCTGGTTTGCGGCATTAACAGGATCAGCGACTTGTGAAGTTTGATTGTTTCCAAAATCAATTACCTCGTAATTAATACCGGGCAAATCGAAAGTTACCGGGAGATTTAAAAAACCAACAGGCATTTGATTGACCAAACGAATATCATCAAACAGAAATGTAAAATTAGCTGACCCATCACCAACTATCCCCAATTCAAAAATCAATACAATTTTTTGATATGAATTGGCCGTATTAATAGTTCTGAAATCAAACGCCAGATCTTCCCATGCATTAGCTACAGTAGTAACGACTTCTTTTTCAAAAAAGATTCCACCATTCGTTTGGTTTTCGACTTTCAATAAAACTTTTGCGCCAACCCGGGGAGAAAAAACTTTCATCCGGAACACTTTGTTTGCAGAAAAATCAATCGGGCTTCCAACACTTATTAAACTACCTGCCCACACTTCTGGAGCATTTTTTACCATTCTGCCCACTTTCGAACTTGTATTTAGTCCGGAAACCTGTGGGTTATTTATTTTGGTAACGACACCGCCACCAAAATTTGTAAAAGTATAATCCACCGTAGGTGATTCAAAAGTTATTGGTAACAGGACCGGATCAGTAATAACAATAGTTGTTGTAAAGGATGTTGTAGCAACTCCTCCGCTTAATGCCACTACCCTCAGTGTGTAGCTGCCAACAGCAGGATAAATATGACTAATCGTAGTGCCCTCTAAGAATGATTGTGGCACTTCATTAAGTACATCGCCAAAATAAACTCTAAAATTAGTTTCATACAGTGCAGTTGCGGACACATTAAGCTTGAAATTGTTGACAGCATCGATAACTGCCGTTACAACTAAATTTTCAGGAGCCCTGAATGAGACAGTTAATTGTTTTGTCAATTCAGTAGTTTTTCCGTTTACTGAATGAGCCACTAACCTTACAGTGTACACACCTTCTGCATAAATATGTGTGGTATTTCTTCCTGCATCAACCTTAACGGGTGCAGCTGTACCATCACCAAAATATACATCATAAAAAACAGCACCTGCACCGTTTGGAGTAATTGTGACTAACCCGGTATTATCCTGAGTTATTTCAAACAATACTGATAGCTGATCGGGGGCATTTCCGGCGGCAACAAATGATATATCATCATTTACTTCTTTTTTGCAGCCAGTGACCACGGCAAGTAAAAAAGCCAGACTAAATAAATATTTAAATACTTTCATAATAGTTAGTTTGAATTTTGTTTTTAATAGCCAGCGTTTTGTGTAATACCTGAAATAGAAATTTCCTGTTGTGGTATTGGAAATACTTCATGCTTTCCAACTATAAACCCGGTAATTTTCGCTGCTGCCTGGCCAGTTCTTACCAAATCAAAGAATCGATCTCCTTCCATGGCCAGTTCCAATCTTCTTTCATCCCAAATTGCTTGTTTTAAAGCAGTGCCGGTTGAAGTAATATCATGCAGATTATCACCAAAGGCCCTTCGACGAACCCTATTGATATAATCCTGTGCTTTTACATCGTTTGGTGCTGTTGCTCTGTTATATGCTTCTGCAGCCATTAACAATACTTCAGCATACCTGATCGTTCTGAAATTGTTCAGGTAATTCAATTCAACCTGACCTGATGTTTCTCCTTTCCTGGGTAAATATTTTTGATTATACAAACCTGTATTCTTGTAAGGTGCCACCTGGTAAGTAATATTATAAGATGGATTGGCAGCTTTATAAGCTTCAATATCTAATACTGTAACAGCTTTTCTTCTATCGCCGGTTGTATATGCAGCGCCTAAGTTTTGACTTGGAAGATTAGTGCTCCATCCGGCAGCATAAGGCATTGCAGCAGCTCCGTTAATACCTCTAATTCCACATTGCTGTACAGAATGATTTCCCTGCCCTCTTGTAACCCCACCCCAATTATAATAAGGAGAAGTGTTAGAATACTGAATTTCAAAAACTGATTCAGCACCGTTCTCGCCAGATTCTAAAAATACAGACCCAAAATCAGATACTAAAGAAAATACATTAGGAGTGATAACATTATCAAGCATCGTGGCGGCAGCGTCAAACTTATTTTGATAGAGTAATACTTTTCCAAGTAGTGCTTGTGCAGCATATTTTGTAACCCGCCCTTTATCTACCTGTACCGCTGGTAAACTTGATATGGCAGTAGTTAGATCCAGTTCTATCTGGCGATAAACATCTGCCTTTGGCGAACGTTGTAAAGTTTTGGATTCACTAAGGCTAAGCCTTTTGTCGACAAATAAAGGAACATCACCGAAAAAGCGTACCAGGTGAAAATAATAATAAGCCCTTAAAAAATAGATCTCACCGTAGAGTGCATCTTTGCCTGCAAAGTTCACGGTCTCTCCGGCTTTATTAGTTGTCTTGTACTGGTGCAAATAATTTGCCCTGTTAATACCCTCATAGGCCGCAGTCCATAATTCTGTAAGTGTTGAATTAACGGGTGTATGTGTATAATCATCTATTTGCTGCAACGACAATACATCAGAAGCGTTTTCACCACCACTTACTGAATTATCAGAGGCAATATCACCAACTGGCACAGCCTGGTTAAGCCACTGAATAGGAGTATAAACGCTGATAGCCATAGTGCGGTAATCACTCTCCGATTTTAAATAATCAAGGTCTGTAATCCTATAATCTTCCCGGGGATCATAATCAACCCATTTTTTACAGGAACCTAATAGCGTTGCAATAAACAGCAAGCTGAAAATTTGTATTTTGATAGTATTATTCATACATATGATTTTTTAGATGTTAGAGCTTAATATCGATTCCAAATGCATACGTTCTGGCTTGAGGATAGGCGCCTCGATCAATTCCGGAATCTAATATGCCTCCTGCTATTTCAGGATCAAACCCAGAATACTTCGTTAATGTAAATGCATTTTTTACTTGTACATAAACTCGTAGTTTTTTAAACAGATTTTTGGTTACAGAAGATGGAAAGGTGTATCCCAACTGAACATTCTTAAGTTTAATAAAAGAACCATCTTCCACATACCTGTCAGAAACCCGGATGTTACTATTAGCATCGGTAAATGAATACCTTGGGTTTCTCGCATCATTCGTTGTGCCAGCCCCTGTCCATCTTCCTAATACACCTCTGTATTTATTAGAGAAGTTTGCGTTTCGTTCATAGGCACTATAAACATCATTACCTACAGAAGCATAAGTGAAGGCGTTGAAATCAAAATCTTTGTATTCAAGATTTAATGCCCAACCCATTGTAAAATCGGGAAAAGGATCTCCGATTTTTGTTTGATCTGCAGCGGAGATAACACCATCGTTGTTGATATCTACAAAACGAATATCACCTGGTTGAGCACCGGTTTGAATGGCACCTTTTGTTAAATCTTCGGCGGTCTGAAAAAGGCCATTCGTTTTATACCCATAAAAATACCCGGGTGTAAAACCTTTTTCAAAAACAGTTACACTTTGCGATTGCCCGTTAAAGTAATAGCCTCCATAAATTTTTGCCGTACCATCTTCATTAGTTGCCGTCACTAAATTTTTTGAGGTTGTAAAGGTGATTGAAGTGTTTAATTTGAATTTTTTCCCAATTGTTTCTGTATAACCAAGGTTCACATCGATACCAGTGCTTTTTGTGGAGCCAATGTTTGCAGTTGGGATAGGAACTGTGCCGAGATAAAGAGAAGCTGATGGCGTAAACAATAAACCATCTACATTTTTCTGGAAATAATCAGCTGATAAAGTAAATTTTCTTTTATAGAAAGTAATGTCAAATCCGGCATTGGATTGCAATTGCTTTTCCCATCTTAAACCATCATTGGCAGCCGAACCTACTGTAGATCCCGGATAAAATATATTGTTGAAGGTATAGCCGTTACTGTTGGGAGGGTTACCATAACTTGGTCCGCCAGTTATAATTCCAACAAATTGCGGATTTACATTCTCATTACCAATGGAACCATAACTTCCTCTTATTTTCAGATGATCAATAAAGTTGGAATGAAAAAAATCTTCTTTAGAAACTACCCAACCGAGGGAGCCGGATAGAAAATTAGCATATTTATTATCGGCTCCGAAAGCATAAGAACCGTCACGTCTTGCAGTAACAGAAGCTAAATACTTATCCTGGTAGTCATAATTTACCCTTGCAAAGTAGGAAAGGTTTCTGCGGAAATATTGATAATAATAACCATTGATGGCATTCGTATTCGTAGCGGAATTATTTCCCGTGGCCCCGGTAAAATCTGCAAACTCCCAGGAATTAAAAGGAACATCCTGCCTGGTAGCTCCGGCAGCATTACCCGAAATTTTAGCTACAGAAAATCCAAGCACCGTCTCAAAATTATGATCCTGTTTTACTTTGAAATTGTAATTAGCAAAGGACTCCCAGGTATAATTAAAATTACTTGTCTTTTCATGTGATACGCTGTTATGTTCCCCGGTAACAGTAGAACCATCAGCATTCATCGTGTTATTTACATTATTCAATCCATAGAAAACAAGCGGAGAAAAGCTTTTGGCATTGCCATCATATTTTGTATACCCAAAACGGGAAGAAAGTTTTAATCCTTTAAGTACATCATACTGTAATTCGAATTTACCGTACAGCTTACTTCCTACATTTCTATTATACGTATTTTCTAACTTGGTTAGTGGATTAAAAATTTCTGATAGTAGTAAATTGCTAAACCCATATTTACCTACCGTATTGGGCACAGTGTTCAAAACCGGTACTGTAGGATCGTAGTTCAACGCACTTCCTACAACACTATTAAAGGAGTTTTCCTGGATTCCTTTTGAGTTCAGAATAACTGCTGTAGTATTTACAATAAATTTTAATCTTGAAGTAAGATCAAAGCTGAGGTTTGCAGTAAAATTACCCCGATCAAATTTTGACTTATCATTTCCACCCACAATACCACCCTGGTTCAAATAACCTGCCGAAAGAAAATACGACATTTTCTCACTGCCACCTCTCGCTGTTACGTTATGTGATTGAAGGGCTGCGGTTTTGAAAATTTGTTTTTGCCAGTCGGTACCAACTCCAATAACCGACAAATCCGGAAAAATAACATTTCCGCCTGCTACAGTACTTCCTTCATTAATGATTGCGGCATATTCTGATGCATTCAGTACACCGATCGTATTCAGTACTTCCTGTATTCCATAATTACTACTAACATTGATCTCCGTTTTCTGATTTTTTCTACCTGATTTAGTAGTAACAACTATAACACCATTACCACCTTTCACTCCATATATAGCTGTAGTTGCCGCATCTTTTAATACATTGATTGACTCAATATCTGATGCATTAATAGAATTCAGGTCTGTTAATGTTTGAGGTACCCCATCTATAATAACAACAGGATCGGTGCCCGAAAAAGAAGGTATCCCTCTTATTAAAACAGTAGGCTTGGACCCTGGAGAACCACTTTGTATTACGTTTACACCAGATGCTCTTCCTTGCAACGCTTCTTCTGTTCTTACTGGCCTAAGTTTTTCAATATCACCACTTTTAACAGTAGAGATAGCACCTGATACCTTGGTAACTTTTTGGGTACCATAACCAACTACAATTACTTCTGATAGATTTGATACTGCTTCGCTTAGAGAAATTTCCATAAAACCGTCTGTAATCGGCACTTCTTTAGCTTCATAACCTACCGAAGTGATAACTAGGGTTTTAGCAGTAGCAGGTACTGAAATTGAAAATTCCCCGATGTCGTTTGAAGTAGTTCCAATTTTGGTGTTCTTAACCAGAACTGATACCTGAGAAAGTCCATTTCCGTTTCCACCAATGATTTTACCCTTAACTGTTTTATTTTGGGCCAAAGAAACGGTCGAAATAATCAACAAAATAAAAAGGAGAAACCCTTTAGATAATTTTTTCATATGCAAGTTTTTTTTGGAACAATAATGAGGAGCAACTCGTTAAGCAATATAGATTCAACCTCTACAAAAAAAAAATAAATCACCACATCATTACTACATCCAGATTTATAAAATATTGATTTACAATAACCTTAGAGTACATCAATACTACATCAATGTATTTTTTATATCTTACACTTCATCTGAATGGGAAAATGAGAACACTTTTCTTAATATTTTGTTTACCAGTCTATGCATTAGGCCAAAATACTATCGGCCTTCCGGACGTAATCAACTACACAAAGCAGTCCTATAATGCGGGGTTGCAGAATTGGGATTTCCAACAAGATAAAAACGGTGTAATATATATTGCCAATAATGAAGGCCTCCTCACTTTCGACGGCCGTTATTGGAATCTATACCCTTTACCTAACAAAACCAATGTCCGGTCTGTACAAGTGGGCACAGATAATCGAATCTATGTAGGAGGACAGGACGAGATTGGCTATTTTTCCCCGGCCACTAATGGCAAACTCAAATACCATAGCTTAACTGAACTTATTCCTGAAAAGGAAAAATCCTTTGCCGATGTCTGGGATATCAAAGCCTTCAATAAGGACATGTTTTTCCGGGCTACCAACAAAATTTTCAAATTTACCAACGATAATGTAGCTACCTATAATGCTCCGTCAGAATGGTCATACCTGGGGATTTGCAATGGCCGTTTATATGCCCATGATTATGAAACCGGGCTTATGAGCTTCGATAATAATATCTGGAAACCCATAGCAGGCACCAATGAATTGCCAGTAAACGGTCCTGTTACTTCGATGTTGCCCTTGCATAAAGACAGTATCCTGATAACTACATTAAAGCATGGCTTATTTGTTTTTTCCGGAAACAAAATTTCAAAACTGGCCTCCGCCAACAATCAGTTATTTGAGAACGACAGGATCTTTTCTGCCACAGCAATTAATAGTGAGTGGATAGGTCTTGCAACCAATAACAATGGCGCCATTATTACCGACCTGAAAGGGAATATCATTCAAAGCTTTTCGAAAAAAGAAGGTCTTCAAAATAACAATGTGCTGAGTATTTTTCTTGACAGTCAGAGTAATTTATGGCTGGGGCTCGACAATGGTATTGACCTGATTACCTATAACAGTGCAATCAAACATATAATTCCTGCAGTCCAGGATGGTGCCGGCTACACTTCCATCATATATAATAACCGGCTATTTACCGGCACTTCTAACGGACTCTTTAGCGTTGCATTGCAAGATGTGGAAGATATGAGTTTCAGTAAAGGAAATTTTACTCCTGTTAATAATACCAAAGGACAAGCCTGGACATTAGCAGAAATTAATAACCAGTTATTACTCGGACATCATGAAGGAGCCTTTATTATAAAAGATAATACCGCCAACCAGCTTTCCACCAGTCCGGGCTTTTGGAATTTTTTACCTTTATCTGGAACGTTCCCATCGGCTCAGTTAATTGCGGGCAACTATAAGGGCCTGGTACTTTTTGATTTCGCCAATCAACAGTTTAAACTATCCGGACAAATACCCGGGTTTGATGAATCCTCAAGATTTATAGCAATTGATAAATATGGTAATACATGGGTATCTCATCCCTACCATGGGGTTTTCAGGTTGGTAAAGCAAGGTAACGGAACATATAAAGTGTTTGTATACTCAGACAAAATGGGGCTTCCTTCTGCCTTGAATAACCATGTATATAAAATCAAAAACGAAGTAGTCGTCACAACAGAAAAGGGGGTCTATATTTACAACCCTCAAAAAGACAGTTTTGAACCATCCGCCTACTATAAAAAAATACTAGGAGAACAAAGTCTCCGGTATTTAAAAGAAGATGCAGCGGGTAATATATGGTTCATACACGAAAAGTCGCTGGGGGTTATTGATTTAACGGGCCAAGAACCAGCCATCATATATCTACCAGAACTAAGTAATAAATTATTAAGTGGCTTTGAGTTTATTTACCCTGTTAATAAAAACAATATCTTTTTGGGGGGAGAAAAAGGTTTCTTTCATATCAATTATGAAAAGTATAAAAAATTGATCCCCGATTTACAAGTGCAGATCAGAACTGTCCGTATCATTAATAAATCCGACAGCCTGTTATTTGGAGGCTATTTTAAAGATGTGAACGAAAAACAAATTCAGGAAAACATCAACATACCTGAAATTGGCACTCGTTGGAAAACAATGCGTTTTGAATTCTCCTCGTCACATGCCGGTTATCAATCAAATCTTGAATATAGTTACCGGCTTATCGGATTTGATCAAATCTGGTCGAACTGGACCACCCGAACCGAAAAGGAGTACACAAACTTACCTGCGGGAGATTACAAGTTCGAAGTAAAGGTCAGAAGTAACCTGGGTAATGAATCCACTCCTGCATTTTATTCTTTCGTATTACTTCCCCCATGGTCTGAGACAATGTGGGCTAAAATCTTTTATTTACTTCTTTTGGGAGTTTTAGTTTTTTCAATATACAAGTGGCAAAAGAAAAAATTTAAGCTTCAGCAGAAAAAATACGAAGAAGAACAAAAAAGACTTTTGTATATCCATGAGCTGGAACGAAATAAAACAGAAACTGAATTAATGGCGCTACGTAATGAAAAGTTAGAGGCAGAAATAAGTTTCAAAAACTCAGAAGTGGCTTCCTCTGCCATGCACCTGGTGAAAAAAGGCGAATTGATTTCAAAAATAAAAGGCGAATTAACACAAGTCATTAAAGGGCTTGATAACCCACAAGCTATTGCTGATTTAAAAAAGATGACCAAAACGCTCAATGAAGATGATAATTTAGATAAAGAATGGGAAAGCTTTGTAAAGCATTTTGACAAGGTGCATAGTGATTTTGTTGTTGAGTTAAAAGAAAAGCATCCCGCTATTACTCCTAATGAACTAAAACTATGTGCCTATTTACGTATGAATTTATCAACGAAAGAAATCGCTCAATTGATGAATATTTCTGTGCGGGGAGTTGAAATAAGCAGGTATCGTTTGCGAAAAAAGCTTCAAATACCTTCGGAGAAAAATCTGTTCGATTACCTGATTAACATTCAAAAAAAATCATGAAGGCGTTCTGGCATTACTTTCCGATACAAAACTTTGAGAAAATATAATCTAACTGGTCCTCATTTGTTATTTCGCCTGTTATCTCACCAAGATAATGCAGGCAGCGGCGAATATCCAATGCTAACAAATCACCCGGTAGTTTTTTATCTAACCCCTCTTTGATATCAGTTAATGATTGTTGAACCTCTTTTAATGCATGGTAATGTCTTGCATTGGTGATAATGGTATTTTCGGTTTGTACCCGTCCTTGCAATACAGCATCCACCATCCTTTCCTTCAACAAATCAGTATATAAATGCTGCTTCGCAGAAATGAAAATCATTTTTTCCATATCTCCGAATTTCTCTTTTACAACTTCCTCACCAGCCGTATCAATTTTGTTTGCCACAAGTAAATAATTGAGCTCCTGCTTATCAAATTCCGTTTTTTGGTTACTGATTCCCGGCTTTTCGTCTGCTGCATCAAATAAATACAATACCAGATCGGCCTGTTTCATTTTCTCCCGGCTTCTTTCCATTCCTGCATTTTCAATTACATCAGTACTATGTTGACGAATACCAGCGGTATCAATTAACCGGAAGATAATACCATCAATATTTATAAGTTCTTCTATGGTATCCCTGGTAGTGCCGGGAATCTCACTTACAATGGCCCTGTTCTCATTGAGCAGGCTATTCAATAAAGTGGATTTACCTGCATTGGGTTTGCCAATGATCGCAACACTTACGCCATTCTTGATCACATTACCCAGCGAAAATGAATTGACAAGTTGGTTGGTCGACTGGCTAAGTTCACTGATGAGTTCGTAAAATTGTTTACGGTCGGCAAATTCCACATCCTCCTGTGAAAAGTCAAGCTCCAATTCTATCAACGCAGAAAACCGTATCAGTCTTACTCTTAATGCAGACAGGTTTTCAGAAAATCCACCCCGGATTGTATGGAGGGCTGCTTTTTGCGAAGCAGCAGTGTTGGAGGCAATCAGGTCGGCTACGGCTTCGGCTTGCGCCAGGTCCAATTTTCCGTTTAGAAATGCCCGTTGCGTGAACTCGCCGGGCTTTGCCAGCCTGGCTCCTTTTCTGATACAGGCTTCCAGTACCTGTTGTTGGACATAAGGAGAACCATGGCAACTCATTTCAATTATATCCTCACCGGTATATGATTTTGGGGTTTTAAAAATTGAAACAACTACTTCATCAAGTATCTTTTCATCCTCCCTTAAGAAACCAACATGCAATGTATGGGAAGCCTGCTTCAATAAATCTTTGGATGGAAATAAATCGTTGGCGATAGTAATAGCTTTATTGCCACTGAGGCGGATAACCCCTATGGCACCTACTCCGGGCGGGGTAGCCAATGCCACAATAGTATCATCCCAGCCTGCAAGTTTATTCATCATACTGTCAAAAATAGAGCAAATAGTATTGTGTCCCTCCTCATGCTTTTATCGATGCCCTTATGTACAAAAAAATCCCCCCGCTTAAAGCGGAGGGATTCAATATTGTAAGATTTAATCTTATTCACCTGTTACCTGGAAAGTAATTGGCTGCTTGCGATAGGCTTTTACCTGGCGGCCATTCTGTACAGCTGGTGTCCAGTTCGGGCCTTTTTTAATTACCCGTACTGCTTCTTCTTCCATACCATAACCATGATTGGTCATAGCTTTTACATCACTGATATTTCCTTCTTTGTCCACTACAAACTGAACAACCGTAGTGTAAGTACCTTCAGGAGCACCATTATCAGTAGCAACCTGGGCATTACAGTTTCTTTCGAGATACTGGCGCCATTTGCCGTCACCACCCGGAAACTTAGCTTCGATTTCCACTTTATCAAATATCTTATTCTCGTCGTCTTCTTTCTTTTCTTCCACAATCTGTTTTCCTTCATCAATTACAACAGGAGTGGCGATATTATCATCCTTAATACCTTCCTGGTTTACCACATCAATCTTAGCTTCTTTTAATTCTTCCTGTGGTGGCGGTGGTTTTTCCACATCCTCATCTTTCTTGATCACAGGAGGGGTAAACTGTTTCATTTCTACTTTGGGAGGCTCTACTTTAGGAGGTGGCGGCGGGGGAGGTATTATTTTCTTTTCCTCCTGCTTTACTTCCGTTAGTGTTACTTCCTGCATTTTTACCTTCTTATCAGTTTTACCTTTCAAATTACTGGCGAGTAAAGAACCGCCTATTGCCAGCACGGCAACAGAGGCTGTAATGATAAGGGCACGGGTAATACGGCTGTTATAAGTTTTTCTCAAATTATAAGCCCCGTAGTCTTTATTCTTACCTTCAAAAATGAGGTCAAGAACGTCGGCTGATAAAATTTTGTTGGCTTCCATACTTAGCGTTTTTATTTAGATGCGTATTGCTGATTATTCCACAAACAATAGCAACTTATTTTATTCCATTTGTAGCTTCCGTAGCTTTTATCAAATCAATTTCCTCTTTCAGGATTTTAACCATGGCATAAGTTCTGGCCTGGTTTATTGTCATCTCATCAAGGATGTCGACCGTGTTTTTATACGTAGCATCATTATCAGGCTTAATGATAACAATAAAGTCTCTGTCAAGACATGCTTTTTCCCAGTCCGGATCACCTTTTTCTTTGGCTCTTTCCTGGGTCTTCGTGCAGGATGCATCGTGTACATGCCGACCCATAACTTCTTTCTTCTTTTTGATGATGACATCACGGATACCCTTGAAAGTAGTTGACTTAAAATTATTGCCTGCAGCATCTACTACCAGTTTTCCTTCATAATAATATACTTGGTCAGCTTTACCGAGCAAAATCGAAAGCACCCCCGACTCTTTAGCCTCTGTTTGCTCCTTCTCGTCTTTAATATCCTTGGGCATATTAAGGTCAAGAGTGGTAGGTGTTGTCATCGTGGTAGTAAAGATGAAAAAGGTAATCAGCAGAAAACCCAGGTCCACCATCGGTGTCATATCTACACGGGTAGAAAGCTTCTTGGCTTTTTTCACCCCCGGTCCTTTTTTGTGGCCACTATCGCCACCACCGTCTATACTTGCCATAATAAAATGGGTTTAAATATTTTAAATAAGATCAATTACTTCATTTCCTTTTTGTTGTACTTGTCCAATTCAGAATTCGCCGGAATATCATCCAAAGCCGTAACAAGGTTATACTTAAACTCGTCGTTACGCTTTAATGCTGCTACTACCGCTTCAAAAGTGGGGTATTTTGATTTTCCATCCCCTTTGATCAGGTATTTAAGTGTTTCTCCGGCAAATGCTCTCTTGGCTTCTGCAATCCACCAAACAAGTTCATTGTTGGCTGAATCAAGTACCGGTATTCCGGGCTGGGCTAATTTATTCTGGTCTTCAGTGGATAATGCTAAATACTGCTTCAAATTTCCAAACGGAACACCTACAGCAAAAGTCAGGCGAAAATTAGCCATTTCTGCTGTTGACAAACCAAGGCTTCTCGAGGTGTTTATTCCTTGAATGATCTGGTCGTATTTTGCCGGCTCCTTTGAAGATAATACAGAGAAAAACACCCGGTTACTTGAGTCTACTATTATCATCACGGCATTGTTTTCAGGCAATGGCTGTGAGTTTACAGACCCCGGCGTAGTTATTTCTACAGGCTCTGGTGGCTTGAATTTGGTAGCCAACATAAAAAAGGAAAGAATCAGAAATGCGACATCCACAAAGGGTGTCATATCTGTATCCGTACTCTTCCTTGGTAACTTAACACTTGGCATGTTATCAATGATTTAAAATTGAGATGAATAAGTTTCAAATTTCCATACAATCAGCACCCCATTTCCAGGATTATTTGTACAGAGAAGCAAAACTCTGAGTCAGGGTAAATCCTGATTCATCAATGCCATAAGTTATTGAGTCAATCTTGGTTGTGAATACGTTATACATGATCAACGCCAAAGACGATGTACCGATACCCAAAGCTGTGTTATACAACGCCTCTGAGATACCAACAGCAAGTTTGGCAGCTGCACCGGCTCCACCTTCTTCACCCAGGGATGAGAATGATTTAATCATACCCATTACCGTACCCAAAAGGGCAATCAGCGTACCTACTGATGTAATGGTAGAAAGGAATACCAGGTTTTTCTGAAGCATCGGTAACTCAAGAGCTGTTGCTTCCTCCACTTCTTTTTGAATTGAAATTACTTTTTGCTCTGTATTCATACCACCTTCAGTGATCATTTCTTTGTAACGGCGAAGACCGGCTTTCATTACATTACCAACAGAACCTCTTTGCTTATCACACTCAGATAATGCTGCATCAACATTGCGGTTAGCAAGATGATATTGCACTTTGCGGATAAAATCAGCAATAGAACCATTACCCATTGCTTTACGGATAGTAAGATACCTTTCAATAGAGAAAACTATTACCATCAGCAACATACCGATCAGAAGCGGAACGATAATACCACCTTCATAAATCTTATGAAGATCATCTTTTGGACCTGCATGCTTTGGCCAGAACCCGCCTTTGCCCGGGGTCTCAAATCCACTAGGGTTACCCAAGATAAAACGCCAGATTGCATAACCGGCAATAATACAAACGACTGGTGCAATCCATGAAATAGCATTGCTGCTCTTCTTTGGTTGAACTGATGTAGCCTTAACTGATGCAGTTGGTTTAGTCTCTGCCATGATCTTAATTTTTTAGTGTTTTTAAATGATAAATTCGAGCTCTTATTTTTCAGAGCTACAATGCTAAGAAAAAAGTTTAGTAAAAAATCCCCATCCTTCATTTTTTTAGATAGGGCCTTCAAGTTAAGGATTTTTTAATACGGAACAACTCCCGGATAAATAATTTGGTAAGAAATTCATTTTGCTCAATAACAAACGATTGCAAAGTATTCTATCCCAATCCTACTCGTATCGTAAAGCCTCAATAGGATTGAGCTTCCCGGCCTTCAGGGCCGGATACAAGCCAGCCAGCAAACCCACAATGGTGCAGATAACGATACCATAAATAACCCAGTTCCAGGGCACCACAAAGCCAGTACTGAGAACTATGGAAAAAAGATTGCCTACCATAATGCCCAGGATTATCCCAAACAATGCCCCCAATACACTAATAATAATCGCTTCCAGCAAAAATTGACGGCTAACCATTTTACTTTTCCCCCCTATGGCTTTTATAAGGCCTACTTCCCGGGTTCGTTCTGATACAGACACGAGCATTATATTCATCAGGCCAATTGCCGCACCTATTAAAGTAATTAACCCTATGACGGTGGCAGAAACAGTAAGAAACCGCAAACTATTCATAGCTTTTTCGGCAATGCTGTCGCTGCGGTCCAGTACAAAATTGTTATCCTCCGTGGTGTTTAATTTACGAATACCTCTGAAAACTCCCTCGGCTTCTCCCATAGCTGCCTGTACTTTTTGCAGATCAGGTGTCATAATGCCAATCACAAATGAAAAACCCAATGGAAAATTCTGAGTAACATTTGAATAGGTGGTGATAATTACATTGTCCCTGCTAAAACCGAAGCTGGACCCCCTGCTTTTCATTACTGCCTGCACACGGTAGGGAATGTTATTAATCCGGACAACAGCATTAACTGCTCTTTCGACACCTTCTTTAAATAATTTTTTCGCTATATCATAACCCAATAAGCAAACATTGTGACCCGATTGTACATCTGCCGGATTGAGGTTTCTGCCATATTGAATGGAAAAGCCATTTAATAATAAATAATTTTCGTCGCCGCCGAATAAATAAACATTTGGATTTGTCTTTCGGTTATTAAAAGAAGCAATATTCGTCCGCCCGCCAAAAATGGAAATACTCTTTACCGCAGGGAAATCAAACCTATCCGCAAATACCTCCGCTTCATCTTTTGTAATTTGTTTTCCAAGACTTGATTTCTTTTCCTTTTTATTCGCCTTCTTCGAAACCTCAATATCATTTTTATTACCCCCGCCAAAGCGGATATTTCGCTCCTTGTAACGGATGGTAAAAGCATTGGCTCCCATCGTGGAAAAACTTTCTGTGAATTTTTGATTCATGGCCTTTATAGCTGTGATAATTCCTATCAAAGCCATAATGCCAAAGGCGATGATTGCCACGGTAAGCCCGGTCCGCAGTTTATTACTGCGCACCGTTCGAAAAGCCAGGGAAAAGATGTCACGAAAATTCATACCGGTGGCCCGAAATTACGCAAACAGTACCATGCTGCATTTAAATCACTACAAATAGGATTATTAAAAATAGTACCAGGAAAGTAACAGGTTCGGGAAGATGCCGAGCAGTATTACCGCTGCAGCCAAGACTACTAATATCCATTTGAATGCAGGGGTCACTTCTATAGGCTGGTTGTCTCCTTCTTTGAAATACATAGCTTGTATAACACGAAAATAATAGTAAATACTCACGGCGGCCATCAACACGGCAAAAATTACCAACCAAAGGTTTTTTCCCGTTGCCATGGCTGCTTTTAGCATATAGAATTTAGAAAGAAACCCTGCAGTGAGTGGGATACCTGCCAATGATAAAAGAAAGATGGTAGTGGTGGCAGCCAGTAACGGTTGTTGTTTTGCAAAACCATTAAACCCATCAAATGTGTAATCCTTCATTTTTATCAGGACTGCAAAAATGCCGATGGTTGCAAAACTGTACGCCACAGTATATAACAATAGCCCTTCTTTGGCATCCGTGTTCATGGCGTATAAAGACAGCATCATAAAACCTGCCTGAGCGATGCTTGAGTAGGCGAGCATCCTTTTCACACTTTGCTGAAATACTGCGGTAATATTTCCTATAAAGAGTGTCGCTACTGTAAGGATGGCAATAAAGAGCTGCCATTGTTTTTGTTGAAAGCCGAACGATTCATCAAATAACCGGATGAAAGCAATAAACACAGCCGCTTTTACAATGGTGGCCATAAAAGAAGTAAAGACTGTTGGTGCCCCATCATACACATCGGGTGTCCAGAAATGAAATGGTGCGACAGAGGCCTTGAATGCCATAGAGAATAACAACAGCAGCATGCCTGCAATAAGCAGTGCAGAAGGTTTTGTTCCGGTAAATGCACCAATAACGGAAGTATTGAAACTTCCTATGGCCCCATAAATCAAAGCTATTCCCATCAGCATGAGACCTGTTGAGAAAGATCCCAATAGAAAATATTTTAACGAAGCTTCATTGCTTTTCAAATTTCTTTTATCGCTTCCTGTTAAAATATAAAGTGGAATGGAGATGATCTCAATACCAAGGAACAAAATTAATAATGACCTGAAGGAAGATGTAAGTGTTATTCCGCAAAGGATAAAAAAGATAAGTGCAAAATATTCTGCGTAATTAACTCCTACCTTCTCCATATCCCTGGCTGATAGTAACAGGTATAACAATGTTGAAACAAAAGCAATACTGTTAAATAACAAAGAAAAATTGTCAAAGGCCATCATTCCCTTTGTATCAATCCTGAAAAATACCGTACCGCACATTTCAAGGATATTGGCAAGCAACAGCAGCGCTATTCCTCCAATGGCAAGATTCCGCACAGCGGCTTTTGATTTCAGCAGAATTCCACTGAACATAATCACAACTCCCAATATTGCCGATAATAGTAATGCGTTCATATTGATACTATCTTAATTACTTCGGTACAGCTGTATAGCGAAGTATTTCGAATTTTTTAAGTAATGGTTCTGTCACCCCGGTTATCTCATTCAACATACATTGCGGATAAACTCCCAGCCAGAAAATAATTATTACAATAATCCCCAGCGCCAGTTTTTCATTCCACTTTATGTCTTGTGTTGCTACTGTCAATTCATTGGTATTGCCATAGAAAACCCGCCTGATCATATTTAATGTATACACAGCGCCTAGAATAATTCCCATGCCTGCCATCAACGTAAACCACAGGTAGTATTTTGTAAGCGAACTAAAAATGCCGTTAAACATTAGAAACTCGCCAGGGAAAGCATTTGTCAACGGCAGAGCAATATTTGCTAATGCCACTATCACTAATAAAATAGCCAATGCCGGAGCTTTCTGAGCCAACCCACCCAGTTCAGATATTTTCCTTGTTCCAAATTGTCTTTCTATCAATTCCACTACTATCCAAAGGCCGATAATATTGATACCGTGGTTAAACATCTGTAATATCAATCCCTGCAAACCACTTTCATTTTGTGAAAAAGCAGCGGCGCACATTAAACCAATGTGAGCAATAGAAGAGTATGCCACTAATCTTTTTAAATCGTTTTGCTGAATGGCAATCAGTGAAGCATAAATTACTCCAATCAATGCTGCTGACGTAATAAAATCACCCCATTGAAATGATGCAAATGGCAGCACAGGAAATAGCCAGCGCAGTAAACCAAATACACCCATTTTAACCATTACCCCACTCAATATCATGGTGGTGGCGGTTGGAGCCTGTTCATAAGTATCCGGCTGCCAGGTGTGTAAAGGAAATATGGGCATCTTAATGGCAAAAGCCACGAATATCAACCAGAAAACGAATGACTGTTCTTTATTTGATAAAACAACACTGTAAAAAGATTCTATAGAAAATGAATGGTCAGCCGTTTTGGAATAAATATAAAGAAGCCCTACCAGCATTAACAGAGAACCAATGAATGTATAAATAAAGAATTTGAATGTTACCGCAATCCTTCTCTCGCCACCCCACTGTGAGCATAAGAAATACATGGGAATCAATGCAAGTTCCCAGAAGAAATAAAACAATAAGGCATCAGTAGCAAGAAACACACCCATAATACCAGCCTGTGCCAGCAACATGAGTGCAAAGAAATTGTTTGATTTTTTATACGGACTGTTCCAGGTAGCAAGAATAACCAATGGATAAGCCACCGCATTTAATAAACAAAGCAGCTGCCCCATTCCATCCAGCTTAACAGAAAATCGGCTGCCGATTGTTTGAATCCACTCACAACTGTGCTGCAAATATTTTTCTTCTTTCAAGAGTGTTAATCCAAGAACCGATATCACTAAAGTGATAATAGCGGAGAACAACGCCCATGAACGAACTGCTTTCTCATTCTTAAAGAAGAAAGTCGCCAGGCCGGCCATCAATGGAATCAATATCAGTAAAACAGGAACCATATTATTTTCTCAAAAAGAATTGTATAACAAAAATTAGCACCATGCTCACAACCATCAATAACACATAATTACCCACCTGTCCACTTTGCAATAACCGCATCTGCCGGCTTCCATAATTTACTATTTTCCCAACTCCATTTACCATGTTATCAATAACCGATTTTTCAAAAATGGAACTGAAAAAATTACCCAGTTTATTCAACGGATTTACAATTATCTTTTCGTAAAGCTCATCCACATACCATTTATTCTCCAGCACTTTACCAAATCCTGTAGCTTCACTGCGTTGATAGTTTTTGAATTTGATCCAGGCAAAAATTATCATTAGTATCACCAGTCCGGTTGACAAGCCCATCAGCATGTACTCGGTGGAGTGAGAAACAGTGTGTTCACCATGAGAAGCAATAACGGGTGATAAAAATTCGCCCAATTTATCAGCACCGGGCATGAACACTTCGGGGATACCTACAAAACCGCCAATGATTGACAGTACTGCAAGAATTATCAATGGAATAGTCATTGACACGGGACTTTCATGCAAATGATGTTCCTGTTCCTGTGTTCCCCTGAACTTTCCGGTAAAAGTGATGAATAATAAGCGGAACATATAAAAAGCAGTCAGCAATGCAGTGAATAAAGCTACACTATATAGTACAGGGCTTTTTTCAAATGCACTTAATAAAATGGCATCTTTAGAAAAGAACCCACTAAATGGTGGGATGCCCGCAATAGCAATACAGCCAATCAGGAATGTTATAAACGTTATTTTTAATTTCTTACTCAGCCCGCCCATGTTTCTTATATCCTGTTCGCCGCCCATGGCATGTATCACACTGCCACTTCCAAGGAACATGAGTGCTTTGAAGAAAGCATGTGTCATAACATGGAATACTGCTGCAGTATAAGCACCGCATCCCAGCGCCAAAAACATGAAGCCTAACTGACTGACCGTAGAGTAAGCCAGAATTTTTTTAATATCATTTTGTTTGAGAGCAATTGTAGCAGCGAGTAATGCAGTAGCCAGTCCAACATACGCCACTATGTCCATAGTAATATGGGACATTGAAAACAACAGATTGCTTCTCGCAATCATATAGATTCCAGCTGTTACCATGGTAGCAGCATGGATAAGTGCTGAAACCGGTGTAGGACCAGCCATGGCGTCGGGCAACCATGTATAAAGAGGTATCTGTGCACTTTTGCCAGTGGCGCCAACAAAAAGCAACATCGTGATGACAGTAATATCAATAGCTTTTAGTTTGGCGAGATTGGCAGCACTAAATACTTCGCTATAGGAAACGCTTCCAACTTTTGCGATCAACCAAAAAATGGCAATTAAAAATGCCAGGTCGCCAATCC
This sequence comes from Chitinophaga pinensis, assembly GCA_943371565.1. Lineage (GTDB taxonomy): Bacteria > Bacteroidota > Bacteroidia > Chitinophagales > Chitinophagaceae > JJ008. Next base: position 50,321 of record CALRVH010000011.1, on the reverse strand, counting down.
GGTTCATAATAAAGGCCTTATTGGCAGCCATATTATATTCCGTTTTCTTAAACCAATATCCGATTAACAGGTAAGAACATAGCCCTACTCCTTCCCAACCGATGAACATGATAACGAAGTTGGCACCCATTACCAGCAGGAGCATAGAGAAAATAAAAAGGTTGAGGTAGGCAAAATATCTTCCGAAATGTTCTGTTTTTTCTTCCTTCATGTAGCCGGTAGAATACACATGAATTAAGAAACCTACTCCTGTTATGATCAAGAGAAATAAAGAAGAAAGCTGATCTACCTGGAAAGCAAAGGGAATCTTTAGTGCACCAACAGAAATGAAATCAAAATAATTGGCCACATGTGTATTACCATCTTTGACCTGCAGGAACACCCAAATACTCAATACAAACGAAGCCAGAATGGTTCCGCATCCCACCACACTTATCATTGATTTGGATAAATGCTTTCTTCCTAATCCATTGATCAAAAAACCGATCAATGGAAGTAGAGGAATCAAATAGACTATTTGTAACACATTCTGCATAACTGTCTTCTAATGCTTCAGCCTGTTTAAAAAATTTACATCCACCGAATGTATATTTCTATACATCATTACAATAATCGCTAATCCCACACTTACTTCTGCCGCAGCCACTACCATTATAAAGAATACAAATAATTGACCATCGGTTCCGGTTGTTGTTGCTGCATCGGCTGCTACATTTTTCAGGTAATGCATTTTTGAAAATGCTACCAGCAACAAATTCACGGCATTCAGCATCAGTTCTATACACATAAAAATGATGATCGCATTGCGGCGTGTCAGCACACCTACGATGCCAATGCTGAATAAAGCCAGTGCCAGGAATATGTAATAATTAATCGGCATATTTTAAAAGTTTCGAGTTATGAGTAGCGAGTTTCGAGTTAGAGAACACTGTCTCGCAACTCATAACTCACAGCTCGCAGCTATTCCTTTTTTCCAATCACCACCGCACCTACCATAGCACTCAAAAACAAAATACTGCTTATCTCAAATGGTACTACATACGTAGTGAACAATTCTTTTCCCAGGTTCTTAATCAAGCCAATGCTTCCTTCATTTACCAAAGCCTGTTGTTGTTTGATATCTGTGTCTTTTAATGCAGCCACCAATACCAATAAAAAGCAACCGCCAGCTATTGCTCCCGCCATTTTCAACCACCTGTTTTTTTGTGGCTCTGTTTCTTTGTTCAGGTTCATCAGCATTATCACAAACAGGAACAATACCATAATGGCACCAGCATAGACAATAATATTAACTATGGCCAGGAACTGAGCATTCAATAATATGTAATGACCGGAAATAGCGAAGAAAGTAGCGATTAGCCAGAGTACACTATACACAGGATTCTTGCTGGTAATCACCATCAAGGCGCTGAATATCGCCACCACTGAAAGAAACCAAAAAAGTACCTGTGTAATTCCCATTTTTCTCTAAACAGTTTTTTACCCTTTCGGGCAATTATTAATTAATAATTATTAATTAACAATTCTCTCCCCCAATGCTTTTTCATACGCCTCTTTATCATTTACCGGGTGAGGTATCAGTAAATCTTCTTTCTTATAAATAAATCCTTTTCTTCCAAAATTGGCCGGGGCAAAGGTCTGCGACAAGTAGATCGCATCCTTCGGACAAGCTTCTTCACACAAACCACAAAAAATACAGCGCAGCATATTTATCTCATACTTTGCCGCATATTTTTCTTCCCGGTACAAATTCTCCTCACCGGGTAATCTTTCCGCAGCTTCCATCGTAATTGCCTCTGCCGGACAAGCAACGGCACATAAACCACAAGCTGTACAATTTTCTCTTCCTTCAGCATCCCGGTTCAACACATGTAGGCCGCGGAACACTTTAGAAAATGTTCTCGTTTGTTCCGGGTAATTTATTGTCGCCTTCTTTTTAAACAGGTGACTGATTGTAATACCCATACCCTTTACAATATTCCAGAGGTAAATACTCTCCAGGAAAGTCATCGGTTTACGGTCTACTTCTTTTGCTCTTTGTGTTAACATACTTTATAAAAGTTCGCAAATATATTGTTATCAGTCCGAAAGTCGGGTGATCGAAAGACGGAAAGAATATTTCATTATAATCGGTTTGTCTTCGGACTTCCGGACTTTTGATCTTTCAGACTTCAGACTATTTATTCAACCACAAAATCACTGCTGCCGTAATGATCATATTCAGCAAAGCCAGCGGTATTAATTTCTTCCATCCCAGGTTCATCAGTTGGTCATAACGGAAACGTGGAATCGTCCACCTTATCCATAAGAACACAAATAGCATGAAAGAAATTTTTGTCATGATTACAGCAAAACTTATGGCTGTCATCCAGAATGAACTCAATCCCCACAATTCTTCTTTTACAAACGGAATATCATATCCACCAAAATAGATAGTAACCATGATGGCACTGCTGATAAACATATTAATATATTCTGCAAACAGGTAAAAGCCCAGCTTCATGGATGAATATTCCTGGTGATAACCAAAGTTCAATTCGTTCTCTGCTTCAGGCAGATCAAACGGTGTTCGATTACACTCTGCCAATGCACAAACAAAAAATATGATAAAGCCAAGGGGTTGGTAAATGACATGCCAGCCATGCTGCACCTGGTTAGCCACAATCTCACTCATCTTTAATGAGCCAGTCATAAACAAAACAGCAATTAAGGCCAATCCCATTGGTAGTTCATACGAAACCATCTGGGAGGCGCCACGAATGGCCGCCATCAATGAGAATTTGTTATTAGATGCCCATCCACCGATCATGATTCCATACACTCCCACACTCACAATACTAAATGCCAGCAAAATACCCATATCTACATCTGCCACCTGCATCGGTATTACATTTCCACCTTTTGTTATAAAAGGAGCCGCCCACGGGATAACTGTACTGGTGATCAGTGCTGTGATCATTGCCAGCACAGGACCGAGGATAAATAAGAATTTATTGGATGCCAAAGGAATGATCTCTTCCTTGAAGAATAATTTTCCACCATCTGCCAGCGGTTGAAAAATACCAAAAGGACCTGCCCTGTTCGGACCACGGCGGTCCTGTAACCATGCAGCTACCTTTCTTTCTGCATATGTTGTGTACATAGCAATAAAGAAAGACAGGCCGATGATACCGCCAATCAGCAATGTCTTTTCCAAGATCAACCACAAGTCTAATACCAATAAGGTCATGTTTCCTGTTATTATTTGTCAATAGTCAATGGTGAATTATAAACCGCCACTGACCATTCACTATTCACCATTCACTTTTTTCTCAAACGTTTTACTCGTTGCCGGCCCCGGCAAAGCACTAATATCTACATTGTTCACATCACTGATGCTATGTATATCCATCAGTAATTTCGGATCTCTGCCACCCATTACTTCTGCAATCGTTTCCTTTGGTTTTTGCAAACCAAGATAATGACCTTGCGAAATAACAGAATGACGGTTAATATTAGTTGGTCCTTCAATTACCCAATCACTAGCTTTCTTTTTATCAAAACGGCAAGTGTTGCAAATCCAGCCCGGTTTACCATCATAGCTTTGTACTTCACCCCACTCGTCTTTTCTTGAAGTAACTCTTAATACATCATCGCCACGTTGCCACAAGGTTACTTTACCGCAACATTTTTCATTTTCACAATCACGGTGAGCATCTACTGGTTTTGTAAACCATACCCTGTTCTTAAACCGGAAGGTTTTATCAGTTAATGCTCCAACAGGACACACATCAATCATGTTTCCGCTGAAGTCATTATCAATTGCTTTCGAAATATAAGTAGATATTTCAGCATGGTCGCCTCTGTCCAAAATACCATGCACCCTGTTATCAGTTAACTGGTCAGCTACATATGTACAACGATAACAAAGGATACACCTTGTCATGTGCAGCTGTATGTAAGGCCCAATATCTTCTTTGTCAAATGTTCTTCTCTTGAATTCGTAACGGGTGCCTTCTTTGCCATGCTCATAACCCAAATCTTGTAAATGACATTCACCAGCCTGGTCACATATGGGGCAATCCAACGGATGGTTTAGTAAAAGAAATTCCACCACACCTGCTCTTGCATCCTGCACTCTTTCGCTGGTAATATTTTTTACGATCATGCCATCCATAACATTGGTGCGGCATGAGGCAACGAGTTTCGGCATTGGTCTTGGATCGGCTGTTGAACCAGCAGCCACTTCCACCAGACAGGTACGGCATTTGCCACCGCTGCCTTTTAGCTTACTGTAAAAGCACATAGCAGGCGGCGTTACATCACCACCAATCTGCCTTGCAGCAGTTAATATAGATGTACCCGGTGCCACTTCGACAGTAATATTGTCAATAGTGACTTTAAAATTTGCAGGTGCTTCTTTTTTTACTTCGTCAGCCATATTAAAAATTCGTTCTTTCTTATTTTATGCTGTTGTCGGAATATGAATCGGGTCTGCATAATGCATCAATCCATAATTTCTTCTTTGTGCGTCATCAGGATTAGTGATATGCCATTCAAATTCATCCCTGAAATGTCTGATCGCTGCTGCGACCGGCCATGCGGCTGCATCACCCAACGGGCAAATCGTATTGCCTTCAATTTTTCGTTGTATATCCCAAAGCAGATCAATATCACTCATCTTTCCTTTTCCATTCTCAATGTTCAGCAATATCTTTTCCATCCACCCTGTGCCTTCCCGACAAGGTGAACATTGTCCGCAACTTTCATGGCGATAGAATCTTGCCAAAGTGTAAGTATGTTTTACTACACACTGTGTATCGTCTAATACAATGAATCCGCCAGAACCCATCATAGAACCAGTTGCAAATCCGCCATCAGCCAAACTCTCATAAGTCATCATCCTTTTTTCACCCTTCGCTGTAGTCAATAATAAATTAGCAGGTAAAATAGGAACAGATGAACCACCGGGAATACAAGCTTTCAGTTTTCTTCCGTTGGCAATACCACCACAATATTCATCGCTGTAAATAAATTCTTCCACACTGATGGTCATATCAATTTCATACACACCTTGCTTTTTGATATTACCACAAGCACTTATTAATTTAGTACCGGTTGACTTTCCAATACCAATTTTTGCATATTCTTCTCCGCCTTCGTTGATGATGGGAACAACTGCCGCAATTGTTTCTACATTATTTACCACGGTTGGACAATCCCACAAACCTTTTACCGCTGGGAAAGGAGGTTTAATTCTCGGATTACCTCTTTTACCTTCTAAACTTTCAAGCAATGCTGTTTCTTCTCCACAGATATAAGCACCTGCACCACGCTGCACATAAATCTCACAATCAAAACCACTGCCTAAAATATTCTTTCCCAGAAAACCATTGTTCTTTGCTTCCTGTATTGCTTGTTCTAAAATATCAACGATCCATGCATATTCACCACGGATATAAATATATGCTCTGTTAGAGCCCAATGCAAAAGAGGAAGTAATCATTCCCTCTATCAACAAATGCGGAATGAACTCCATTAAATACCGGTCCTTAAATGTGCCGGGCTCTGATTCATCGGCATTCACTACTAAGTAACGAGGCACCCCTTCCGGCTTGGCAAGGAAACTCCATTTCATACCCGTAGGGAAACCAGCACCGCCACGACCTCTCAATCCACTTTTTTTCACTTCCTCCGTCACAGCATCCGGGCTCATTGTTTTTAATGCCTTCTCCACACTACGATACCCCCCTTCACGGCGGTATACATCATAGAGTCTGATGTTTTCAATGTGAGCTTTGTCTAATAATAATTTTCTTCCCATTTATCTTAACCCTCGTATCGAGGGTTTAATTATTAATTACTAATTATTAATTCTTCTTTATCCTCTTACCGCCTGCCTCGCAAACAATAACCATCTCTTCCCTTTCTTCACCCACACTTCCAATACTTTCAAATGATAGACAACTGTATCTCCACCATTCAATGAAACTTCGTAATCGCCAACAAATCTTGCATTCGCTACATTTCCACTTATCACTACCTGCAAGCTATCTTCTTTTATACTTTTATAACTCGTATACCCTGTTTCCAGGTTTTTAATCATTTCTGCTTTTGTTTCTATCCAGCCGTTACTATGTCCGTAACTCAATGCCTTTTCAGTTTGCTGGTTTATAGAAACCGTATTCTTCTTTACCAGCGACTTGTGAAACTCTTTCAACGTTGAAGTCAATTTCTCTTCATCCGTCTGCGCATTCGCAAAAACAACATTCAGTAAAAGAACTATGGCTAATAATTTTTTCATTCCTAATTTTTAGCCGCTGCAGTATTCCTGCATTCCGCGATAATTGCATCTACTTTTTCCTTTGTCAAATGCTCACGGTAATTTTTCCCCATCTGCATCATCGGCGCATAACCACAAGCACCCAGGCATTCCACTGTTTTCAATGTAAACAATCCATCAGTACTTGTTTCACCGGGTTTGATGCCCAATTTATCGTAGATATATTTTACAATATCATCGCTACCATTCAGCATACAGGGTCCGGTTTGGCAAACTTCAAACATGTACTTACCCACAGGTTTCAGATTGTACATGCTATAGAAAGTCGCTACTTCATACACTTCAATAGGTGCCAGTTTTAATAAAGAAGCCACATAGTCCATTGTTTCTGTACTCAGCCATCCGCCAAATTCCAGTTGTGCCAAATGCAGCACCGGAATAACAGCACTCTTCTGTTTTCCATCAGGATAAAAACTAATTATCCGTTGAACTTCTTGTAATGACTTATCTGAAAACTGAACACTCATTATTTATCTTTCTAAATTCAATTGTATTTAATTTTCACATCCTCAAATTTTCAAATCTCCACATTCTTAAGCATCTAATTCTCCTGCAATCAAATTCAAACTACTCATCGTCATAATCGCATCACTCAGCATAGCACCTTTGGTCAACTCTTCAAAAGCCTGGTAATAAATAAAACAAGGCCTGCGAAAATGCAAGCGGTACGGCGTTCTTCCACCATCACTGATCAAATAAAAACCCAACTCACCATTTCCCCCTTCTACAGCATTATACACTTCGCCGGCGGGTATGTCTGTTTCTCCCATCACAATTTTAAAGTGATAGATCAGGGCTTCCATCTTCGTATAAACATCTGCCTTTTCCGGCAGGTAATATTCGGGAACATCTGCATGAAATACATCCGCATCTGTTCCTTTAAACTCCTGAACTTTTTGATAAGCCTGTTCGATAATACTTAAACTCTGCCACATTTCCTGTTCACGGACCAGCCAGCGGTCATAATTATCGCCGGTGGTTCCAACGGGTATATTAAATTGAAAATCTTCGTAAGAACTGTAAGGTGTATGTACTCTTACATCATAATCTACACCAGCCGCACGGAGGTTAGGCCCGGTAAAACCATAATTCAAGGCCCTTTCAGCACTAATAGCACCGGTGCCCTTTGTTCTATCCATGAAAATTCTGTTCCGCTGAAACAAATTTTCAAATTCCTTCAGCACTTTAGGATACTCTTTTAAGAACTTTTCTATTTTCTCAAAAGCTATGTTGTTGAAATTTCTTTCGAAGCCACCAATTCGACCCATGTTGGTTGTTAATCTTGCACCACAAACCTCTTCATATATTTCATAGATCAGTTCCCGGTATTGCATCACATACAAAAAGCCGGTATAAGCACCAGCATCCACACCTACAATCGAATTACAAATTAAGTGGTCGGAAATTCTTGACAGCTCCATGATGATAACCCTGAGATAGTCGACCCTTTTTGGCGTTTTCACTCCCAACAATTTCTCACAGGTCAGGTGCCATCCCATATTATTGATAGGAGATGAACAGTAATTCAACCGGTCTGTCAAAGTAGTTATCTGGTAAAGGGGTCTGCGTTCGGCAATTTTTTCAAAAGCCCGGTGGATATAACCAATGGTTTGTTCCGTGGAAACAATACGTTCGCCGTCCAGCTCCAAAACATTCTGCATCACACCGTGTGTAGCCGGATGGGTAGGCCCCAGGTTCAGCGTAGTGGTTGTTTTCTCAATCGAGCCTTCCGGTAATTTGATGTGTTGTTCTGACATAAAAATTTGAAAATTAGAAAATATGGAAATGTGAACCTAAGTCGCCGTCATGGCTTCATTTCACATCTTCACATTAGCCTATCATCACATTATCCTCTTCCAAACATCTCATCATCTTTATCCACCCTTGTCTGGTCTTCTAATGGAAATTCTTTCCTCAATGGGAAATAATCCATTTCATCCACATTCAATATTCTTTTCAGTTTCGGGTGACCAACGAAATTAACCCCGTAAAAATCATAGGTTTCCCTTTCCATCCAGTTAGCCGCAGAAAATAATCCTGTGGCTGTGTAAATATCCGGCTGATCAATATCTGTAAACACTTTGAACCGGATGCGGATATTATCAACCATATTATGCAAATGATAAACCACCGCCAGTTCTTTTCCTTTATTATCCGGGTAATGTACACCGCACAGATCCGTCATAAAACGGAACTTCAATTCTTCATCATCATATAAAAAATTAAGCACTTTCAGATTTAGCTCCTTTGGTGCTTCAAAAGTCAGCATACCGTACGGTTCTTCGAAATTGGAAACCTGCTCTCCAAACTTCTCAGTTAATCGTTGCTTAATTATTTCGTTTGTTAATGCCATTGGCACATTTTCAAATTTTCAAATTGTCACATTTGCCTATTGTATCCCGTAACTTTCTAACAATAACTTATACTGTTCGCCATTCCTTCTTCTCAGACTTTCCTTACCGACCAATTCCTGTATTCGTATTACCCCGTCAATAATTGCTTCGGGTCTTGGTGGACAACCGGGTACATATACATCCACCGGTACTACCTGGTCAATACCTTGCAGCACACTATACGTATCAAATATTCCTCCGCTACTGGCGCAGGCTCCTACAGCAATTACCCAGCGGGGTTCTGCCATTTGCAGGTATACCTGTTTTACCACCGGACCCATCTTTTTGGCAATCGTACCCATCACCATCAATAAATCGCACTGGCGGGGAGAAAAGCCTACTCTTTCTGAACCAAACCGAGCCAAATCATAATGCGAACCCATGGTAGCCATAAATTCGATACCACAACAGGAAGTGGCAAAAGGTAAAGGCCAGATAGAATTTTTTCTTGCCAATCCTATTACTTTATTCAACGATGTAGCAAAAAAACCTTCTCCCTGGTGCCCATCGGGCATATCAACAATGCTGATATCAGACTCCAGCGGCTTTTTTATTAAGTTGTATGATACAGGACGGGACATCTAATTAACAATTAATAATTAACAATTAATAATTACTTCAACATCTGATAGTCTGCAAATGCATTCTAGAGTTCGAAAAAACAGTAATTATTATTTAGTCAGCAATCCTCACTTTTCAAAATCTCACTTCAATATATGCTCAATATAATTATACAATTTACTACCTATCTAAAACCTATAAAACCATTCAAAAGTTCAGGGAATTATTAATTTTTAATTCTTCATTATTAATTAACCCTATTCTTCCCACTTCAACGCACCTTTTTTAATTATATATATAAAACCACAAAGGAAAAATCCAACAAACATGAGTACGGCCCAAAAACCATCCCAACCCAATCCTTTAAAATTTACTGCATAAGGATAGAAAAAAATCACTTCTACATCAAACAACACGAATAAGATGGCGGTAAGAAAATATTTGATAGCCATTGGCTGGCGGGCATCTCCATGGCTTTCAATTCCACTGGCAAAATTTTGCAATTTGTCGGTGGTCTTTCTTTTAGGCCCCAATAAATGTGTAACTACTGTCAGGAAAACAATCAAGCCGACAGCAATAAAAACCTGCAACCCTACCGGCAGGTAAGAACTGGAAGCAGCACTATTCAGATTGGTTTGAAGTAAGTGAAACATAGGCATTTACTCTGTCGGCAAAAATAAGGCGACAGCCTCAAAATACCTTAACTAAAATGGGCTCGACAGGGTTTATTACTAAAAGAAAAATCCCCCACCAAAATAGCAAGGGACTTTCTTTGTAAAAGAAGAAAACCGAGTTCTTATTTTTTGACAACAACTGGCTTTTTTGCAGTTGTTGTTGTCTTGACTTTTTTAACCGGTACTTGCTTAGCCAAAACCGGAGCCGGATTTCCGCTTGGTGTAGCTGCAGCCGGCCGGGAAGGCATTTTTTTAATCTGATCAATGATTGGCTGGATGGTTGGTGCATTTGCAGGATCCACTTCCAACCATTTAGCGAAAAATTCCAACGACTTGTCTTTGTCTTTTGCCACATTAATATAGTATGCAGCCAGGTATCTTACAGAGTTAATGTACTGTTTTCTAAACTTGGCTGTATCTTTTTGAGCAAATCCATACAATTTCAACGCATCTGGAACAGCAATACTGTCTTTTTTAACGGTATCGACAGTTATACTGTTGTTGTAAGCCCACTCGTATCCATAGACCTGGTCAGGATATTTTTCTACCATCCGTAACGCTTCATCTCTTGATTTGCCATAGTTCGAAGAAAAATAATAGGCCAGCGTCAGATCAAAATAGTCGTTGATAGTAGGCTTAGGTTTAATTTCTATCAATTTCTGCAGCATCAAAGCTTCCTTATCCCTGATCTTATTTTCCTTAAAATAGGCAACGCCTTTTTTAAGATAACCAACTTTAGCATCCGCAGTTGTATCTAGTGCCACCCCTGCCATATAAGTATTGTAGATATCGTCAGGCGTTCCTCCCGTTTTTGACTGTACCAAAGCTTTAATTTCATAGTCAGGAAGAATTACATCCTCAGGATTCTTTTTTAGGAAAAACAAATCACTATACTTTTTGGCATTTTGATAATCTCCCTTTTGAAAGTAAGCATCAGCCAGCAAGCGATAAACCTTAGGTTTGGTTTTATCTCCCATTGTGGTCACTACCTGTTCTCCTTTTGCTACGGCTCCTTCATAATCCTTCCTGGCCCAACCTAACTGTGCATATAAATATTGATCCTGTATATCAGATTCAGGCAGCTTGCTTTCGATATATTTTTTTAATTGTTCTTCTGCTTCGGGAAATTTTGCACGGAAAAAATAATAATAAAACAGTTCATAATACCCTGCTGAAAACTTCGGATCTTTAGTCACCGCATCATTAAGGTATTGTAATACCAGGTCCCAGTTTTTTTGTGATTCAAATAATTTGGCCAACCGCAGGTTTGCTATTGAAAAGTTGGGGTTCAGCAACAATGCTTTCTTATAATTTTCAAAAGCATCACCACCGCCCTGGCCAGGATTTGCTTTACGGTAAGCATTACCTAATTGCATAAGTATTTCGGGACTTTTTTCACCTTTATCTGCTGCTGCCTTTAATTTCTCAATGGCATAATTAAAATCTCCCGCCTTTGCATCAACATTAGCACGACCTACGGCCAGCAAAATATTCTGATCATCTCCCTTCTTGGTACGTGTCATAGTAAGGGCAGTCTCAAATTTCTGACGGGCATCGGTGGTTTTATTTTGCAATAACTCCACATGGCCCATACCCACTAATAACAATGGCGCATTCACACTGCTTTGCAGCCCCTTCTCATATAACTCGTGGGCAGATTTAACCCTTGCACCAGCTATTTCATCGTTCTCAAGGAATGATTGACCCAGCCAGTAAATAGCTTCAATATTATTAGGGTTAACGGCAATCATCTTTTCAAAATTTATGATTGCACTTTTAGGCCTGCCTGAATTCAGGTGGTTTACACCCTCCTGTATGGTCTGGGCTTGTAGCCCGGATACATATAGTAATCCGGCTGCTAATAATGTAATAGTGGTTTTCTTCATTTTTCTTCTTCTTTTACGTTTGTAAATATAAATACTTTGTTTACTCATTCAGCTTAACGGGCCTTATTCCAAATTTTTTTTGCATAGGTGCCAGGTAAGCTCTTCTAAAAATCAATTGTCCAATCTCTCCACTCATAAAATTTGCAAATCCAGTTCCAAGTCCTTTATGCCTTTCTTTTAGTATATAAACCAAATCCCGTACCACAGGATACCTCCTAATGTAAATGTTTGCCTGGTAGGCTTTAACATATGCATCGGGGATATCGGTACTCTCTAAGGATGCTACTCTGATCTTTCTCAAAAAACTAAGTTGCGAGGTGTCTTCCGGGTTTCCAATCCAGCTTACGCCAATAAAACCAATGGCTTCGGGGTTTTTAGAGACATAATCCAGCACACCTTCGCTGCTGCGGGCCGCCAACGCTTTGGAAGTCAGCGAATCACCCCGCAACACTGAATCGATGATAAAACGTACCGTACTGGTTGCTTTTAGCCCGTCAAATACAGGAATTAAATTTTTCCTAAATCTCCCGGTTAATATCTCCCTGATGTCTTTCATCCGGAAAAGTGAATCAGGAGCTTTAGGGTGAACTATAACTGCGATACCATCCCTGGCGATAATCATACTTTGTGGCGACACCCTCATTGAATCAACCATCAGGCTTTTTTCGTCTTGAGTATACTGGCGGGTGGCAATGATCATTCTAATACTATCTGTAAACATGTCCTGAAGGCATTCCGCCTCCGGTTTATACTGAACATTGATCTTTGTTCCCGGATGATTGGATTCATATACCTGCACCATTTCATCAATCACTGGCTTGAAAGTTTCATCGGCACTTACATTAATACTGCCTTTATTCCGGCTATCGGGTAATTCAGCTTCTTTATCCTTATATGACTGGCACCCTGACAGCAAAAGCAGCCCAATTATAGCAGTTGTAAAGAGGCTTACATATGTTTTTTTTCTGTAAAAACTCATCTGAAATAATTTTTTTTGTAGCCCCTGTATATACGCCAGCACCCATACAGCATACAGATAACACCAAACATTTTATCAATATCATTAGGCGGAAATCGTTCATTAAACGAAATATCAAATTTACTACGGAAGAAAAAAAACACTCCGCCAAACAATATAAGAAGTCCCATGCCGTAATCCAGCAGGGACTTCATAAATGAAATTTGTTTCCGTTTCTTCTTTTCGTATTCTTCAAACATTGTCAATAGTTTCAAGGGGTAGCAAATTATAAAATTTTACTCTTCTGACCCGATAAATGTTACCGGCAGCACATAGTTTACAGAAACATTGATACCGTTCTGCACAGCGGGTATCCAACGGGGCATTTTTTTACAAACCCTTACTACTTCCCGGTCAAACTCGCCGCCACCACTGGTCACTATCTCGAAAGTATTAACTGTACCATCTTTGTCCACTTTAAATCTAATTTGTACTACTTTTCTTTCACCTTCCTCCAGGATGCCGGGTGTATTCAAATTATGGGAAATAAATTGCTTTAATGCCTCTTGTCCGCCCGGAAAAGCCGGATCTCTTTCGTCTGCCACAAAAACTGGCTGTGATGGGCCGGAGGTAGCAACATTACCTGTACCTGGATCTTCTACCGGTTCCTTATTTATGACCACAGTACCATCTGCCTCTTTGCCGGGTGAAGTTGTAGTAGAGATTTCTTTCCCATCAAGTTCCTTTACAGCTACCATTGCATTTTTTACATCCTTATCCTTTTCGATTTTAGGAGGAGTGGTAAAACTTACTGTAGCAACTTTAACCACAGGTTTCTGCTTCACTACTTCTTTGGGTTTTTCGATTTCCTTTATTTTATCTTTTGGCAACTCAATTGCTCTCAGAACAACTTCCTGCCGTTGGGTAATAACAGGTACAGTTGCTGCCTTATCATTATTTGTTGAATTAATAAAAACAAAAAGCAAGATGACCGACAGTCCCGAACCCAATGCTATCAGCAAGCGGCTATTGTAGCCTTTGCGGAGGTCATAAGCACCATACTCTTTGTTACGGTTCTCGAAAATGATATCGAGAAGGTTTGCTTTTAAAATTTCGCTGTTTGTCATAGTAGTACGTTTGATTATTAGATGCAGACCAGGCACAAATCCACAAGCTGCTATGAAAAGCTGCGAGTTGTGAGTTTCGAGTTACGAGACTTAGAATTCCAGTTTTTCCTTTTGCTCATAAATTGATGGCAACGACCTTACTCGTAACCCGAAACTCACAACTCATAACTATATTTGCTTTATGAAAATTTTAATGGTTTGTCTTGGAAATATCTGTCGTAGTCCGCTGGCGGAAGGCATTTTACAGGATAAAGCTTTTAAGGCAGGATTAACATGGACTATCGAAAGTGCGGGCACCAATAGTTACCATACCGGAGAGCCGCCACATCCTTTGTCGCAAAAAGTAGCACGGCTAAATGGAATTGATATCAGCCAACAGAGAGCAAGAAGATTTACTGCTACCGATTTTGAAGTATACGACAAAATATATGCACTTGCAGAAGATGTGATGGAAGAAATGCGGCGCATCGGTAAAAATAAATTTGACGCCGCAAAAACAGATTTACTGATGAATGAATTATACCCCGGCCAGAACCTGGATGTACCCGATCCCTGGTACGGATCTGAACCCGGGTACCATGAAGTATATGAACTGATCAATAAAGCCTGCAACAAAATCATTGAAAAATATACCACAGTAAGCCAATATCAGTCACAAGAAACCAGCCACCTGTAACATGACCAAACCATCATTACCACAAGGAACAAGAGATTTCGGGCCGGCGACAGTTCGTAAACGGACTTATATACTCAATACGATTAAAAATGTATTTGAATTGTATGGATTTCAGCCTCTGGAAACCCCGGCAATGGAAAATTTAGAAACGTTGACAGGAAAATATGGGGAAGAAGGAGATAAGTTGATCTTTAAGATTCTGAATAATGGCCTTGACAATAAAGAAAAAGAAAAACAGGTCAGAGAGGATTTTGAAAAAATATTGCAGGGCAAAAACGTAAAGGGTTTTACAGAGAGAGCCCTTAAGTATGACCTTACAATTCCTTTTGCCCGTTATGTGGCCATGAATCATAGCCAGCTGACTTTCCCTTTTAAACGCTACCAGGTACAGCCTGTCTGGAGAGCCGACAGGCCACAGAAAGGAAGGTACCGTGAGTTTTACCAATGCGATGCAGATGTTGTTGGCAGTAATTCACTATTGAATGAAATAGAACTGGCAAATATTTATACAGAAGTATTCACTCAGTTAGGGATAAAAGGTTTTGAATTAAAAATCAATCACCGGAAGATTTTAACGGCATTGGCTGAAGTGTGTGGGGGGGCTGATAAGATAATAGATATTACTATTGCAATTGACAAACTTGATAAAATTGGTTTAGAAAAAGTAAAAGAAGAGTTAGCACAGCGGGGTTTGACTGAAGAACAAATTAGTGTCGTAGAAAAATATCTTCTAATTACCGGCAATAACGAAGAAATTTTAACCGGTTTATATTCTTTGATTGGAAATACTGAAACAGGAAGAAAGGGGATTGAAGAAATGACTTATGTGCTGGCGAACCTTGCTCAGCTAACATTAAACATCAAACCAGACCCCACTCTTGCAAGGGGCCTTAACTATTATACCGGCATTATCTTCGAAGCAAAAGCACCTGCGGCAGTTAAAATCGGCAGCATCGGCGGTGGTGGCCGGTATGATGACCTTACCGGTTTATTCGGTGTTCCTAATATTCCCGGGGTGGGAATCTCGTTCGGTGTTGACCGGATTTATGACGTAATGGAAGAGTTGAAGTTGTTCCCGGTGGATGTACATACGGGAACACAAGTCCTGTTTTTTAACCTTGGTGAATCAGAAAGTAAAGCAGCTTTCAACTTAATGCAGCAATTAAGGCAAAAAGGAGTGCGGTGTGAATTATTCCATGAGCAGTCAAAGTTTGACAAACAATTCAAATATGCTGAAAAGAAAAGTATTCCTTTCATAATTATTATTGGTGAAAAAGAGCTGAAAGAAAACACCTGCAACATAAAAAATCTTACCACCAGCCAACAGGAAACTATTGAGGCTGCAGCTTTATTGACTTATACTTTCTAATTAAACAAGATGAGACTAACAACAAAACTATTGATAGCTGCAACTTTGCTATTGCAGTCGATTGCTTACTCCCAAAGCAATTCATTAATCAAACACCTTCCGGATGATGTGACAATGGTTATACACTTTGATCTAAAACGGGTCGCCGGTAAAATTCCGGCAGAAACATTCCGGCAGAGTTTTTTATACCGGGAAATGATGAAAAATGAAGGAATGCCTTTCAATACTTTCTTTGCTCAACCGGAAAAATCAGGTATCGATTTATCTGCAGGTATTTTTCTGGCCATGAAAATGCAGGGTAAAGACAGGTATGAAAGAGACCAGCCAATCGTTTACATTTTTGGTAAAATATTAAATGCCGAAACTTTTACCAATAACATAAAAGAGTTGATGAAAGATGATGGCAACCTTATAAAAGTGTATGGCACAGACAGAATCATTGCAACAGAAGGCAAAATGAGTGCCGGGTGGAACAATAGCACTTTTGTAATCACTTCAGGATATAGTGATGAAATAACACAGGAATTATACAAGTATCATAATTATGATGATTCAGTTGCAGTTGTCGATACAGCAAAAAAAGAAGTTTTCGATATTAATGGATTGATGGACAGATTCAAAAAATCTCAGCGGGAGCTTTGTTTTGAACTGCTGGCCGGAAAATCACAAAATGCATTCAGCACCAATGACCATTTTACTTCATTAATGAACAGTGAAGCAGATATTAAAATATGGAACGGTGGTGGCAGTAATCCTATGACAGAAAAATTACTTTTCTTGTCTCCTTTAGTAAATAAACTACAGGCATTCGCCGGAAAAAATAAAACATCCGTTATCAATTTTGAAAATGGAAAAATCACCATGCATAGCCGCAATTTTATAGAAGGTGATGTGGCTGACATTTATAAAAAATATCCCACTACCGGGCAAAATTCTGACCTCGTTCGCCGCCTCCCCGAAGGAACACTGATGGGACTGGTGAATATGTCATTTAATCAACAGATGGCAAACGAAATGATGCAGAAAACAGGCCTGATGGAATTGATGGATAGTATTAAAGGAAAGCTTCCTTTTGATATAAGCCTTGCCACAGGTGTATTTAAAAGTAATATGATGCTGGCAGTGGTGAAAAGCAATATTACAACCACAACTGATGAACGGACAACCAAAATGGAAGGATTTCAACTAATCGTGGCGTTACCCATTGCCGACAAAGCCAAATTTGAAAAATTAAAAGCTGCGGTAATACCTGCCTGGGATTCTCTTAAATCATCAAAAAGCGAATCCATTAAAGAGCCAACCCCATTCGCTAAGTACAACGATGAACTACTGGTATTATCATTGTCGCCGGAAGTTGCAACAGCATTTTTGAATAATACCGGAACTGGAACAATTCCCGCATGGCTGCAGGCATACAGCAAATATCCCATGGTAATGAACATTAACATGAGAGAAATAATGGGGCTTATGCCGGGTAAAAATAAACCGGAGCAAAATAATTCAGGGACAAATGAAATGATAATGAACATATTCGACCAACTGGTCATGTATGGCGGAGAATATGAAAATGAAAGCATCAACAACACCATGGAATTCAGGTTTGCCAACCAAACTGACAATGCCCTGAAGCAGCTGTTTGAAATGATGAATGGAATGGCTGAAAAAAAAGAGGAAGTGATTATGTCTGATGACAAACAGCCGCCGCCACAGGAGGAAAAAGTTAGCGTTCAGTCCATTACCATTACGGAAATAAAGCAAGAGTCTGAACTACCGCCGCCACCACCACCAAAGCTTCCTAAAAACGTAAAACAAGTGCCTGTTAAAAAAACAAAAGTGCAATAAATAAAAAAGCCAGGTTTAAAACCTGGCTTTTTAGTTACTATATCTTTCTAAGATCAATTTGGTTTTCGCAATATGAATACAGCAGACGAAAAATCTGCGATAGTTAGTCCTTCCGTCTTTGTGCCTTCAATATTTACATCTCCAACTAATATCTGAACACCGGTCACTTTACCTTCGGTCCTTTTAAAGGTAGCCGTACCACCGTACGCAACAATCTCAAAAACACCGGGAGTAGAAGTTGGCTTAAATTCTGTACTGCCCATTGCTGAAGTAGCCATCAGCAAGCCACTATCTAATGTCATAACTATTTCTGTCACCGGGCTTCCATCGGGAAAATTATACTTTCCGATATAATGTTGTAAAGAATCTTTTTGTGCATTGGCAGAAAAACCTGCAACTGTTACAAAGAATGCAAGGAATATTTTTTTCATATTTATATTTTAATTCTAGCGGAAAATACTGCAAAAAATTAAACCCTGTATTAATTAATTACAATTTCTCATAAATCACTGCTGCCCCCTGCCCTACTCCCACACACATGGTAGCTAACCCATACTTTACCTCTCTTCTTCTCATTTCATAAAGCAAGGTGGTAGAAATGCGGACACCGCTGCATCCCAATGGATGCCCGATGGCAATAGCACCGCCATTTACGTTTACCTTATTAATATCTACACCCAGGTCTTTCACACAAGCAATGGATTGCGAAGCAAAGGCCTCATTTAATTCTACCAGGCCAATATCGCCAATTTTAAGCCCGGCTCTCTGCAAAGCTTTTTGGGTAGCTGGTACAGGCCCAATGCCCATGATAGACGGATCAACACCGGCAATAGCCATCGACACAATTTTTGCCATGGTTTGCAGATTATATTTTTTTACGGCCTCACCGCTTGCCAGCAACATCGCCGCTGCGCCATCATTAATTCCTGAAGAGTTTCCAGCCGTCACCGTTCCATCCTTTATAAATGCGGGTTTTAAAGAAGCTAATTTTTCCAACGAAGTTTCTCTTGGATGTTCATCTGTATCAATAATAATTTTTTCTTTTCCCTTTATTACTTCAATACCCACTATTTCATCTTTCCATTTACCATCAGCTTTAGCAACAAAATATTTTTGTTGTGAGGATAATGCAAAAGCGTCTTGTTCTTCCCTGCTGATATTCCATTGTTTCGCTACATTCTCTGCCGTTTCGCCCATTGTACAGGGATGATACAGCCCTGATAAATTTTTATTGATAAAACGCCAGCCCATTGTTGTATCGAACATTTCTGCAGAGCGGCCAAAAGCTTCTGTATTTTTTGCCAGCACAAATGGAGCCCTTGTCATACTCTCTACTCCGCAGGCAATTATTAATGCTGCATCACCGCACATTACCTGTCGGGAAGCATCCATAATAGCCTGTAAACCTGAAGCACATAACCGGTTTACTGTATTACCACCAACAGTAACAGGTAGCCCTGCCAGCAATGCTGCCATTCGAGCCACATTCCGGTTATCTTCCCCGGCCTGGTTGGCAGCACCGGCAATCACATCTTCAATAGCCTTTATTTCAACAGAAGGATTTCTTTGTAGCAGGGCTTTGATGGCATGCGCCAGCAAATCATCCGGGCGAATGGTGGCTAAAGCCCCGCCATATTTTCCTACAGCAGTTCTGACAGTATCTATTATATAAACTGGTTCCATATAGCTAAATGAGGCTGCAAGATAAATGATTCATCATTCTCTCCCGACGGACGGTGGTTTGTTATCTTTGCGCTATGGCAAAAGCAGCAGTAAAGAATATCCGGCATTTGACCCTGCCTGAACTTGAAGAATACTTCGAGAAAATGGGGGAGAAAAAATTCCGGGCCAAACAAGTATATGAGTGGCTGTGGCTAAAACCCGTACAGAGTTTTGAAGGAATGACTAATATTTCAAAAGACCTGCGGCAAAAATTGGCGGCGGAATTTACTTTACCCGGTCTCACCGTTGATACTATCCAGCATAGTGAAGATGGCACAATCAAATCCCGATTTAAAACTCATGATGGACATTTAATAGAAGGGGTGTTGATTCCGACCAAATCAAGATTTACGGCCTGCGTTTCATCCCAAATTGGTTGTTCACTTAGTTGTAAGTTTTGCGCCACTGGTTATATTGACAGAAAAAGAAACCTTGACTTTGATGAAATTTATGACCAGGTGGTCATTCTGAATCAACAATGTGAAAAAACACATGGCAAGAAATTGAGCAATATCGTTTTTATGGGAATGGGCGAACCATTGCTGAACTATAAAAATGTTTTAAGGTCAATTGAAAGAATCACTTCCCCGCATGGAATGGCTATGAGTCCAAAACGTATCACCGTTTCTACTGCCGGTGTGGCAAAAGGCATTCGCCAGCTTGGGGATGATAAAGTAAAATTCAAACTGGCTTTATCACTTCATGCAGCCAACGATCAGAAACGACATGAGATCATGCCGATCAATGATACCAATAACATCCAGTCGCTGATAGAGGCGATGAATTATTTCTATAAACAAACAGAAAACGAAATCACTTTTGAGTATATCCTTTTTAAAGATTTTAATGATTCATTGAAAGATGCCGATGAATTGATCAAATTGTACAGACAGGTTCCAGCCGACCTGGTCAATATTATCGAGTATAACCCGATAGAATTTGCCAAATTTGAAAAGCCGGAAGAAGACAAAGTGCAGGCTTTTATGGAATACCTGGGCAAGCACCGGGTGAATGCCCGTCTCCGCAGAAGCCGGGGAAAAGATATAGATGCCGCCTGCGGGCAACTGGCTAATAAAAACTAATTCTTCGTTGAAATTGATTTAGCTGCTGCGAAGTTTATTCAATGCTTCAATCTTATTCTGTACATGCAGTTTCTGATAGATGTGTTTGATATGCTGCTTTACGGTTTCGTGGCTGATATTAAGTTTTTCCCCTATTTCTTTATAAATAAGACCCTGGGCTAAATGTTGTAATACTTCATGTTCTCTATCGCTAAGGAGTTCCGACACCTTCTTCTCTTGTCGTTGCTGAAAACTGGCAATTACCCGGCGGGCAATATATGGACTCATCGGGGAGCCACCACTCTTTAATCCTTCCAATGCTGTGATTATCTGATCACCGGAGCTATCCTTCAATAAATAACCCAGAGCACCATTCTTCAGTGCTGCAAAAATAAATTCATCATCATCATACATGCTGCAGATGATACATTGCACTTCTTTATTAGCCTCGGTGATATGTGATACAAGCTTCGCTCCGTTCATGCCGGGGAGTTTTATATCAATAATAACAATTCCGGAAAGCTCATTGATATGTGGTATCATTTCTTCAGCAGAAGAAAATACTTTTCCTACCTGAAAATTATTGCTTTCAGCTATCAATGTTACCAGTGCTTGCTGGTATTCTTTGCTGTCTTCTATTATGGAGATAAAGGTCTTAATACCTGTAAATTAAGGCAGTAAGTAATAGAAAGCAAACCAATTTGAAAATCTCTCTAAAAATTGATTGCTACAGGCCAATACCTGTTAGCACTTTCTACGAAAGGATTCATTTTCCGTTAAACCTTGTGAATAATACCCGGTCTGAAAGGAGTCATTTTTTCTATAACAAGCCATGACAGCCGACCCCGGGAATCTATCACCGAAGGTTTACGTACCAGGTTGGCGTCAAACAAAAAAATAAAACCATGAAAAAAATAATCTTATCAGCAATCGTACTAACAATAGCTGCCGGAATACAAGCCCAGGAAATACCTGAAAGAAAGGCAGACAGACCTCATATGCAGGAAGGCAGAAAGCATCACATGCAACAGGGAGGAAAGCATCACGGTCAGCGGATGGATATGCAAAAGCTTAACCTGACAGAAGACCAGAAAGCGAAATTCAAATCACAACGGGAAAATTTCCGTAAGCAAATGGAAGACCTGAAAAAGAATGAAGATATAACTGTGAGAGAGTATAAGAGCAGGCTGGAAAATATCCGTAAAGAACAAAAAGCTTCTGTTGACGGCATCTTAACCACCGAACAAAAAAGCGAGATCGAGAAAATGAAAGCTGATGGAAAAGCAAAGGCTCAAGCGATGGGAAAACAAAGAGCAGAGAGAATGAAATCTCACCTTGGATTAACAGATGAGCAATCTGCCAAGATGGAATCTAACCGCAAAGAAATGGGTGAAAAAATGAAAGCCATCCGTGAAAATAAATCACTGAGTGATGAGCAGAAAAAAGAAAAAGTGAAAGAGTTGATGAAAAAACAGAAAGAGAATATGAAGTCTGTGCTTACCGAAGAGCAATTAAAAAAATTAAAAGAAACAAAACATAGAAGACCCGAAGGTGACAGGAGAAAACCCGAAATGAAACAAACGATCTAAATAATCCGTTCGTTAGGAGACCTAAGCCCCATAGCCCAAGCTACGGGGCTTTCCTTTTACCGGCATCGGCGAGATTACCTATCTTCGCTGCTCACTACTGTTGTAAAACAGCAAACACTACACATGAAAAAGAAACCGACCGACAACTTCAGCAAATTTGCCCCCAAGAAGAGTAACGCTGCCATCAAGGAGCAATTCAAACAGGAAAAAAGAAAATTTAAGAAAGAACGGGAAGAGTACTTTGATAAAAAGAAAGCAGAAGAGAGAAGCCAGCGGCCAGGAACCAGAAGCAGGGTACCCGGAACAACTACACCACCACCAATTCAAATAGTTCATAACAGGCCTGTATCTGACGGGCAGATGCCGTTGAATAAATTCATTGCTCATTCAGGAGTAGCTGCAAGACGTGAAGCAGCAGAGTTTGTAAAGAAAGGTTTAGTGAAAGTAAATGGCAGTATTATTACCGAACCTGGCCATAAGGTTTCGGTAAAAGATGATATTCGAGTGAATGGGAAAAAAGTATTTCTTGCTAAAAATCTGGTTTACATTTTGTTGAATAAACCAAAAGACTATATCACCACTACCGATGATCCGCAGGGAAGAAAAACAGTGCTGGATATCATCGGCAAAGCCACTACTGAAAGAGTTTATCCGGTAGGTCGTCTTGACAGAAATACTTCCGGCGTTTTATTATTTACCAATGATGGTGAATTGGCGCAAAAACTAACTCATCCCAGCAATGAGATCAAAAAAGTATACCATGTTACTTTGAATAAGCCGCTGGAGAAAAATGATTTTGACAAAATCCTGAAAGGTGTTGTGCTGGAAGATGGCCTTGCCAATGTGGATGTGCTGGCCTATGCTGATATGAAAGATAAAACTCAGATTGGTGTTGAGATACACAGTGGCCGGAATCGTATCGTCCGCCGGATATTTGAAGCTCTTGGTTATGATGTAAGGGGCCTTGACCGGGTGATCTTTGCCGGTCTTACCAAGAAGAATATTGAACGAGGAAAATTTCGTTTCCTTTCGGAGAAAGAAGTGCGGGACCTAAAACATTTTGGAAAAGGCAAATAGGTTCACCGCCGTTGCACATTAACTTATACGAATCATCGTCATGAAAGTTTCAGAATTTATCATTGCTGAGAATGAGAATTGGATTGCATTAAATAAGCCTTCTGGTTTATTATCCATTCCTGACCGGGAGGGAAAAGAAGCCTCTTTAAAAACAATATTAAAGGAAAAGTATGGTGACATCTTTACGGTACACCGCCTTGATAGAGACACCAGCGGACTTATCGTATTTGCAAAAAATGAGATAACACACAAACACCTTTCTCAGCAGTTTGAAGGAAGACAAACCAAAAAAATATACCAGGGATTAGCAATCGGTTCACTGATAGAGAATAAAGCAAGTATAAATTCTCCCATTGCAGAACACCCGGGTAAGAACGGTACCATGATTGTACATCGGAATGGGAAGGAGTCTTTGACAGACTATGAAGTCCTGGAAGATTTTAAAATTTATTCTTTTCTTCAATTCCAGATACATACCGGCAGAACCCACCAGATAAGAGTACACATGAAAGATATAGGCCACCCTATCGTTTGCGATGTATTATATGGCGATGGTAAACCTATTCTAGTTTCAGCACTGAAATCAAAATTCAAACTATCGAAAGATGCAGAGGAAGAGAAACCCATACTTGGCCGGTTAGCCCTTCATGCTTTTCAGCTCACCTTTAAAGACATTGATGGAAAAATAGTTGAACTGGAAGCACCCTTACCAAAGGACATGAGAGCTACATTACAACAGTTAGCGAAAAGAAAAAAAGGCAAGTAACCTTTACCTGACAAATCCTACGGCAACTGTATTATTACTGAACTCATCAATCAGTACAAAACTTCCATTAGCGGGGTTCTTGTCGTACTCGTCAGCAAATATTGGCTTGGCTAATTTTAATTCGACTTCACCAATATCGTTTAGCTGAAATGATTTTTTATCAACATGTGTATCCAATGTATGAATATCAAGGATCGTATTAACGGTTGCCAATTTCGCTTTCACCCTGTTAGGGCCATGTTGCAACAAATACATTTTTCCGGCAGCCCCTGGTGTTTCATCCATCCAGCATATCGTTGCTTTTAGTTCGCCGGATTGCTTAAATCCATCAGGACATTTTGCAAGCATATTTCCACGGCTTACGTCTACATTATCTTCTAAAGTAATTACTACACTTTCCTTCGCCCCTGCTGTTTCCTTCTCCTTATCATAAACATGTATGCTTTTGATCGTTGAGCTTTTGAGAGATGGCAGCACAACAATTTCTTCCCCTTTTTTAAAAGAGCCGCTTTCAACTTTGCCGGCATAGCCTCTGAAATCATGAAAATCATCGCTATGCGGACGCACCACATATTGCACCGGGAATCTTGCAGGTGCGGCCTGGTTATTTTTAACTACAGCCGTGTTTTCCAAAAATTCCAGCAATGTTTCTCCAGTGTACCATGGCATTCGTATGGAAGGAAAAACAATATTATCGCCTTCCTTAGCTGCCAACGGAATAAATTTTATTTCCTGCCCTTCAAACCCAACTTTGGTTACAATTGCTTCGAAATCCTTCCTGATGGTTTCGTAAATAGTTTCATCATACTGTACCAGGTCCATCTTATTGATACAAACAACCACACTCTTTATGCGCAGTAAGGAGGCGATATAAAAATGCCTTTTCGTTTGTTCAATCACCCCTTTTCTCGCATCGATCAATATTAACGACACACTGGCATTACTGGCACCGGTTATCATATTGCGGGTATATTCCACATGACCGGGAGAATCGGCGATGATATATTTCCTGTTGGGCGTAGAAAAATAAATATGCGCCACATCAATAGTAATCCCCTGCTCCCGTTCTGCGATCAGGCCATCAGTGAGTAATGACAGATCGGTAAAATCCAGGCCCTTCCTTTTGCTGGTCGCTTCAATGGCTTCCAGTTTATCGTTGGTAATGCTGCGGGTGTCGTACAAAAGTCTTCCTATCAAAGTACTTTTACCGTCGTCCACACTGCCTGCTGTTGTAATTCTTAGTATATCCATAAAATATTTTAAGAGAAGCTTTTAAAAATCATTCGTAAGCACCAAATCATTACCATTACTCCAACTGCAATCATCAACGTCTTTTTGGGAAGTCGGCCTGCCAACCGTGCGGCAAATGGAGCAGCAATTCCACCGCCAATCAGCAATCCCAACACCACATTCCAGTGGCTTACTCCCACCGTTACAAAAAAAGTAGCGGCACTTGCCAATGTTATAAAAAACTCTGTCAGGCTTACAGAACCAACTGTGTATTTGGGGTTTTTCCCTTTCGCTACAAGTGTACTGGTAACAATTGGGCCCCATCCCCCGCCTCCAAATGAATCGAGAAATCCTCCAACTCCTGCCAACCAGCCAATTCGTTTTACTTTTTGTTTTTTCTGATTTATGCTGAAAGCCTTAACAAGTATTTTTAATCCTAGAAACATAGCATATAAAGCCACTAATGGCATCAGCCAATTACCGGCTTTCTCTCCAAGAAAAACAAGGAGCATAGCACCCAGGATGGCTCCGATAACTCCCGGAATAACTAAATGCCTGAACATTTTCTTATTTACATTACCGAACTTATAATGGCTATAACCGGAAATACCACTGGTAAAGATTTCTGATGTATGAATGGCGGCACTTACAGAAACAGGGCTTATTCCAAAACTCATCAGGCAAGTAGCGGATGTAACTCCATAGCCCATGCTGAGTACACCATCAACCATTTGTGCAAGAAAACCCGTGAGGATAAAAAATAAAAATTGCTGATCGAAGTATGGTCTTACATTTTCAAGTAGCTGACTAAAAGATGGTAATGGCAGGTAAGAAATAATTATATGCCCAAGCACCATCAGCGCAAATGCTATTATTAGCTTTGTGGCAATTCTTTTCCATTTTTTTTCTTCGTTACTGATACCGTCATTCAGGAACCGTTTTGCCTTTCTTAGTACCACTGCCCCGTCGCCAACTATCGTAACAGGTTCCAAAAGACTCTCTTTCACAACCATTACTCGTTCTTTACCTCCAACATAATCTATAGAAAATTCTTCTTTGACGAGGTTAATATAATTATTTGTTTCACAAAACAATTCAAGTTCAACCGTGGCATCCGGGGAAAATACTGTGACAGGTTGTGTTTCACTTATTCCAATAAAACGAAGTGTATTGAGTATACAATTGCTATTGCCAATTAAAATGGCACTGCCGGATGGTGCTTGTCTTAACCCGAGTTCTCCAGCTGTTGATATTGTAGCGGCTGACTGCATCTGTTATCAGAAATAGCCTTCTTTTTTTCTCTTTTCCATTGCTGCTTCCGAACGTTTATCATCTATTCTTGCTCCTCTTTCGGAAATAGTTGCCGCCAATATTTCATCAATTACCTGGTCAAGTTGATCAGCATCAGAAAGTACTGCGGCTGTACAGGTCATATCACCCACCGTTCTGAAACGAACTTTTGTTTTAAAGGGAATTTCTTCAGCAGTCGTATTCAGGTAATCAGAATAGGGCCAGAACATTCCATCTCTTTCAATAATTTCCCGTTCATGAGAAAAATAAATAGAAGGAATATTCAACGCTTCTTCCCGGATATAATTCCACACATCCAACTCTGTCCAGTTGGAGATTGGAAACACTCTTATGTTTTCGCCGATATTGATTTTGCCGTTCAGCATTCCAAATAATTCAGGACGCTGCTTCTTTGAATCCCACTGACCAAAAGCATCCCGGACAGAAAACACCCTTTCTTTTGCTCTTGCTTTTTCTTCATCTCTTCTCGCACCACCAATACAGGCATCCAGTTTTAATTCTTCTATTGCATCGAGTAATGTTTGCGTTTGTAATACATTTCTGCTTGCATATTTACCCGTTTCCTCCACTACTTTTCCTTCGTTGATGGTATCCTGTACATAGCGGACAATTAATTCGGCACCAGTTTCTTTTACCAAACAGTCACGGAATTCAATGGTCTCAGGGAAATTATGTCCTGTATCAATATGTAATAACGGAAAGGGGATCTTACCGGGATAAAATGCTTTTTGTGCCAGGCGTACCAGTGTAATAGAATCTTTGCCTCCTGAAAATAAAATAGCCGGCTTCTCAAACTGGGCAGCTACTTCCCGCAGGATGTAAATTGCTTCATGTTCCAGTTCTCTCGGGAATAAATTATTGCTCATACTTTTATTTTACTACCGTTTGATGAAGTCCGCATTCCTTTTGTGAAGTTTCCCACCACCAGCGACCAGCCCTTGCATCTTCACCCGGCTCAATGGCTCTTGTACAAGGGGCACAACCAATACTGAGAAATCCCCTGTCATGCAAACTATTATACGGTACGTTAAACTCTTTTATATAATCCAGCACATCATCATAGCTCCAATTGATTAGTGGATTGAACTTATAAAGCTGTTTGTTTTCATCCCACTCAATCATTGGCATGTCCTTCCGGTTAGCCGATTGCTCAGCTCTAAGGCCAGTAATCCAAACATCGGCACCTGCCAGGGCCCTGCTTAGCGGTTTTACTTTACGGATGTGACAACATTCTTTCCTGTTCTCTACTGATTCGTAAAAACCATTTATGCCTTTTTTTACCGCAAACTCTTCCACGTCATCTGCATCGGGAAAATAAACCTGTACCCGCTGTTTATAACGGGCAGTTGTTTTATCCAACAACTCATAGGCTTCGTTAAACAACCTCCCTGTATCAATTGTAAAGACTTTGACAGGAATGAGATTTTTGAAAATCGCATCTGTTATTACCTGATCTTCCTGGCCAAGCGAAGAAGAGAAAACTACTTTTCGGGGAAATAGCGATGCAATAATTGCAAGACCATCAGCTAATGAGGCCCTTTCAATTTGAAGTATTGTTTCCTTATTTAACATCAGGCTGGGGAGTATACCGCAAATAAGGTTTTACTACTTCTACTCCTTTTGGGAATTTTTTTATTGCATCCTCTGTTGATACTGACGGCACCACTATCACATCTTCACCTTGTTTCCAGTCGGCTGGTGTTGCTACGCTGTAATTTGCTGTTAATTGTAATGAATCAACCACCCGTAATACCTCAATAAAATTTCTCCCGGTAGATGCCGGGTAGGTAATAATCAACTTAACAGTTTTATCCGGGCCAATCACAAATAAAGAACGGACAGTGGCAGTGGCCGAAGCATTTGGATGGATCATATCATATAAGGTGGCAACATTTCTGTCTTCATCAGCAATAATTGGAAAATTGACAGTCGTATGCTGTGTTTCATTGATATCCTTTATCCAGCCCTCATGTTTGCCGAGAGAATCAACACTTATAGCCAATACTTTTACATTCCGTTTGGCAAACTCTTCCTGCAATAATGCTGTTTTTCCCAATTCGGTTGTACAAACCGGGGTATAGTCAGCTGGATGGGAAAACAAAATTCCCCAGCCATTGCCCAGGTATTCATAAAAATCAATTTCGCCAAGAGAAGTTTTTGCAGTGAAGTTGGGAGCAGTGTCCCCAAGTCGTAGTGCCATAAAAAAATGTTTGAGCCACAAAAATAAGGCTAAAACATTATCCTACCAAGTTAATAGACTTTTAAGTGATTTCAATCCGAAATGCGGTACCACAGTGGTCAATACGTTATACGAGCAAGTCTTTTAGTGTACGATTTTCCAGAATGTTCAGCGAAGCATCCCGGACTTCAATCATCATATCATGGAGGCCGCAACGCTTCTCATCACAGTTTTTGCAGCGTTCATAGAAGTAGAGGCTTACACACGGAAGCATGGCTATCGGGCCATTGACCAAACGTATCACATTGGCAACCTTAATCTTTGAAGGATCCTTTTTTAAAAAATAACCTCCCCCTTTTCCTTTTTTACTATCAAGCATACCAGCTTTCTTAAGTTCTAAAAGAATATTTTCCAGGAACTTCAGGGGAATTTTTTTCTTTTTGGATATCTCGGATATTAATACGGGGCCTTCATTGTATTTGATCGCCAGGTATGTTAATGCCTTGAAAGCATATTGAGATTTTTTAGAAAGCATGAGTCAAAAATACATTATTCAATTACCAATTTATAATCGATAGGTGAATTCTTCCTGAGCATAGCAGCTACACCACAATATTTTTCCAGTGACAGATCGATTGCCTTTTTTACTTTATCCTCATTTGCGGCGTCAGTTTTTATACGGTATGTAACCAGCACTTTTTTAAAGACTTTGGGGTGATCTTCCGTTTGCTCTGCTTCTGTATCAATGACGAGATCAGAAAACTCTACCCTCATTTTCTCTAATATATCCACCACATCTATTCCAGAGCAACCGGCCAGGCCAGCCAACAATAAGGCTTTGGGACCAAACCCATCCTTCTTACTTCCATCCAGTTTAATCGCATTGTGATCATGCTTGCTTTCAAACTCATGTTTCTTCTTCCAGTTCGTAACTACCTTCATACTAATTCGTGTTTTTTATTTTGCGAAATATTTTCTAATGTCCAGTTGATCTGGTGTTCAAAATTATTCTTTCTCTCCCTGCAGTCTGCTTTACTGCAAATACGGCAGGAAAAAGGCAGACAACCATCTGAATGAACAAATAGTTCCAGCGATTCTCCAAACTCTTTTCGAACCAATTCCGCCAACGCATCTATCTCCCGGTGGGCCTCATGCACATTCAGGTACCAGGGCACAGTGAGGTGACAATCCATATGTAATACACTGCCATACTTTATCACCCGAAGATTATGAAGGTCAATCCAATTTTCTCTGCGATTCAAGTTTAGTATCTCCACCAGCCTCGTCAGTAATTTTGTATCCGCCTCATCCATGATTCCGGCAATAGAACGGCGCAATATGCTATACCCGGTAAATATTATATAACCACCAAACAAGATGGCTATAGCACTGTCAATCCATTTATAGCCGGTAAAATAAAGCAGAATCAGACCTGCGATAATTCCAACTGTTGACCAGGTATCCGTTTGCAAATGTTTACCACTTGCTGCCAATGCAATTGAATTGTTTTTCTTGCCGATACGAAGACAGAAATAGCCAACTATAAAATTTACAATCGCTGTTGAAGCCACGAGCCATATTCCATAATCAATTTGATGCAGTTCCGCCGGGTTGATCAAATTCTTGATAGCCTTGTATAGAATGATAGCACCGGCACTGCCGATCAATGTTCCTTCTACAGCGGCTGAAAGAAACTCTGCTTTACCGTGACCATAGGGGTGGTCTTCGTCACGGGGTTTAGCGGCCACATATAAGCTGTATAATCCTATAAACCCGGCTGCTACATTTACGATACTCTCCAGGGCATCTGTGAGAATTGCGACTGAATGAGTAGTATAATAGGCAATAAATTTTACGACAAGCAGCAGTACAGAAACCACTGCCACCCATTTTTGAACGCTTAGATTTTGCTGTGCTGCTTTCAATTGATAAACTTATTCACCCATTTTTTCTTTCGAATACTTCAACCATTCGCTGCGGGCAAAGGTGAGAAATTCGGGCGGTGCTTTGGCAAAATCTTTTTCGCTTTGATAACGTCCAAAAGTTCTAAGCATTTCTGCTGATTCATCCTTCAACCTGGGTGTGTTTTCAAGATTTACATCTTTCTCCGTCACTTCATATTTAAAATCGGGGCTATAGGGAAGCCACATAAGACCGGTCAGAGAATACTTCTCTCCGTTTTCATATAACATTATTTTCATCGTTGCTGGTGAAACATCACTCCTGCAGGCAAGTGAATACTGCAACTTCACTTCTGCAAAGCCGTCTTTATCAATATCTGTAATCGTAGTTGAATTTGGAATAAATGCACAGGTAATATCGAAAGGACAAGCTTTCTCTTCATCATTCAGCATCCATATATTTTCATATGCCTCTCCCTTTTTAAGAAAAAGTGTTGCATGAAGCTCTGCCGTTTGTCCCTCTTCACCGTATTCATTCTTTCTTTTATCATCATACGGTTCAACATGAGATGTGATTAGAATATTCTCTCCCCTGTTATCATTCCATTTCCATGCAGCCTGAATTTTGCCTTTCACTTTTATTGAAACAGGAATGTCAGAGACCGGTATTATTGCCGGCTGTATTGCAACGGCTGGAGGATTGGTTGGTGGATTATCCATCCTTGCCGTATCATCCATTGCCTGGTTAGGGTCCTTTTTTGCAGATGAATTACAGCTCATTAAAAAAGCTGCAAAACAGGTTACTAATATTACTCGCATGGCAGTTTGGTATTTTGTGTTGCCGAATATACTTACTAAAAATGCTTTTACTGTTCAACAATGATAAAGCCTTCTATCAAAAAACTAGCTTGATGGTGTTTACCTTATAACCAGTTTACTTTCTCCGAAAAAATTGTCCGGCAACTCTGACAATTCGCTTATAGGCATCTTTATTGAAAAGTTGAGAGTCCCGCATGGCTTTATAAATCAGGAAAAGCCCCACTGGCAAAAGAATGAAAGTAGCCAGCCACATACCACCAAAGGGGCTTAAAGTGTTTTCCTTAGCAAATTTTTCCCCGGCTGTACTGGAAAAATAAAAAATCATGAAAAAGATAATGGCAAATATAAGCGGAGTGCCAAGTCCTCCTTTCCGGATGATAGACCCCAGCGGTGCTCCTATCAGGAATAGCACAAGACAAGCCAGAGAAAGAACAATTTTTCGATGCCATTCTATTTTATGTTTGCGAAGATTTCTTTCCTTGTCCTTCAATGTACTCAACAACGATTCGTTACTGATGCTGACAGATCCGGTAATATTTCTTACAGATTGATTGACATTTATTTTCGCTGAATCGGGCAATATTTCATCAAAGTTTTTAACCGGTTTCAATTTACTTATATCCGGTAAGGAATCTTTTGACCACGCCGTATCCAGCAATCCTAAAAAACGAAATTGCTGAAGCATTTCCTTATCGGTGTGTTCTCTTAGCCGCTTGTTGTCAAGCTGCAGCGAGTCAATAGTTTTTTCGAGTTGCCGCATACTGTACATCCTCTCGTTATTCTTGTTTACACTGTCGGCCGTACGGTTATTAAAACCCAATGTACTCAGGTCAAATTGCTTCTTGTATTCCTTAAATCCGATTCTTATGAACTCAGAGTTACCCGGGTCGTAATAATTACCCCGTTCCTGGTATCGCCAGCCATCTTTCAGGTTGAACTCCAGGAATCTTTTGTTCGCTGTTACCCGCATTACCCCGGTTTTGGCAATGATAAAATTGTCTTGCAGCGGATTACCCTGTTCGTAAATGATAATATCCTGCACTACGCTGTCATTTGCCTCTTTCTTTCCTATTTTGATAGCAAAATTGGGGATCTTGTCATAGAAGACGCCTTCTTTTAAATCAAAAGCCGGCTTGGCAAATACAATATCTGTCAATAGCGTTCTTGATTTTAAATTTGCAACCGGTATCACATAATTAGAAAAAGCAAAAGCAACACCGGCCAGCAGGATACATACAAAAAAGAGTGGTCGCATAAACCGCAGTAACGAAATACCCGCTGATTTAATCGCAACGAGTTCAAAACTTTCACCGAGATTTCCAAATGTCATTAATGAAGAAAGCAGGATAGCCAGCGGTAAAGCCAGCGGTACCAGTACGGCACTCTGGTAAAGGATGAACTCGAATATTACTTTAGTATCAATCCCTTTGCCTACAAAGTCATCGATGTATAACCAAAAAAACTGCATAACCAGCACCAGCAACGTAATGAAGAACGTTGCGATGAAGGGGCCAATAAAGGCTTTAACAATGAGTTTATCCAGTTTTTTGAACACTTATCTTTAATATATGAATGCAGCAAAAATAAGGCTTTCGCAAAAGGAGATGGAACTGGTTATTAATGCAGAGCTCATTTTAACAAAGAATGGTGTCCTGCAAAAAGTAAAAGAGTTATTAGCCGGTTTGCAGGTGCAGCAAAAGCATTATTTAGAATCATATTGCGGAAAATTTGCTGAAGAAATATACCAGTCATCACCAAAAATATCAAAAGGAGAAAATTACAATGGCCTGCCCTACCTGATACTTGACTTTCCTAGAGTTTTTAATCCCTCCGCAATTTTTGCCCTACGAACAATGTTCTGGTGGGGAAATTTCTTCAGTATTACCCTTCATCTTTCTGGGGACTATAAAAACTATTATGAGGAGCGGATAGTTACCGCCTTTGAATCATTGCAAGAAAAAGGAATTTATTGCTGCATCAATGAAGATGAATGGGAGCACCATTTTCAAAAAACAAATTATTTACCGGCGATAGATTTTACTAAAAATGATTTTGAAAAAATAGTGCGTCAAAAGAAATTTATTAAACTGTCGCATAAGATACCCCTTCAGCAATGGAATGATGCTGAGGAAATCCTGCTGGCTTCCTTCAAACAGTTTATCGAAATACTGGCTGATTAATTACCGAGACGGTGAAAGAGTTCTTTTACCTGGTAATCCCATAACCTGCTCTGGTCTTTAATGTCTTTCTTTTCAGCAAAGTCCTTTATTATCAAAATAGTCTGGTTGGTTATTTCAGATTTTTCAATCTTGAATTCAAAGTACTCCTCTTTGGGAGCAGACTGCCAGTGAAAGCGGATATACTTATCCTGCTCACTTTCCAGCAAATCGGCTTTTTCAAAAGTACCATTCCAACCAAAATAATAGACATTGTCCCTTTCATCAACTTTATCAGCGAACCATTCCCCAAGCCCGGCGGGGGTGGAAAGAAATTCGTAGAGAATAGATGGCGAGCAGCGGACCGGAAATTCTAAGGTGTATAATTGTTTACTCATTCTTCATGCGCCAAAAACACAGCGACGGTTGCAATAATAGAGAAATAATGATTGCAACAAAACATTTTGTGGTTTATTTTTCCCCCTTTTATAAGCCAAACCCAATCTGCTAAAATAAATCTTAAGCTAAAACGTTAAGATGTTGTCAAAATAAATTTGGCACATATAGGTGATTTACTTAAATTGCCCTGACGTTCAACACTTTCTGGACAACGACGGACATTGTGGTGGGTATTTTTAGAGTCATTAAGTGACAAACTTATAATTCTTAAACCCTTAAAATACACCATACTTAAAACCATTCCTATGAGCATGAGACAACTCAAGATCACGAAGTCTATTACCAATCGTGAATCCCAAAGCTTAGAAAAGTACTTACAGGAGATCGGCAAAGTCGAACTCATTTCCTCTGAAGAAGAAGTAAAACTGGCTACTCTTATAAGACAGGGGGATCAGCAAGCTTTGGATCGGTTGACAAAAGCCAACCTGCGTTTTGTGGTATCTGTGGCAAAACAGTACCAAAACCAGGGATTATCACTCCCCGATCTGATTAACGAAGGCAATCTTGGCCTGATCAAAGCTGCCCAGCGGTTTGACGAAACCAGGGGTTTCAAATTCATTTCTTATGCCGTATGGTGGATACGCCAGAGTATTTTACAGGCTTTAGCCGAGCAATCCCGTATTGTTCGTCTGCCCCTGAACAAAGTGGGACTGACCAACCGCATTCAAAAAGCATATTCCTTACTGGAACAGCAATTCGAAAGAGAGCCTTCTGCTGAGGAACTGGCCGAAGTGCTTGAAATGGATATTGAAGAAGTAACTGCCACTCTTGGTATCAACGGCCGGCATGTAAGCATGGATTCGCCGCTTTCTGATGGAGAAGAAAATACCCTGATGGATGTGTTGGAAAATACGAATGCTGAAAAAACAGATGGAGAACTGGTTCATAATGAGTCCCTGAAAACGGAGATAGACCGTAGCCTGAAGACCCTTACCGAAAGGCAAAAAGAAGTTATTTGCTTTTTCTTTGGCATCGGTGTAGACCACCCGATGAGCCTGGAAGATATCGGCGAACGTTTTAGCCTGACCAGAGAAAGGGTAAGGCAGATAAAAGATAAAGCGATCACAAAGCTAAAAGCCTCCAATCGTTGCAAACTACTCAGAACATATTTAGGAACCTGATTAATAAATCAAAAGATTATACTGACATAAAATTTTACATTTCTATCTTTGCAATTCTTTAAAAAGTGAACATTTGATGTTCACTTTTTCTTTTGTGTGAAACAGAAAAATAATGTGAATCATGTTCAACAGTTTACAGGAAAAATTAGAGTCGGCCTTTAAGAACCTAAAAGGCCAGGGGCGCATTACAGAACTTAATATTGCTACTACGTTAAAGGAGATTCGACGTGCCCTTGTAGATGCGGATGTGAATTATAAAATCGCTAAAGAATTTACCGATAAGGTAAAAGAAAAAGCCGTTGGTGAAAAAGTCATCAATGCTATTTCTCCCGGCCAGTTGATGACAAAAATCGTAAAAGATGAACTGGCAGAACTGATGGGTGGGCAGGAAGCTGCTTTTAATGCAAAAGGAAACCCTGCTATTATACTTATAGCTGGTTTACAAGGTAGCGGTAAAACAACTTTCAGTGGTAAGCTGGCCCATTTCCTGAAAACAAAAAAAGGCCTCTCCCCCATGCTGGTAGCGGCTGACATCTATCGCCCTGCAGCAATGGAGCAATTGAGAGTATTGGGTGAGCAGATCGGCGTGGATGTACACATCGAACTGGAAAATAAAGATGCTGTTGATATTGCCAGGAATGCCGTAAAAGAAGCGAGAAGCAAGAATAAAAATGTCCTTATCATAGATACTGCCGGCCGTCTCGCAGTAGATGAAGTGATGATGATGGAAGTGGCCAATGTAAAGAATGCCGTTAATCCCCAGGAGATTCTATTTGTGGTGGACAGTATGACGGGTCAGGATGCTGTTAACACAGCAAAAGCTTTTAATGACCGGTTAGATTTTACCGGTGTTGTATTGACCAAATTAGACGGCGATACAAGAGGTGGTGCCGCCCTTTCTATAAAATATACTGTTGATAAGCCCATCAAATTCACCAGTAGTGGCGAAAAGATGGATACGCTGGATGTTTTTTACCCTGAAAGGATGGCTCAACGTATCCTTGGGATGGGTGATATTACCTCCCTGGTTGAAAAAGCACAAGAACAATTTGATGAGGTAGCTGCTAAAAAATTAGAAGCCAAGATCCGTAAGAACAAGTTTGATTTTGCCGATTTCAAGATGCAATTGGAACAAATCAAGAAGATGGGTAATATGAAAGACATGCTGGGAATGATACCCGGTTTGGGCAGTAAGGTCAAAGACATTGACATCAATGATGACTCTTTCAAAGGGATCGAAGCAATGATAAATTCCATGACGCCGGCAGAAAGGGCCGATCCCGATTTAATTGACGGTAACCGCAAAAAACGCATCGCTAAAGGCAGCGGCAAAGACATCCAGGAAGTGAACAATTTTATGAAGCAGTTTGAGCAAATGAGAGGCATGATGAAGAATATGAACAAATTGGGTGGTTTGGGTAAAATGATGCCGGGAATGAGGAAGTAGGCAGAAAGTCGACAAGTCCGGAAGTCCGAAAGAGGAGCTTGCTATTTGAAAATATCTCATCCCTTTGGAAGTGAACAAAAGTAATTACCACTTTAGTGAACTTTCTTTCCGATTTCTCGTCTTCTGGTCTTTCCGACTAATTGACTTTTCTCTTTGTCGTCTGCACCTTCCGACTTATATTTGCCGTCCGGTTTTTACCGGAACTAACAATTATTGTTTAACGCTGTTAAATTTCTATTTATGTCAGCAAAAATCCGTCTTCAGAGACACGGGTCCAAAAAGAGACCCTTCTATTTCATCGTTATTGCCGATGCACGGGCACCCCGTGATGGCAAATTCATCCAAAAATTAGGTACTTACAATCCCCTGACTGTTCCGGCTACTATTCAGCTTGATCGTCAGAAAGCATTGGAGTGGTTGAACAAAGGTGCTACACCAACAGACACCGTTCGCCGTATCCTTAGCTTCAAAGGTGTATTATACCTTAAGCACTTGCTCCGTGGTGTGGGCCTGGGTTTGTTTGATGATGCGACAGCAATGGAAAAATTCACCAAGTGGAGTGCAGAGCATGAAGCGCAGGTGAAAAAACGCCAGGAAGATTCTTACCGCAACAAAAGAGCCAGACGTCCGATGCCAGGTCGCAGACCTGAAAGAAGGACAGAAGGTGAAGGCGGAACTGAAGCATAATTAAATATGCCTGCCTGCCGAAAGACAGGTCTTCTTCTGAAAGTTCTTGAATCCCGGTTATAAAACCGGGATTTTTTTTGCCCCTAACTCCTCAAAGGGAAAAACAACTTTCTCTCTTCCCGTATTTTCTATTTAAAAGAATAGCTTTGAAGCCAATAAATTATTAGAGTTACTACAATTTCAAACACTCTTTTAGGGTAAAAGCATGGCAGAATACTTCAGAATTGGAAAATTTGTAGCCGTTCACGGCTTACATGGTGAGCTACTTATAAAACATGAGTTGGGAAAGAAAACATCTTTAAAAGGGCTGCAGGCAATTTTTATTGAAGAAAAGAAAAATTCTTTCCTGCCCTGGTTTATTGAATCCACAAAAATCAAATCAGAAGAAGAGATCTATATAAAACTAGAGGGTATCAATACAAGAGAAGCTGCTACAAAGCTTACACAAAAAGAAATTTGGGTACCCGAAGTCAATTTTAAAAAATTCGCCGCTAAAACCGCCCCTGCAAGTTTACTGGGATACACCATCATCAGTAACGATGAACCACTGGGTGAAATTCTGGAACTGATTGAACAACCACATCAATTGCTTTGTCGCTTAGAAATAAAAGGAAAAGAAGTCCTGATACCTCTGCATGAAGAAACACTGCAAAAAGTAAATCATAAGAAGAAAGAAGTACTGGTGGAGCTACCAGATGGCCTGCTTGATATCTACCTGAATATATAATTCAACGAACAAAAGCCCTCTCTCAACTTTCTATTTCGCCATTCTATCGAATAAGGGACTTGAAAAAAGATAGCGATTACAGTTTGAACTATTTTTATCAATTAATCCTCCTTCCTACACAATTACCTGTATAAAATCCGGGTCTTTAAAATCACGAACAGGCCAACCTGTTCGCAACACATCTATTTAACCCTAAAGAAAATGTCATGAAAAAAAATTTACTCCTTATTTTTCTCTTTGTTACCCTAATTTATCAATCTACCTCCGCACAATGTCCTACACCAACGGGAATGCTTGGGGTGCCTATTTCACTAAGCGGCAATTGCTTTATTAATATTCAATTTGCGATCCCCAATTCCAATGTTTCATTATATAATGCGGGTGGATATGTTGCCCAGGGTACTGCCAACGCAAGTGGTAATGTAGTGATTGCTTATCCGTGTGCCAGCAATCCAATAACCAGTATTACCTCACTTACAACAAACCCGATAATTCAAATCTGTAACACATCAACAATTACATCACTCATAATATTGCCGATCAAACTGGTTTCATTTTCCGGCACACTAAGCCCGCAAAAAACAGTATTACTCAAATGGGAAACTTCGCTGGAACTTAATAATGAAAAGTATGAGGTTGAGCGGAGTCTTGATGGCAATAGTTATACCCGGCTGGCAACATTGAATAGTGACGGAAGTGGTATTAATAATCGCCTTTATACATATGAGGACATCTTTTTTACAGCTGGCACTACTGCCTACTATCGTTTAAAGCAGGTTGATTATGATGGAAAATCCTCCTATTCCAAAATAGTTTACGTAAGCGATAAGTCATCAGCCGGCAGCTTGTATTCTTTGTTTCCTAACCCGCTCAACTCTTCCAATAACAATACTGTACAAATAAAAGGTATTGCCGCAAGTGAAGTAACTTATAGCAATATTCGTATAACAGATATTTCAGGAAGAAGTGTCAATTATAAAATAACTGGTGCCAATGCTATTGAAATGGATGCTGCCACTCCTGGCATCTACCTTTTACGTATAAAAGACCAAATACTAAAGCTGATAAAAAATTAATTTTCTTAGCAGTAATACAAATCCCGGTCATTAAAAGGCCGGGATTTTTTTTGACTACATTTCCAATTAGTTCTTCTTCATGAGGTAAATTATCGAAGATTCATAGCCCCGCAAGTCATCTTATGCTTCTCGTTGTAATAAGTAACTTTGGATATCCGTGACAGAAAAAACAGCAAAACATATTGCCCATTTTGACCTCGACTCTTTTTTTGTTTCAGTTGAAATAAGAAACAATTCGTCATTAAAAGGAAAACCTGTTGTAGTAGGCGGATATGAAAGAGGTGTGGTAGCTGCCTGTAGCTATGAAGCCCGGAAGTTTGGCATCCATTCCGCCATGCCGATGAAAAAAGCATTGCAGCTTTGTCCGCAGGTTATAGTTACGAATGCCAGCCGAAGCGATTACAGTAAGTACTCAAGATGGGTTACAGAAATCATTGCCTCTAAAGTGCCCTTGTTTGAAAAAGCAAGCATCGACGAATTCTATATTGACCTCAGCGGTATGGATAAATTTTTCGGCGTAAGTCAATATGCAAAAGAATTAAGACAGCATATTATTGATGAAACCGGCTTACCTATATCCTGCGGAGTATCTTCTGCCCGCTTCATCAGCAAAATGGCAACGAATGAAGCCAAGCCAAACGGATTCCTGGAAATTCCTCAAGGCAAAGAAAAAGAGTTTCTGTGGCCTCTTGGAATTGAAAAAATAAATGGTGTCGGCAAACAAACCGAACAACACTTAAAAAGCTTTGGCATTTATACCATTGAAGATATTGCCAAAACACCCATTGAACATTTAGAAAAAATTGCCGGCAAATGGGGCGAAACACTTTGGCACAAGGCTCATGGTATAGGCAGTACAGAAATAACAACTGACTGGGAGCAAAAAAGTATGAGCCATGAAAATACTTTTGATACCGATTATACGGATGTTGATTTTCTGCATAAAGAACTCGTAAGGCTAACAGAAAAAACCTGTTTTGGATTAAGAGAAGATGAAAAATTGACTGGTTGCGTAACAGTAAAAATCCGTTATTCAGACTTTGAAACCACATCCCGGCAGGAAACAGTGGACTATACAGCACTGGATGATGTGCTTATCGCCAAAGTAAAAGACTTGTTTAATAAATCATATCAAAAAGGAAGACCTGTCCGGTTACTGGGGGTCCGTTTTAGCCAATTTATTCCTTTCACCATGCAAATGAGTTTATTTGAGAATAACCTCGGGAAACTCAATCTGTACAAAGCGGTAGACGATATTAAAGAGCGGTTTGGCAGTAAACTGGTGATGAAAGCTGTTGTCTCCAGACCTAAATCAGATGAGGTTGAATAAGCCCATCCTTCTTATCTTCGCCGTCCCTAAAATCAATTTTTTATGTCACAAGTTTGGAAAGATTATCAAGAAAAAAATAAAGACCGGTTTTTGAATGAGATGCTTGACTTGCTTCGTATTCCATCTATCAGTGCAAAAAGTGAAAACAAAGCAGATATGCTGAAATGTGCCGAAGCCGTAAAGAAAAGTTTACTGGAGGCTGGTTGCGATAAAGCAGAAGTGATGGCTACAGACGGCCACCCTGCCGTATATGGCGAAAAAATAATTGACCCTTCCAAACCAACTGTGTTGGTCTATGGTCACTATGATGTGCAGCCGCCAGAACCGCTGGAACTCTGGACCAACCCTCCTTTTGAACCAACCATCGTGGATGGAAAAATTTTTGCAAGAGGTTCTGCCGATGACAAAGGACAGTTCTATATGCATGTGAAGGCCCTGGAAATACTTTCCAAGACAGACAGTATGACCACTAATATCAAATTCCTGATTGAAGGTGAAGAAGAAGTAGGTTCACCCAACCTGGGAAAATTTGTAGCCGCTAATAAAGATTTATTGAAAGCAGATGTGATTTTGATCAGCGACAGTTCAATGCTGAGTATGGAAAACCCCTCTTTGGATACAGGTGTTCGTGGACTTAGCTACATACAAGTTGAAGTTACAGGAGCCAACAGGGATTTACATAGTGGAACCTATGGTGGTGCCGTAGCCAATCCAATTACAATATTGGCACAAATGATCGCATCTTGTCATGATGAAAATAATCATATCACCATTCCCGGTTTTTATGATGATGTGGTAGTAGCAGGACCGGAAGAAAGAGCACTGATCAACAAAGCCCCTTATGATGATAAGGAATACATGGATGACCTGGGTGTAAAAGAACTCTGGGGTGAGAAAGGATATAGCACTTACGAAAGAACCGGCATCCGTCCCACGTTAGAAGTAAATGGCATTTGGGGTGGTTACACAGGTGAAGGTGCAAAAACAGTATTACCTTCTAAAGCTTATGCTAAGATTTCTGCCCGCTTAGTTCCCAATCAATCGTCTGATAAGATCACCGAAAAATTACTGGCCTATTTTACATCAATTGCACCAAAATCTGTAGAAGTAAAAGCAGAACTACACCATGGTGGAGAGCCATACATGACACCGATTGACAGTAAAGGATATAAAGCCGCATCAAAAGCTGTAGAAACCACTTTTGGTAAAGCACCGATCCCTGTTCGTGGTGGTGGCAGTATTCCTATTTGTTCTATTTTGGAAAAAGAATTGGATATAAAGATCATTTTCATGGGTTTTGGCTTAGATAATGATAACCTGCACAGCCCGAATGAAAAATATAATATTGAGAATTACTTCAAGGGAATTGAAACGATCCCCTATTTCCATAAATACTTTGCAGAAAATTAGTAAATACTGATTTAAAAAAGATAAACCTCATTCATTCTGGATGAGGTTTTTTATTTTTGACTACATGCCAATGAAAGAAAAACTCCGGCTGGATAAATACCTCTGGGCTATCCGTTTGTTCAAAACAAGAACATTGGCGGCAACTGCCTGCGATACCGGTAAAATAAAATTTGATGGCTCGCAAGCAAAAGCTTCGAAGAATGTAAGTATTGATGATGAATATGAAGTAAAAACAGAAGCAAAACGGTGGCGGATAAAAGTTACCAGTTTGCTTGAAAAAAGAGTAGCAGCTTCAGAAGCTATCAAAAGCTATATTGACATTACCCCAGAAGAAGAAATACAACGGTTGCAATACCAGGCAGCCAGTTTTCATACGGGAAAACGACAGAGTAAAATCGGCCGGCCTACTAAAAAAGAAAGAAGAGACCTGGATGAATTTCAGGGAGGCTGATCATTTAATCTCTTTCTTTACCCAAAAATCATCTGTCCATTCCTCCTCACTGGAAACAGGGTGTTTTTCCAATTTTTCCTGAATCTCAGTCAACTCTTGTTGTGTCAGGTATTCCTCCAGGTACTGAAACAATTCTCTTTCTTCAAACCGGATATGTGTTTCCAACAGGTTAGCAAGCCTGGTGAAATCATGGCGATCGGTATCCTTGTCAATGGTTATGATCAACTCTCGTATATAATTATGTTCATGCTTAAGCTGAACAGCTAAAGCATGCCCTTCAGGCATTTCTGGCACCAGTATTTTTTCTTCCTGGAAAAAA
This sequence comes from Chitinophaga pinensis, assembly GCA_943371565.1. GTDB lineage: Bacteria > Bacteroidota > Bacteroidia > Chitinophagales > Chitinophagaceae > JJ008. The sequence goes on along the minus strand of CALRVH010000011.1, from coordinate 7,675 downwards.
TGAGCCCTGATATGGTTCCGCCAATACCAACTGGTAAAGTCTTTTAACTTTTCAGTACTGGCATTATTCTTCAACCCCTCCCGGATTTTCCATACAAACAATAACCCGTCATGGTGTTCACGACTTAATGGTTGCAACTGAATACTACGTTTAATTGGTTTTATTTCATTCATATGTTAAATGTAAACCAGCTGATAATTAGCCCGGCTGACAGCTAACAGTCAACAAGTTGATTTTTATCACCCCCATGTTTGTACTGATAGAAATCATCCTGTTCGCTGTACAATATCAGTCACAACGGCGAAAAGCAACTCTATTTTCGCTATATAAACAGTAAAAATGTATCCAGGGACTGCCAGTAGTAAATGTATCCCGGCCAGAACAATAAAAGCGATGTACTTCAAAGATGAGTTACAAAGTAATAATTTGAAACCTTCATCAAGTACACCGGCTGTAAATATTTCGAAAACTACAGCGAAATATGTTATTGTGATAGCCGCTCCCGGTCTGCACCGGGAAGACTTCAATATTGAAGTGGATAAGGCAGTTATCATGATTGCAGCACAAAAGGCCGCCACCGGATTCGACCCGGCCAATGACCGTTGTGAATATGATTATACAGATTGGGCAAGAGCTTTTACGTTGCCAGATGATGCAGATGCTTTACTTACCAGTGCTGTTTATCAAAATGGAGAATTAGTTATTCAAATACCCAGGAGCAATACACCAGACAATTTTGCAAAAACCACTATCTATGTTTACTAACCTTATGAATATGAATTTGCACATTGCCCCAAACAGTCTTATCAGTGATATACAAAAAGAATTCAACAAGGCATTCCCATTTCTAAAAATTGAATTTTTTAATAATAAATCATTTTCCCGGTCAGATTTCACTGCCCAGCAAATCATAGCTTCTAATCGCCGAATTGGTGACAGCCAGCTGGCCATAAAAGACGGAGATATCCAAATTGATGATGAAATGAAAGTGAGTGAACTAGAGAGGCTGTTCAAGGAGAACTTTAAACTTGCTGTACAGGTATTCCGCAAGTCAGGAAATCTTTGGCTGGAAACGACAATGACAGATAACTGGACACTGTCCCGGCAAAATAATCATGGCCGTGAAATATCAACCGGTAAAAACACTTCAACAGAAACTGACGATTACGATTTAAACCGGGATGCAAATCATTAAACCGGTTTCGATTTATTCTTCCGACTAAATTTTTTGACTGATTAAAATCACCTCTGTGATTCACCGTCCTCATTGTTTTTGGATGATAACCGGTCTCACCTTGCCAATGAGAAGAGTTATTATTTCTTCATTCTAAAAAAAGAAATATGGAAAACAGAGTTGTTGAGAAACCCAAAAATTCCTGGCCATCATTTTTTGACAATGGCTGGATGGACAAATTCTTCAACGCACCGTTGGATGAATTTTTTAACTACGGAAAAGTATTAAACGTACCCGCTGTAAACGTTACAGAAACGGAAAAGGATTTCAGGCTTAGCATAGCTGCTCCCGGACTGGAAAAGAAAGATTTCAAAATTGATGCTTATGATGATATGCTGACCATTAGTGCCGAGCATGAAAGAGAGCAAAAAGAAGAAAAGAATGGACGATTTAATCGCAGGGAGTATAACTATAGCAGCTGGAGCCGCAGTTTCACACTTCCTGAAAACTGTGATTTTGGCAAAATAGATGCGGAGTACAAGAATGGGGAATTAAGAATTGTAATTCCCAAAATTGAAGTAAAGGAGCCAAAAAAAATGAAAACTATCTCAGTTAATTAAAGAAGTGAGGTGAGTTATGGCAAGCCTCCCGGTCTACCGGGGGGCTTTTTCTCCCTTTTCAGATTGTAATAGTAAAATGTCACTTCACTTACATACCTCCTCGCCACTGTGTGAAATTCAATCTGAGTTCTCAAAAAATTTTCCCGGGTTGAAGCTTGAATTTATTTTTCATGGGGATGAGCAGTTAAACCTTTCATCAAACCTGCATCATTCTTTTTTATATACCCCTGTAAATGAGTTTTTGGAGAATTGCACCTGCGAAAATATTATCATAGAAGATTCCATGACATTAAAAGAAGTAGAAAGTATTTTTAAAACCTCCTGGCACCTGCCGGCACAAGTATATGTTATAACAGGCGGTTATTGGCAAAAAAGCAGATCAACAGAAGGTAAACAACTAAAAGAGTACAACAATCCTTTTGTTTAAGATCAATACAGAAGATGCTTGAGCTTTTCAATATTGACAACAGAAATTTTGCCTTCTTTAATCTCAATCAATTTTTCAGCTTTAAAATCACTCAGTGTCCGTATCAGTGATTCAGTCGCTGTACCTACATAATGCGCAAAATCCTCCCTTGAAATCTCAAGGGGTTTATTAGTATCTGTGGTATTGAACTTAGCCTGTATATCCACCAAAGCCTTTGCAACCCGTTTCCTGAGTGAACTATATGCAAGGTTCAGTAATCGTTCTTCTTTCTCCTTTACATTTTGAGTAATAATGCGGATAAATTTTATGGCAATATTTATATCGCCATAAATCATTTGCAAAAAATCGTCTTTTGGTATCTGGATAATATCTGCATCTTCTAATACTACTGCACTATCATCATAGTTTTTATCTTCAATCAATGCGGGATAACCGATAAAATCCCCATCACTAAAAAGATCAGTTATATATTCTTTGCCATCTTCATGTGTCTTATAGCCCTTTACTTTCCCTTTTGTCAGATAATAAAGATACCTGGGTCGTTTACCCTCCTGGTATAAAGTTTGCTTTTTACTAAATGTTTCCACATCATATTGATCAGACAATTGGCTAACAAGTCCGGAGCTTTTTATATCCTTAATAAACTGATTAAGCCCCTGATGTGAAGAGGAATACTTATTGTCAAGAATACTGGCTTTTTTTAACCTCACTTCAATGGCGTTCAACAATTCAATATCCTCGAATGGCTTAGTAATATAATCATCAGCTCCCATTTCCATTCCCTTTCTGAAATCACTGCGTTCTGTTTTGGCCGTAAGGAATACAAAAGGTATTTGTTCCGTGTCCGGATTTTTACGAAGAAGATGCAAAACACCATAGCCATCCAGCTCAGGCATCATAATATCACAAACAATTACGTCAGGCTTTTCTTTTTGAGCAATTTCAACCCCTCTTTTCCCGTTTTCGGCAGTAAGGGTCTTATACCCTGCTAACTCTAATATTTCTGCCGTATTCTCCCTGATATCAGGATTATCATCAATTACTAAAACAGATTTCATGTGCTTTTTTTATTTGATTTCAGCTCAATGTATTTACTATAAACCCTTTACTCAGTCTACGGGAATGCTAAAATTAACCATTGTTCCGCTATTTAATTTACTTTTCAATTCCACCTCTCCCCCCAGCAGGTCAACATAACGTTTTACGATGTGTAGCCCAAGGCCTGTTCCCTGGATATTGGTTGCATTCGCCCCTCTGAAAAAACTTGAGAAAAGATGTTGCTGATCATCATTAGAAATGCCAATGCCTTCGTCTTTTACGGTTATCAGCACTTTTCCATCCACCACATTACCGGTAATAGTTATGGTTTTACCTTCTTCAGAAAATTTTATGGCATTGCTGATCAGGTTGATCAGCACATTCCGAAATAATTTTTTATCGGTGAACGCATAGCATTCCCCGCTGCAGTCCAGTACAATCTGCTGACCATTTTTGGTGATAGCTTTCATCTCATCTACGGTATCCGTTAATACTTCTTTCAGGTTTACCTTATCGATACGCTTATCTATTTTTCCTTCATTCAATTTGCCAAGAGAAAGGAAATCTTCAAGAATGTCATTAAGATTGTTAACTGAGTTTTTAATCCGTATGATATGCTTATCCCTTTTTCCCTGATCATCTGCCCCGGTATATTTTGATAATAATGATGCTGAAGAAAGCACCGTGGTAAGCGGAGTACGAAACTCATGAGATGCCATGGCTACGAACCGGCTTTTTATCTCATTTAGCTGTTTCTCTTTGTCCAATGCCTCACTAAGCTCCTGTTGTGATTGTTCGAGTTTTTGCAATGCTTCTTTTAAAATTAAAGTCCGTTCTTCTACCTTAATTTCAAGGTCAGCGTTAAGCTGCCTTATTTTATCTGTAATTTTCTCCAATTCCTGCTTTTGTTTGAGCATCCTGTTCTCAATTTCTTTACGCTGGGTAATATCAACAATAAAAGCGATTACAAACAGCTCGTCATCCCGTTTATAATGACTCAGGCTAACTTCTACCGGCATTTCCGTACCATCCTTTTTTCGTCCGTTCAAATCACGGCTTTGCCCCATCACCCGGTTAGAAGGTTTAGAATAGAATCCGTCTCTTAGCTGGTGATGATGTGGTTTTACGTTATCCGGAATAAGTATTTCAATTGGCTGACCAATTAATTCGTCTTTCAAATAATCAAACATTCTTTCTGAAGCTGGATTCGCCATAACAATATTTCCAGCCCCGTTGGTTAGAATAATTCCTTCTGTTGAGTTTTCGAACAAGGAATTCATGTGGGCCTGATCAAGCATATTTCTTTATTAGATTATTTCAAGGTAAATATAGTGCAGCGCCGCATAAAACAAACAGGCTCCTCTATAAGGCTGATAAAAGCAAAAAATCAATGTAACCTCTAAGATATTAACTCCTTGTTTTTATGCCGCAAATCTATAGGCGAGGGATCCTCCATCCCCTGATAGAGGTCAATCATCGGAATGACCTTAAAAAGGTGCGTTTTTTCTAAAAAAATCATACATAATCAGGAATCATGCTGACAGTGGTCAGCAAAAACGATAGCTGTATACTTTACCTTTAAATCTCAAACTAAGAATCATGAAAACCATAATTGTTGCCACCGATTTTTCTCCCGTTTCAACCAACGCCATGAATTTTGCAACAGATATGGCTTTGGCAATCGACGCCAGTATATTGTTATTCAATTCCTATAACATTCCGGTTTCCTATTCGGATGTGCCTGTCTTACTTATTTCTGTAGAGGAAATGAAAAAAAGCAGCGAAGGGAAACTGGAAGAATTGAAAAAAAATATTGATCATATTACATCAGGCAAACTAAAAGTATATACAGAAGCCCGGATGGGTAATACGGTAGATGAACTGGAAGTTCTATGCAATAAAATCCAGCCATTCGCTGTGGTCATGGGTGCCAGCGGAGCCAGCGGGATAGAAAAAGTAATTTTTGGCAGTACCACCCTCACTGCTATCCGCCATCTTACCTGGCCGGTGATTTGCGTGCCTCCGGGAAAAGAATATGGAAATGGAATCAGGAAAATTGGATTTGCCTGCGACTTTAAGCAGGTAGTAGAAACTACACCGGTTCAATTTATTAAACAAATGGTGAAAGAATTCGGAGCAGAATTGCATATTCTCAACGTAGATTATAAGAATAAGAGTTTCCGGCCCGAAACACCGGAGCAATCATTTCTGTTGCATAACCTGCTCGAAGACCTGAAACCACAATATCATTTTATTGATAGCATAGATACTGAAGATGGCATCAATGAATTTGCAGAAACCAATAATCTTGACCTTGTAATTGCGATACCTAAAAAACATAAGCTTTTAGACGGCATCTTTAAATCCAGCAGTACTAAACAATTAGTTTTTCAGTCACACATTCCGGTAATGTGTGTGCATGAATAGTTAAAAAAGGTAAAATCAGGCATCCAGGACTTCCTTTTCAATGGCAACAGCCCGGGGGAAAAGAATTGATTGCTCCAGGTAAAGGTGCTGTGAAATGTCATTGTCTAACTCTTTCAGCTTTGCCATTACAACTTTGTGGCTGGTGCATACATTTTCAGGAATACTGTAGTTGTTTGTGATATTCCTGATAGAAAAAATAATACCGGTGATTTTCTTATGGCCGTTGAACATGGTGTCTTCTACCGGTTTCCGCAATGTGCGGATCAATAAAGCAGCATATGGCTCCTTGCTCTGGTGGGCATGGGCAATTTGGCGTATATAAGGGAATAACACTTCTTCTTCCTGCTGGGCTGCCGATAATAACTGTTTCGCCAGCAAATCAAATTGCTTTTCCAACTCGGTCAGCAATGGAAATTTTTTACTGTGTTCTTTTGAAAAATCGATTAGCAGCTGTTGTGTTTCCGGAATCGTTAATTTTAAATAGCGATGGTGGACATTAATAATGTAATCGATAAGAAAATCAACATCCCAATTATTAAAATCAAGAAGGTTTGAAACTTGAACAGTCCGTGTGGCAGCTTCCAGTTCCTGCTGAAGTACATCAACATCTACACCCTGCATTTCGCAGGCCATTTCCATTGGCCACTTACCTCCGCAACAATAGCCGATACCATAGCGGCGAAAAACATCGGCGGTACGGTAATCCTGCGCTACTATTTCGGCCACCAGGGATTTACGGTTAATTTCAAATGATTGTAAAAACATATCTGCTTGCTATAAGGAGCAAATAAAAAGATACCTGCAATTAAAAAGGATGATTTTAGTCAGGTTGACGTTGGGGTAATCAGATTACTGCAATGCTTTTGATGAAATCAGGATTCTTTTTACTCAGCAAATCTCCTATCGTTGTTTTCGAAAATTCTTCCAGCATCCCATCTCTCAATTTCAGCATTTGGAAATGCAACGGGCATGGATTTTTGCTATTGCATTTTCGCAGGCTTAATACACAGGTATTAAATTGTTCTACGCCATCGGTAATTTTAACGACATGAAGTAGTTTTACGCCTACCGAATTTTCATTTAAAAGAAAGCCCCCATGAGGGCCTTTAATAGAAGACAGGATTCCTTCTTTCACCATTAGCTTCATAATCTTGGCAAGAAAATGACGGGGAACCGATAATTTTTCCGCTATCTCATCCAGCTTTACTTTCCTTCCTTCGCTATCCTTTAAAGCAACATATAAAATGCCCCGTAAAGCATAACCAAATGATTTTGAGAGAAACATGTTTATCCTGTTAAAAGGGCAAATATAACACTGCGGCAGGTGGTTGGGGTGACTAATATCACAAAATGTGATGATGAACATCAGATCAAGGTGGGGTGTGCGAAAATACATTTGTACTCAAAAAAGATACTGGCGTCTTTTTTGAATTACCTTTAAACAGATAATACTTTATTTCTTCATTAAAAACTACAAAATGAAACTCTCCAAACTCATTATTTCAGGAGCAATTATCACCAGCATTGGCTGGCTCGCATCTTGCGGAAGCGAAGGTGTAAAAAAAGACGAAAAACCTGTTGATGTACAGGAATTGAGCAAAGACCAACCCGAAACACATGGAACAGAAGTTAAAGAAGGTGAAATAGTTTTCGCTAATCCCCTCAATGCAGAATGGGTAACAGCCGGCAAAGGCATATATGAACTCAAATGCCAGTCCTGCCACAGGCTTACTGAAGAAAAACTGGTTGGACCCGGATGGAAAGATGTTACTAAAAGAAGAACACCAACCTGGATCACTAATATGATAACGAATGTGGATATGATGCTTGAAACTGATGCAGAAGCACAGAAACTTCTTGAGCTATGTATGGTCCGGATGCCAAATCAAAATATAACCCAGGAAGACTCCCGGAAATTAATTGAGTTTATGAGAAGTAATGACGGAGAAAAATAAGACCTGAAACAAAAACCAACCCTCACAACGAACA
>CALRVH010000010.1:0-92077 GCA_943371565.1 Chitinophaga pinensis | reverse complement strand
TAAATACAATGTCGAAATAATACTGAATGCAGAAGTTAAGAAAATAGATTTTCAACAACCAGTATTTAATGTTCAATTTTTAAATGGCAAAGTATTGCCGGCTGATTTCGGTTGTATCGCTAGCGGAGGTTATCCTAAATCATCCATGTTCGAGTGGTTGCGGGAACTTGGGCATACAATAGAAGATCCAGTACCGTCTTTATTCACTTTTAATATACCGGGGCATCCAATCAGGGAGCTAATGGGGGTAAGCGTAGGGAATGCGAGAATAAAAATTATGGGTAGTAAATTGGAACAGGAAGGCCCATTACTGATAACTCATTGGGGTTTGAGCGGTCCGGCTGTATTAAAACTCAGTGCATGGGGAGCAAGGGAATTGTCAGCTAAAAACTATGACTTCAAAATAGCAGTGAATTGGTTGCCAGAATATAGTGAGCAGCAATTAGCAGAAAAATTTAAAATACTTCGTTTTGATATTGCTTCGCAAAAAGTACAGAATAGAAATCCTTTTGGGTTGCCGAACAGGCTGTGGGAGTTCATGCTCGATTATTCAGAAATTAAGCTAGATATGAGATGGACGGACCTGCCTTCCAAAGAAGCAAATAGGCTGATAAAGAATTTGTGTAATGGTGAGTTTCATATAAAAGGGAAAACAACTTTCAAAGAAGAATTTGTAACTGCAGGCGGCATCAGTTTGAATGAGATTGATCATAATACAATGATGAGCAAGAAAGTTCCAAACCTTTTCTTCGCCGGGGAAATAATGGATGTGGACGGAGTGACCGGCGGATTTAATTTTCAGCATGCCTGGACAAGCAGTTTTATTGCAGCAAAGAAAATTGCTGAATCAGCAGGGTAACATCATTTGTCTAATTGTGACTTTAATTGTGCATAGGACCATGCAGTAAACGGGAAAAGAAAAAGGAGGAAAATACTCCACCAGCAACCTGTAGCAATCCATGTAACCGAAATAATGAGTAGTATATACAATGGATAAGTAAGTAATAGAATACCCATCAAAACAGAGTCGTAATGATCATTATGGTGGGTTCTTTTCCAGGTGAATTTTTTTATAGGCCAATATATAGGCAAATGAATAAGGTAACCAATAGCAGCAGGGATTGCCAGAAATAATTGCTTCTGTGATGAGGGCTTTATTTCCAGTTGTTCTTTTTGTTTTTGTGTATCAGTTTTTGGTATTTCAAAAACCAGTTGCTCTAACTGTTGTTGTAATTGATTGTTGAAATATTGATGACGAAGACCGTCTGTGTCATTCAAATTAATATCATCTCTTTTTATCGGGGTTCCGAAATTGAGAAAAACATTTTTCCCGAAACGAGTAAAGGAACTGTAGTTGATTCCAACGGGCAATACCTGTAATGGAATATTTTCCTCCCATGTTTTTACGGCAAGTCTTGCCGTCCCTTTTTTCAACGGGCGGAGATGCCATTCATTGGTACATTTTCCTTCGCTGAAAATTGTTATCAGTCCTTTATTTCTGAAAATATCAATACAGGCTTCAAAGGTTTTATAATTCGCTGAAAGATTTTCCACTCCTTCGCTGGTGCGATAAACGGGTAGTATTTTTAAAGATGTCAGGAGCCGGATGTAAAATGGTTTTTTAAAAACATCACCTCTTGCTAACGACCAGATAGGCTGCTCAAACAAAGTATCAAGGATCACTGAGTCTAAAAAAGAGTTAGGATGATTACAGGCCAGCAGAACAGGGCCTTTTATTTTTAATAGATCTGGCTTATTGATTATAATCTTCCGGCAAAAAATCCGGATACCTAACCGGGCAATAAATTTTAGACAACTATACAGCAAACAGCTAATTTTTGTGAATATAAGAAGAATTGTCAGACGAGTAGCAGGCAGGGCCTAAAAGAGGACTCACAACTATTACTAAATCAAGTCTTTACAAGCCCACTAAAAGACGAAAATCTCCGGATGGTTAAGCTTCTTCACAGGGGTTATTTGCTTATCTTTGCTGCCCCGAAAATAAAACCCTTCGGGACTATTTAAATGTTTGAAAACATAATTAGAAAACAACTAAACGCTGATGCACAGGAGACTGGTTCTGATCCGATTGAAACCGGAACGGAAGCAGCTACAGCGACAACAACTGCACCTGTTGAAGAGGCTATTGCTACGAAGCCTGCTTATGCACCTGCAACGGCTCATGATGATTTTGACTGGAACGTTGACAAAAGAAATGTTACTTCTTACTCAAAGGAAGAAAAAGAGAAGTATCACCAGGTGTATGACAACACTTTCATACAGCTTGATGATGGACAAATGATGAAAGGCCTTGTAGTTGGTTTGACAAAAACTGACGTGGTACTTAACATTGGTTTTAAAAGTGATGGTTTGATTTCACTGAACGAATTCCGTGACTTACCTAACCTTGCTGTTGGTGATGAAGTGGAAGTAATGATTGTAGAAAAGGAAGACAGGGACGGACATTTGAACCTTAGCCGTCGCCAGGCCCGTATTACCCGTGCCTGGGAAAGAATTGTGGAAGTACACAAGACTGGTGAAGTTATTACCGGTACTGTTACTTCAAAAACTAAAGGTGGTTTGATCGTTGATGTATTCGGAATGGAAACATTCTTACCAGGTTCACAAATTGATGTGAAGCCTGTAACGGACTACGATCAGTTTGTAGGAAAAACAATGGAATTTAAAGTAGTTAAGATCAACGAGACTATTAAGAATGCTGTTGTATCTCACAAAGCACTTATTGAAAGCGATATCGAAGCTCAAAGAGCAGAGATCATGAGCAAACTCGAAAAAGGACAGGTACTGGAAGGAACTGTGAAGAACATCACAGACTTTGGTGCCTTTATGGATCTTGGTGGCTTAGATGGTCTGCTTTATATCACTGATATTTCATGGGGTCGTATCTCTCATCCTACTGAAGTATTAAAACTTGATCAGAAGATCAATGTGGTAGTACTTGATTTTGATGATGAGAAAAAACGTATCAGCCTTGGTCTGAAGCAACTGACACCGCATCCATGGGATGTATTGGCAGAGAATATTACAGAAGGCAATGTGGTGAAAGGTAAAGTGGTAAATATTGAAGATTACGGTGCATTCCTCGAGATCCAACCGGGTGTTGAAGGTCTAGTACACGTTTCTGAAATTACATGGGCCAACACACCTATCAATGCTAAAGAATTCTTTAAGTTAGGTGATGAGCATGAAGCGAAAGTGGTGACGCTGGATAAAGCAAGCCGCAAAATGAGCTTATCTATCAAACAACTTTCAGAAGATCCATGGAATGATATTGAAACAAAATTTGCAGAAGGAAGCAAGCATACAGGCTTAGTGAAAAACATCACTAACTATGGCGTGTTTGTAGAATTAGCTGCTGGTATCGGTGGTATGATCCATATCAGCGACCTGAGCTGGCTTAAGCGTTTCAACCATCCGGGTGAATACACTAAAGTAGGTGCCAATATTGATGTTATCATTCTTGGTATCGATAAAGAAAACAGAAAGCTGCAACTTGGCCACAAACAACTGGAAGAAGATCCCTGGAATTCTCTGCAGGATACATTTGCTATCGGCAGCCTGCATGAAGGCACTGTAAGTCGCAGAGATGATAAAGGCGCTACTGTACAGTTATCTTATGGCCTTGAAGGATTTGCTCCTAACCGTCATCTTGCAAAAGAAGATGGTAAAAGCATAGGTGCTGATGAAACTGCCCAGTTTATGGTGATCGAGTTTGATCGCAATGAAAAACGTATCGTGGTATCTCATACCCGTATCTGGGAGCAAGTGAAGGTTGATGAAGCTGAGGCGGTGAAAAAAGAAGCAAGGGTAGAAGCTGACAATACGAAAAAAGCAGTTAAAAACGTTCAGGCCAAAGTAGAGAAATCTACACTCGGAGATTTAGGTGTACTGGCAGAATTGAAGAAGAAAATGGAAAGTGGTGCATCTGAAGAATCTTCAACTGACCAGGCCAAACCTGAATAGTTAAGGATTGCGGATAAAGCTATACAGGCCGTATCAGTATTTAAATACTGATACGGCCTTTTTTAATTGCAATAACTTGAGAATCCTGTTTTCTTCTTCGGTAATTCCTTAATTTAGATCATCATTGCTTGTTAAAAAAAACTGCATGTCTTCCATTGGCGAAAGGTTAAGGAATTTTCATCCGGTCAGAAAAATAGTTTACTTCTTTGTGGGGCTGTTTTCTTACCCGGGTCTTGCTATGGTGAATAAACTTAAGATAACAGGAACAGAACATCTTAAGGACCTGCCGAAATCAAAAGTTTTATTTGTAAGTAACCATCAAACCTATTTTGCAGACGTCATTACTTTTCTGCACATTTTCTGCGCTGTGAAATGGGGTAAAATGAACCGGTTAGGGATTCCTTATTATTTATTGAATCCATTTACCAGGGTTAATTATGTGGCTGCAGAAGCCACTATGAAAGGAAGCCTTATCAGTCGTTTATTTTTATTGGCAGGAGGAATAACAGTTAAACGTACCTGGAATAAAGAGGTAAAAGAAAAAAGAAAAGGGCTTGACCCATCTGATACAAGAAAAATATACAGGGCATTGGAAAATAACTGGGTCATTACCTTTCCCCAGGGAACAACCAAGCCATTTGCTCCGGGGAGAAAAGGAACGGCATTAATCATCAAGCAAACGAAACCAATTGTTATTCCTGTGGTGATAAGTGGATTCTGGAGGGCATTTAACAAAAAGGGATTGAAGTTCAAAAAGAAAGGCTCATTACTTTCTATCACTTTTAAGGAGCCTTTGGTCATTGACTATGAAGCACCAACTGAAATTATACTGGCTCAAATCATGGATTCAATTGAGCAAAGTAAAAAATATATGATGATGGGCCGGCATCATTGGCAGACGACCAGTACCTGAGAATAGCAGTGATTAATCTTTCAAAAAGAACGCCTTGAGTTCCACCGCATCATCGGGTTTCATCTTTCCTCCAAGAATTAATCGTAGTTGCCTTCTTCTTAATGCACCATCAAATAGTTTTTTCTCTTCTTCTGTTTCTACTTCCAGTTGGGGAACAGGCCGGGGTTTACGGTTGGGGTCAAGTGCTACAAATGTATAATAGGCTTCGTTACTTTTGTATTTAAACTGCTGTATCATGTCTTCTCCCCATACTTTCAGGTGTACTTCCATGGAACTGTTAAAGGCTCTGCTGACTTTAGCTTCTATATGAACAGCGTTGCCAAGTTTGATGGGGTTTTCAAAAGATATATTATCTACCGAGGCAGTTACAACCGGTGCGTTGCAATGTTTTTGTGCAGATAATGCAGCTGCAATATCCATCCAGTACATAAGCCGGCCACCCATCAGGTTGCCGAATATGTTGGTATCGTTCGGTAGTACAATTTCTGTCATGATAATTAAACTGCCGGCTGATTTTTTTGCTTCCATGTAATATATTTAGACAAAGATAAGCAAGGTGAAGCCGCTATCAGGCCCGTATCAGTTCGGGCATGAAACTTTCTTTTTTCTGAAGTGTTTTTTCACATTTTTTCCAAAAGCTAAAAAAAGAATTATAGTAACCCTTTACTTCAGGGAACAACCAATCCCTTTCATCTTTTTTACCCGGAAGGTGATTAAATGCGGGATGTTCTTTTGAATAAATGTCCGGGAACTGATTAAGCAAAGGAATTTCATTAGCCTCTCCTACAAATACCTGCAAACCATCTATATTCTTAGCAAGGTCTATGATAAACGTTATTACTTTCTCACTAACAGGGTATTGTTTGAAATGAGATGGTTCCAGTAACAGTAACCGGTTGGCTTTTATATCTTGCCTCCATTGCGGATCAAGATTATAAGATGTGTAGATAAGTAAAGGGAGAGAACCATCCAGTTCAGGAATTTTCTTTTCTGGTAATATAGTTTTTAACTGAAGTAAAGTAACAGGAGAAAGGACGTCAGGTGTTTCCTGAACCGGGAATTCATCATACGGCTTATCTAAAAAAGTATGTTGTTGTTTGATTCCGGTGTACTTATTAATATTCTCCTGGTTGCAAAAGTATTGCTTTGAAGAAAAAGTTCCGGCTACCCATTGCCAGCTGCAGGTGTTGCTGGCCAGGTCGCCATCAAGCAAATGATAATACATCCATTGGGATGGCATTTGCCAATAGGCTTTCCCAAAATTGCTGGCTATACTGGCCGTGTACATTCTTAAATGATTATGCATATAGCCGGTTTCATATAACATTCCTATCGCTTTATCAACAGCATGAATACCTGTACCGGCATTTACTAACGCCAAAGGAATTTGCCGGTGTTTGATTCCTGTATAGCGTTGGCGTATATCATCGAATATATCATCTTCCAGGTGTTGCCAAACCCGTTGAAAATATTCCCGCCAGGCCAGCTGCTGTATAAATTTTTTTAGCTGAAATTTATTGTATCCTTTTGCAAGTACAGCATTCAGTATCTGCTTTGTACTAATTACACCTCTTGAAATGTAGGGGGAAAGAAATGTTACATCACCATCAAAATAGTTTCTTGTTTTCCCATACTGAATTGCATCAATGGCATCTACCTTGTTCAATATCTTTTTATAATCCGTTGAAAAGTTCATCCTTTTTTTTTATATAACAAATTCAACTCTTAATGGTTGTATAGATAGAAGCAGGCAAAATTGTTTTAGTATTTACCTGATTTTATGAAAGAATCTTTAACAGAAAGGCAAATAGACCGGATCATAGAAATGGCCTGGGAAGACCGTACCCCATTTGAAGCTATCAAAATTCAGTTTGGACTACCTGAAAAAGAAGTAATCAGGTTGATGAGACGACAAATGAAAAGTAGTAGTTTTTTAATGTGGCGAAAAAGAATGAATGGCAGGAATACGAAGCATCAATCGCTTCGGAGTGATAATGTTAGTCGTTTTAAATGCAGCAGGCAAAGAACTGTTTCAGGAAATAAAATAAGCAAACGTTAGCGGCTGGTCTTATTACGGTTCATCCGGCATTTATCGCTGCAATACTTTATCTCTTCCCATATTTTTTCCCATTTCTTCCGCCAGGTATAGGGTCGGTTACACACGATGCAAATCTTTTGCGGCAACTCTGCCTTACGCTTTTGTTTCATTTGTTTGTTGTTGCCAGAAAATATGCTGCATCTAAAATATCGGTTTAAAAAACTGATGTGGAAATATAACAGCAGCTACATCTATTATTTCCTTTGCAAAATCTCAACAAACAGGGTGATTATTTGTTGCATTCAAAACAAGTTATGGAGCCGGTAAAAGGAAAAAACATACTGCTGGTTGGAGCAACAGGCGGTATAGGATCAAGGTTAGCAAAATTGTTGGCTGGTAGCGGCGCCAATCTTTTTTTAGTGGGCCGCAACCCGGAAAAATTGGCTGCTGTCGCCTCTTCAGCTGGAGTGGGTGATGATAAAACATTTGTTGCAGATATTTCCCAGCCAGGTGATGTAGTTGCATTGAAGGATCACTTTTTTTCGGTTTATCCCACCCTGGATATTTTAATAAATGCAGCCGGTATTGGTATCATTAAACCCCTTGATACACTGACGGAAGCAGAATTTCTTCAGACAATTAATTATAATTTATTCGGACCCTTCCTGCTGGTAAAAACCTTTTTGCCGGCCATGAAAGAAGCAAAGAAAGGCCTCATAATAAATATTCCCGGGGTTTTAGGTAAAGTACCGATGGCGGGAGCTGCTGCTTATAGTGCCAGCAAATTCGGATTAGTGGGAATGATGCAAAGTATCCGGGAAGAAATCAAACGGACTGATATACGGGTCACCAATATTTTTATGGGCGGGGTCGATTCTCCTTTTTGGGACAGTATCGACCTGCGGGTACAACGGGAGAAAATGATCCAGTCAGAAGAAGCGGCTAAAGCTATCTGGTTCTTATGCCAGCAGCCCGTCAGTGGCGTAGTAAGCGAGATGGTTTTACAACCCTTTAATCATCAGGCCATATAAGAAATAGTTGATAAAACTCATTCTTCAGAATAAAGGCTTTCGTCTATTTTTGCGACATCTTACATTTGCCATATGGATACAACAATGCCCATTATTTCATTTGATAATACTGAATTTGCATTTGAATATAAAACTGATAAACAGCTAAAGAAAGCCCAGTTCCTTTTTTCCATGATGGGTAATCCCTGGCTTGTAAAAGCAGGCACAAGATTAGCTCCCTGGTCTATCAGGGCCGGGTTGCCTGTAAATGGTATTATCCGTAATACAATCTTTGCACAATTTGTTGGCGGCGAAACACTCGAAGAAACTGCAGTGGTGGCCAAAAAACTAGGGGAATATAATGTCCAGGTAATCCTTGATTATGGTGTGGAAGGAAAAGAAGGGGAAGATAATTTTGATCATGCCTGTGAGGAATTCATCCGGGTTATTAACTATGCAGCAACACAGCCAAATATCCCTTTCATGAGTGTGAAAGTGACGGGTTTTGCAAGATTTGCTTTGTTAGAAAGACTGGATACCATAATGCATTCCTTCGAAGGAACATTAATGAAAAGATACCTGAAAGCAATTGATAGCTTGTCGGCAGAAGAGAAAGAAGAATGGCATCGGGTTCGTCACAGGGTTATGAGGGTCTGCGAAGCAGGAGCAGCAAAACAAGTGGGTGTATTTATTGACGCTGAAGAAACCTGGGTTCAGGATCCTGTTGATGCGTTAACCATCCTGATGATGGATACTTTTAATAAAGAGTGGGCTGTTGTATATAATACATTACAACATTATCGTCATGACAGAATACAGTTTTTAAAAGATAGTTATGAAGCTGCTATTGAAAGAAATTTCATATTAGGTGCCAAACTTGTTCGTGGTGCTTATATGGAGAAGGAAAGAAAAAGAGCCGAAGAAATGGGCTATCCTTCTCCCATTCAGCTTGATAAGGAAAGCAGTGACAGGGATTACAATGAAGGAGTGAAATTTTGTATTGATAATATTGAAAGGGTTGCGTTGGTGGTAGCTTCTCATAATGAATATAGCAACCTTTATGCAGCACAATTAATGCAGCAGAAGGGATTGCCGCTGAACCATCCTCATGTTCACTGGAGTCAGCTATATGGTATGAGTGATAACATAACTTTTAACCTTGCACATGCAGGCTGCTTGGTAAGCAAGTACCTTCCATTTGGTCCTATTAAAGATGTAATACCTTACCTGATGCGCCGGGCACAGGAAAACACTTCTGTGAAAGGACAAACCGGAAGAGAGCTGGCACTGATTAAAAAAGAACTGGAGAGAAGGCAAAAGTAGTTTCTTCCTATCAACTTTTCTGCCTTCATTATTTCAATCCGCCTTCTTTATACCCATTTGGTCTGCTATCATTGGTTTTTTAGCATTCTTGTACTATGCCATTATTGCAATTCACTTTCTACCAAAGGGTGTATGGAATGGGCTGCTTATTAACTTAGCTTTGTGGTAGCGACATAATAGAAAAATATGCAGGATATTCAGATTCTTATTGTCGAAGATGAAAAAAAAATTGCTGACTCACTTAGCCAGGGTCTTAGGGAAAACTCCTTTCAGGCACAAGTGGCGTATGACGGTAATTTGGGACTAAATCTTTTTAAAGAGGGCATATTTCATTTAGTAATCCTTGACATTAATCTTCCCGGACTTAATGGGTATGATTTATGCAAGATGATCAGAAATATTAACCCTGCTGTTCCTGTTATGATGCTTACAGCCATGAGTAGTGTGGATAATAAAATTGAGGGATTTGATGCCGGAGCTGATGACTATATTATCAAGCCATTTGATTTTAGAGAATTACTTGTCCGTGTCCGGGCTTTGTTGAAGAGGACCCATAATACCGTTGCTACAGGAGTCTCATTACGAGCTGGCGAACTAATAATGAACCTTGATTCTAAAGAAGTTTCCCGTGAGGGCAAATCAATACTGCTGACGGCAAAAGAGTTTCAATTGCTGGAATATTTTTTGCGGAATAAAAACAGGGTTTTATCCCGTGCGGATATTGCTTTAAATGTATGGGATATAGATTTCGACAGCGGTACTAATGTTATTGATGTATATGTGAATTATTTACGGAAGAAAATAGATAAGGATTTTGAATCTCCATTAATACATACACAAATAGGAATGGGCTATATATTGAAAGACAAAAGCTGATGAAACTATCTTTTAAAATAAATCTTTTATTTACTGTTATTGTTACTGGCATTCTATTAGGAATGATTATTCTGATATTTAATCTGAGCCGCAGTAATGTTCACCAGGAGTTCAGGCAACGTCTAAAAACCCGTGCGGCAAGAGCCGCTTATTTATATTCTGTGTTCAGGAATGATACGACGAATCTGCTAAAATCGCTGGATGCAAATACCCCACCTACATTAGTTAATAAAAGTATCAGCATTTATAATCCCGACTATATAGAGTTGTATGAGTTTCATGATTTTAACGCCGGAGAATTAAAGGCAGACACTGCATGGTTATTTAATGGAAAAATGAAAGGCGAATATTTTTTCAGTCGTAATGAGAAGGAAATTTATGTTTACTATGGCGATACTGATAATTTTCCGGTTATTGTAATGGTAGCAGCAGAAAATATTGCTGGGAAAGAGTATATCAATAACCTTAAGAAAATTTTTATTATCTATTTTCCGGTGGCGGTTCTGGTTACTTTAATTGCAGGCTATTTATTTTCAAGAACAATTATTAAGCCAGTCAAGGAAACAATCAGTGATGTGAAGCTGATAACTTCCCAGAATCTCTCACACCGTCTTTACACTGGTAAAAGAAAAGATGAACTGGCCGAGCTAAATGGAACGTTTAATGATTTGCTTAACAGGTTGGAAGAATCATTTGCCATGGAAAAGCGTTTTATATCAAATGCTTCCCATGAATTATCTACTCCACTTACCTCCATTTCAAGTCAGATACAGGTAGCACTGCTGCAGTCCAGAACTACTACTGAATATGAAAAAGTATTGGCATCAGTACTAAAGGATGTTCAGGGTCTTCATTTTCTTACAAGAAACCTGCTCGAAATTGCTAAAGCAGGTACACATGGTGCTATTTCACTTGAGAAAGTACGGCTGGATGAAATTTTAATAAAGGCCCATAGTGAAGTTTTGCGGCAAAACGACGGATATAAAATTGAATTAGCATTTCCTGAGTTACCGGAGGATGAAAATGAATGCCTGGTTTTTGGTAATATACATTTATTGCACAGCGCATTCAAGAATATTATGGAGAATGGCTGCAAATATTCTCCTGATAAGAAAACAACTATCGGGTTGCAACTTAAAGGAACCGAGGCAGAGATTATATTCAGTAATAAAAGTGATTTTATTTCCACTGAAGAAATTGAAAGAATCTTCGAGCCTTTTTACAGGGGGGCTAATTCAGATAGCAAACCAGGCGTAGGCCTTGGGTTAACACTTGCCAGGAGAATCATTGGTTTGCACAAAGGAAACCTCGTCATCCAATCACTACATGACTCAGGTACACATATCACAGTTTTACTTCCTACTTTGAAGAAATGAGAAATTCTAATTCAAATCTAATCTGAGATTAACCCCGCTTTAATTTCCGCAATATAGCTTGCGGGTATGCAAAAGCTATTTTCTAAAATATTGGTTCCGGTCAATTTCAACCGTAATACTGGTTTAGCATTGGATAAAGCTATCCAGATGGCCAACTATTTTGATTGTGACATCCATTTGATACACGTTCAGACACCGGCAGCTACTATTCCTTTTTTATATTCTGGTTTCTTTCCTGGATGTTTTACAAGGGAATCTGTTAAAAAGTGTCAAAGTAAGCTTACAGAACTGAGGGACAGATGTAAAGATAAATTACATGATGGGCTATTGATTACATCCGCCATTGTTATGGGAAACTGGCAATCAGTATTGAAACAAACTATTATTTCTGAGCATATTGATCTTGTGATAATACCACGGAACCGGATAAAATTTAGAACTGCCCTGATACAACAAATTGATTTAAACAAACTGTCACAACAAACACAATGCCCTGTGCTTACGGTAACCCGTTCTTTTAATGTAAATCGCTTACAAAATATCGTAGTACCCATTAATGATTCCTTGCCGATTAGAAAACTTTCGATTGCTACTTATATATGCCGGATGGGTAGAGGCAGCATTCACCTGATGGGTTGTGGGGGCTCATATGCTGGCAGAGAAAAAAGAAGATATCTTATAAAAGCTTATCAGTTGTTGAGTGATCATGGCCATATTAAAATACACTGTTCACTACCGGAAAATTATGATAATCCTGCCAGTACACTAGCTTATGCCAGAAATATAAAAGCAGATCTGATAGTAGTAAACACGGGAAAGGAATCGCTACTAAAAGGATGGTGGAATAGATTAAGAGGTAAACATCTATACAACGAATCGGATATACCAGTGCTGACAATAGCACATCAACAGGATAGAGTTCAGTTCACTTAAAACTAAAAATTATGAAAACTACTAAACTAATAATATTGTTTACCGCTGTTTTATTTAAAACCGGTCTATTGGATGCACAAGAACTGGCCGAAGCAAAACAATTCATAGAAAACGAAAGATATCAAAGTGCCGAAGTAATATTGGAAAAAGCGGCCACTGCAGTACCTGTTGAAACGGAGGCAAGCTACTTATTGGTGAAAACATATCTTAATCAGGAGAAGACAGATGAAGCTAAAAAATATATAGATGATTATTTGCTTCCGGCTATAAGCAACAATGCTAATGCAATGGACAAAATTGCTTATGCCCGTTACTTAATGGGTACAGGAAATAAGCCTGCGGCAGATGAAATATTTGCTTCACTTCTTAATGAAAAAAAGAATCAGAAAAATCCTTCATTGTTAATTGCAATGGCAGAAGCCAATATTGATGAAAAGGATGGAGATGCCCGGGCTGCTATCAGTTGGTTGGATATGGCTGAAAAACGGGATAAAAATAATTCAGCAATTGATATTTTAAAAGGACTTGCATACCGAAAATTATCAGATGCCAGCAATGCCTTTGTTGCTTACCAGGAGGCATTGAAAAAAGATCCTCAAAGCCTGAAAGCTCATTACCTGATTGGAAAAATATTTACCGCACAAAAGAACCCGGATGTGTACCTGGAGCATTTTACCAAAGCCTACCAGATTGATTCTACCTATGCACCCGTTCTGGACGAATTATATAAATATTATTATTACAGGGATATAAAGGAAGCAAAAAAATACCTTGATAAGTATATTGCTAATTCAGATTACTCGGAGCAGAATGATTATTATATGACTGATATTCTTTATTTGAACGGAGAGTATACCAGTGCAATACAAGCAGCAAAAAGTATAATAGAAAAAAAAATGGAAGAAAGTCAGCCCCGTCTTTATAAACTGATGGCTTATTCTTCGGCTAAGGCCGGTGATTCAATGCAGGCAATTCAGTATATCGCTGAGTATTTCAGTAAGGAAGATCCTGATAAGTTTATAGCAGCTGATTTTGAATTGAGAGCACAGCTGACAGAAAAAGTAACCGGGGCTAAAGAAGCTGCGATTGAATATTATGCCATTGCCACAGAAATGGACACAGCAATAATCAAAAAAGTGAAATACGCAACTAAGATTGCGGATATGTATAAACAAACTGAAGATTACAGCCACCAGGCTATCTGGCTTGGAAAATTGTACCAGTGGAAAGAAAAGTCAAATAATGTTGACCTCTTTAATTGGGGGCTGGCTCATTACACTGCTAAAGAATACTCTCAAACAGACAGTGTGTTTGGTCTTTATACAACCCGTTACCCGGTAGATATTTATGGATATTACTGGAGGGCACAGGCCAATGCCGCCATTGATACTAGTATGACAAACGCATTAGCGATTCCATATTATAATAAAGTAGTGGAAATAGGTGAGCGAAATAAGAAAGTGAATAAAAAAATGTTGTTGAAGGCATATGGATACCTGGGTGGATATGAAGCAAACATAACAAAGGATTATCCAACATCTTTAAGCTGGTTTGAAAAATACCTGGCAATGGATCAGGATAATGAAGCTGTGACCGGATATGTCGGGATGTTAAAAAAATGGATTGCTGATTCGAAGTGAATCTGGTATTTCAATACCTATAATAAAAACATCTCCGGGCCTTCTCTTGGAAAATGGTCAGTTTTCGACGGTGCGTTTTAGTATAGAGGCCGCAGCTAGATTTGTGTGGCCTCTTTTTAATTATTTACTTATTTATGATTACTGTAATTATACCAGCCCTAAACGAAGAAAAAACAATCCGGAAGGTTGTGCATCTTGCTAATAATTCTGCCCATGTATCAGAAGTTATAGTAGTGGATGATAAATCTATGGATAACACGATTGCGGAAGCCAGAAAGGAAGGTGCTACTGTAATAACCAGTACTAAACTTGGAAAAGGAGTTTCCATGAAGGATGGGATACTTGTCGCAAAAAATGAAATTATTGCCTTTCTTGATGCTGACATAATTACCTATCCTAAAGATGTAGTAGAAATTTTAACTAAACCTTTGCTAAAGGATGAGGCAGATTTTGTAAAATCTTATTTTTCAAGACAGGCTGGAAGGGTGACAGAGTTGGTTGCAAAACCTTTACTTTCTATATTATATCCGTCCTTTCCAAATTTTAAGCAGCCGCTGAGTGGCATGATTGCGGGAAAGAAAAGCTTATTTGCAAAAATCGAATTTGAAGAGGGTTATGGTGTGGATATTGGTATTTTGATTGACATGCACAACCTGGGTGCAAAAATTAACGAGGTAAGTATAGGTAATATTGAAAACAAGATGCAGCCCTTGGAGCAGCTTGGCAAGATGAGTCGTGAGGTGGCAAGGGCAATTATGAAAAAATCCCGGAGTGCAGATGCAAAAAACCTGGAAACGTATGAAAATATCCAGTTAATACGGGAGCAGATGGAGTTTGCTATCCGGGAAGGACTTATGTCATTAAAAAAAATTGCCGTCTTTGATCTGGACAATACAATTTTAAGAACAAGTTTTATTAATACTGCGGCAGAAAAACTTGGGTTCAAAAAGCAATTGGTAGATATTGTTACGACTAATAACAATCCGTTTATCCGTACTAAATTGATTGCCGCATTACTGAAAGGGAAATCAATCGGTGATTTATTGGAATTGACCGATGGAATTGACGTAACACCTAATCTAGATAAAATTGTGATTGAGTTAAAAAAGCAGGGTTATATCACTGGAATTATTAGTGATAGTTATGATTGTGTTACCAATCATCTAAAGAATAAATTTGGGTTTGATTTTACAATTTCCAACGAACTGGAATTCTCAAGAAGTTTTGCTACAGGTGAAGTTAAAATCCCCTCTTTATTTGTATCCGGGGAGGATAGTCAGTGCAAACATGATTATTGTAAATTAAATGCTATGATTAAAATCTGCGGGCAATATAAAGTAGAGTTGAAAAACACACTGATGATTGGAGATGGAGAAAACGATATCTGCTGTCTTAAAAAGGCTGGTATTGGTATCTCGTTTTGCTCTACCAGTAATTTGGTAGATGCTGTTGCTGATTATGTCATTAAGGAGCCTGATTTTCAGCGATTAATTCCTATCTTGAACTGATTTATACTCGACTATGATAAGTTGTCAATCTTTTGTCGAAAGAGTTAATTAACAGTTATATTCTAAAATCATTTCACAGCCTTAATACTCTCAACAATTTTAGATAATTCTTCTATCACTTCCTTTTTATTACTTAGCATCGCTACATGCAGTATAAGCCCTTTTTCAATGGTATCTGCCGGGATGAATTGTTCTTTCAGGAAAAAGTTTTGTGGTTCGTCTTTCAGGTATAACCAGTCAACAGGGGCTTGTAAAAATTGCCCTTTTGTTTTCACCGCTTTATCCTCTGTATAACCATATTCTTTATGAAAGTAAGAAGGGTGGTGACCAGTATAAATGGTAACACTGGTATAAGTAGTATCGGTAAGACTTTTTTTGTATTTCGTTAATTTGAAAACCCCGAAGTCATATTTTTCGTCAACGGTTACATAGTAATGTGCGGGCAGTTTGAACAGAAATTTAGTAGCAACCCCGAATATCTTATAACTCTCTTCTCTTGCGTCAAGTTGTATCCTTCTTGTCCCCTTTGTAATAGTTTTAAAAATATTTTCTGTCAGTCTTATATAACTATCTTTCTGTGAGTAGGCGTCAGGATTAATATACACATCAATTCTGCTCACAGTATTATCCGGGGATTTTATCAGCAGGCTGTTGATAAGAATAGCAGAGGCAGAGGAATCAAAAAGAGATGGCGTTGAGATGATGGTCGTCAGCGAATCGCTGTCGACCAGTATTTTTCTTTTAAAATCAAAATCAGGTTCAATTTCTTTTGAAATATCTTCAAACAAAGTGTTTCCGCTATATGCAAATAGTTCCTGTGCGAAAAACACCAGCCGCATTTTTCCATTATCAACAATAACCCTGGTCTCCCGGTTTTCGTTGGGGTCGGCAGCCATAATGTCGGCCACTCGGGGGCTTACCACCGCCGAAGCCGGAAAATTGAAGAAGATCTTTTTATTGAGTATGGATATGGGCTTCTCAAGCTTTGCCGTATCGGCCTGGCAGAATACAATTGGTGCAGCAAGCAAAAATGAAGCAAATAAAAGGGTAGCTGATTTTACAGTGAATTTCATGACGATTTTTTAAAACTATCGGTAAAGATACAATCAAGACCGTTTACGTTGCATGAATGCTGCAATCCACAGTTTGCCCACAGATATTCATGTTGGCCATTCTCCATTGAGCTTTTTCCTAACTTGCAGGAATGCAACAGTACCTCGACCTTCTTAAGCATATATTAGATACAGGAACTCACAAAACTGACCGCACCTGTACAGGTACGCAAAGCGTATTTGGCTACCAGATGCGGTTTGATCTGCAAAAAGGATTTCCATTGGTAACAACCAAGAAAGTGCACCTGAAAAGTATTATTTATGAGTTGCTATGGTTTCTGAAAGGCGAAACCAATATTGCCTACCTGAAAGAACATGGCGTAAAAATTTGGGACGAATGGGCAAATGAAAATGGAGAACTGGGGCCTGTATATGGTAAACAATGGCGCAGTTGGGAGGGTAAAGATGGAAAAGTAACAGACCAGATATCAGAATTGATTGCACAGATAAAAAAGAACCCCGATAGCCGGCGATTGATTGTGAGTGCATGGAATGTGGCGGAGTTGCCTGAAATGGCATTAATGCCTTGTCACAATATGTTTCAATTCTATGTGGCCGATGGAAAATTAAGTTGCCAGTTGTATCAGCGCAGTGCAGATGTTTTCCTGGGTGTTCCTTTTAATATTGCTTCTTATGCATTGTTGACAATGATGATTGCACAGGTCTGTGATTTAAAACCCGGAGACTTCGTTCACACATTTGGAGACGTACATATTTATAGTAATCATGTTGAGCAGGTAAATTTACAATTGAGCAGAATTCCATTTCCGTTGCCAACTATGAGGCTAAACCCGGAGGTAAAAGATATATTTGAATTTAAATTTGAAGATTTTACATTGGAAAATTATGAATGTCATCCGGCTATAAAAGCACCGGTAGCAGTTTAAATTATTTTTATAATGACTATTTCCCTCGTAGTAGCAGCAGCAACTAATAATGCCATTGGAAAAGATGGTCAAATGCCATGGCACTTGCCTAATGATATGAAGCATTTTAAAAATGTTACATGGGGCATGCCCGTCGTAATGGGAAGAAAGACATTTGAATCATTAGGTAAAGTGCTGCCGGGGCGAAAGAATATTATTATTTCCCGTCAGCCCGGTTTGAAAATAGAAGGTACCGTAACGGTGAAAACGATTGAAGATGCCTTGTTTGTTGCCAAACAAACCGATGCCCTTGAAGTGATGGTAATTGGGGGAGGAGAGATATACAAAGCACTTTTCGACAAGGCAAAACGTATTTACCTGACAAGGGTGGAGGCCGAACCTGAAGCAGATACTTTTTTTCCCTCCTTGCATCCGGGGGATTGGCATCTCGCCAGCCAGAAAAATCATGAGGCGGATGAAAAGAATGATTACAATTATTCGTTTCAGGTGTGGGAGCGGATTTGATTTGCAGATATGAAAGTGAATTTTCTATATTTCAATTATGTACACAAAGACCCAGCTAGCACTTAAATATCTCAACTACTATTTCACCGCATCAAACGGTAAAGGTCACGGCATTCATTCTCCTTTTGTATTTCAATTTATTACTAAGGTATTGAATGATAAAATGCCTTACCCGGCATATGAGAAAGTTGAAAATCTCCGCAATAAGTTATTAGCGGATAAAACCGAATTAACAATCGCAGATTTTGGAGCCGGTTCTGCTGTCAATAAAACCAACAAACGAACAGTTGCAGAAATTGCAAAAAACTCAGCCAAACCGAAAAAGTTTGGGCAGCTACTTTTTAGAATTATACGAGAATACCAACCTCCAACAATAGTAGAACTGGGTACATCTTTAGGTATTACTACATCTTATTTATCATTGGCAAGGCCCGAAGCTAAACTGATAACCCTGGAAGGTGCAAAAGAAGTAGCCAAAACTGCAAACGAAAACTTCCAAACTTTAGGCCTCAAAAACTATTCGCTGATCGAAGGAAATTTTGACAACACACTATCTGCTGTGGTTTCTGGTTTGACGACCGTGGACTTTGCTTTTATTGACGGTAATCACCGGCAGGAGCCTACAGAAAGATATTTTAAGGAGATGCTCTCTAAAACACACAATGAGTCCATTATAATTTTTGATGATATACACTGGAGCAAGGAAATGGAACAGGCCTGGGAAACCATTAAGTCACATCCCGCTGTCCGCTGCAGTATTGATCTTTTTTTTATTGGTATCGTATTTTTCAGGGAGGAATTCAGTGAAAAACAGCATTTCAGTATCCGGTTTTGAGCTGATAAACAACAGGCCCGGGGATGAAGAAAATCAAGGCTCCGTGCTGTGCCGCTCCCCAAAAAATCAATACCTTCACGGCCACCGGAAATTCAATTTTCTATCTCTATAACCCAGATTCATTATGACGATTGGTGTTTTAAAAGAACCTGTACATGAAACAAGAGTGTCGCTTCTGGCGGAGGCGGTTGCTACCCTCACCAAAAAAGGAATCACAGTTATTGCAGAAAATGGCGCAGGCGAAAAAGCCTTTTGCAGCAATGCTGATTATGAAAAAGCCGGGGCAGAAATTAAGACCCGTCAGGAGGTGCTGTCTGCATCTGACATAATTCTGATCATTCATAAGCCCGAACAATCAGAAATACAACAGCTGAAATCGAAAATTCTCATCGGTGTTTATCAGCCTTTGTTTAATATTGATTCGATGAAGCAATGGGCAGCCGCTGGAATTACTACGTTTTCACTGGATATGCTGCCCCGAACTACAAGGGCGCAGGCAATGGACGTTTTGAGTTCGCAGGCAAATATTGCAGGCTATAAAGCTGTACTAACTGCTGCCGGTTTGTATGGAAGATATTTTCCCATGTTTATGACTGCTGCTGGAAGCATTGCTCCGGCAAAATTGTTGATACTTGGTGCAGGCGTTGCAGGATTACAAGCTATCGCTACGGCCAAAAGATTAGGTGCCGTAGTAGAAGTATTTGATACAAGACCCGCGGTGAAAGAAGAAGTAATGAGCCTTGGTGCAAAATTCGTGGAGGTGGAAGGGGCTGCAGATGCAAGTGAAGCTGGCGGATACGCTGTTGAGCAAAGCGAAGACTTTTTACAGCGTCAGAAAGCAAGGATTGCAGAGAGTATTGCAAAAGCTGATATTGTAATTACAACAGCACAGATTCCCGGCAAGAAAGCCCCGATACTTATTACGGAAGAAATGATACAAGCGATGCGGAATGGGTCGATAATTATTGACCTTGCCGCTGCTACAGGTGGTAACACACCGGTTACAAAAAATAATGAAACAGTTAATTATAATGGAGTAAGCATACTTGGTAACTCCAGTTTGCAATCAACAATGCCCAGTGATGCAAGTAAATTATACGGGAAAAATGTATTGAATTTTCTACAACTGATTGTGACAAAAGAAGGAAGTATCAACCTGAACTGGGCAGATGATTTGGTAAAAGGAAGTTGTATAACACATGATGGAGAAATAACAAACGAACGAATAAAATAAATTGAATGGAAAATATTCTGAACTGGATCTCGGCTAACCAGCAAATGATATACATCGTCATCCTGATGATCTTTGTAGGCATAGAAGTGATAGGCCGTGTGCCGAGTGTACTGCATACGCCGCTGATGAGCGGCGCCAATGCCATCCATGGAGTTGTGATCATCGGTGCTATTATTGTAATGGGCAAAGCGGAGAGTGATAATTATCTCGCATTAATATTAGGTTTCATTGCGGTAATTGTGGGTACAGTGAATGTGGTAGGTGGATTTGTAGTGACAGACAGGATGCTGGAGATGTTTAAGAAGAAAAAAAAGAACTAAGATTTTCTTGATTAATAATGATTAAGGCGAAAACATGGAGATCAATATACTTACACTTTGTTATCTGATTGGTTCGGTAACATTTATTCTTGGATTAAAAATGTTATCCAATCCTGCTACGGCAAGAAAAGGAAACTTGATAGCTGCCGGCGGGATGATCATTGCTATTCTTGGTACTATCTTTTTGTACGAGGAAGGCGGACAAAAGCTCGGTAACTATCCCTGGATATTTGGTGGCATTGCTGTCGGGACTGTAATCGGGTTTTTAGCAGCCAAAAAAGTAAAGATGACGGCTATGCCGGAAATGGTGAGTATGTTTAATGGTATGGGTGGAGCTTGTGCGGCTTTGATCAGTATTGTAGAGTTCGATCATATTTCAATGTTTTTTTCAGGTGAGGCATGGATATTATTTCCGCCACTGTCATCACTTGGCCCAACTCAAATTCCAGAACTCCCGACGACAGGTCATATATTAATTATTGTTCTTGGTCTTATTATAGGTTCAGTTTCTTTCGCCGGAAGCATGGTTGCATGGGGAAAGCTGAATGGAAAAGTCAAAGATTTTTCCTTCCCAGGACAGCATATTTTCAATATTGTATTGTTGCTTATCATAGTTGGACTTGCTGCCTATATTATTGGATGGACCCCTGTTAATGCCTCACTAGTATTCTACGCAATATTTGCCTTATCGTTGTTGTATGGCGTCTTTTTTGTTTTCCCGATTGGCGGTGCAGATATGCCGGTTGTAATTTCTTTATTAAACTCCTTTACAGGTGTTGCTGCAGCTTGCGGTGGCTTTTTGTATAATAATAAAGTGATGCTCACTGGTGGTATCCTGGTTGGAGCTGCAGGTACTTTATTAACGATATTGATGTGTAAAGCGATGAACCGTTCACTGGCAAATGTTTTGATTGGATCATTTGGAGGTGGAAGTAAAGCGGCAACTGGTGAGGCCAAAGCCCAGGGTAGCTATAAAGAAATTTCACTGAGCGATACAGCTGTCTTGATGAGCTATTCCAGTAAAGTTTATATCGTTCCCGGTTACGGATTGGCTGTTGCGCAGGCACAACATGCCTGTCATGAGTTGGAAAAATTATTAGAAAGCAAAGGAGTAGAAGTTAAATATGCCATTCACCCGGTTGCAGGACGTATGCCCGGTCACATGAACGTTTTGCTCGCCGAAGCAGATGTTCCTTATGAGAAATTGCTGGAGATGGAACAAGCCAATGATGAATTTCCTGCAACAGATGTGGTATTGATCCTCGGTGCCAATGATGTGGTAAATCCTGCTGCCAAAACAGATCCGGCTTCTCCTATTTATGGAATGCCAATACTGGATGTAGAACTGGCCAAAAATGTGATTGTCAATAAACGAAGTATGAAGCCCGGGTATGCTGGTATAGAAAACGAATTATTTTTCCAGCCCAAAACATCGATGTTGTTTGGTGATGCCAAGAAAGTGTTGCAGGATCTGATAGGGGAAATAAAGAATTTGTAGTTTATAATTTGTGGTTTGTAGTTTTACACCGTGCAACTTCCTCCTCCATTATTAGAATCGCTGATTGATGCAAAAGGCTTCGATAAAGAAGCTTTTGAACAAGTGCATGCTTTCCGTGATCAGCTAACTTCAATACGAATAAACCCTTCTAAAAATATCACCCAATTAACTAATATCCCAATAAACCAATTAACCAAAATCCCCTGGACAGAACTCGGTTATTACTTACAATCCCGTCCTTCCTTCACTTTCGATCCGCTTTTTCATGCCGGTTGCTATTATGTGCAGGAAGCCAGCAGTATGTTTTTAGAGCAGGCTTTAAAGCAAACTGTTGATTTGTCAAAGCCAATAAAGGTGCTTGATCTCTGTGCATCTCCCGGCGGGAAATCGACCCATATTCAATCATTGATTTCGAAAGATAGTTTGCTGGTGAGCAATGAAGTGATCCGTTCAAGGGCGAACGTTTTAAAAGATAATATCATTAAATGGGGATGTGAAAATGTAGTAGTCACCAATAATGACCCGAAAGAATTTTCAAAACTGGAAAATTATTTTGATGTGATCGTCGTTGATGCCCCTTGTAGCGGTAGTGGTCTTTTTCGCCGTGACCCGGCTGCCATTGAAGAGTGGAGTGAAAATAATGTGCAATTATGTTCACAGCGGCAACAACGAATTCTTGCTGATGTCTGGCCGGCATTAAAACAAGATGGAATTCTTATTTATTCCACTTGTTCTTATTCAATAGAAGAAGATGAAGTTATTATGGATTGGCTGTTATCCGAAATGTCAGCTGTCAGTTGCCCATTGCAGGTAAACAGTACCTGGGGTATTGTCGAATCAGACGGAGGCTATCGTTTTTGGCCGGATAAAGTAAAGGGAGAAGGTTTCTTTTTGGCCTGCTTCAGAAAAAAAGATGGGGACACAGACGCTTCTGTCAGGATAAGAAATAAACCGGAGCAGACGAGTAGAAAGGAAATGGATTTCGTTGAGAAGTGGGTGAAGAAGGAAGACAGGACTTTTATCAAACACCTTAATACGGTATATGCCTGGCCCGTAATACATCTGAGTGATTTCAGTTTTTTATTGGAACAGCTCCGGGTAATTTATTCCGGTACATTAACAGGTGAACTTATGCGGGATAAATTGGTGCCCGACCATGCCCTGGCATTGAGTAATATAACCGATGAAGCAATCCCCCGAACAGAGTTGGATTACGAACAATCTATTCAATACCTGCAACGGAAAGACCTGAAAATGGAGATAGAAAAAAAAGGGTGGCAGTTGGTTAATTATAAAGGACACTCCCTGGGATGGGTAAATGTATTATCCAACCGTATTAACAATTATTACCCAAAGGAAATGAGGATATTAAAGGACAAGTAATCTGCTGGAAAAAGTAAAAATTCCACATCTTTGCAGTCAAATCTTGCCAGTATGAAGAAGTTTTTCCTTTCGTTTTTTGTGTTTGTGTTGACGGCTCACCTGGTATCGGCCCAAAAAGAGCTGATGGTGAAAAGTGGTGACAAAGGTTTATATCTTGAGCATAAAGTAGCTTCAAAAGAGAGTTTTTATGCGGTGGGCCGTAAGTATAATGTAAGCCCAAAATTTATCGCTTCTTTTAATAAACTGGATATAAATAAAGGTCTGCAGATAGACCAGAAATTACGTATTCCACTTACTGATACAAATTTTACACAACAGGGAAATGTTGGTACACCCGTTTATTATAAAGTTGGTGAAAAGGAAGGATTGATGACCGTAAGCAATAAGCATAATAAAGTGTCACTGGCTAACCTTCGCTTATGGAATAACCTTTCGAAAGATGAATTGAAAGAAGGTGCAAAAATTGTTATTGGTTTTTTGCATAGTAATGGTATGCCTGCAGTAACCATTAAAAATAAGCCAGTAGAGGAAGATCCTGCGGTAAAAGCAGAAGAAAAACCTGTAACCGTCGAGCCTGTTAAAGCAGAAGATGTAAAGAAGGCTGAGGAAAAAGAAGCTAAGGCTGAAGAAAAGGCAGAAAAAAAGGAAGAGAAAAACAAACCTGAGCCAGTTATAGAAAAAAAGGAAACAACAGCACCTGTATCAAAAGAGCAAGGATATTTTAAAACACATTTTGATCAGCAAATAAAAACGAATCCAATTACAAAAAACGAAACGGTAACGGCTGGTATTTTTAAAACAACAAGTGGCTGGCAGGATGCGAAGTACTACCTGCTAATTGATAAAGTAGCACCCGGAACCATCGTAAAAGTGATAAATCCTTCAAACAATAGTACTATTTATGCCAAGGTCCTGGGGGAAATGAGTGGCATTCGTCAGAACGAAGGATTAAACATCCGTATCAGCAATGCAGCTGCCTCAGCATTGAATATTACAGAGCAGGATAAGTTTATTGTAAAGGTGAATTATTAATTGAACCGGTATCCTTTCAGGAAATCAGTAATTCCCATTTTCTTTTTCCCTTCTAATTGCACTTCAATTAAGTGGATGTACCCATCTGCGCAGGCGAATTTCAAAAATGTTTTGCCATCCGTTTCATAATCTCCTTCTGTACCCCTGGGTAAAGTCACTTCTTTTTTTGAGCGGAATATTTTAAACATTTTTTCATTCATGATAGTATAAGCACCGGGGTAGGGGCTTAGTCCACGAATAAGGTTGTGAACAGTTTCTACTGGTTGGCTCCAGTTTATCCGGCAGGTATCGGTATGGATTTTTGGTGCATGTTTCAATATTGTCTGACGGTCTCCGTCTGACAATATTATTTGCGGAGTCTCTTTCAAGCTTCCATCAGTAATCCCCTTTACTGTTTTCACCAATAGGTTCGCCCCAATCGCTTTCATTGTATCGTGTACTTCCCCGGCAGTTTGGTCTTCACCAATCGGAAAACTTTCCTGTAGTAAAATATCTCCGGTATCAATCTCATGCTTCAATTTGAAAGTGGTAACGCCGGTTTCTTTTTCTCCGTTGATAACAGCCCAATTGATGGGTGCAGCACCACGATACTGTGGTAACAAAGATCCATGGAGATTGATAGTTCCCATTGGGGGCATATTCCAGACAAACTCAGGGAGCATACGGAAAGCAACGACTATCTGCAAATCAGCTTTTAATGCTCTAAGATCTTCTAAAAATTGCAGGCTCTTTAGTTTCTCCGGTTGAAGAACATCCAGGTTGTGCTCAATGGCATATTTCTTCACTGCACTTTGTTGTAACTGCATACCTCTTCCACCAGGTTTATCAGGGGCTGTTATTACACCAACAATATTGCAATCTGCCTTTACCAGGGCGTCAAGAGAAGCAACAGCAAATTCGGGAGTGCCCATGAAAACGATTCGCAATGAATGAAGATCTTTCATTGCTGCGAAGATACAAAGGCTAAATATATTTTTAAATTACAAAACATGATGTAAAAGCACCAGATTAGTTTGTTTTAGGTGGTTTAACATATTTCTTATTGCTGTGGCTTAATCCATTTGCAATATCCCGTGTTATAAAATAAACCCTGAATCCAGCCCAATATGGGGAAGGGATTTTGTAAATATTCCTTTCCAGCGTCAAATAAGCGGAGTATTCGCCGATAGTAAGATTAAGTGCAGCCAGGGCCATAGATTGTTCCTTTACTAAATTTTTTTCAGCAGAAAAGATAAATTTAGCTGGTTTGCTGCCATCGAGGTGTCCGGCCACAATAGAACTTGATGTAAGGAAAGTTGCATCGAGTTTTACAAGAAAATTTTTCAGTATAGGGTCATTTTGTATATTATAATTTTTCAATTCAGCCCATGGCAGTTCAGGGGTAGCCGCGACTATTTTTTTAATCCATTCTATGGAGGCTCTTTCTGCAACTTCTACTGCTTCTTTGTTAAGGTCTAAGCTTGAGCAATCTTTATTTAACTCGGAATGATTTTTTTTTCCTTTAGCCGAACCGTCGGGGTAAGCTCCGGTATATAAATACAGACTTTTCCGGTAGACACTATCCTCCTCATACCAGGTGGGAATTGGGCTTTTGTTAAGTAATGTATATGTATTTACCCAGTTAGAGTGTGAGTAATAATCCTGCACTATGTGCAGCGAGGCGCCAATGATATTGAATAAAATAATTAACCGAAAGCCGCTTTTTACATCCGGGTTATTATTATATTTTTTTAGCGTCTGAATAGTATTTTCATAAATGCTTTGCCAGTTTTTTTCTATATCCGCAGTTGAGTAAATCGCATCAAAGTGCATGTACTCATATGACATTTCCTGCTTGAGCTTAAATACTTCAACTCTTTGTTTTTCGGGTATGCCGGTGCCAAATAAAGCAGCAGATTGAAAATCCGTAATATAGTTTGATACTTGGGTTGCCAGTCTGGCATCCCCTGAAAATCCGTTTGCCACCATTGCCTTGCGGGTACATTCTGCATGCCACCAGGTATCAAAAGCCATTGCATTCAATGTTGGTAAAAAGCAAACTATTAGCAATATTTTTTTCATATTCAATTGTTTTATTATTTCCAGAAATATTTATTCTATTTTGCCAAAACCAGTATCACCAATCCATAATACCCTCGCACCTTTTACACAGGAGAAAAAGGTATTGTAGATTTTTGGTTTGCCTTCGATATCTGAGAAACTCACCTGCCAGTTGTTGGGTAATGAAAATTTTCCATTTGACTTTGCACTTTGAAACTTAATATTTCCTACAAACCCACTCGCAACACCCAGGTCCCATTTATAAGTATTGGCAGGGCCAAATTCAAAATTTTCATTTGAGGCATGGGTATCTGCACCAGCACTGGTACCTGTGTAAGCATTTACATATTGTTGCATTCCGGTAAAATTGCTGGTCCATTTGCCTTTCAGGTCAGAATTAGCTACAGCAAACTTGTTATAGTTTGCCATCTTCTCCATTTGCTCCCATCCGGATGTAGTTTGATGGTATGCACCAAATTCCTGTTCAAAAGAATTTTTACTGGAAGTTATAAACTCTAAATATCTTCCATTGCCACCAGAATAATTCATTTTAAACAATACAACATGAACTGATTTGTTTGTTCCTTTTTCCACCGCATCGGCTTCTGCAAATTCAATAGACTGCCAGCCAGTTATGGGTTTAAATTCAAAATTACTTGCTGTGCTGTATTTGGGTGCAACCAAAACATTCCATGCATTTTTTAGTCCATACATTACAACAGAATTGTATGTATCTGCAGATTTATTGGGATAATGGATCAGTACTTTAATATCAGCTTTCTTTACTTCTACCCAATCTTCGTGTACGGTACTGGTCCAGCCATCATCAAAATTAGTGGTTGTAAATGCATATCCATCTGCTTTGGCCGTTGTCTTTACCGGCGGTGATTTTACCTGGTTCGTGGCTGGGTTGTTTATTTTACTGGTTCCTCCTGCAGGCTTAATTAAACTAACTGATTCCAAAAACTCAGTCATGTCTTTTTCATATATATCCGTATTGGTAAGGATAATAATGTTGACCATCTTTTCAAAGCCACTTGAAGTTATTAATAAGACAATACCTTTATTGCCATCGCTTTCAAAAGGGGCATAGCCACTTTGTGCCTCCCACCCATTTTCGGTAGCGACGGGCTGCATTTCAGGTGCAGTTGAAACGGTTACCATTTCTTTGACTATAGAAGTCCATGCAAGATCAAAATTTTCTTTTGAATTGGAAGTTCCTGGTACCGCTTTAAACAATGTTATTATACAATAAGCTCCTTTTGTCACATCCTCTTTTGTAAACTGAATACCACTTTCAGAAGGTTTTTTCTCCCATCCTGTAGGTGAAGTGTAAGTAGTAAGGTCAAATGTTTCTTTTTGGGCAAATGAGATGACCGTAGAAACACAGAAGACGCTAAGGAAAAATACTTTTTTCATCATTGATAGTTTACTCTTTTATGATTTTCATATTGCTGATTATACTTTTTGATTTAGTTGCCGGGAGGCAAATTAATGGCTGTATTATTTACGGATACGGGTGCATAATAATAAGCATTGGGGAATAGCGTATTGCTGCTGAAGCTTCCATCTCTGTTGGTGGGTTTGGCTGTTTGTAATACGAGATTCCATTGTTGAATACCGCTGAAATAATGTTTAGTAAAGGTATAAGTGACTGTTTCATTATTCCGCTTGTTACTGCTGACTAATTTGCCCCAGTTATCAGTGCCGTCTTTTTTACTCCAGGCTTCTACTATACTTGATTTTGGAGTAAGGGTGATGCTATTGCCGTTGATGTTGTAAGTGCCGCTTTCCTTTACAAAAATCAGGTTGGTAATTGAATAGCCAAATGATTTGGAGTAAAATTTAAAAGTGCCGTTTGGGTATAAAATATATTCATCTTTGGTATAGCCACCAGTCCCCCATGATACGGGATTGCCATATACCGGGTTTACACTGCCTGATTTTATCCAGGTGCCTGCAATGGTTGCATTGGCAGTGTTTGTATTAGCAGGAGGATTGTTTCCTGGCGGCACATTCGCTTTAGTAGTATCCGGTATTTTTAAGTCAATGGATTCAAGCAAGGCTTGTACTTCGTCAATATAATCCTCGGTATTGGTAATGGCGAGAATGCTTACACAAACTTTATACCCCGTAATAGTAGTTAGCAAGACCATAGCGTCTGCATTGTTGAACTTGAATTTTCCGCCACCGGCTTTTATTTTCCATCCATCAGTTGTTATTACTTCGTTTTCTGTAAGCCCGGTAGCCTTATATTGTTTAACAGCCAGTTCATCCCATTCGTTTTTGAAATCGCTTTCAATGTTTCCTTTGCTGGCAGTGCTTTTGTAAATCCCTAATTGGCACCAGGTCTTTTTAATTTTATCTGTAATTGTATAGCCTATTACATTTTGCTTTTGCTCAGCTTTCCATCCGCCACCCGGCGGAGGAGTATATGTAATAATGTCAAATGTTTCTTGTTCCTGTGCAAAAGCAATAACAGACAGGCTAAGAATAATCAGGGGAAGAAAGATTTTTTTCATATCAACTGTTTTCAGTTTAAAAGGGTTGCTTTACCAAGCAATTATATTCCTGAAAAAGGAGATTTATATTCGGGTAATTTTAATATTACTAATAAAGTATTTTTGATTATCTGCGTCACTATTCAGATGTTTGAACTGAAGCCAGTTGAATAAAGTATTGGCCGGAAATGCTTTTGGTATATCAGCAATTTTGTTTTTGTCAATATATAATTCAAACAATTCACCGTTCTTCCTCAAGGTGATTTTTACATTGTTGATTTCTTTATCGTTTGAGAAACCTGTTGCCTCGAAATACTTGTATGTATTAAAATATCCATTTCCAAACTTGCCGGCAATAGATCCTTCGCCAGCTCTTCCAGAAAAACCAGCCCTTAACCGTAAATTCAAGGAAGGAACACTTTCGTCGTATTTGTTATTTGTGCCTATATAAAACTCTAAGGCTTTTGCACCCCACTGAATGTCTTTAGGCACCGCTAGATCAAACGATAATTCAAAATTTTGAGGCAGTGGTTTTTTAAGATTTTCGGGAACCAAATTGGGATGTCCCTTTATTTCCAGCCATTTTCCTTCCTTTCCGGGAAGTACCGTAACGGATGAATATTTGGCGTCTGAATTCATAGAAGATTTCCAGCCTGCCGGTTTTTGACCTGCAGGAGTACCCGAAAAATCTTCAAAGAAAAAAACAGACGCATCGGCTTCCATATTTTTTGATGCTTCAGATTTTTCAGTAGTAATAGTTTTTTCTTCCCTATTGGGTGAACGAAGTGGTTTGTACGTTACTCCTTTTACTTTCTCCGGGGCAAAAAAGAAATTATATAAATAGTCGAAATCAAAATTATTGATGATGGATTCATGCATGTGTTTAAATGCAATTTCATCCATTAAACCACCGAACCATTTAATAACTATCCATTGTGGTTTATCTGTACTGCATTTTGCCTGCATCTCAGGATCAACTCTAAAAAGGGGGTAACTCTTATTAAAACTCCCGTCTTGCCTTGTATTTCCATTCTCAAAAATGTCTGAGCCATTGGTTAAGCTCTGTATGGAGTAGCCTCCATATTTCATGTAAGCCTGTTCATTCAATTGGCTCTGATATTTTTCTCTGAGTTTTATGATGGTAGCCCTGGCTTTGCTGAATTTTTCATCAAGATTTTTCATGGCCGATTGTAAGTGTCTGGCATCATAAGAGTTTTGTTCAGTGGCTGTTTTCTTTTGTTCAGCATATTTAACCGGAAAAGCATCTTCTGCAAACTGCAAAGCCTCGCCAATGCTAACTGGTAAAAAGGGAAACTTGTTGTTTTTGCTGAGTATGACGAGATTATTCCCAAAATCTTTATTATATGCTTTTAAATTGTAGTAGATATATTTTTTCAGGATTGGGTGTGCAGAGAGGTCAAACAGTTTTTTTGTTTTTGCGTCTAAAGAATTGGGATCGTCTGCCAGACTTTTTTCATCGTAAAGCGGCAGCATAAACAAACAGGTTTTATTGGTGTTAAATTCAATTTCCCTGTAGGTAAGTGGTATTTCATTGGCGGCAATGGTCCAGTAGTTTGCAAAATTCATATAAGGCTGCCATTTACCATTGGTTTGCTTTAAAAAAGTATAGCTGTAAGCACTAGCACCGTAACTGTGCGGTACCGCTTCATTATACCTCTCATGGTATACATTTTTTTTAGGTGTTACATACTTTTTTATATCTCCTAAACTGCCTTTGGGTGTATAGCTTGCCTGCATCCAGTTGGCAAATGAGTCTATGACCGATAGCTGTGCTATTGAATATTTTTTCTCATCCACCTGGGCCGGTTTGCTTGCGCCTTTAAATTTGTAGATCTTCATCCAGCCCAGGGATAAATCTTCATATGCCTCATTGTGTTTTTGGGCAAATGTGTAGTTGCTAACAATAAGTACTGATAAAAAAATTAGTAGTCGCATATTTTTATTTAAAGTTTCTTTCAGCCTTTGGGAGTTAATTTGCCTGCCGGAATTAATAGACAGGCACATTGGAAAAAGTACATTTTAGTTCACCCGAAAAGCCATCAGTGAATGTTTCTGTCATGGCATCTCCTTTTGTAACCGGTTTT
Organism: Chitinophaga pinensis; assembly: GCA_943371565.1. Taxonomy (GTDB): domain Bacteria; phylum Bacteroidota; class Bacteroidia; order Chitinophagales; family Chitinophagaceae; genus JJ008. Next base: position 61,025 of record CALRVH010000010.1, on the reverse strand, counting down.
AAACCCTGTATCATGATACCCATAATGAAATAACCGCTAGCTTTCCCATTCTCTATTTTTTCTATTACGAACTTGCTGTTGGGTGATACTGCCGGTAAATTTCTGGCCAGAGATTCGTCAACATACGAAGCCATTGTTCCGTTCGCAATGATCGGGGAGAATTTATAGATGTAAGGTTTTTTTGTAGCTCCATAATATAATACTGCTTCAGTAGCGGATATCTCTGGATATTTTTTTGTCCCGTACAGCGGATTTTTTTTGTTGATCTCTTTGAAATTGAATGTTTCCGCTTTGAGCGTTGTATTACCGGTTTCTAATTTGATTTTTAAATAGTTTTCCTTATTGTTGCCTTCTTCCTTTGTGGCAATAAAAGTGTAAGTGAATTCTCCTGTTTTCATGATCTGGGCATAGGGCAGGCTGGTAGTAAGTATTTTACTTTGAAGATTCACTGTTGCAGGACCTTCTGCTGATGCATTTATTTTGCCGTCCGTTTTTGCCGGGACAGTATTCTCAACCTGATCGGTACTCTTATCCGCAGCCGGAGTGGCTGGACGGGTAGCGGGTATATCTTTAGCTATCCTGATATTGGTAATATAATATTCAGAACCACCCACACTTCCAAAATTGATTCCAAGTTGGTTGGGCATGTATTGCTCATTGACCGTTTCCATGTCAAAGATTTTTTTATCATCCCACCAGAACCGAAACCTTTTTCCTTGTACACACATACTCACATGAACAGGAATAGTATTGCTGTAGGCAAGTTGCTCGGACATTTTATCTGCTACCGGTTTGTTAATATTGTTATTGTTATAAAGTGAAACCCGGGCCGTTTTACCTTCATTTCCCAGTATGGTACTTACATACACCATGTTCTTGCCGTTTCTTAATATCATTTCGTCTGTTACCAGGCTGCCACCGGTATTGATAAGGGCAAAATCTATTCTCGGGTCATAATCTTTCTTTATAATCAGGAGGTCGAACTCCACTGTAAAACTGTTGCCCCAGCTTTGCTTCTTATTACGGGTAATATGATTTGAACTGACCGATGCCAGTTTTAGCCATTTCCCTTTCAAACCATCAAGGCCAACTACTTCTGCAGAACGGGTAGTAAGCCATCCGGCCGGACTATCACCGGTACGTTCATTTATAAAATTATCAAAGTAAAGTACGGTAGAACCGGGAATGAAATCAGACTCCCCGGTGATTTTGTTTTCTTCAGTTGGTTTTACCGACCCTGTTTTTGTATTGTCGGTTGTTGGGGGAGTGTTATTTACCTCCTTGGTATCATTTGTACTGGTTTGTTCTTTGTTCTCCGCTGGCTTATCTGAAGGTTTGGTTACTGTATTCTCAACCTTGCGTTTTATTTTATTCAGTATCTGTGCCTGCATTGTCAGCGAAAAGGCACTAAACAGCAACAATACAATAACGGGCCTGAATTTTATACTTTTCATTTTATTTGTTTTATTCTTCATAGAGAATTATATTTTATCGTATTACTGAAAGAGTGTTTTGTTGGGTGTAAAAGTGCCCGGTGCCTGCAAACCACTGCTAATAGAAGGCTGCAGCCCATTCTGCTGAATATCTTTCAGGTTGGTAGAAGTATTTTCCATTTCCTCCACCATCTTCATAATTTTTTGTGTATTATCTCTAAATGCTTTTTTGTCGTCCATCGCATCCATTTCCTTACTGAATTGTTCTGCTTTTTTAAGAAACTCATTCATTTGTTCATAAACGTCCAGCGCATCAACATTTTTTTGGAATGCTTCAATTTTCTTTCTGAACTCTTCCTTTTTCGTTTCGTCAGCTTCTTTTTGTTCAATTTGTCTTTCCAGTTCTTTGATCTGTTCTATCACATTTTCATATGCTTCCAGTTCCTTCACTTTTTTCATCATCTTGTCCAATTGTTCTTTCAGGTTTTCTTTGGGGGTTTTTACATTCTTACAGTCTGCAGTAAGCATCTTATTCATCAGTTCTTTGAATAATTTATATTTATTGAGCAATTTTGGATCGAGTGGGGTAAGTTCATCCCTGGGAATATTGGGGAGAGGAACCAGCTCATCATCATCACCCAGAACACCTTGCTTCCGTTTTTCCTGCATTCTTTTCATGGCATCAGATAATCCTTTGTCTATGGCATCGGTTACTTGTCCATCTGAAGGGTTGGGGTTGCCATTTACTCTCCGAAGCGCCGCCAGTAAGCCTTTGTCTATGGCGGCTTCCACATCAGCACTTCCTGGGGTTATGCCACCATTAGCTGTTTTGTAAGAAGGGCTGATTCCCGGCTGGGCCACCATTTTACCGGAACCAGTCGCAACTGTTACATTGGGAACTGGCTTGTCTGTTTTTTTGATGCCATAACCATTTTTGTCAAAATCTTTTGCTCCGGCTACTAATTGCTGCCATTCGGGTCCTGCAGGAATACTTACAACTGCCGGGCAGGTAAAGTTGGGCACCTCCGGCTCAACGAATTCCTTCTTCACTTCATATGTCCGCGGGCTACAATGTTCTGTGCGGGTTTCCATAGCATCTGTAATGCTGCCATAGAGTTCAGCCAGGTATCCGGTGAATCCAACATCCTGCAACAGGATATTATTTTTTACATTACCCGCCACATACCAGTTCCAGGTACACCAGGCATTCAGCCATTGTCTGAATTCTTCTATTTTTTTAGTGAGGTAATCCCGGAATCGGGTGTTCACTGCTCTCATATAATCATTCTCCAGACCATCCAGCTGGCTTTTGAATGTTTCGCAACGGGTGCCTTTGCTATCACTTATTGTCTTATAGATGGCATCAATTTTTTGTTGTTTATCTATTCGTAACTGTTCTTTCCAGGCCAGCATTTTCTTAATCTCTTCCGCATGATCTTGTTGCCACTTAAGCTGGTAGGCACCTAATACGCCGAGTACGATGGTGGCAGATTTGCTTATAAAGCTTAAACCCTTTATAGTTTCAGTAGCCATTTCTTTAATAAAGGTTTCTTCTCCTTTATTAACTGTCTCCTGTAGCTCCTGGTCCAGCTCATCGGTCATTACATCTATTTTGTTTTTGAAGTTGTCAACCATTTTAGCATAGGCCTTTTTGGTGGCATAGTCCTCATTGTAATGTTTAACATTGTTTGATAATTTAGGTGGTTCGGGCATCCAGTTTTTGGGGAAGTATTCATAGATGGCAATCAATTTTTTGATTTTTTCAAAATCGAGGTCCTGTAGCTTATAATTTTTGTTATGGTTCTTTAGTACCTGTTCGGTAAAAGGATTGGGAGTATTTTCCAGCGCCTCTTTGTAATAATCTTCCGCTTTTACCGGGTCTCCCTGTAGTTCCTCTATCAGACCACCGCAAAGCTTAGCTTCAGGGTGATAGGGGTTAATACGGGATGCAAATGAGAAAAAACGTTTGGCACTGTCAAGTTCACCGAGACCGAGCCAAGCCTGCCCGATGTTATTCATTATTGTACTGTTCAGCGGAAGGTCTTCTTGTAGTTTTTTCAATAAAGGCAAGGCTTGTTGAGGATAACCATAGCTGGTGAGTAAAGCCGCCATATTGTTTTGCCAGTTAAGATTGGCCGGATCCAGTGCCGCAGCTTTTATACTTAATGCAAGTGCTGCCTGGGGATGGCCTTGCAGCATCGTCAGCACAGCAGCGCTTCCTATATCGGAAGCTTTTGGTGTTTGAGCTATTACCTTTTTAACAATGGCTATTTCAGCCGGATCACTCTTTAGCATCATTTTATTATAAAGCCCATTGGCATAACCCGCTATTTCTGTTTTGGTCAGCGCTTTTTTAGACATAGTAGCTATTCGTACCGGGTCTTTTTTGGGTATTAGCTGGCTGTTAGTGGTAAATTCCGGATAGTCTGCTACTGTTTTGTTATGTTGTTCCAAAGCTGGCATTATATCTTTCATCAGCTTTTTCATTTCTTCCTGTTCTTCTTTGCTCATACCCTTCATGGCTTCTTCCATCAGCTTATTCATATCAGGCTGAGAAGTGGTGGGTTCTTTTTGCGGTACAGGTTTCTTAACGGGTTGTGAATATGCAACAGCAGATACAAAGAGTAAAGCGGATATTAAATAAATTTTCATACAAATGAATTTGCTTTATCAAATATGCTATTTGATGAAATGAAAACCTATCCCTGAAAAACAGGATTTTTATTATGTTATAAAAAATCATGGAAAAAGGGGAGTGTGCCTGTAAAAAGCGGCTGTTACTTTGTAATGCACAAGTAAAGGCTTATTTTGAAGCTATGAGGAAACTTTTTTTTATACTGGCAGTGTCTTGTTTTTCTGTTGTCGCCGTAGCACAACGGACTGACCAGGCTCAAAAAGTAGACAGTTTATTAAAATTACTTGTAACAGCAAAAGAGGATACAGGTAAAGCTATGATTCTACTAACGCTGGGTAGCTGGTATGAGACGAATAACCAGGATTCTTCATTTTATTACCTGCAAAAGGGAAAAGCTTTGTCGGAGTCTTTGCAATTCGACAAGGGGATGTACTATTATTATCAGCAGAGTGCAGTGCTTTCGTTTACAAAAGGGAATTATGATGCAGCCATGAAGACGTCTGTAGAAGGGCTGACGTTGGCAAGGAAATTAAAAGATTCATCCAAGGTGATTGCCATGTTGAATAACATGGGGATCATACAAGGCTATTTTGGAAATTTTGCCGACCAGTTGAATTATACATTGCAGGTAATGACAATTATCGAAAAAATAAAGGACTCAACAAAGTTGTCCGGTATATACCACAACTTGTCAAACTCTTATCACAATCTCGGTCAGTATAGAAAAGGGATAGAGGCAGCCGGTTATTCGATTTACCTCTGGTCAAAACTCAACTTGCGAAATGATTATGTCAACCGGGCTTATGCAACATTAGCGCAGTGTTATGACGGTCTCCGTATGAAGGATAGTGCATTGTATTATTATGATGTAGCCATTAAAGAATCAGTACGACTGAATGATAAGTATGCCGAAGGGGCGATATATGGATACAAATGCAATCTGCTTGCTGGCATGAACAGGTTTGCCGATATGCTCAGTGCTGCTCAAAAATCCCTTTTGCTATCCCGGGAGTTACAAAGCAGGCAAATGCTTGCCAGTTCTTTGTATAATATAGCCTATGCACAGTTTTTCAATGGAAATAATGCGGAGGCAAAAAAAAATATTAACGAAGCACTCGCCATAGCCATACAGGATTCTTTACGGGATGAACTCAAAAACAGCTATTCCGTACTTTCTTATATTGCTGCAAGGGATGGAGATTATGCTACTTCCATCATGGCAAAACAGAAAGCTGACTCAATTAGTGATACTTTTTTGAATGAAAAGGTATTAAAGAGTACGGCTGATCTGGAAAAAAAATACGAGACTGAAAAAAAAGATACTCAAATCAAATTGCAGAAAGTAGAGATTCAACGAAAAAGCACATTCAATTATATTCTCATTGGCAGTGCTGCCACATTGCTTCTTGTTTCATTATTAAGTTACCGCAATTACCGGCAAAAAAGAAAATTACAGCAACAACGTATCAGCGAATTGGAAACTGAAAAACATTTAGCTGCCGCCGAAGCAGTTTTACAAGGAGAGGAGCAGGAAAGAACCCGCCTGGCAAAAGACCTGCATGACGGATTAGGAGGAATGTTGTCAGGCATTAAATATTCATTTCAAACCATGAAAGGAAACCTGGTAATGACGCCTGACAATCAGCAGGCATTTGAACGCAGTATGGATATGCTGGACAGTTCTATCAAGGAAATGCGACGGGTGGCACATAATATGATGCCGGAAGCCCTTGTGAAATTTGGATTAGATACGGCCTTGAATGACTTTTGTAATGATATCAATCAATCAGGAGCCCTGCAGGTCAGTTACCAGTCCATTGGAATGGAGAATGCTGTTATAGAGCAATCCACCAGTATTGCCATTTATCGGATTGTTCAGGAATTGATAAACAATACAATGAAACATGCTGCCGCTAAAACTGCTATAGTACAAGTGAGTAAAGAAGGTAGTGGAATTAATATTACAGTTGAAGATGATGGGAAAGGGTTTAACCCGGCAATTTTACAAGGGACAAAGGGAATGGGGTGGAGCAATATCCAGAGTCGGATTGAATATTTAAAAGGTAAATTAGATGTACAGTCCGAACCGGGAAAGGGAACTTCAGTTCATATTGAATTAACTGCTTAGATGAAAATAAAAGTTTTTATCGTTGATGACCATTACATGGTAATTGAAGGCATCCGTTCTTTGTTGCAAAATGAAAGGAGTATCGAATGGACAGGGCATGCAACAAATGCCGCTTCTTGTCTTGCATTTTTGCGACAGGAACAACCGGATGTTATTTTAATGGACATCAACTTGCCTGATATAAACGGGATAGATTTATGTAAGGAGGTAAAGCAGAAATATCCTTCTGTTTTTATTATTGGGTTAAGCACATTCAACCAGCTGAGTTTTATTCAAAAAATGATGGATAGCGGAGCTTCCGGGTATGTGTTGAAGAATGCTTCGCAGGAAGAATTAATGGAGGCTATTGAAACAGCGGCTAAGGGAAAAACTTATTTTAGCGATGAAGCTTCTAAAACGTTACAAAAAAGTGAATCAGCCAGTGTTATCCTTACCCGCAGGGAAAAAGAAGTACTGGAATTGATTGCGGAAGGCTTGACCAATAACGTAATTGCACAGAAACTGTTTATCAGCCCGGCTACAGTAGATACGCATCGTAAAAATTTATTGGCAAAACTGGAAGCGAAAAATACGGCTTCCCTTGTCCGCATAGCAACACAACTTCAACTGATATGAGCATTTAAAAATCATCGTACAGCAAATACTTCTTACGTATTTTTTTAAACTCACTTAATTTAGGTTCCCAGCTTTTTCTGATTTCCTGTTCGCTTTTTCCCTCTTTTACCTGCTGCCATAAGTCATTATTGCCGGCCAGTTTATCGAAAAAGGATTCTTCCATCTTGCCAGATTTGGGTAGCAGGAAAAATTTATCTTTTTCAGGAAATAATTTATAGGCTTCGATAAGCCATTTCAATTGTACTTTATTATCCACTTTGGCCAGTACCTCTTCTGGTGTGCCCGATAAATCCCAGCCATAACAAAGTTGACCGAATAATTTAGAGTTTTTGGCCCCTTCGTTGGGGTTAGGAGTGAAGGAGTAGAGGTTTTTTGGCAATGATGGATGACCAAATACCTGGAATTGTTTATTAGTTCCCCTTCCTTCGCTTAAAACTGTTCCTTCAAAAAAACAGGTTGACGGATATAAATAAATGGATTGAATATTGGGAAGATTGGGCGAAGGTTTTACGGGCAACACATATTTTGTTTTGTGGTCATAACCTTTGCATTTGATCACCTGGAAATGGAAAGGTGTGTCTGCTGAATTTTCAGCAGTTTTGTAATAAGCATATTTTGCGTTGGATTTTTCACTTAACCATTTTTCCCCGGCAATCATCATGGCATATTCAGCCATCGTCATTCCGTATACAATCGGAATGGGTTGTCGGCCCACAAAGGATCTGTATTTTATATCCAGCACAGGTCCATCTACATAATGACCATTGGGATTGGGCCGGTCGAGGATCATCAATGGTTTGCCTAATTCAAAAGCACCTTCCATGAATTCTTCCAGCGAAGAAATGAATGTGTAGAAACGAACTCCTACATCCTGTATATCAAAAATGAGCAGGTCGACATCTTTTACATCCTCTGCAGAAGGCCTTCTCTTACTTCCATACAGGGATACTACCGGGATGCCTGTTTTTTCATCAATATAATTGCCAACTTTTTCACCGGCATCGGCAGTGCCACGAAAACCATGCTCCGGTCCAAATATTACCTTAATGTCAACACCAAGTTTCATAAGCGTATCCACCAGGTGTGTATTGCCTACCATCGAAGTCTGGTTGGCAAAAATGCCAATGGTTCTTCCTTTGATCAGTGGCATATATACATTTATTCTTTCGGCCCCGGCTATTACTTTTGATTGTTCCGCAGCCACAGATTGAGCCGTTGTTGTAGGTGCCGAAAAAATAGCGGCTGCAAATAAGACCGGAAGAAATGGCTGGAGTAATTTCATATCAAACGTTTTAAACTGCTTAGGGTGTCAAAATACTGAAAATATCTACTCAGACAGTGCTAAATATTTAAACGGTTGCGTTGCCTGTTTTGGCCTACCTTGCAACCCGGTTTTTAGGAAAAATCAATCATTTAAAACAAATAAATATGTCCCAGGTAAAAAGCGGCGATAAAATTAAAGTACACTATCATGGCAAATTAACTTCCGGAGAAACTTTCGATTCATCAGCAGGCCGTGAGCCGCTGGAATTTGAAGTAGGTAGCGGACAAGTAATCAAGGGCTTTGATGAAGGTGTTACAGGTATGGCAGTTGGTGAAAAGAAAACGGTCAATATTCCTTATGATGAAGCATACGGACCGAGAAACCCGGAAATGGTAATCGAAATGCCAAAAGACCGGTTTCCAAAAGACATGGAAATAGAAATAGGTATGCCATTGGGAATGAGTGACCAGGAAGGGCATCAATTCCAGGTAACAGTGGTGGAGATCAAAGATGCCGTTGTGATGCTCGATGCTAATCATCCACTGGCAGGACAGGATTTAATCTTTGACCTGGAGCTGGTAGAGATAGTTGGTGCTGGTCCATTGATCATAATGCCCTGATAAGGCTAAACTCTTAACGATTTAATGGTTTAAGGTTTCCCCTTAAGCCATTTTTTTTAGCGTATATTCGATACCCCAAAAAGAAAAATATGTTTGAAAATTACAAATTTACTGCGGCAGAACGATTTCAGCGGTATGTACAAATTGATACACAAAGCGACCCGCAATCTTTGACCTTTCCTACTACCCAAAAGCAGAAAGATCTGAGTAAAATATTGGCAGACGAATTAAAGCAAATGGGCATAGCAGATGCTCATATGGATGAGTGGGGTTATGTATATGCAACGATTCCATCTACAACAGATAAAAAAGTACCGGTGATTTGTTTTTGCGCCCATGTGGATACGGCACCAGATTGCAGCGGAAAAGGAGTGAAGCCCATTTTACATCAAAATTACCAGGGTCAGGATATTGTTTTACCCGATGATAAATCCCAGGTGCTGCGACTTAGTGAGTATCCATATCTGAAAACACAAATTGGTAATGATATCATCACTGCTTCAGGAACTACATTATTAGGATCTGATGATAAAGCAGGTGTAGCAGAGATAATGGATCTGGCAAACTTCTTACTTACTAATAAAGGGGTGAAGCATGGAGAAATAAAAATTCTTTTTACACCCGATGAAGAAGTTGGAAAAGGGGTGGCAAATGTTAACATGAAAAAATTGGGAGCTGATTTTGGGTATACATTAGATGGGGGAGAAGCTGGTTCTTTAGAGGATGAGACCTTTAGTGCAGACGGTGTGCAAGTGATTATTCATGGTGTCATCGCACATCCGGGATATGCAAAAGATAAAATGATCAATGCAATGAAGATTGCTGGTGAAATCCTGGCGGCATTGCCCAAAGACAGGCTATCTCCGGAATCAACCGATGGGAAAAGAGGTTTTATTCACCCGGTAAGGTTGGAAGGGATTGCAGAAAAATGCACTATTGATTTTATCATCCGTGATTTTGACACAGAAGGCCTGGCAAAAAAAGAAGATTACCTGAGAACACAGATTGAAGAAAGGTTACGGACTTATCCCAAAGCATCATTTGAATTTCATGTAACCGAACAATACAGGAATATGAAAGAAGTACTGGATATAAATCCCCATGTGGTCGATTTTGCCCGGGAAGCTATTACAAGGGCAGGCCTTGTATTAAAAATGGAAAGTATTCGTGGCGGTACAGATGGAAGCCGCTTATCTTTTATGGGTTTGCCTTGCCCTAATTTGTTTGCAGGGGAACAGGCTATCCATTCAAAATTAGAATGGATCAGTGTGCAGGATATGAACAAAGCGGTGGAGACAATGGTGCACCTGGTGCAGATATGCGAAGAGAAAAGTTAATCGTACATTACATTACAATTAAATTTAAAAGTTATGGATTACGCCAAATTATTTGCAGAGTATTGGTGGGTGCTTTTACTTGCTTTCTTTTTCTTTAGCGGATTATACACTGTAAACCAGGGTACAATTGCAGTTGTAACGATGTTCGGAAAGTACAGGAGGATTGCAGGTCCGGGTTTGCGGTTTAAAATACCGCTTATCGAGCAGATCTATAAAAAGCTTTCTATTCAAAATCGTTCAGTAGAACTGGAATTCCAGGCCGTAACACAGGACCAGGCCAATGTGTATTTTAAAGTGATGATGCTCTTTGCAGTACAAAATGCCAATGAGGAAACGATAAAAAAAGTAGCTTTTAAGTTCATCAGTGATAAGGATTTGATGCAGGCTCTTATCAGAACGATTGAAGGTAATATCCGTTCGTTCGTGGCTACTAAAAAACAGGCAGAAGTGTTAGGGCTTCGTCGTGAGATCGTTGAATATGTAAAAGTTGAAATTGACCATACCTTAGAAGAATGGGGATACCACCTGCTGGACTTACAGATCAATGATATTACGTTTGATAAAGTGATTCTTGATTCAATGAGTAAAGTGGTAGCATCTAACAACCTGAAAGCGGCAGCTGAAAATGAAGGCCAGGCATTACTGATAACTAAAACAAAAGCGGCCGAAGCGGAAGGTAATTCTATAAAAATATCTGCCGAAGCGGAAAGAACTGCTGCCCAACTCCGTGGACAGGGTGTTGCTTTGTTCCGCCAGGAAGTGGCAAAAGGTATGACAGAGGCGGCTGAGCAAATGAAACAGGCCAACTTAGATACAAATGTTATCCTGTTTAGTATGTGGACAGAAGCGGTAAAGAATTTTGCGGAATATGGCAAAGGCAATATCATCTTCCTGGATGGAAGTGCGGAAGGAATGGAAAAAACGATGCGGCAAATACAGGCCCTGATGGTGAAACAGGCAGGCGTATAGTTTTGTCAAAAAGACAAGAACCTGGGAAGTCCGAAAGAAATCTCTGTAAAATACGAGGTGTCTTTCGGGCTTTTTGCTTTCAGGTTTCAACCTTTTCCTGTTAAAGAACTCAAAAACTTGTCGGCGTCATACAACGTGGCATTATTTTTCTCGTTCAAGGAAATTATTATTGACAATTGTTGATAAGACGAAAAAACAAATTATCAGGCAACCCCTACTTTTACACCTAAAGAACAAAAATTATGATTGACCTTTTACAAATTGCAGACACTGCCGCACAGGTAATAAAAAAAGTGGCCGGCGACAGAAACGGAGATGGTAGTTTAGGATTTGGCGAATTATTGATCACCGGTGGCTGGATCATGATTCCGTTGGCCATTATGCTAATACTTGCTGTATACGTTTTTTCAGAACGTTCGATAGCCATCCGCAATGCTGCAAAAATTGATGGTAATTTCATGAACATCATCCGGGATAATATTGTCAGTGGTAACATTACAGCTGCCAGGAGTTTTGCAAAAAATAACAATACTCCGGTGGCCAGGATCATTGATAAAGGCATCCAACGTATCGGTAAACCGCTGGATAGTATTGAAAAGAGCATGGACAATGTTGGGACCCTGGAAATGTATAAGCTGGAAAAAAACCTGGGCATACTTTCTGTAATTTCAAAAGCGGCACCCATTTTTGGATTTGTCGGAACATTGATGGGGCTAATGCAAATGTTTTCAAGTATTACCACTTCCAACGAATTTGAAGTAAGTACAATCTCTGGCGGTATCTACACCAAACTTATTACCTCTATATCTGGTCTTGTTATCGGACTGGGTGCTTTTCTTGGTTACAGTTACCTGAATACCCAGATTGACAAGACCTCTAACAAAATGGAAGCAGCCTCATCAGATTTTCTTGATATTTTACAAGAACCTACCCGCTAAACTATAAGAATGAAATTCAGAAAAAAACATAAGGGAGAATCAGGCGAGGTCTTCACGGATTCGCTCAATGATATCCTGTTCATATTGCTGATGTTCTTCCTCATCGTAGCTACGCTGGCTAATCCTAATGTAGTGAAAGTAGGACTGCCCCGTGGTACAAAAGATACCAAGGCTAAGCAAAATATCATGGTTTCTATTGATAAGGATCAGCAATATTTTATCGGAACGACTAAAATAGAATCAGCCATTTTTGATTCCATGCTCAGACTTGAGATTAAAAAATACAAGGCATTTGTAGATACGCCGACTGTAGTTATCAATGCTGACACGGCCGCTTATTATGGTGATGTATTCCGCATCATGCGGGTGGCAAAGAGAGATACGGCGAAAGTGGTGGCAAGAGTTGATTAACGTTTCGATATACTTCAGTAATAATTATACAAGGCCGGATTTAATCATCCGGTCTTTTTGTTGCATATCCTTTTTGAGTTCAGTTGTATATCCTGCGGAATTGAATAGGGCCATCGTTTGTTCGCCGAGATCTTCATGTATTTCGGTATAGATGTTTCCGGATTTGTTGAGATGTGTTTTGCCAAATTCAGCTATGGCGTTATAAAATACCAATGGATCGTTATCGGGAACAAACAGGGCTGTGCCGGGTTCATATTGCAGCACATTCAATTGCATTTGTTCTTTATTTTTTACCGGAACATAAGGCGGATTACTTACGATAATATCAAACAACGGGAGCTGTTTCCAGTTGTTACTATCAAGAAAATCAAGTTGGATAAAGTTAATATCTGTTCCGAGGGTAAGAGCATTCTTTTTCGCAACCGCTAATGCTTGTTGGCTTATATCGCAACTCCATACTTCAGCTCTTTGTATCTTTCTTTTTAGTGAAATGGGTATGCAGCCGCTGCCGCTGCCTATGTCCAGGATGTTTAATTTATCAACAGGAAACTTGCAGTTGCCGATGATCCATTCCACCAGTTCCTCTGTTTCCGGTCTTGGTATCAGTACGTTTTTATCTACATAAAATCGCATACCACAAAACCAGGATTCGTTCAATACATACTGAACAGGTTCATGTTCCATTAATCTTTTAGTGTATTGTTGTAATTGAACTTCTTCATTAGTGGTAATCGCTGTGTTTTTATACAGCATTCGTTCTGTTTTCTTTGATCCGGTCAGGTGTTCCAACACCCAGTCAGTCACCTGGCTTGCTTCTCCTTCCGGGTAAATGCTGCGGATTTTATTCAACAAGAAATAAGTGGCTTCCTGCATGGTCATGCCGCAAACTTAATTCATTTACTTTTGCGCCAATTATGTTACCGGACAACTACATGCAACGCTGCCTTGAATTGGCAAAGCTTGGGGCAGGGTTTGTTGCTCCCAACCCGATGGTGGGTGCCGTCCTCGTATATGAGGACAGAATAATAGGTGAAGGTTGGCATCAAAAATATGGCGAAGCACATGCAGAAGTCAATTGTATTCATTCTGTAAAAAAGGAAGACAAGGAGCTCATTTCCCAATCTACCATGTATGTTTCTTTAGAGCCCTGTTCTCATGTTGGAAAAACGCCACCTTGTGCCGATTTGATTATTCAATGCAAAATTCCAAGAATAATAATAGGCTGCAGGGATCCTTTTGAGCAAGTAAATGGAAAGGGCATTGAGAAACTGAAAGCAGCAGGATTAGAAGTGGAGGTTGGATTACTTGAATCGGATTGTAAAGAATTAAATAAACGGTTCTTTACTTTTCATACGAAACAACGGCCTTATGTTGTTTTAAAATGGGCGCAGACTGCCGATGCAAAAATATCATCCGGCAGTAGTGACCGGCTATTTATCAGCAATGAGTATACAAACAAGCTGATCCATAAGTGGCGAAGTGAAGAGGCTGCGATATTGATAGGAACAAATACAGCTTTGTTGGATGATCCGGAGCTCACAACAAGATCATGGCCGGGGCCTTCACCTGTACGGGTGTTAGTAGATATGAACCTGCGGCTTCCGGCTTCACTAAAAGTTTTTAATGATAAAGCTAAGACCATCATCTTTAATTCAGTAAAGCAGGAAGAAAAAGAAAACCTGGTTTATTATAAATTGGAAAAAGGCGAAAATCTTGTTGCACAGATGATGAAAGCTTTGCACAGTTTGAAAATACAAAGTGTGCTGGTGGAAGGCGGAGCCACGCTGCTCCAATCGTTTATTGATAATGGCGTTTGGGATGAGGCGAGAATAATTAAGAATGAAGAATTGATAATTAATAATGGCCTCCCTGCACCGGTGCTAAATCATGGTGTAAAAGTATCTGAGCAAAAGATCCTTTCTGATAGCATTGAAATATACCAACCGAAATACCAGGCTAACGACTAATGACTTCCGATTCTCACTACAATACGATAGAAAGACCTTCTGTAGCCGAATTTAAAGACAGGGGCAGCAAATTCATTGCCTATGCGTATCCCATTTCTGGTGTCACCGATTTTAAGGAGCGGCTGGCGGCTTTAAAAAAGGAACATTCCAAAGCAGTACATCATTGTTTTGCTTATCGGATCGGTATGGACGGCACTAATTTCCGTGTTAGTGATGACGGCGAGCCATCAGGATCTGCCGGACGACCGATACTTGGGCAAATCGACAGTAAGCAGGTAACGAATGTATTGATAATAGTGGTACGATATTTTGGTGGCACTTTACTTGGTGTACCTGGATTAATAAATGCGTATAAAACGGCAACTGCACTGGCCTTTGACGAAAATTCAATTATACAGAAACCAATTCTTATCAATTACCGGCTGCAATTTGATTACACCCAAATGAATGATGTGATGAAAATAGTGAAGCAACATGATTGTGTGATTCAAAAACAAGAAACACAATTGTTCTGTTCTTTGGAGATTGCTGTACCAAGGGACAGGCTGGAGGAAGTGCTGAATAAATTGAAGGATTTGAGAAGGGTAGAAGTGGAGAAATGCTAAAAAAAGCTATCCGGAAATTACCGGATAGCTTTTTTATTAATGCAGTTTTCAGTTTATTGTTTGATGAACTTGTAATTCGTTACAACATTCATTGGATCCTTAATTTTCAATATATAAATACCTGCAGGCAAATTGGCGGTATTTATAGAAATATAGCTGGTAGTTGTTTCATACACACCCAAAATACTACCATTAATAGAGGCAATACTTACTTCTTTTTTACCAGTTGACATTCCAACAACATTGATGTTCGTTGTAGCTGGGTTAGGGAAGACCGAGATACGGGTTTCAGTTCCACATTTCAAGAAAACAACTGAACTATATTTTGAAGTGCCATCAATATCTACCATACTTAATCTGAAAATATTTAGTCCGGGCATAAGAGGGTGGCTGTATTCATATCTTCTTAGATTGTCACTGTTGCCAGCAGCTGCAATGTTAGTGATGATAGTAAATGAACGTCCGCCGTCAGTGCTTAATTCAACATCAAATCTTGCTGAATTTATCTCCTGAACAGTTTCCCATTTCAGGTAAGCAGTACAATTTTGTTGTGTGGCAGAGAAATGTGACAGTTTGAGTGGCAACCCAATTATCGCCGGGGACTGCACACCAAAATTGACTTCATTTATGTTGCTGTTAGAAACAGTGAAATGTAAAATACCATCAGTCTGACCATCGTTGCCGGGAGTGGCTCCAATGTTTTCACCTGAGAATCTCCATATTGGAGGTAAAGACGGAGAAGGTGCCGGTGAATTAATAGTTCCTGGAGTAGTACTCAAGATAACTGAATAGGTTTGTGGTATAACATTAGTGAAGCAATATGTTCCATTAGTGGCGACAAGAGTATCAGCCACTACATTACCACTACTATTGACTAAAATTGCATAAATCCTGTCATCCCCGTTTGTGCCTTCACCACTCACCAAATTATCGATCAGCCCATTGAGATCAAGAAAGACATTCCCACAAACTGTATAACTCGGTTTTATAATAACTTTATAGTCTTCCACTTCACCAGAACCGGCAATGCCAGTTGCATCTTCTACTTGCAATAGATCTGTAGCAATTCTAAATCTTGCATAGGTATCACCGCTTGTAAGACCTGCAATACCAGTCCAGGTTAATGTGGCAGATGTAGCACCCGGTGCGATAACCGCTTGTACTCTTTCATTTAGTTCGAACACCCCATTTTTATTAAAGTCAATCCAGCCAGAAAGTGTGGCATCGGTATTTGTATTATTGGTAACAGTAACGGTTAGTGAATAGGAGGTTGCAAGAGTATATAAACCAGGGAAAATAGTAACGCCTTCTTCATCATCAATAGCTCCGGTATTGCTGATGTCGTCAATCATCGCTCCGGCCTTCTGTAAATTGCCCGGATCACTGTCAGGAGCAACGTTTCCAATGAATAAAAGGGGGCTGATAATATGACCTGCACCATTGTCTGCTGCAGTAGTATTGTAATTCCCAACACCCGTACCGACAGAAGCGTCTGGTGCATCACCATAATCCATGGTATAGGTCTGACAATCCCCAACAGTTAGTGTTATATCCATTACAGCAACATTGCCTGCGTTATCTACACATTCAATTCTAATTATTTTAATACCAATAAAAGTGGGGTCATTGGTCATATTGACTCTAAACTCCTCTTTAAAAGTATTTCCATTATTATCAGTTAACAGCGTGAAGATGGGGTCATTTGCTGGTATCAAAACAAACGAGGTGCCATTATGCAGGTACATCCTTATTGCTTCAAACGGTGCCGGCAAATTGGTGTTTGAAGATAATGCCAGTCTGTTTACAGAAAATGTGACGTTTGAATTTTTGCAAATGGTAGCGTTGGTCGAAATAAAAGATGTTGCGGCAAAAGCGTCAAGAACAGTAAAAAACAAGAAGTAGGAAACAATAGAAACACGAAACAAAAATCCGTTGCTTTTAATTTTCTTTTTTTGGGGTGGGTACAGTTTAATTTTCATTTTTATCCTTTTTTGGGTGACAGAAAGCGTTGATACATGTACATATTTATATGTATCAGCCTGCTATTTGTTATAGCCCAGCTAATACGACTTTAGACACTGCATTAATGTAGCAGTGACAGGCTTTGAGAAAATGTGCTTTGAGAAAATTGTGCTTGAGGTAAAACGAACGGAAAAGCTTTGGGATGGCAAATGTAAAGTCACCTTAATTAGAAAGCAAGCATTTGAAACTGTAAAATAGTGATTTGATGAAATCGATGACATTTGTCAATTATTTTGGATTTTTTTATAAATCAAAAATATTTTTATTAGTAAAGTAGTTATTTGTTTACGGGTGTTTAATTTTTAAACGATTCAAGGAGTTTTAATTGTTCAATATCTTTGTTTACACAACTACTGCAAATGGTGATTTATAATAAGGTTTATAGCAATGAGGTTTGTAGGGGAACCAGGAAATACGACTATTTAGATTTTGGTGCACATCAGTTTGAAAAACTTTGTTATTATCTTGGGTTTCCGATTGAGAAAAGGGCAATCAGAATAATTCTTGAAAATTTTATTTATAAGGTTTATAGAAAAGGAATATTTCTTATAAAGGAAGGGGATAACAATACTAATGTTCAATATATTATTGATGGCGGTGTAAAAGTGTTTAGATCAGCTAATGCTGAAATCCAGGTGCTTAACCTTATAGGAAATGGAGGTTTTGTGGGTTCAATAAACAACCTGTTCATGGGGTTGCCTTCAAATTACTCATTTAAAACCTGCAGCGAATGCAAAGTGCTTGAAATAGATGGGGCCAAAATACAATCACTGTTTGGCGCTGGCTATCAGGCATTATATAAATCAATGATTGAAAAAATATTTGGTTTGGCATTAGAGCATGAAAAAGAGGTTTCACAATTACTGCGTTTGAATAATTTAGAAAAAGTTGCGGCTATTTATTCATCATATGATCATCTCTTTCAGTCATTTACTATAAAGGAAATTGCTTCTTTTGTGAATATGAAACCAGAATCATTTAGCAGAATGAGGAAGAAAATTCTGCCATAAGAATGTATCAAACTGAACCAGTGGTGAAGGCGAAATTGTACTGGCAGTAAAGTGTTTTAATTCATTTATTGATTAAGGCTACTTGTTTTAGAAATGCTTTATCTGAATTTATTTCTCCTTCAATATAAAAATAAAATCGCCTCCTTCATCACCGGTTTCGGCAATAACACCATCCTGCGGAACAGCAGATGAATTATTAATAACGGCAGCCCTGAAGCTGTCGAACAATTGCTGGGAAGAAAGGAACTTGTTCTTATTATCTGTTAATCGTTTGGATAAATACTCCAGGAAAACAGAATTGTCTGGTACAGCTGTCATCGTGCCGCTGGTAATGGCACGACGGCTTGGCATCTGGTATAACATCTGGATATCTCTCGAAGCATTTTGAATATCATTACCACTTCTTGTTTTGAAAATGCCACCACTGAAACAGGCGTCGGATATCAGCAAGGTATGAGCCGATTTAATACTTCTAATTTGTTCCCGCAGATCGCTGTTGGATAGCCAGGTGGAAGGATCATCGGGCACAGCATCTTTTGCCCACCAATAACCTTGTCTCGCATCTTCGTCCCAGAAACCGTGACCGGCATAGAAGATAAGCAGGTTATCATTGGAGCCTATTATTTTTCTTAGCCTGTATAATTCTGAAATTATCTTTTGGCGGGTGGGGTTTTTGAGTAAGAAAGTCGTTGAGTCAGCAAATGAATATTGTTTGACAAAAATTTCTTTTATTTTTTCCGCATCTTTTTCTGGTTTGTCAAGATTTAATTTAGGCTCATCATATTTTGATACGCCAACAATTAATGCATAATACTTGCCGCCTTTTTTTATCTCAGTAGTTATTGGTGTAAGACCATCCGTATTATTTTGTGTCCGTGTAGGTTGTGTTGATATTTTTTTTTCTGGGATACCATTTTCGTTTTTTGTCAAATAGCTTACAGTTATGTAATCGAAATCAATTTTACCAATTGACCCAATATCAAGAATTCCGTCAAATTCAGCTTGTTTGTATAAAGTGTTGTTTAAGTATCCCTCATCCAAATAAAAATATAGATAGTTAGCTATCTTCCTAATCGTGAATTTTTGAAATTCTTCTCCCCTAAAGCCATTCGAAACCATAGCCAACAATGCGGAGCCAAACGTCTTTGTTCGTTCAATAGTTGAAGATTTTTTTGATATTTGCCAACGATATCCATTCCAAAAAAGCGAAGCAGTAACTAATCCCCCCATATGCCGTGCAGTGTATTCTATCTCAAAATCCTTTGTTTCATCAATAGGGACCTTTATTGAGGTCTTTGGGTTTTTGATACTCCCGCCTGGGTCTCTTACACTCAAAACGCCATTTTCAATCTTTGAGTTATGTAGATTCCATTTATTTTGTAAAGAATTGAATTGGTCATCTAGTAAAACTCCAGTCAAGTCCTTACTATAGTCATGATAATTACGTTGAGCATTTACTCCCGAATAATAACATAAAGTCATTACTTGGAAAAGTACAAATAATAGGGACTGAGCAGATCTTGGTTTCATCAAGAATTTATTATAAGGAAGATACTAAATCCCCCGAAAATCGGTAACACCTTACCTAAACCTCTCACTCACCACCAATTCCTTGCTCCCCGGTGTATAGGTATAAAATCCTTCGCCGCTTTTTACGCCCAGCTTACCCGCCATCACCATATTTACCAATAAAGGGCAAGGAGCATATTTGGGATTACCAAAACCATCATGCAACACATGTAGTATGGAAAGACAAATATCTAAACCTATAAAGTCGGCCAATTGCAACGGCCCCATCGGGTGGGCCATACCCAATTTCATTACGGTATCTATTTCTTCTACACCGGCGACCCCTTCGTATAAACTGTAAATTGCTTCATTGATCATCGGCATCAATATGCGGTTGGCAATAAAGCCGGGATAATCATTTACCACACAAGGCACTTTGCCCAATTGTTTGCTTAATTCAACAATAGCGTCAGTTACTTCTTTTTTAGTCGCATAGCCATTAATGATCTCTACCAGTTTCATCACCGGTACGGGATTCATAAAATGCATGCCGATCACTTTACTGGCCCGGTTGGTGACTGCTGCGATCTTTGTAATGGAAATACTCGATGTATTAGTGGCCAGGATAGCATCTTTGGGAGCATAGTTATCCAACTGTTCGAAGATCTTTAGTTTCAGTTCTACATTTTCTGTGGCGGCTTCTACGATCAGGACCGCATCCTTTACTCCATCAAGCAGATCAGACTCGACACTGATATTAGCAAGGGTTATTTTCTTTTGTTCTTCGGTAGCAGTGCCTTTGGCAATTTGCCGGTCCAGGTTTTTGGTGATATTAGCAACTGCTTTGTCAAGCTGTGCCAGCGAAATATCTACAATGGTTACTTTAAATCCTGCTTGTGCAAATACATGAGCAATGCCATTGCCCATGGTGCCTGCGCCGATAACAGATACAACGCCCCCTTTAAGATTCATACAGATTAGTTTTTACTATTCCCCTAAAGGGGAGAATTATAAATTTCACTTTATGTAAAAGTGATTGTTTCACTAACAAATGTAAGGAGATTGTATTTGTTGCCCAATGGACCGGAAGTACAAGTGTGGTTATTCTTTCCTTTCCTTGAAAAAAGGATAACAGAACAAGTTCGCAACAGAGATACCATGAAAACTATCGCTGGGAAATTATAATATCTTATAGTGACTCATTAATCTAAGTTCCCTTTAGGGACAGGGCATGAGGTGGGATATCATTAGTTTTTATTCTTAAAATCTCCCCGTTTCCAGGCCTGTATAAATTCGCCCCATGCTGCGGGGTTGAATATGTTCATAGGAGGAGTTTGACCCTGGTAAACGGCACGGGTTGCAATTTTGTTGAACTGTACTTTGCTGGCTTCGCCGCCATCGCCGGGAACGGTACGCATCAGCACCCTTCGTTTGGTGGCACTGGTATTTTGCCGGGCTATTTCAATATCATCATCGGGTACTTTGGTCTTTGCAAAATCCCGGGCAAATTGTTCTGCGGTTGGTCTCGGACGAATAATAGTAGCAGGGAGATAAACCGTATCAACAACCATTAACTGCACCACACTATACTGATTGCCTTCTAAAGTGCGGGGAATAGAAATGGTTTTAGACTTGTAAGTAACGTGGGTAAACTCGACCTGGTCGCCTTTTAGCACTACGATAGAAAATACACCTTGTGAATTGGAGATAGTGCCCCTGTTTTGTCCCTTTACCATCACACTTACGGCGGGGATGCCCACCAGGCTGTCCGCCGTCATAATGACGCCATACAATTGTACCACAGAATCACGGGACGTTTCGAACTGGGCCCGGGCAGTTCGGGGGAGGATAAATAACAGTAAACCTGTATAAAGTATAATTTTCTTCACTGCGCCAAAAATAAAGACAAGTTGCTGATTTCGTAAAACAAATTGCCCCTTGTATTGGTTAACTTTGGCGTTAATAAAGACTTTTAACAAATACTTGGAAAATGACGAAAGAAAAAGTACTGGAAGCGTTGAGTAATGTACAGGAACCTGATTTGGGTAAAGACCTGGTAACGTTAAACATGATTCAGGATATTGAAATTGAAGGCAACTATGTTTCCTTTACCATTGTATTGACTACTCCCGCCTGTCCTATGAAGGATATGATGAAAAATGCCTGTGTAAATGCTATTAAACTGCTGGTAAATAAAGAAGCGACAGTCAATGTGAAGTTTACTTCCAATACTACTACTAAAAGAACTGATACCGGTGCAGTATTGCCAAATGTAAAAAACATTATTGCAGTAGTAAGTGGAAAGGGTGGAGTAGGTAAATCGACCGTGGCTGCCAACCTTGCTCTGGCCTTATCGCAAGGCGGAGCTAAAGTGGGTTTGATGGATGCGGATATTTATGGACCCAGTGTACCAATAATGTTTGGTGTAAGGGGCGAACGACCCATGATGGTAGAGGTAGGTGGTGAAAAACCTATGATTGCACCGCTGGAACGGTATGGGTTGAAATTAATAAGCATCGGTTTTTTAGTAGATGAAAAAAATGCAGTAGTGTGGAGGGGCCCGATGGCGAGCAGTGCCATCCGTCAATTTGTAACGGATGTGTATTGGGGTGAGCTGGATTACTTAGTGGTGGATATGCCACCCGGAACCGGTGATATACATTTAACGCTGATGCAAACGGTGCCGGTTACCGGTGCTGTAATTGTAACTACCCCGCAGGATGTGGCCCTTGCAGATGCAAAGAAAGGTATCGCTATGTTTGGGCAGGCCCAACTGAATGTGCCAGTGATAGGGTTAGTGGAAAACATGAGTTATTTTACTCCGGCAGAACTGCCCGATAACAAATATTACATTTTTGGAAAAGATGGCGGGAAAAGATTAGCGGACGAATATGATATTCCTTTTCTTGGGCAAATTCCGCTGGTACAGAGCATTCGGGAAGGCGGTGACCTGGGAGTACCCATCATGATGAGTGATGATCTGATTACCAAAAAAGCATTTGAAGGATTTACAGCACAGGTAGTGAGAAGTATTGCAATGCGAAATGCGAATATCAGTGCAGAGAAAATTGCAGAGACGGTATAATCTCAAAATAGTATTTCATGTACGACTTGCCGCATCACAAAGAAAAAAATCATGAAGAAATTATTCAGTTCATGAAAGATCACCCCTTTGTTTTTTTAACGGGGGCAGGTTCAGCGAATAAACCTGTGGCTACGCAAATCCCTGTTTTTATCGATGAAAAAGACGGAAGA
The DNA here is from genome assembly GCA_943371565.1 of Chitinophaga pinensis. Lineage (GTDB taxonomy): Bacteria > Bacteroidota > Bacteroidia > Chitinophagales > Chitinophagaceae > JJ008. The sequence goes on along the minus strand of CALRVH010000010.1, from coordinate 38,307 downwards.
TATTCTCTCACAGGTCATATCATGCGAAATACAGACCATCATAAAGCATTTGAACAAAACGCTGATGTGTTAGCAGTATTTACCGGACCACACACTTATGTAAGTGCTACCTGGTATGCTAATCCATCCGTGGGGAGTACCTGGAATTATATGAGTGTGCATGCAAAAGGTACCATTCGGTTTGGTGATACGGATGAATTGATATCTATTCTCAAACGGCTTACGCTTCATTATGAGAATAATAATCCGGCCTCAGCAACGGTGTTTGATAATTTACCTGCTGAATACACGGAAAGAATGATGAAAGCCATTGTGCCTTTTGAAATTGTGGTCAATGACTTGCAGCATGTATTTAAGCTAAGCCAGGACCGGGACGAGAAAAGTTATGACAACATTATTCAGCAACTGAAGCAAAAAGACGGCGATGCAAAAAATATTGCTGCCATAATGGAAAAAAGGAAATCAAAAGTATTCCCATCATGAGAAATTATTTGTTGACCGGGTTGCTGGTATTTACTTTATCATGTTCAAATACAAAGAAGATGAGGGATGCTTCTACTGATACAGGTAAGGAAACGTATGTACAGGGGGAGTTTGATAAGCAAGGTCACCGGGGTTGCCGGGGACTGATGCCGGAGAATACGGTGCCTGCTATGTTGTATGCAGTGGGCATGGGTGTTACTACATTGGAAATGGATGTAGTGATCACAAAAGATAAAAAAGTTATCCTTTCCCATGAGCAATGGTTTGGACAGGAAATAACTACTAAGCCTGACGGAACATTTATGGGCCCCAGGGAAGAACGGACCTATAATATTTACTGGATGACCTATGAGCAAACAAAGACCTTTGATGTGGGAATGAAACCACATCCCCGTTTTCCACAACAGCAAAAAATGAAAGTGACGAAACCCTTGCTGGCGGATGTGATAGATAGCATAAAGGCAGATATGATGACGAGAAGAAGACCTTTCCCATATTATAATATTGAAACAAAAACCAACCCGGAGTTTGACAGAGTCTTTCATCCAAAACCGGAAGAGTTTGTAGAACTACTGATGGCTGTGATAAAGGAAAAGCAGATTGAAGATTTTGTGATCATCCAATCATTTGATTTCAGGACCTTGCAATATTTACATCAAAAATATCCCCACATAAAAACAGCAATGCTGATCGAGGATTCTGATAAACGTAGCCTGGCGGAGCAAATAAAAGCGTTAGGCTTTATCCCGACAATTTACAGCCCGGCCTTTGTTCATGTAAATGAAAAGTTGATAAAGAGTTGCCATAGTCAGAATATGAAAATAATTCCGTGGACGGTGAATACAAAAGAGAAGATTGCAGAATTGAAAGCGATGGGAGTAGATGGAATTATTAGTGATTATCCGAATTTGTTTACTGAGTAAGTCGGATTAAAACTCAGGAAGATTTTTTTCACTTAAGCCCAGCCAATCCAACGCATTTTTGTAAAGTAGTTTTCTTGTCGTCTTCTTGCCAAGATCCATTTTTTCTATCAGCCTTCCTGGTTTATGTTCCCCCAATGGAAAGGGATAGTCACTGCCGAGGCAGATATGGTCTTCTCCCATTACATCTAATAAATAGTTGAACGCCTTTTTATCATGTACTAAACTATCAACCCAGAATTTGCCGATGTAATCTCTTGGGTTAATGGGGTTATCAACAGCCACTAAATCCGGTCGTACTTTAAAACCATGTTCTATCCGGCCAATAGTGATCGGGAATGAACCGCCGCCATGCGCAAAAGAAATTCTCAGTTTAGGAAATTTTTCAAGTACTCCGCTGAATAGTATTGAGCAAATGGCCCTTGATGTTTCAGCAGGCATACCCACCAGCCAGGGCAACCAGTATTTTTCCATTTGTGTTTCGCCCATCATTTCCCAGGGGTGAATGAATAAAGCACAGTTCAATTTTTCAGCAGCTTCATAAAAAGGAAAGAAGCACGGGTCAGAAAGATTTTTTCCATTGATGTTGGAGCCGATCTCCAATCCCGGCATTTTTAATTTTTTTACACATCGTTCCATTTCTTTGATAGCAAGATCAGTGTCTTGTAAGGGAACAGTGCCTAGTCCTATAAAGTGATTGGGTTCTTTATCTACTGTCTCAGCGATATGGTCGTTCAGAAAACGGGATGTCTCTAAACCATCAGCAGGCTTTGCCCAGTAATTAAAAAGAACGGGAATAGTAGAGAGTACCTGTATAGACACTTCGGTTTCTTCCATCTGTTTTAACCGTATGTCTGCCTTGTAGCAGTTTTCTTCCACTACCCGAAAAAGCTTATCGCCTTTCATCATACAGGCTTCGCAACTGCGGTGTTCTAAATGTATGAATTCGCCATAGCCAAACTTTTGGGTCCAGTTTGGCATTTTGTCGGGCATGATGTGTGTGTGGATGTCTATTTTCATGGAATGGTTAATTGGTATAATAGTTAATTAGTTTATTGGGAAAACAGGAGTCTTTTAATTTTTAATTGATTAATTAGGTTTTTGGGGAATACAAGTGGTGTAGCATGTTAAAAGACATTCGCTTTATCACGACCCCAATTAACCAATAGCCCAATTAACCTTTCTTAACAGGCGGCTCCATCACTGCTCCGCATTTCTCACAAGTCCGGTGCATCATATCTTCCCAGAATCTATTCATCACCGGCGGCAGTTGTTTTACAATATCATCCACATGTAATGTTTCTTCATATAATTTGTTGCCACATTTTTCACAGAACCAGAGGAATCCATCGTCTTCTGATTCTCTTTTCTTTTCAATGACCAACCCGACGGTGCCGGGTCCCCGTTGTGGCGAATGGGGAGTTTTGGGTGGCAAAAGAAATATCTCACCCTCTTTAATGGGAATGTCCTTGAACTCGCCATTATCTATAATTTTCACTACGATATCGCCTTCCACCTGGTAGTAGAGCTCTTCTGTTTCATTAAAATGGTAATCTTTTCGGGCATTGGGTCCGCCTACCACCATTACGATAAAATTCTCAGCGTCTTTATACACACATTGGTTGCCCACCGGAGGTTTCAGCAGGTCACGGTTATCGTCAATCCATTTTTTTAGGTTGAAAGGAGCAATTACGGCCATATAGCTGGTTTTTAGAGGTGTAATAAGGTCGAAAAATTACAACAATTTTCTTTAGGTTTGACTTTATGAATCTCTCTCTGGAAGGAAAAAATGCGGTTGTTTGTGGCAGCACACAAGGTATTGGTCTGGCTATTGCAGAAGAACTGGCTTTGCTGGGTGCCAATTGCACATTAGTAGCAAGAAATGAAGAAGCTCTGAAGGATGCCGTACTGAAGTTAGACACCCAGTTAAGGCAACAGCATAGTTACCTGGTTGCTGATTTTAATAAGCCTGATGAAGTGAGGAAAGTAATTGATGCACATGTGACAAGGACCCTTGTTCATATTTTAATAAACAATACCGGCGGCCCTGCGGCAGGCCCTATTATCGAAGCAACCGAAGAAGCCTTTTTAAATACATTCAACCAGCATTTGATCTGTAATCATATTTTGACAAAAGCTGTTGTGCCATCTATGAAAAAGGAAGGGTATGGACGAATTATCAATATTATTTCTACTTCGGTTAAGATTCCGTTGAAGAACCTGGGAGTATCCAATACAATTCGTGGTGCAGTGGCCAGTTGGGCAAAAAGTATGGCGAATGAGCTGGGACAGTTTAATATTACTGTCAATAATGTATTGCCCGGATTTACCAGCACAAAACGATTGTCAACCTTAATTGAAAATATTGCGAAGAAAGGAAATACCGTTATTGATTTGGTAGAGAAGAATATGGTAGAAGAAGTGCCCATGAAACGTTTTGCCGATGCTTCTGAGATTGCAGCTGTGGCCGTTTTCCTTGCATCGCCTGCAGCATCCTATGTAAATGGTGTAAGTATTCCGGTGGATGGAGGAAGAACTGGCTCAATATAATTATGAATGTTGAATGATGAATTTTAAATGAGTTCATTCAACATTTGCCATTTAAAATTCAACATGGATTTAAAAATCGCATATCACTTAGAGAATTATATTGGAGGGAATCTTATTGGTCCACTTAGTGGAAAATTTATCGACAACATCAATCCCGCCACGGGAGAAGTGTATGGACAAATTCCTGATAGTAACGAAAAAGATGTAGACGCTGCTGTGCATGCTGCCCAAAATGCATTTATAACCTGGAGTGTGTCGCCAGTTGAAGAACGATTTAAGATTCTCAATCGTATTGCAGAGCTCATTGATGAAAATTTAGAAGCACTTGCACTCGCCGAAACAAATGATAACGGGAAACCGCTTTGGCTAAGTAAAGAAGTGGATATTCCAAGAGCATCAGCCAATTTTCGATTTTTTGCAACGGGCATCATGCACTTTGCTACGGAAAGCCATAATATGGAAGACAAGGCGGTGAATTATACGCTTCGTCAACCGATCGGTATCGTTGGTTGTATCTCTCCCTGGAATTTACCGCTGTATTTATTTACCTGGAAAATTACTCCTCCATTGGCTGCTGGTAATTGTGTAATTGCCAAACCAAGCGAAGTAACTCCTGTTACCGCCTACCTGCTGGCTAAAATTTGTAAAGAAGCTGGTTTGCCCGATGGAGTGTTGAATATTTTGCACGGCACTGGCCCTAATGTTGGCGAAGCCATCGTATCACATCCCTCTATAAAAGCTATTTCATTTACCGGAAGTACAAAAGCTGGTGAACGAATTGCGTCTATTGCTGCGCCAAAATTCAAAAAGCTGTCATTGGAACTCGGCGGCAAAAATCCCAATATCATTTTTGCAGATTGTGAGTGGGAAAAAATGTTGTTTAATACAATTCGTTCTTCATTTGGCAACCAGGGGCAAATTTGTTTATGTGGCAGTCGCATTTTAATTGAAGAATCAGTGTATGAAAAATTTAAAACTGATTTTGTTGCCTGGGCTAAAAAGCTAACGGTTGGTGATCCATTGTTGGCAGAATCCAAACAAGGAGCTATCGTTAGTAAAGTGCATTATGAAAAAATATTACGTTGCATCGAAACTGCAAAGCAGGAGGGTGGAACAATTTTATGTGGCGGTACTGCAGTGAAAGTAGAAGGCAGATGTGCGAATGGTTATTTTATTCAACCAACAATCATCGAAGGTCTGAATCAAAATTGCCAAACTAACCAGGAAGAAATATTTGGTCCAGTAGTAACGATACAATCCTTTAAAACGGAAGAGGATGCCATACAATTAGCCAATGCTACACAATATGGGTTAGCGGCAAGTATCTGGGCAAAAGATATTTCAAGAGCCAACCGTGTTGCTGCAAAAGTAGAAAGTGGAATTATCTGGATCAATTGCTGGTTACTTCGAGATTTAAGAACTCCATTTGGCGGTTTGAAGAACAGCGGCGTTGGAAGAGAAGGTGGTTGGGAAGCATTGCGATTTTTTACGGAGGCGAAGAATGTTTGTATTGAATTATAGGAACGCAGATTGTTATGATTATCATGATTGACGCAGGTGTTTCATAATAATCTTAACCATCATAATAATCTGCGTTCCACTCTATATTATGAATGAAATTATTAAAACAGAAAACGCATCAACACCACTCGGTGCATACCCTCATGCCCGAAAAGTAGGCAACCTTCTTTTTCTTTCCGGTATCGGACCAAGAAATCCGAGGGACAATTCTATTCCTGGTCTTGAATTAGATGCAGAAGGAAATATTGTAAAATATGATATAGAAGCAGAGTGCCATTCTGTTTTTGCCAATATAAAAGCAGTGCTGGAAGCCAGCGGCAGCAGTTGGGAAAAAATAATTGATGTCACAGTGTTTCTTACAAATATGAAAAAGGATTTTCCAGTTTATAATAAAATATATGCGGAGTATTTTACTTCAGTGCAGGCTTGTAGAACTACTGTTGAAGTAAAAAGTTTACCTACCCCGATTGCGATTGAATTAAAAGTGATAGCAACAATAGACTGATTATGAGTTTTCAAAATACAATTGATTTTGCCAGAGAGTTAGATACTAATGACTCACTAAAGGATTTTCGGAAAAAATTCTTCATCCCACAACATCAAGGAAAAGATTCTGTGTACCTGACAGGTAACTCACTCGGCCTGCAAGCCAAAACAACTTCGCAGTATGTACAACAGGAATTAGATGATTGGGCAAAGCTGGGAGTGGAAGGGCATTTCCATGCAAAAAATCCGTGGATGCCTTACCATGAAATATTCCCTAAGCAATTATCAAAAATTGTTGGCTGCAAAGAAAATGAAGTAGTGGTAATGAATCAACTAACGGTGAATTTGCATTTGCTGATGGTTAGCTTTTACAGACCAACTAAGCAGCGATATAAAATCATCTGTGAAGCAAAAGCATTTCCTTCTGATCAATATGCATTTGAAACACAGGCAAAGTATCATGGGTTTAATCCTGCTGATGCAGTAATAGAAGTTTCGCCGAGAGATGGCGAACATGTATTGCGAAAAGAAGATATTTTAGCAACTATCAAACAGCATGGCGATTCAACAGCCGTTGTTTTATTCGGAGGTGTAAACTATTATACGGGGCAGTTGTTTGATATTAAAGCCATCACGGAGTCTGCTCATGCAGTGGGTGCTTATGCGGGATTTGATTTGGCACATGCCGCCGGAAATGTAGAATTACACTTGCATGACTGGAATGTTGATTTTGCCTGCTGGTGTTCGTATAAATATTTGAACAGTGGCCCGGGTGGGGTGGCAGGAGTTTTTATCAATGAAAAACATATAGCGAATAATGACTTGCCAAGATTTGCCGGTTGGTGGGGAAATAATAAAGAAACCAGATTTAAAATGGAAAAAGGGTTCGACCCGATACCAACAGCTGAAGGCTGGCAATTGAGCAATGCTCCTGTATTAAGTATGGCGGCGCACAAGGCATCACTGGATATTTTTGAAGAAGCTGGAATGGAAAGATTAAATGAAAAGAGAAAGAAACTGTTTGATTATTTATTATTCATTATTGATGATTGTAATTCGAATGCTGCTGAAAAAATTATAGAAGTGATTACACCAAGACAAGAAAAGGAAAGAGGTTGCCAGGTATCTATGCTGATGTTGAAGAACGGCAAGGAGGTTTTTAATGAATTAACAAAGCAGGGAGTGATTGCTGATTGGCGGGAACCGAATGTGATTCGTATTGCTCCAGTGCCGTTGTACAATTCGTTTGAGGATATTTATAGATTTGGAAAAATTATTAATGATATATTAAATTAACCACGGAGACACAAAGACACGGAGATTCACGGGGTGTGAAATTTCCTCTGTGTTACTTTGTGCCCCCGTGCCTCTGTGGTTTATGAAAAAAGAAATTACTATCATCGGTTCAGGACTTGTGGGCTCTTTACTCTCAATCTATTTATCTAAAAGAGGGCACAAAGTAAAAGTGTATGAACGCCGCAACGATATGAGGAAAGAAAATGTCGCAGCCGGACGTTCTATCAACCTTGCATTAAGCGACAGAGGTTTGCTGGCGTTGGAAAAAGTTGGTTTAGCCTCAGCAATAAAAAAGATATCTATTCCCATGCATGGCAGGTTCATTCATAATTTGGATGGAACAACAGCTTTTCAGCCTTACGGAAAAGAAGGGCAGTTTATCAATTCTGTTTCGAGAGGTGAATTGAACAAACGGTTAATGGATATTGCAGAAGAAAACGGGGTGGAGATCTTCTTCAATGAAAAATGCACCAACCTGGATTGGGATAAAGATGTAATGGAGTTCGAGAATACCAGTGGTAAACAAGTGCCATCTTCAAAAGCAGATATTGTTTTTGGTGCCGATGGGGCTTTTTCAGCTGCCAGACTTCAACACCAGCTACGACATGATAAATTCGATTACCAGCAATATTATATTGATTGTGGGTATAAGGAATTAACTATTCCGCCAACGGCCGAAGGTGAATTTGCCATGGAAGTAAACGCCTTGCATATCTGGCCCCGCAAAGATTATATGCTGATCGCATTACCTAATTTAGATAAGAGTTTTACCTGTACGTTGTTTTTTCCGTTTGAGGGAGAAGCTTCGTTTTCTAAGTTGGATACAGCCGAAAAAGTAAAAGTATTTTTTGAGAAAACTTTTCCTGATGCGGTGAAGTTGATGCCGGATTATGTGAACGAGTTTTTCAATAATCCTACTTCATCGCTGGTAACAGTGAAATGTTTCCCGTGGATACGGGAAGATAAGTTTGCATTGATAGGCGATGCGGCTCATGCCATTGTTCCTTTCTTTGGACAGGGAATGAATTGCGGTTTTGAGGATTGCAGAATATTAGATGAATTGATTGAAAAAAATGGCGACGATTGGACAACTATTCTACAACAATATCAAACGCTGCGTAAACCGGATGCAGATGCGATTGCAGATCTTGCCATTAATAATTTTACCGAGATGAGGGACAGAACTGCCGATCCGAAATTTCTGCTACAAAAAAAGATAGAGGCCAGACTCCACGAGAAATATCCTGATAAATGGATTCCAGCTTACTCGCAGGTCACTTTCAGTCCGCATATCCGTTATAGCGAAGCCTTACAAAGAGGGCAGAAGCAGGAAGCTATAATGCAGGAAGTGATGAAGATGGAAGGGATTGAAGGGAAGTGGGAGAGTCTTGAAATTGAAAATGTCATTCTGGGCAGGTTAATCGGTTAATTAGTTTATTGGTTGATGGGGTTTCAAAGAGTAAAAGGCTTTACATGTTTTCAGACTTTTGTATTTCCTAATAAACAAATTAACCGTTTAACTAATTAACTTTGGCGCATGACCCGCAAACAACTCATCGAAGAAATACAAAAAAAGAAATCCTATCTAATCGTTGGTTTAGATACCGACATTACAAAAATTCCCAAGCATCTTTTCTCAGAGGCTGACCCGGTGTTTGCATTTAATAAAGCTATTATTGATGCTACAAAAGATCTGTGCGTTGGCTATAAAATCAATACAGCTTTTTATGAGGCATTAGGAGTAAGGGGGTGGGAAGCCATGGAAAAAACGGTTCATTATATCGGCGATGAACATTTTAAAATTGCTGACGCAAAACGGGGTGATATTGGCAACACATCCGACCAGTATGCGAAAGCGTTTTTTGAAACAATGCCATTTGATGCAATTACGGTAGCTCCTTATATGGGTGAAGACAGTGTAAAACCTTTTTTGCAACATAAAGGTAAGTGGGCAATTGTACTTGGCCTGACTTCTAATAAAGGGGCTAATGATTTTGAACTGCTTCATACTGGCGGTGAGTTCTTTTATGAAAAAGTATTGGAAACAGTTTCTTTGTGGGGAACTGAGGAAAATTTAATGTTTGTAATAGGCGCAACAAGGGCGGGTGAGTTCAGTAGTATACGAAAACTTACGCCTCATCATTTTTATCTTGTCCCCGGTGTTGGTGCCCAGGGGGGAAGTCTGAAAGATGTTTCTAAAGAGGCCATGACAAAAGATTGCGGTATCCTGGTAAATGCAAGCCGGGCTATTATTTATGCTTCAGGCGGGGAAGATTTTGCGGAAGCAGCCAGAAACATTGCAGCAGAATATCAAAATGAAATGAAAGATTATCTTCTTTAATTTTCTTTCTTCGGTTTACCCGGCACAAAGCTTCCTGTTGCCTGGCTATACCAGGGAACAATATCCATCACAAAAACACCTGCGGCAACAGCCGGGTCTGTTTTTACATAATTTTCTGCTTCTTCTTTTGTTTTACAGTCTATAATAAAAAGACCCCGCCATGTAAAATCGTTTTTACCAAATGGGCCGGCCGCTTTTAAAATGCCTTCATTGTACAATCTTTCCATATTGGAGAAATGGCCGGCAAAGATTTCCTTTCGCTTCACAGAATCTGTGATCTCTTTATCCATCGGGCCTGTTTTGAGTACTACCAGCCAGAACTGCTTGATCTTTTCTTCTGGCTTTTTAGTAGTGGAGTCTTTTTGAGAATAGGCTGAAATATTAATCAGCATAAGCGAAACAATCAGGGGGAATATATTTTTCATATATAAAATTTAGTAAAAGATTTACCGGTTCAGGTTTTGCAAGGCCTTTTTCTTTTTTAATTTAATTGCAAGGTATGTTCCAAAGATAGTTGCAAAAATGCCTGTAAGATAATAGGCGATAGACTGTATTTGGAAATCAAGCTCATTAATACTGGCTAAAAGGATGCTTGATACAATGGCAGTAATTGCCCCGTGAATCATATCCTTTTTTGTAGAGAGGCTGCCGGTTGCAAAGCCACCCAATAGACAACATATAATCAGTGCAATAGTCGATGCAATATCAAGTGTGGTGGAGATTCTTTCTAATCCACTCTCTTCGCCATGTCCTTTTGCTTTGCTGGCAATAAATAATAGCAGGATAAGTCCGAAGAGCATATAAAGCGCAGCGGATACTAGCACACCTGCCACTACGGAGAAAACATTTCTGACAATTTCTTTACCCGATGTATACATAAACCAAATATCCCCCTTTTTCATTTATCCGTTACCTTTGGGCCAACAAAAATGATTGCTTTATGGCGGCCCGCACAGACCTTTTTACAAGTCCGGATTATTTTAATGTAGATGAATTATTGACAGAAGAACATAAACTCATCCGTGAGTCGGTTCGGAGTTATGTAAAGAAAGAAATTTCTCCCATTATTGAAGATTATGCACAGCGGGCAGAATTCCCTCAACAAATAGTAAAACAATTAGGTGACCTTGGCTGTTTCGGTCCAACCGTTCCCATGGAGTACGGTGGAGGCGGCCTTGATTATATTTCTTATGGACTGATGATGCAGGAATTGGAAAGAGGTGATAGTGGTGTACGTTCTACCGCATCAGTGCAGGGTTCGTTGGTTATGTTTCCAATCTATCAATATGGAAGTGAAGAGCAGCGGAAAAAATATTTGCCTAAACTGGCAAGTGGTGAGTGGTTGGGTTGTTTTGGATTAACAGAACCTGATCATGGCAGCGATCCATCAAGCATGCTGACAAATATTAAAGATGCAGGTGATCATGTAATTTTAAATGGTGCGAAAATGTGGATCAGTAATGCGCCATTTTCTCAAGTAGCCGTGGTATGGGCCAAAAATGAAGCAGGAGAAATACAAGGTTTGATTGTAGAAAGAGGCATGGAAGGATTCTCTACACCGACCACACACGGCAAATGGAGTTTGCGGGCATCTGCCACCGGAGAATTAGTATTTGATAATGTAAAGGTTCCTAAAGAAAATATTTTACCCAATGTAAAAGGGTTAAAAGGGCCGTTGGGTTGTTTGACAAAAGCAAGATATGGTATAGCCTGGGGTGTTATTGGCGCTGCTATGGATTGTTATGATACGGCATTACGCTATTCAAAAGAACGGGAACAGTTTGGCCGACCTATTGGCGGTTTCCAGTTACAGCAAAAGAAACTGGCGGAGATGATCACTGAAATAACAAAAGCACAGTTATTGAACTGGCGGTTGGGTGTATTAATGAATGAAGGAAAAGTAACACCGCAGCAGGTAAGTATGGCAAAGCGAAACGCCTGTGAAGTAGCTACGAATATCTGCCGTGATGCAAGACAAATGCTCGGTGGCATGGGTATTACTGGTGAGTACCCGGTAATGCGTCATATGATGAACCTGGAAAGTGTGATTACATACGAAGGCACTCATGATATTCATTTGTTAATTACAGGAATGGATGTAACTGGGTTGAATGCGTTTAAATAAGTAATACAAATGTGGAAGTATGAAAATGTGTGAATGTGAAAATTTAGAGCAGGATATTTTTGTTTTCACATTTTCATATTCCCCGCATTTTCACATTTCACGACAATGAAAATCTTCCTCATCGGCTTCATGGGTTCCGGTAAAACACACTGGGGACGTTTACTGAGCGAAAAACTCGGTATGCGGTTCTTTGACCTTGATGAACAGGTGGTGGAACATGCCGGCAAGCCAATCCCTGAAATATTCGCAACGGAAGGCGAGGAACATTTCCGGCTGCTGGAAAAGGAAGTGTTATATATTATTACGGAGAGTCATGACAGCTTTATCATGGCTTGCGGGGGCGGTTCTCCCTGCTACTTTAATAATATAGAATACATGAACCAGTCTGGAACTACTGCCTGGATCAACACGCCGCTGGAAACTTTATTTCAACGGCTGGTCCTTGAAAAAGAGAAACGTCCTTTGATCAGGCAACTTTCAGACGAGCAATTGAAAGGCTTTATTGGCAAAAAATTTGCCGACAGAAAAATTTATTACGAACAGGCAAATGTCACCATAGATGAAGAACCCCTTCAGTTAGAACATTTGATCGAAAAAATATTTCATGCATAAGAAATTTTTAATTGCCGCTGCCATCTTTGGCGGATTGGCTGTAGCCCTTGGTGCTTTTGGAGCACATGGACTGGAGGGTATTACAAAAGACGAAAAAATAATACATGGTTTTCAGACCGGGGTGCAATACCAGATGTATCATGCACTGGCGTTGTTGTTTGTTGCAATTTTATGGGATAAGTTGCCGGGCAAGTGGTTGAAATGGGCGGGTAACAGTTTTATCGCCGGCATTTTTCTTTTTTCCGGATCGTTATATCTTCTTACTTTCTTAAAAATACAGGAAAGCAGTGCGGTAAAATTTGCAGGGCCGATAACCCCATTAGGAGGACTGTTCTTTATTATCGGCTGGCTATTTCTTTTGATGGCCGCTTTTAAAAAAAAGTAATCAGAGCACAAGCTCAAGATTGGTAATTGTCCCCTTTTTATTTTCAATTGTGAAAGTGCCGCCGATAACCTCCATCCGGCGGGCAATATTTTTCAATCCATTACCAAACTGGCGGAGGTTTTGCAGATCTATCCCGACTCCGTTATCAGCAATCTCAATGTTGAGGCTATGATTGGCTTCAATGTTTATTGTGACCAGGGTTGCTTTCGAATGCTTCAATACATTGTTCAGGGTTTCTTTAACGCACAAGAAGATATTTCTCCTTTTATCTCCCGTTATTTCCATGTCAGGAATAGTGGCCGGTGTATTTACTTTACATTCAATTGGCGTTTTATCAAAATACTCTAATGCGTAGGATCGGATATACGATACAAGGTTGTCAAGGGTGTCATTGCCGCTATTCATACTCCAGATGATGGCATTCATTTTATTCAGAACGTCATCAGCAGAAGAAGAAATTTTATCAATTTCTACCGGAGTATTCTCTTTCATTTTTTTACGGGCAATTTCACTCATCAATCGGATAGCTGTCATGCCGGATCCCAGTTCATCATGCATGTCTGCAGAAATACGTTCCCGCTCTGCTTGCTGAGCTTTATAGACAGCAATTTCTTTTTCATATTCTTTCAACTGGTTCTGGGCTTTTAATGTTTCCCGTTCTTTTGTCTGGTCAATTATCTGGCGACGATTCTTCCGGTTAAGCCCTGCCAGGAAAAAAACAAGCTCCAGCACTAACCCTGTCTCATAATAAAAAAGGGAGGAGCCAAGGATACCGGGAAATTCTTTAAAAACATTATCGAGTAATACGGCGATCTGCGATACAAGTGAGAAAATGAACAGACATAGATTCCCCCAAAATAAATAGCGCATTAACTTGTCTTTCCAACTCCGTAAACTATAAACGAGAAAAATAATCACCATTGCCAGTAATAATACCTTGGTAGCATTTTCTATCAAATACTCAATAGTGTAATTATCAGTGAAATAATGGAAATAAGTATAGCTGAGCAGGGAAATCGTTAAAAGGGCGATGCCAGCATTGTACAATTTGTAAAGAAACGGATGATTATTTTTTGTGTCAAGGAAACGTTGCATAAATATCATGTAGAACATGATTCCCAGTCCCTGCATGATAAAATCCATATAGGCTTCAAAGAAGAAGCTGATCTGGCTGCTGCGAAAACCAAACATTGTTTTTGTCAGCAGCATTCCACCAAGAAAGAAAGCATAGCCGGAATAGTATAAAAACTCAGGATTGGCACCCTGTAAAAAATTAGCCATTGAAAAAAATATCATCATCAGCAGCAGGCCGCAAAAGATATACGTCATCAGGTCGCTTTCATTGAGGGTACTTCGCAGTTCTGCAATAAAGGCTTTGGTATAATCAATGTTGATGAGCCTCGGCCGGATAGTATTGACGTAGGTCTTTACAAAACTGAGTTCGGCATAGATCGTAGCAGAATCTTTTGCCGGCAAAGAGATAAGCCGGAAACCAACACTGTCAGCAACAGGAGGAAGAACAGGAGGGATAGCTTTTAAAGTCGTTCCTTCCAGCCGGAACAGTTTTATGTCTTTGTAATAGAACCCAGGAAAGAACCAGGCATTGGCCGTTGAATCTGCTGAATTGGTAAGATTGAATCGCAGTACCACTTTTTGGGTAACAAAATCATTGGGAATAGTGCCTTTGTGCCGAAGTTCCGGGATAAACACAATAGATGTATAAGTTGCGGGCAGATCAGCAGATAAACTTATATAAGCACTGCCGGCAGTTTTAATGATCGGTTTTGCCAATCCTATTGTACTGATATCGGTATATGTATTCCATAAGTTATCCTTCTGTTCTGAAGGGGCAGTTTGTGCCGATACAACGACAAAAGACAAAGCAACGGTCAGCAAAAGAAATATATGGCGGAGGATTTTCAGCTTTGGTATCCGGAGTTTTGAAACCGGTCTTTCAAATGTAATACATCGATTTTGCTTTTGATAGCTTCCGGTATACCACTTTCAGGTAATATTTTGAGGGTAAACTGATTATCTTTGCTGCCATGGCTACCAAGCTAAAAAAGAAATCGAAAAATAGTCCTGAGAAAAAACCTGCCAAATCCGACGTAAAGGCCTTTAGAGCAGAAAAAGAGGAAAAAATTGACTGGAAAGCTCTTGCCCGTGATGAACGGACCTGGAAAATTGTGGGGGCTGTTTTTTTATTGATTGCCATTTTTCTTTTTATCTCCTTTGTTTCTTATCTCTTTACCTGGAAAGAAGACCAGGCGATTGCTCAACAGGGATTTTCTGCTTTATTAGACAATGATAAACCGGTGGCTAATTTACTGGGCCGGTTTGGTGCAGTTATCTCTCACTTTTTTATTTTCAAAGCATTTGGATTAGCCTCCTTCCTTATCTGTACATTCTTCTTTGTAGTGGGTGTTAATTTGTTATTCCGCCGCAGGGTGTTTTCTATCTGGAAAAACCTGAAATATGTAACGGTCGGCTTACTGGTGTTGTCCGTGCTGCTATCTTTTGTTTTTGCTAAAAGTGATTTTGCCTTTGGTGGTGGAGTGGGAGATATGATCAATGGAAAACTGGTTGGTGCAATCGGCACCATCGGTACAGGTGCAGTGTTGTTATTACTGGCCTTGGGATATTTTATCTGGCAGTTTAACCCGGCGTTCAATTTGCCAAAGAAAAGACAAGAAACGGATGCGGAAGAAGGCGATGAAGAAACAGACGAGACCGAAACAGGAGTACTCCCGGTTACCAGCGGCAAAACCATTAATGATAGTTATAATGACGGAACTGTGCAGCAGGGAAATTCTGTTACATCAGACGGTGCCGTGGTAATTAATTTTCCTGATGAAAAACCACTGCATGATTTCAAAATAATTGAAAAGGATGAGCCAATAGAGGAACAAATTGAAAAAATCGAAGCGCAACAACCAACGGTCGAGAAAGAAATTGTGAGTGAGATCCTTCATCAGCATGAATTTGATTTGCCTGTAGAACCGGTAGAGGAAAAAACTATTCCTGTAAAAGAAAAGCCATCGTCTAAGAAAATGGACGAGCCTATTGAATTAGAGATAAAAGCAGTGCCGGATAAGATTATTGAGGAAGAAGATGCTGCCTCAGTGGTAGAGAATTTACCACCTTACGAACCAACACTTGATCTGCGGGATTATAAATATCCAACCTTGACATTGCTGGAAACTCACGGTAGCGAAAAAATCATTCAGGATGCCGGGGAGTTAGAAAATAATAAGAACCAGATCATCGCTACTCTGCGTAACTATTCTATTGAGATACAAAAGATCAGTGCAACCGTTGGGCCAACAGTTACCTTATATGAAATTGTACCTGCTGCAGGTGTCCGTATTTCAAAGATCAAGAACCTGGAAGATGATATTGCCTTAAGCCTCGCTGCATTGGGCATTCGTATCATAGCACCTATACCTGGTAAGGGCACCATTGGTATTGAGGTTCCCAATGTTAGAAAAACAGTGGTGAGTATGAAGACGTTGCTGGCTTCTGAAAAATTCCAGAATAATAGTTTCAGCCTGCCAATCGCCATTGGAAAAAAGATCGACAACGAGAATTTCATTGTTGACCTGGCCTCTATGCCGCACTTATTGATGGCAGGTGCTACGGGCCAGGGTAAATCTGTCGGGTTGAATGCCATTCTTGTTTCTCTGTTGTACAAAAAGCATCCTTCACAGATGAAGTTTGTACTGATTGATCCGAAGAAAGTAGAGCTGAGTATTTATCGCCAGATAGAAAAACATTTTCTCGCCAAATTGCCCGGCGAAGAAGATGCCATTATAACGGATACAAAAAAAGTGGTTCATACCCTCAATGCGCTGTGTATTGAAATGGATAACCGCTATGATTTATTGAAAGAAGCTGGTGCAAGAAATATTAAAGAGTACAACGAGAAGTTCATCAAACGTAAACTGAATCCGCAAAAAGGTCATCAGTTCTTGCCATTCATTGTACTGGTAATAGATGAGTTTGCCGATCTGATCATGACAGCAGGTAAAGAAGTGGAAATGCCCATTGCCCGTTTGGCTCAGTTGGCAAGGGCTATCGGTATCCACCTTATCATTGCTACACAAAGGCCTTCGGTTAATATTATCACCGGTACCATTAAAGCTAACTTCCCGGCCAGAATCGCCTTTAAAGTTTCTTCGAAAATTGACTCAAGAACCATTTTAGATACCGGTGGTGCAGAACAATTGATCGGAAAAGGGGATATGCTAATTTCCCATAATGGGGAAGTAACCCGTTTGCAATGTGCCTTTGTAGATACACCGGAAGTGGAAAAAATTGTTGATTTTATCGGCGACCAGCGGGGCTATCCGCAAGCCTTCCTGCTGCCGGAGTATATTGATGAAAAAGAACTGGAAGGGAAAGATTTTGACATGTCTGACAGGGATTCGCTGTTTGAAGATGCTGCACGGCTTATTGTGCAAAACCAGATTGGCTCTACTTCATTATTACAACGGAGGATGAAGCTGGGGTACAACCGGGCCGGCCGCTTAATGGATCAATTGGAAGCCGCTGGCATTGTGGGGCCTAACCAGGGCAGCAAAGCAAGAGATGTGCTGATAAAAACAGAGATGGAATTGCAACAACATCTTGATGCCCTCAGCTAATGCGTTACCGGGTTGTTAAGAAACCCGCTGCCATTGCAACCCGGTACGGTCATTGCCAGTCCTAATGCGGTATTTAATTATCTTTGCATCGTCCTTCGGAGGACAGCCACACAAACAAATAAGATGAAAAAATTATACTTATCCGCCCTGCTCTTTGGTACCGCAACACTTGCCATCGCACAAGCCAGTGATCCGGCTGCCAAAGCCATTCTTGATGGGGTGAGTGCAAAATTCAAGACATTTACTACTGTTCAGGCTACCTTTTCCTATAAAGTGGAAAATGCCGCAGGTAAAGCCCTTTCTACAAAAACGGGTACGATCCTAATGAAAGGAACCAAGTACAAAGTGACTTTTAGCGGCCAGGAGATCTTTTGTAACGGCACCACTATCTGGAACTACGATAAAGCAGAAAATGAAGTAACGATCAGCAAACTGGATGCATCCAGCGGAATGGTGACACCACAAAAATTATTTACCAATTTTTACGATAAAGACTTTCGTTACATTTTGAATGGAGAAAAAAAGGTGAATGGAAAAACGATCCAGGAAATTGAATTGACCCCGATAGATAAGAGCAAGCCTTTCCACAAAGTATATGTACAGGTAGATAAGGCTGCCAAAACCATTTATAGCACCAAAGTATTGGAGAATGCCGGTAACCGCTACTCTTATACGGTGACTACGATGAAAACAAATGTGGCAATGGCAGACACCCAGTTTACATTCGACAAGAAAAAGTATCCGGGTGTTGAAGAAGTGGATCTGCGATAGGAGAGCTGCTGGTTATTCTGTTGTTTTGCCGTCAAATTCCTCTTTATATTTTTCAGCATCTTCTTTAGTCGCCCTTATGGTGCCGTCTTTGTGATTTGGCGGACTATATAAAGTATATATTTTTAATTCAGTTTTACTATCTGTATTAATAATATTGTGCTTTGCGCCTGCTGGTACAACAATAACATCCCCCTTTTTCACTAAATATTCATTCTCATCAATTATACATTTTCCTGTACCACTTTCAAATCGGAAAAACTGGTCAGTATTTTGGTGAGTTTCTTCTCCAATTTCTTCCCCGCCTTTGAGGCTCATCAGCACAAGTTGAAGATGTTTTCCTGTGTATACTACTTTTCGAAAGTTAGTATTATCCAGGGTGTCGTTTTCGATATTACTTTTGAAACCTTTCATGTTAGTTAATTTATTTTTTTTCTTTTAATCGAAGCCCAATGTAGAAATACTTAATTGGCTAACGTTACATAATTGTGAACAAGAATTATATGATTCACACATTATTGTCTGTCCTTTTTGGGTTTAATGAATATCAAAAAATTGTCACCTCAATGTACCGGGCTATATGCAAGTTGGGAATTAGTATTCTGCCTGCCCGGGCCACTGATTGTTGAATCAATCACGGTGATGCGTAAGGAATTTTAACTTGCCAATTCCAGTATAATAAAATAGGAGTTATAGAAATCAGGCATATGCTAATGCAGGAACTTGTACTTAATTTGTTTGAGGGGGGTGTCTTATGTTCGTGTGGTCGGTGGAAGGAAAACACCGACCACGGTGTAGAATTTTATATTCGTCCGCCGGGAACCGCTGCCTGACTTTTGATAAAGTTAAAAATTAAGAACTAAAGTTGAGCTTTATTCGTCGATCCCTGAACTGCCGTACGGTAAAAATTATTGAATGGCCTGCAAGCAGGGGGGGATTGCTACTAACGAGCAGAAAAGCCCATGTTAGCGGCAGGTAATGTCAGGACTTTTTGGATTTAGATTTAATATAGTTATCCTTCATTGTACGAAGGTCGATTTTTGAACAGTCGATAATAAGCTCTTTTACAATTTTCAAAGGCATTTCTTCTATGTTTTTAAAATTGATACATCCTTTTTGAAAGTTTGCATTATTTAAGAGCCTCTTATATTTGGAATACAATGTTAGTGAGCCATAAATGGGCATTACATGTAATGACATATAGTTTTTCATGCTCGAAAGTCCATATTTAAAAATTCCAGGGGCCTTGTAAACAATCATTTCTTTTCCCATCATGGGCTCAATTTCTGCCTTAACGCTTTTATCTTCTTTGATTATGATTTCATGGATTTGAGTTAATAATTTTTGCCTTTCCGATAGCTGTGCTGATATAAATTCTGGAATTGGCATGATCTAAAATTTTAAACCGGCTCGCAACGGGCAGGGCTTGCTGCTGTGCTGGAATTTATATTCGTCCAGCCCGGAACTGAAGCCCAATAAAGTTACTGATGATGAAGATAAGAACAAAAGCTAAATGGAATTACGTCTGACCGAACCGCTGCTGATAGCGAACAAAAAGCTGAGAATTTATTCGTCTGCCAGCATAGCAGCAAACCCAATGTTGGTGGCAGTTAATATCGCCAGTTAAGGATTACGCCAAATTCTTTCCAGGTTTTGTCGCTTTGCAGTTGATAAAGTGTAATACCACCGCCGCCGCCAAGATAACTGTGTCCATTGTCCCACTGAACTATTGCAAATGTTTTTGAGTTGTCAAAGACAGGCCTTGAATAGTAACAAATAATTCGATCAGATATGTCTGTTGAGTTGAATTTATTTACATACTTGGTGAAATGTCGAATTTGTTTTTTGTCTCCCAACTTATACTTCTGAATTGGATACCTTTTTGCAATAGTTTCGCTCCTCTCATTCAGTAGCAAAAAACTTGGTAATTCATTGTCTGTCCAAAGGGTTGTGTCAGCAGTTTTAGAATTTTGAATAATTTGAGAAAACATTACAGTGTCAAGCTTTTGGTTTGAGTAATCTCTTACATTTTCCGTATAAAACCACATGTCTTTTGGGTCAAGTCGGGTCACTTTTAAAGGCTTTGAAAGAAAAAACAAACTGCCGTGACCTCTTAAAGCTGTGTCAATTAAGTTTTGATAATTATTTGACTGTGCAAAAGTGCTTGAGCAAATGAATAAAAACAAAAGTGTCGAAAATTTCATAAGCGTTTTAGAAGTGATGCAGTCTTGTCCTACTTTGCATATTAGGGTGTGTCCAATTTAATTGCCACCAACACTTAAATATACGACACTAAAACAATATTCTAAAATAACTAAGTCCTGATTTTCAACTTGTTGCCGTTCGCAATTTGTATTGCAATTAGGGCAATGAAAATCAAAACTTATGTCGTTCGCAATTGGTACCTGCCGGTCGGCAGGTACCAGAAAGTTTCGTAGTTCACCAATCAATCTTTCCGCTTCGCCCGAGGTCGTCGAGTGGGCTGATGATATTGATGAGTCTTTTTCAAATAGCCTTTCTGATCTTCACTAATTGTTGCAACAGCCCTTCCAGCAAATCAAGTTGCAGCATATTAGCTCCATCGCTTTTAGCAACAGCAGGATTAGGATGGGTTTCAATAAATAATCCATCAGCACCTGCAGCGATGGCTGCTTTTGCAATAGTGGAGATGAGTTGTGGGTTACCACCCGTTATACCAGAAGTTTGATTTGGTTGCTGTAAGGCATGTGTTACATCCATAATAACAGGTACACCGTGTGCCTGCATGGCCGGAATATTCCGGTAGTCTACCACCAGGTCCTGGTAGCCAAATGTGGTTCCTCTTTCTGTCAGCATTATTTTTTCATTGCCGGCAGTACGGATTTTATCAACGGCAAATTTCATGGCTTCGCCACTAACGAACTGCCCCTTTTTTACATTGACTATTTTTCCTGTTTCTGCTGCCGCAACTAACAGATCTGTCTGCCGGCAAAGAAATGCCGGTATCTGTAATACATCTACAAAACCGGCGGCAATCCTCGCTTCCTCGGGAGAATGAATATCTGTAACAACAGGTAGAGCATATTTCTTACCGGTATGTTGCAGCATTTTCATAGCTACATCATCACCCAACCCGGTAAAGGAGGTTCCGCTAGTGCGGTTTGCTTTACGGTACGATGATTTAAAAATGTAGGGGATGCCAAGGTTTTTACAAATGCCGGATACTTTTTCTGCTACTTCTGATAACAGCTCTTCACTTTCTACCACACAGGGGCCGGCCAGCAGAAAGAAATTATTCTCATCATACGATTGGTTGGCGAAAAGGTCTTTCAGAAATTTTTCCATTGGGTAAAAATAGCTTTTACTTACGAGTTTTGAAATAACCAGAATTTAAGGTAGTTTCTCAGTTTAAATTCGTAAAGTCAGACTTTGATACTGTTGAACCACGGAGGCAGTGAGAACACAGAGTTTCACGGAGAAACCTCCGTGCTTCTCCGTTGACACTGTGTCACCGTGGTTCAAATTTTCAAATTGATACACTACTGAATTTACTTTTACATTTCCGATTTTACATTTTAGATTCTACATTTACGGTTTAATAGCTAAGTATGGTAAAAGAAAAGATACTCGTTATTGGTGCTTCCGGGCAAATAGGAGTGGAGCTTACATTGGCTCTTCGAAAATTATATGGCAATGCTAATGTTGTAGCATCCGACCTGCGGGAACAAAACCCGTTGCTGGAAGGAACCGGCCCTTATGTTAGTCTTGATGTGATGAACAAGGAAATGCTGCATGTGCAGGTGATACGACAAAACATTACCCAGATATATTTACTGGCCGCTATTCTTTCTGCTACCGGAGAAAAAAATCCGGGGCTGGCCTGGAACCTGAATATGACCGGCCTTTTAAATGTATTAGATATAGCGAGGGAAGAGAAATTGCATAAAGTGTATTGGCCCAGTTCTATTGCTGTATTCGGGCCTACTTCGCCGAAGCAAAATTGCCCGCAACAAACCGTTATTGAACCGGCCACAGTTTATGGTATCAGCAAATATGCCGGAGAATTCTGGTGCAATTATTTTTACCAGCGATATGGTGTAGACGTAAGAAGCCTCCGTTATCCCGGTTTGATTTCGTATAAATCGGCTCCCGGTGGCGGCACTACTGATTATGCGGTAGAGATTTTTCATGAAGCATTGGAAGAAAAAAAGTATGAATGTTTCTTACAAGAAAATACGTATCTGCCGATGATGTATATGCCGGATGCGATCAGGGCAACGATTGAACTGATGGAAGCACCGGCATCTAAAATAAATATCCGCACTTCGTACAATGTATCGGGCATGAGTTTTTCTCCGAAAGAAATTGCGGCAGCTATTAAAAAACATATTCCTGATTTTAGTATGACTTATAAACCGGATTATCGACAGGCAATTGCTGACGGATGGCCGCAAAGCATCGATGATTCAGTGGCAAGAAACGACTGGGGCTGGAAAGAGGAGTTTGACCTGGCTGCTATGACAAAAGATATGCTGGAGAACCTGCCGGGCGGTTTGAAATAATCATCAGTCCACCATATTGTTTTTAACGGCAAACATGACGAGCCCAGCTGTGTTACGAACGCCAATTTTTTCAATCAACCGCTGACGGATGCCTTCCACAGAACGGGGGCTTAAAAAGATATCTTTTGCTATTTCTGCTGCGGTTTTTTCTTCGCAGATAAGTTTCAATACTTCTAGTTCTCTTTCAGTTAGTTCTACATTCTGATTAAAAGATGGCTTGAGATTATTTTTCAGTACCAATTTTTTCAGCAGGGCTTTATTTACCACATCGTTAAAATAGTAACCATTTTCATGAACGGCATAAATGGATTTTCTTATTTCATCCGGTTCTGTATTTTTTAATAAGTAACCATTGGCTCCATTTTCCATCAGGTGAATGATAAATTTATCATCATCATACATGGTTACAACCAATACTTTAATAGATGGATATTTTTTGCGTACCGCCTTGGTAGCTTCCATGCCATCCATGATGGGCATTTTCAGGTCCATGATGATCACATCAGGCGAAGCAGACTCCAGTGCTTTCAGTAACTCTTCTCCGTTGTCGGATTCAAATAGTACATCAAAATTTTCGTCGGCTGATAGTCCGACTTTTAATCCTTCCCGAAAAATTTTATAATCGTCTGCTATCGCAATTTTTATTTTACTCATGGTTGATTCGATTTAACCGGTACATGGATGTTGATACGAAATCCTTCGCCACCTTTTGTAAAATGTATCATTCCTTTCAGCAAGATAATCCTGTTCTGGATATTTTTTAAACCCAATCCTTCTTTTTGGTAGCGGAGTTCTTCAAACTGTTCCTGTGTAAGGCCATCGCCATTATGGAAAATAACAAGGTTCAGTTCATTGCCTTCGAGGGTGGAACTGATGAGGAATTCTGTGGCATTGGCATATTTCAGGGTATTGTTAACGAGTTCCTGCACCATTCGATACATGCTGATATCATTATCCGGGTTTACTGTCTGGTAATTATCATCCAGGGCGGTGGTTGCATTGATGATCGTTCCCTGTGTAACTTTCCGTATAAAATGCCGGATAGCCTCGTTCAAACCAAATTCTTTCAGGATGTTAGAATGGAGGTTGTGCGAAATGCCTC
The DNA here is from genome assembly GCA_943371565.1 of Chitinophaga pinensis. Taxonomy (GTDB): domain Bacteria; phylum Bacteroidota; class Bacteroidia; order Chitinophagales; family Chitinophagaceae; genus JJ008. The sequence goes on along the minus strand of CALRVH010000010.1, from coordinate 14,534 downwards.
TTACTTTTCCTATTACATCATTCAATAACTCCCTTCCTTTTTCATGCAGTTTCTGATCTCTTTCATCCAATAATTCTGCTTTGATACCAAGCAAATGAAGTTTGGCGGAAGAAAGAATAGCGCCGACCTCATCATGCAGTGTTTCAGCAATCCGATGCCGTTCTTGTTCTTCACTTCGTACGGCTGCTTCTATGAGTTGGTTTTGTTGCTGCTCCCGCAGTTTTTCCATGGATTTCTGGTACTTCAATTTTTTCCGTTGGTTAAATATGAGAGCTACCAGGAAGCTGGTAAAAAGTAAAAGCATAACGGCAATGCCAATTATAACCAGGTATTCTATGTCTATGCCATTCTTATTCATGAAAAAATGAAGTTGATACTCGAATGTAAAACCTGAATTTGAGTTTTCAAAGGTTTGAAAATCAGATTAGGTAGATACTCTCTCATATTACGTAGTTATACGCAGCTCCTGGTTTTTAAAATTAACTTATCAATTCAGGTTATGATTTTTTTCTCCTGTATCTGTAAAGCGTATAGGCTAACATGATGCAAAGTATGATATACATCACATTGTGAATACTCATTGTTAGATCGCCAAATTCCGGATTCTTTTCAAAAAGAGGATAAAAGAATAGGAAGATAAAAAAGCTGGTGACTTCGTACAAACTTATACCGGTGCACACCAGGAATGAGGGATGTTTTAACCAGTTTACATTGCTGTCATCCTGCATGGAACGAAAGAAAAATGAAAGACAGAAGACAAGCAGCACAATACTCTCTGCAGCAAAAAGATGGCTGCTGATAAAGAAAGGGGAGTGTAAAAAAGTAAAATTGATTATTACAAAAACAAGATAGGCTACCAGCAATATTCTCAATACAGGCGGGAAACGGTATTGCCTGATGGTCATGATGTACCAACTAAAAAGAACGACCCGGATAAATGAATGAATATTGTAAAGGATATTATTATTTTTCAGCCAGTCGGGCATTGAAAAATAATATTCAACCATGATCGTGGCTATAGTATTAAGAACAAAAGCAAGAACCACATATAAGATGAGAGATTTTACACCGTGGCCGGTTGGTTTGTATAGTAAAATAATGATCAGAGGCATGAGCAATGACCATACCTCTGACCAATTTATGATTGTGTTTATTAAATTGTTCATTATTAGAATTCTCAGGGTTTCAAGATCCGTTTAGCGGGTCTGAGTCGGACAATATGGAGGGCATGGCTTTGTATCTCCCTTAGCAACCGGAGTTTCGAGACCAGTACCCTTTACTTTTACAAACTCTACTTTAAAACCAAGTTTGGTCGGGTCAGTAGGGTCTGCCTGTGGAAGTAGTCTTAAAAAATTAAAGAGAATTAAATCTCCCCACGGATCTACATCTGCCGCAACAAAGTCATAACGGGTTTTGGTAAGGGTCAGGCCGGCGGGAAAACTACATTGGCCTGTTGGTAGTTTGCCAATTGTCATGTTGATCCTTTTTCCGGTCATTTCAACGCAATTTTTATCTACCACATAAGCGGACACCATGATATTGCCACCCACTACACTTGGTTCGAAAATAATGGAGGGAATATAATTTGCATCTGTTGGAATTTGCCATCCGGAACTAAGCCATGAATTGGTTATTTCATCCCTTGTCATCGTTATACAGTTGTCCGGAGTTGATTTTGGAATGTAGCCAGGAGTGGAGGGTTTGGCAAGCATAAAATAAATAGCAGTACCGGCTGCAATAACAAGTAAAGCAACAAGAAAAGCCTTTGATTGAAAAAATTTCATAATAGTTGGTTTTGTGGGTTAAAAATGGCGGCGAGTTTAAGAAGGGCAGGTGTGAATACTTATCTAAATTTAAGATGTCGTCATGACTTTTCAAAGCTTTAGGCGCAAATACAGTCTTTATACCTCTTCATAAAGTACTTGTACGTACATTCTGAATAACCGCATTCATACGCAGTTGTTAAGGCCTTTTACCAGTTCATTTACGGGTTCTCTTTTTTACGCATTTCCTACCTTGTTTTCGGGCTGCTTGCGGGGCAAAATTGTGTTATAAAAATTATTATTTATGACACAAAGAACCTTATCCAGCATCATCTTTACGATGATATTTTCTTTGGCTACAACTACGGCTATTGCCGATGGTCATACGGCTACATCCGGGACTGAAACAACTAGTAAAGAAGTAAATACTACTACTTCTTCTGATCATTCGGAACAGGGTAAAAAAGCTGCATCTTTTCCTGATTCTCATTCTAAAGTACCTCATGGTAAAGTGCAAGCCCCTCATATGGAGGAACTGCCCCATATTCATAAGTTTCATAAAGAAAGGGTGAAGAAGATCAGGAAGCACCACGGTAAATACTGGTTTTTGAGCCAGGTGATTTTAGTTCTTTGCCATATCTCCATCCTTATAATAGGATACTTGCATGCAACACACTAATACCGTTCTATTGAAAACTTTCCGAAAGACCGGGAGGGAAGTTCCTCCACTGCAAGCTTTGTTACTTGCGCCTTCGGTGGCCCTTGACGGCACCAGGCAATTAATTGCTCCAATTGCTCATTGGTGCCCGTGGCAATTATATAAACACTGTTATCGGCAACATTTTTTACCTGGCCGGTTATGCCGAGAGATACCGCCATCTCTTTGGTGCTTTGCCGGAAATAAACTCCCTGCACTTTTCCGGAAACGGTGATGGAAATGGTAGGCATTTGTTTTACAATTCAATCAAACCAACGATTTCTTCAAGGTATTGCTGGTCGGTGCTATCGAACTGGTCGTATTCACTGCTGTCAACATCCAATATTGCCAAAACCTGATTGTTGCGAATCAGCGGAACAACAATTTCTGATCTTGATAAACTGCTGCAGGCAATATGACCGGGAAATTTTTCTACATCAGGAACGATCAATGTTGATGCCTGCGCCCAACTACTACCACAAACGCCTCTGCCTTTTTTAATACGGGTACAGGCAACCGGTCCCTGGAATGGAGCCAGTACTAACTCATCGTTTTTCACCATATAAAAACCAACCCATAGCCAGCCGAATTGTTCTTTTAATGCCGCCGTTATATTGGCCATATTGGCAATAAGGTCTGGCTCGCCATCAAGCAGTCCTTTTATTTGAGGAATCAGTGATTGATATTGTTCGGTTTTGCTGCCGGTAATGATTGCTAAATCTTCTGCCATAAAATAGTTAATTCAAGTCTGTATTTATTTCTTTACTTACAACAGCGCCATAATTTTTTATCTCATTATACAATGTATCTCTCTCCACCGGTATTCTTTTTGCCTGCTTGATCAGCGCAACTAATTCTTCTGTACTCATGGACGGAGTCTGTTCTTCGGAACCTGCCATGCTATATATTTTGGTTGTATCGTCAATTGTTCCGTCAATATCATCCACTCCAAAAGAGAGGGAGAGTTGTGCATTCTGGCGACCCAGCATTGGCCAGTATGCTTTCAGGTGAGGGAAATTGTCCAGGTATATTCTTGCGATAGCATAGGTTTTCATGTCTTCTACGACACTGCTCTCCGGCACATAGCTCATGTCATTATCCATGTTGCGGAATTTCAACGGGATAAAAGTATTGAAGCCGCCAGTTTTATCCTGCAATTCTCTTAACCTTCTCATATGATCAACCAGGTGTTTGGGTTCTTCAATATGACCAAACAGCATTGTTGCGTTGGAATGTAAACCGAGTTGGTGTGCCGTTTCATGAATCAGCAACCATCCATCAGCATTTACTTTGTCGGCACAGATCTTTTCCCGTATCTCCGGGTGAAAAATTTCGGCACCACCGCCCGGGATACTGTCGAGCCCGGCTGCTATTAAAAATTTCAATCCTTCTTCAACACTCACTTTTGCCTTACGGAACATATAATCATATTCCACTGCGGTAAACGCTTTGATATGCAAACCGGGACGATGTGCTTTAATGGCTTTTAACAAATCAGCAAAAAATTGTAAGTCCATTTTCGGATGCACGCCGCCAACGATATGCACCTCGGTAATCGGTTTGCCGTCATATTTTTTTACGATGTGCAACATCTGGTCAATATTCATTTCCCAACCCTCATCTCTTTTTGCGTAGAGCTTGCTGTAGGAACAGAAATTGCAACTGAACACACATACATTCGTCGGTTCGATATGGAAATTGCGGTTGAAATAAACTTTGTCGCCATTTTTTCTTATCCGTACTTCATTCGCCAGGCTGCCCACAAAACCGAGGCTGGCTTCTTCAAAAAGCAATAGTCCTTCTTCGTCAGTGATTCGTTGCCCGGTTTTTACTTTGCCTGCTATTTGCCGGAGGGCGGGAGATAAATCAGTTGTAGCTATCATGTTTCAATAACAATTTTCTGGCGGTAAAGGTACGATTAGAATGCAGAAGTTTTGAACCATGGAGACACTAAGGCACAAAGAACAAAAGAAAAAAATAAGGGAAATAAACTGTATTCTCAGTGCCGCCGTGTCGCAGTGCCTTTGTGTTTCAAAACAGTAAAATCCTTATCTTCCCTTTTGATAGTTTTATAAATCCAAAAACAGCAATATGAATTTAAAACTCCGGTTAACTGGCTTAAGTTTTTTGCAATTCTTTGTTTGGGGTATCTGGCTTATTTCATTGGGAGGGTATATGTTTGTCAGTTTTGGCAGTGAGCCAAACATCGGGTCTAAAATCGGGAACACCTACGGGACAATGGGCTGGGCGTCGTTACTGATGCCGGCCTTGATGGGAATTTTGGCCGATAAATATATCAGGGCAGAGATTGTGCTTGGCATTTGCCATATACTTGGTGGCCTTGGCCTTTATTATGCCAGTACAGTAGATAGTGCCAGCGGGATGTTGTGGGCTATTTTCCTGGTGAGCTGTTTTTATATGCCGACCATTGCGTTGAGCAATTCAGTTTCCTATAGTTTATTAAGTAAGAGTAACCTGGATGTGCAGAAATCATTTGCTCCGATCCGGGTGTGGGGAACGGTAGGTTTTATTGTAGCAGAATGGGCGGTAGATCTGTTAGGATGGACTCAAAATAACAACCAGTTTTATTTCGCAGCAGTGGCAGGAATTTTTACTGGTTTGTATTGCTTTACACTTCCCCGTGTTGAGATCAGTAAGTCAGCGGAGAAAAAATCATTCGCCAGCCGTTTAGGCCTTGATGCATTTCAATTGTTTAGAAGTTCTACGATGGCAAAGTTCTTTTTGTTTGCCATGTTACTAGGTGCTGCTTTACAAATAACAAATATGTTTGGCAATCCCTTCCTTGGTGATTTTGGAAAAATACCTGAGTATGCGGATAGCTTTGCAGTAAAACATAGTAATATTTTAATTTCTCTTTCCCAGATATCAGAATGTTTATTCATTCTGGCGATACCTTTTTTCCTCAAGCGATTTGGTATTAAGCAAGTAATGTTCATCAGCATGGTAGCATGGGTGCTGAGGTTTGGTTTATTCGGTATTGGCGATCCGGGCTCCGGATTATGGCTGCTTTTATTATCCATGATTGTGTATGGAATGGCCTTCGACTTCTTCAACATATCTGGGTCACTGTTTGTAGACAAAGAAGCAAGACCTGAAATAAGAGCCAGTGCACAAGGATTATTTATGTTAATGACAAATGGATTGGGAGCCATTTTAGGCGGCCTCTTTGCAGGTAAAGTGGTTGACTATTTTACGGATGCTGCAGGGAATAAAAACTGGCAAAATATATGGTTCACATTTGCCGGGTATGCGTTATTAATTGCCATTGCATTTCTTGCCATATTCAAATACAAGCATAATCCGAAAGAGATGGAAAATGTAAAACATTAACAAGAGCTCCATGTACTAAATAAGAACAATCCGCATAAATTTTAACCGTATGAAAAACTATCTTGAAAAAACAAGAGGCACAGTTATTATAATCTTCGGTGTGCTTTCATTTCTTCCTGGTTGCAAGTCATCTACTCCGAATTGGAAGATGGAAAAGGAGGTCGAACAAAAAAAAATTGCCGCCTATTATGACAGTCGTAAACCAGAACTGTTTGCAAAAAAAAAGGGGATTGATTCAATATTAGCTACACTAAAGGATGAGGATGAAAAGCTGGGTATTAAAAACATTACTGATGCTGGCCTGAAAAGGCAGATCATGTCTTATTCCGGAGAAAGTATAAAAGTAAAGTCAAAGCTGGCTCCATTGCCACTCACCGATTTTTTTCTGATTTACCTGGAAAAAGATGACGAACTGGGTGGATATGACACCGAATTTAAAGAAAATTTTACCCGGCAATTAAAGCCAACTACTTACAGGCATAATCATGTCAATGCAATGCTGTCATCTGAAGGATCTACCTACCAATATCCCGAAGGGACGTATGAGTACGAATATCCTAAAGGGGCTTATGAAAATATGTTTGCCGATTTTTTGAAAAAGAAATACCTGGTGGTAGTGGATTGTATAAGCTATATCGAACCAGAAATTTTGAATGAAGAAAAATTCAGGGAAGGACTAATTGTAAAGAAATTCCGGATTTATAATTTACAAAACCGTTCGTTGGAAGATGAATACTATTTGATCGCATTATCCAGTGATAATGTGTATGTAAGAAAGGCTTCAGAAACGGCAAAGCCATCACCAGCCAGATTGAAAACTGATTTGTGGAAAAATTACATACGTATTTTTAACTACAACTTATTTCTAAAGGAAACGTTTGACGGAGAATAAAATTTCCCTTTCAGTGTTACTGGTCTTCGATGAGAGAAGCAATAGGCTAAATTTCTTAAGCATCAATAAACGAAGAATCCCAAACTTCTTTCAGAATTTGGGATTCTCTATATACTGTTTATTGCAATTAAATATGTGCTTCAATTTTCTTTACAAAGTTTCCTTTGGGTTGTGCACCTACTAATTTATCAACTACCTGTCCGTTTTTAATGAACAAGATAGCAGGGATAGAAGTAATGCCATAGTTCATAGATACCTGTGGGTTTACATCCACATTTACTTTACCTACGTTTACTTTACCATCATACTCTTTGCTCAGCTCTTCAATTACCGGCCCGATAGCACGGCAGGGGCCGCACCATTCTGCCCAGAAATCCACTACGGTCAGTTTATCAGAAGCCAATACATCTGTCTGAAAATTTGAATCGGTATACTCTTTTGCCATTTTTATTTTTTTGGTTTTAATTGCTTAAAGGAGGACAAATTTAAGGCCGTTCCCGTTAACATGAAGTAGTGACGTGTATTTGTGTAAAACTTGTCAGATTGGCTTGTCGCTGGCCTGACATTGCTGCCATTATACGGTTTGTACCTGCACTTCTAATTCTGGTTTTTTCTCTAAAAACTCTATCATTTCTTCATTCATTTCAAAGCCATTCGTCATCGTAACCAGACTGATTTTCATCTTGTTCTTGGGTTCAGTCAATGTAAATCTTAAGGTTGACTTGCCGGGATAATTCTTCATATTCTTCTCTACAAAACTCACTACTTCAGCACTGATCGATTGAGGATGAGCTTCAATAATTACCTGCTTCGTCATATTACGTTTCATCGTTTCGGCCAGCGAAACAGACATTACTTTAAATTCGAATTCGTCTTTATTGTATCTCTGCTTGAAATATCCGTTGATCAATACAGTGCTTCCTTGTTGCAAAATGGGAGTGAGGCGCATATAATCTTCGCTGAATAACGGAAACTCTGTTTTCCCGGAGTAATCTTCAATGACGAAATTGCCATATTTGTTGCCGCTTTTTGCGATCCGGTGTTGGGGATCTACAACCAGGGCCACCAATCTAAATGGCCGGCCGGGATTTGGTTGCAATTTTAAAGCGTCTTTAAATTCAAGGAAATCAGCTATGGGAGTAACGCCATAATGCCGCATTTCAAATTTATAATTATCCAGCGGATGGCCACTCAGGTATATGCCCGTTACTTCCTTTTCATTGTCTAATTGTTTTATCAATGGCCAGGGTTCGCAATCAGGAATTCTTGGCGGCGGTATTTCCATACTGATAGGCAGGTCGCCGAATAAAGTATTCGTAGCGGTTGCATTTTGAGTGGCATACACCTGTCCGTATTTAATTATTTTTTCGATACCGTTAATTAGTTCTCCTTCGGGAACATTAAAATATTGAGCCCGGTGATGTTCAGGGAAACAATCGAACCCACCGGCATGAGCCAGGCTCTCCAATGTTTTCTTATTGACAGTACGTTGATTGATACGCTTGATAAAATCAAATATGTTAACGAATGATCCGCCTTTTTTTCGTTCTTCAATGATGCTTTCTATGGCAGCTTCACCCACACCTTTCAATCCGCCGAGGCCAAAACGGATCTCCCCTTTATCATTTACAGCAAAACCTTTTAATGATTCATTGATATCAGGCCCCAGTACTTTTAATCCCATTCGTTTACATTCTTCCATGAAAAATGTAATCTTATCAATACTGCCGGCGTTGTTCAACACGGCTGACATATACTCTGCCGGGTAATGGGCTTTTAGATAAGCGGTTTGATAGGCTACATAAGCATAACAAGTAGAATGAGATTTATTGAAGGCATATTGTGCAAAAGCTTCCCAGTCGGTCCAGATTTTTTCTAGTTTTTCAGGAGGCATTAGTTTTTCTGTAGCCCCGGTAATAAACTGTGCCTTCATTTTATCGAGCACAGCTTTTTGCTTTTTACCCATTGCTTTGCGCAGCACATCCGCATCACCTTTGCTGAACCCGGCTAATTTTTGTGCCAGCAACATTACCTGTTCCTGGTAAACAGTAATACCGTATGTTTCCTGCAGATATTCCTCCATTTCGGGTAAGTCATATTGAATGGCTTCACGGCCATGCTTACGGTCGATATAGTTAGGGATATAGGCAATAGGACCGGGACGATACAAGGCGTTCATCGCAATAAGGTCGCCGAATTTATCAGGTTTTAGTTCCCGTAAATATTTCTGCATACCGGCACTTTCAAATTGGAAAGTACCTACCGTAGAACCATGCTGGTAAAGTTCAAAAGTCTTTTTATCGTCCAGTGGAATTTCATCAATATTAATATCAACCCCATGTATCAATTTAATAAGAGCCAAAGCATTTTTAAGAACGGTAAGGGTTTTCAATCCCAAAAAGTCCATCTTAATAACACCTGCATTTTCAATATCATTTCCTTCGATCTGTGTCAGCCACATGGGAGATTCCTTGGACGTAGCAATAGGAATCATCTCCATCAAATCCTTAGGTGCAATGATGATGCCTGCAGCATGAATGCCTGTGCTGCGTACAGACCCTTCCAGCCTTTCTGCTTCATGTAACACTTTACTTAATACAGTACCGGTTTGTTTATATATCTCCCGGAGTTTTTTTACATTCTCCATATCATCGCTGCCCATGCCATCTTTTTCTTCCAATGATTTTTCGCCATCCTTTATTTTCATTGGTGCATGTAACACTCTGCGCAATTCTGTACCTGGCCGGTCCGGAACTAATTTTGTTAAGGCACGGCTTTCTGGCAAGGGTAAATCCATTACTCTTGCTACGTCAGCAATACTGGACTTGGCAGCCATTGTACCGTAGGTAATAATTTGTGCTACCTGGTTCTTGCCATATTTTTCTACTACATAATCAATTACTTTCTGCCTGCCCTCATCATCAAAGTCGGTGTCTATATCTGGCATTGATTTACGATCGGGATTCAAAAATCTCTCAAACAGTAAATTATATTTTATAGGATCAATATTGGTAATACCAATACAATATGCCACTACAGAACCAGCAGCAGAGCCCCGGCCCGGGCCAATGAATACACCTTTATCCCTTCCGGCTTTGATAAAATCACTTACAATTAAAAAGTAGCCGGCAAAGCCCATCATCTTTATAGTAAAGAGTTCAAATTCTAAACGTTCTTTTATTTCATCTGTCAGTTCAGTATAACGTTTGGTGGCACCTTCGTAGGTAAGATGTTTTAAAAATTCCCACTGGTTTTGCGATTCAGCAGACACTTTGTATTTGCCAATCGTTTCTTCTTTGGTATGTAATTGAAATCTTTTTTCTATCGGGAAGTTGGGCAACAAGATATCACGGGTAAGATTCAGCAGTTCTATTTTTCCGGCTACTTCATTGGTGTTATCAATAGCCTCCGGCAGGTCGTGAAAGACCTTGCTCATTTCTTCTGTCGTCTTAAAATAAAATTGGTCGTTGGGAAAAGCAAAGCGTTGTTTAGTTTTTACCTGCACATCATCATCATTAAATTCACGTAGTGCATCGTCTTGTATTTTTGCACCGGTATTAATGCAGAGCAAAATATCATGGGCGTTAAAATCATCCTGGTCCACATAATGTGAATCATTACTGGCAATAATTTTCACTTTATACTTCCGGGCAAGTTTTATCAGTACTGCATTTACTTTATCCTGCTCCGCCATACCGTGTCGTTGCAGCTCTACATAAAAATCTTCCTGGAATATATTTAACCACCATTTGAATTCATTCTCTCCTTCTTCTTCGCCTTTTTTTAGAATGGCTTGTGGTACAGATGCACCAAGACAACAAGTCGTAGCAATCAACCCTTCATGATATTTCTGTATCAATTCTTTGTCAATACGGGGGTATTTGCCATACATGCCTTCCACGAAGCCAAGGGATGTAAGCTTGCTGAGGTTTTTATAGCCTGTTTCGTTTTTCGCTAACAGTATTTGATGAAACCTTTTATCTTTTAGTTCTTTAGTAAATGTCTTGATATGGCGGTTTTCGGTGATGTAAAATTCGCAACCGACAATGGGCTTTACTTTTACATTACCGTTTTCATCTTTATGTTTATACGCCTCTGCCACAAATTCAAAAGCACCAAACATATTGCCATGGTCGCTGATGGCAAGGGCCGGCATACCGTCTTTGATTGCTTTCTTGTAAAGGTTTTGTATAGAGGCAGCCCCGTCAAGGAGGGAGAACTGGGTATGTACGTGCAGGTGAGAGAATTTCATTGCGCTGTATTCTTTTTCACTGATTTCTAATCCTTGTCTTTATCCTTATTCTTTTTCTTGAACGAATATATACTGATCGATCCGCTACTGTAGCTGCACACCCAGGCTTCCAGCGTTTTATCATTTTCAAAAATATCCACACCCACCGGATGGCCGCCACATGGCAAAGATGCCACTTTCTCGAAGTTGTCGGAATTGATTTTGTACACATCCACATAGTCGCTGGTGTAGCAGGTCACAAAAATAAATTTGTGATTTTTGGATAGTACAATTGTTCGGGGCTGTGAGTGGGTTTTGGCAGAAAATAATTGTTTTCCGCTGGCTACATCAATACAGGCAATAGTTCCCAAACTGTTATACGATACAAATAGATGACCACTGGTATCCATCACAATATGGCGGGGACTACTCCACACATTCATGATGCTTTCGCTTTTCCAGGTATTGTTGTCCACCACATTCAGACTGGCGCCGCCCATAATAGCGATGTATGATTTTTTATTTTTATCATCGACAGCAATACCTCTCGGAATCGCCGACACAGGAACAGTGCTGATCACTTTTCCGTAGGGCATTACATTTTCATCCATCTCAAGCACACTCGTATTCCTGGAATGCCAGTTACTGACTAACAGGTATTTACTATCAGCAGTTCTTGAAATCACTTTTGGTGTTTTACCGGTTTCAATCAATGGAACCCGGAAAGAATCTTTTTTAGCAGTGCCCGGGTATATAACTGTTACGGGTTTTGTTTTTTGCTCAGCTGTTGAAACAGCGTTATTTTTTGAAAAATTATCTACCCAGATAGGAACGATCCCATCAGCATTGTGCAGGGATATCCAGAGTATTTTATCATCATGACTAAAGCAGGCTTCTACCGGTTTCTCCTGGAAGGAGGCGATAGGGCGGCTTTTATTATAATCCCAGCCGGAACCTCTTGTTGGGGTAAACTTGAATTCACGGGTCAACTTGCGGCTAGCCTGGTCAAATTCATATACACTCATTCCCTCAAGGTTCATGGCATATAGTTTTGTGCCCTTTGCATTAAAAATGACTGATTTGGTACCCCCGGCAGCGGTGATCACTTCTTTTTTTTCATATTCAATAGTGGAATAGGGCTTTGGTAGCGGAATTACCGGAACGGTGTCCTTTGCTACCATTTTGGTTAATGAGTCATTGTCTGTTTTTCTGTTGCTACCGGAGCTCTGGCAACCGGCTGTTAGAAAGAATAAGGTGATTAAGGATAGTAGTGTTTGCATTGGTTTGGGGGTAGGTAAAACGTTAAAATTAGCCCTTCTAAATTAAGTTGATTTCTCTCAAAATCCACACCCTGTCAGGAATTCTAAATCACTTGTTTACAATGATTTAGTCTCCTTGCAATATCGGCTGGGGAAATTCGTTTACAGAACGTGGTTTTTTTTGGACATTTACCTCTATTTTTGCTCGCCTTCCTGAAGGAGGGTATCCTGTCTGCCGGCATTGCGTTGCTCCGGCTGGTAAACTGGCGGCAGGACGATAGAAGAACCCATGAAATCATCCTAAAACGAAAGACGTAATGGTTAAGCAGATATTACCAGCGATAGCAGTTGTTGTTTTTTTGAGCAGTTGTACAACTTTTAAGCCACTGAATTTTACCAGTAACAGGCAAATTAGTACAATGGCTGCGCCAACTTCCCAAACCCGGTTTATTGATGATATTTCGGTAACTCCACCGGTAACTTTTGATAAAGCAGATGTGAAGCCAGAACCACAAACGTTAATTTCGACAACCCGTGGGGTGAATATCATTGAGAACCAGGATGACAAACAACCCCAGGATCTTCTTTCACAGTTTTTAGCAAACCGTATCGCTGAAGTAGAAACTGCTTCTTCTGTACAATTGAAATATGCCGTCTTAATGAACACCGAAGTGGAAACATTACCCAGTAAAGAATTACTGGAAAGTGTAGATGAATGGTATGGTGTTCGGTACCGCACCGGTGGCAATACAAAAAGTGGTGTTGATTGCTCTGGTTTTACAGTAGCAGTTTATTCGGCTGTGTATGGCATCATGCTACCAAGGGTTTCAAGGGAGCAATACAGAACCAGCCGTAAAATTTCTACTACCGAGCTACAGGAAGGTGATTTGGTTTTCTTTAATACCAACGGAAGCGGAGTGTCTCATGTAGGTGTTTATCTTGGCAACAATAAATTTATCCATGCTTCTGTTTCGAGAGGCGTGATGGTAAACGGGCTGTTTGAACCTTACTATCTCAAACGTTTTGTTGGTGCCGGAAGAATTGATGACAAGCAAATTGTCACCAGCAATTAATCCCTTTTATTTCCTAATCTTTTTTTGATGGTCATTATCACAGGATGAATGTCGGGTGACAGTTTCATATAAATAACTCCGGTGGTGTATAGCAGCATAAATACAATGCTCCGGGTAAACATTCCCTCTAATCCATGCATATCCTTAAATGCAAAATGACAGGCGCCATAACAAACCGCTGCCAATAATATGGTATAAAGAGATTGCATGGTCAGTGGAAAGAGTTTAAACTTCTTCCATAAGAAAACAATCCGGATCGAATTATAAATGGTAATAGATACTAAAGTGGCAATTGCAGGTCCGATAATACCATATACGGTGGTAAGAATATAGGTTAGTGGCAACATGACCAGCAATAAGATGACACCGCTGACAAGTTCAAATTTCCAATAAGTAGATGTAGCAATGATCTGGGCATTAACACCGGTTCCCATATCAATGATCTTGGTAAGGCCAAGAATAAAAAATAGCCAGGCTGCGTCAAGGTAGGCTGGCTTTACACCAAATGTATTGATGCCATCAGTGAAATTCATCCAGATAAGTAAAAAGATAGCACAGGCGAAAATGAGCTGGTTGATGGATGAACGCTGATATACTTTTTGCAACAATGCCATATTCTTATCCTTCCATGCTTTGGAGAGGTGGGAGATAGAAGCAGATACAATTCCTCTTTGTGGTGCCTGTATAATGCTGGTCATAATAGTTGCTAAACCGAATACACCAGCCTTCGCAGAGCCATCCTCAAGAAGGGAAGCAATTACGATCGTATCAAAAACCTGTGAAAGTGTAAAGATGAGAGTGCCGCCATAAACGAAACTGCAAAGAGCTACTATCTTTTTGAAGAACCGCCTGCTGACTTTGCTGACGGTAAATGTGAAGTGAATTTTTTTTGTAATGATCAGGTAAAGAAACAAGCTGATAGCAATACCGGGATAAGTGAAGGCAAATAATTTGATGAACAGATCAAAGTCTTTGATTGTGTTAGTGACGAACAGGACAATCAGCACCGTAGTGAATAACCTCCATTGTACTTCTCTGAAAAAATTAGCTACTATAGATTTATGAAGGCTCCAGGCATAGGCTTCCAGTACGGTATATATAGTTAAGCCAAGGCCCATTGGAAATATCCAGTAGTAGTAGGAAACTAATTGCGGAGCATTGGTACCAAATTTTTTAATTACTAAATGTTTTAACGACCATCCGGCTATCATCACCAAAATAAACCCGATCGTACTTACCAATAATGCCCAGGTAACCAGGTCGTTTTT
>CALRVH010000009.1:0-94521 GCA_943371565.1 Chitinophaga pinensis | reverse complement strand
AACAGCTTCTTGCCTTATTTACCGTTTATTTTTAAAGAAGATTATAAAGACAAAAATGGGAATAAGCTGAAGAATCAACCTATTCCCACATTATTTATAAGAGATCAACTACTACCTTGTTATGCTTAACGGTGTGGTAGTGGAGAAATACATTAATTTATCCATTTGGCCGTTCTTCACATCATCAAGATAAACTGCAAAAACAATCATCACTTTTCTTCCGTATAATTCCGGCATTTGGGCAAATGGGAAAAACAATTCAAGATTCTTTTTGACTGTTTTATTGTAACTGATCTTTGAATTGGGCAACAGGTTCATTTTTAAATAGGTCGCCGCAGTTCCGCCCCAGTTATAATATTGATTGTCTGTTTTGATATAATAACCATCTTCATCGGCCAATCTTGCGACTACATATACCTGGCCGAGCTTTGAGTTGGTTTTAAGATCAAATACCGGGTAAATTGATAACCCTCCTTTAGCGGTGTTATTGACCACCGAAACCTTACCAAAATTGGTAATGTCTACTTTGGGAACAATAAGGTCAGACTCCTTTTTACCCCTTGGATAAAGAGCTCCTATTATTGCTTTGTCACCTGCAGAAATCTCATAATTCTGCTTTACTGAATATCCGTCCGTTGTTTCCCAGGTGTTAATAGAATAATGCATTATTGATTTGGCATCATAGCTGGTGCCATTTGTATAAAATTGGCTTGACACTTCGAAAACATTAAAATCAACTTGCTCTTTAGTCCAACCTTGTGATTCCCTGTAATAATTATAAATAGAATCTGTTCTCTTCCAGTTTACGGCCCCCGGATAACTCTGTTCGTGTAACAGGCCCAATGAGTGGCCAAACTCATGCACCACTACCCGACGCATTTCCGGGATGCTCCAATGGTTGGGATCTATCCTCATCTCTGTAATCAACTGGTTTAAACTATAAGGAGCTTTAAATCCTTTCTTCTGAAGTTTTGCAACATAATAATCACCATCAGCAAAGAAAAGAGTGTCAAAATTCATTGTTTGAGCAGACTGAGGTCTGAAATTGGCTTCTGTTCCTACAGCAGAGTTGTGACCTAACCCTTTCCCCAGCTTAATTCTGATATGAGTGTTGCTTGCTGTATCGGATACAAATTTGAAAACGATATTGGCATATTTCTCCCATTCCTTTGCATAACTGATCACTTTATCCCTGAGCAGCTTACTGCCGCCCGGCATAAACTTTACCAATACGACCTGGCCGTTTGTCCAGGTACGGTAATTATCACTAACGCCCCTTTGTTTTGTCGTATCAACTTCTTTCAGCATTGCATCGCCTACGATAGTAGTACAACTTGGACGGGGAAAATTTTGAGCCTTAGCCATACTGCCAAAGTAAATCAGTCCAATTGCTATAAACAGCGCCTTTTTCATATTACTTGATTTTTATTATCGAATATAGTATGCTTTCAGTTCAAGGCTTATACCCGTTGTACGGTATTTTGCTTATTTGACATTTTTCCTGGAAAGCCAATTTGTCAAAAAAAAAAACCAGCCTATGCTTAGCGTCGGCTGGTTTTGGCGGAGAGAGTGGGATTCGAACCCACGGTACAGTGTGACCCGTACGACGATTTAGCAAACCGTTCCTTTCGGCCACTCAGGCATCTCTCCCCGTCCCCTTTTATTCAAGGGAGGCAAAAATAAAGATTTATTGCTTTCCCGCAATACTGTTTTCAGTTTATCCCAATAAAAAAACCCCGGCTTTACCGGGGCTTCTGTTTCAATTTGCAATTGAAAGCGTCAAATTATTTTACATAGCAGCCAGCTGCACTTTTTGCTGTAGTTCCAATACATTTTCCCGGAATACTCCATCTGTATCCATAAGATCCTTCACCGTCTGGCAGGAATGGATAACAGTGGTATGATCACGGCCGCCGAAATGTTCACCAATAGTTTTTAAAGAATTTTTAGTGAATGCTTTGGCCAGGTACATAGTGATCTGCCTTGCCTGAACAATTTCTCTCTTGCGGGTTTTTTGCAGGAGTTTGTCATAGGCAACATCAAAGTACTCACAAACCATTTTTTGAATGGTTTCAATGGTAATTTCTTTGCTGGATGATTTTACAAAATTTCGTAACACTTTTTTGGCTAAGTCTAGATCTATTTCCCTCCTGTTTAGCGAAGATTGTGCCAACAGTGAGATTAAAGCCCCTTCGAGTTCCCTTACGTTGTTACTTATATTATAGGCGATATACTTCACTACTTCTTTTGGCATTTCCAGCCCGTCATTCTTCATCTTCTTTTCCAGTATTTCAATGCGGGTATCATACTCAGGCACCTGCAGATCGGCACTCAATCCCCATCGGAAACGGCTTAACAACCTCTCTTGAACCCCGTCAAGGTCTTTTGGCGATTTATCTGAAGTAAGTATCAATTGCTTGTGAGACTGGTGCAGGTGGTTAAAAATGGCGAAGAAAGCATCCTGGGATTTTTCTGCTTTGGCAAAAAATTGTACGTCATCTATAATAAGTACATCGATCAACTGGTAAAAATGGATAAAGTCATTTATCGCATTATTCCGGCTATGATCCATAAACTGGTTGATGAACTTCTCAGAACTTACATACAGCACCACTTTATTAGGATGTAGCCTTTTAACCTCATTTCCTATAGCCTGGGCAAGGTGTGTTTTTCCCAAACCAACGCCTCCATATATAACAAGCGGATTGAACGAATTTGTTCCGGGTTTTTCTGCCACTGTTTTACCTGCACGACGGGCTACCCGGTTGCAATCACCTTCTATAAAAGCTTCGAATGTATAAATGTGATTTAGCTGCGGGTCAATCTGCATTTTCTTAAGACCCGGTATAACGAAGGGATTCTTAACAGGATTATTTATGACTAACGGGAAATCCATTTCGTTATTTGAAAAAGTTTTAAACCCCTGACCGCTTACATCCATTGTAACAGGTTTGTTCTTGCTGTTACCACTGTCTACCATGATGCGATATTCGAGACGGGCATCTTTACCCAGTTCTCTTTTCAATGTCTTCGCTAATAAATTTACGTAATGTTCTTCAAGATATTCGAAAAAGAATTGGCTTGGCACCTGGATAACTAAAACGTTATTTTTTATGGAAACTGGTTTGATGGGTTCGAACCATGTTTTGTAATGCTGCCACTCAACAATGTCTTTGATGATTTTTAAACAACTGGTCCAGATTTTTTCAGCATTCTTCTCCATCAGATTAGTAAGCAGTTTATGTCGGGTTATCTATAGTTGTTGTTCTTCGAAAATTGTCCCCCAAAAAATGTTCACACAATGTCAGTAAAAAAGTTGGACAGGGAGGCGAATATCATCATTTCTTTTATAAAAAAAAATTTTATCCCCCTGTTTTTTGTGAAACAGAAATATTATGATTTTTAGCCAATTTTTTCCCCGAAAATTTGGAAAATTCAAAATCTAATCTACCTAAAATAATACCTGCAAAACCCACCTGGTTTACGATAACATCATCCCCTTTTTTGTTTTTATAGACAATCGGGTTGTCCAAAAAAGTATGGGTATGTCCGCCAATTATCAGGTCAACATTTTCTGTTTCTTTGGCCAGCACTTCATCACTTACTTTATTGCTTTCCTTATATTGATTACCGAGATGTGATAAGCAAATTATCATATCACAACCTTCGTTTCGTTTTAACTGGTCAGCTGTTTCATTTGCCTTTTGAACAGGATCCAGATATTTTGTTGCACCAAACAAACTATCAGGAATCAAGCCTCTTCCCTCAATACTTACTCCAAACAATCCAATTTTTAATTTTCCTTTTTTGAAAATTTTATACGGTTGTGTTTTATTTTCCATAGGGGTGCCGGTAAAATCATAATTGCTTACCAACATGGGAAAGCTTGCATGTTTAGTCAATTGATTTGCCAGGTTTTCCATACCAGCATCAAAATCATGATTGCCTATTGTAGTAGCATCATACTTCATAGCCGACATGGCTTTTATTTCCGGTTCTCCTTTATATATATTGAAATAGGGAGTACCCTGGAAAATATCACCGGCATCCAGCAACAAAACATGTTCTTCTTCCGCCCTTATTTTACTGATGAGCTGAGCTCTTCCGGCGATACCACCCAATCCCTGGTTTCGGCCACCATCCATAGGAAAGGGTTCTAACCGGCTATGGGTATCATTGGTGTGCAAAATGGTTAGTTTCAGGGGGCTAAAATATTCTGCCGCACTTGCAATGGATGACCCTGCCATAATAGCTCCAGCCGAAAGGGCAGCCTGCCTGATGAAACTTTTTCTATTGAGCATTGGTAACCCTGTTTTCAATGTTAGCACTGATGTTTTTACCCTGGCTTTTCAACTTTTTGATATAATCAAAAATAGCGTCCCTCATCAGGTAGCCATTGGTTATCTGTGGGATAGTTCTAAGCATGTCAGCATTATCTCCTCCATTGGCCACAAAATCTGAATTAACGGTTGTGTACGTTGCACCAGGGTCAAGCGGCTTTCCACCAACCATTACATTCACCGCTTTCTTATCTTTTATCTGCATGGTGATGCCCGCAACCGGCCACCCTCCT
Source organism: Chitinophaga pinensis (assembly GCA_943371565.1). Taxonomy (GTDB): domain Bacteria; phylum Bacteroidota; class Bacteroidia; order Chitinophagales; family Chitinophagaceae; genus JJ008. The sequence goes on along the minus strand of CALRVH010000009.1, from coordinate 89,948 downwards.
TTTGCTGCTGTCAGATCCAACATCTGTTGCAGCACATCGCCTTTTAATTTCTGCAGTATTAATAAATTATCAAAAGGCATCAGTTCAAATATTTTTCCATTAGTAACATTACCCGCCGGCAATTGTGTTAGCCTCATCCCTCCAAAATTTAAAAAGGCAACATCCACTTTTGTATTGTATTTATCCGCTGCCATAGACAAAAAAGCATCTACCATAAAATTGCCCAGCGTACATTCTGGTTGTTTTTTATCTAAGCTTTTATCGGCGATACCGACAACATCATTCATCGTCCTGTTGACGTTTTCACTATACGGTTGTAAAAATGACAGCACGGAAGAATCTTTTTGCTGTGCTTCATTAATGCGATATGATTTATACAAGAGAGACTGGCTCTGATAACTAGTATTACAGGATAGACCTGTGAAAAGGAGAAATAAGGAAAAAAGTGCAATTGAGGATTTTTTTTTCATAACCGATGGTCTCGTCTGAAGGTATAAATATTTTATGGCTGCAACAACAATTATAAAAATTAATCCCGGTTTTTTCTTTGCATCTTTGTAATAATATTTCAGGATAAAAACCTGACAGCATGCAAAAGAACCTTACACTCAAACTGCTTCCCTCTGAAGCAGCCAATGAAATACTGGTAAAGGAATACATAGCCCGGGCCGAGGCAGTGAATCCATCGGCTATTAGTGGTTTTACTATCCTGAAACACTCTATTGATGCAAGAGGCAGGCAAGCCTGGATCAATCTTTCAGTGAAAGCATTTATTAATGAGCCTTTTGTTGAACGGGAGCTGATGTCGTTTCATTTCCAGGATGTAAAAAATGTCCTAAAGAAGGTAATTATAATAGGCGCAGGTCCCGCCGGTTTATTCGCTGCTTTGCAATTGATAGAAAAAGGCATTAAGCCTATTTTACTCGAAAGAGGCAAAGATGTTAGGGCAAGGAGAAGAGATCTTGCTATACTTAATAAAGACGGCGTAGTAAATCCGGAGAGCAATTATTGTTTTGGCGAAGGCGGTGCAGGCACTTACAGCGATGGTAAACTCTACACCCGCAGCAGCAAACGGGGTGATATCAACCGTATCCTGAATTTGTTTGTTCATTTTGGAGCCGAAGCGAAAATACTATACGAAGCTCATCCTCACATAGGCACCAACAAACTGCCTCATATCATTACAGCTATGCGCCAGCAAATACTGGATTGTGGCGGCGAATTTCTATTTGAAAAAAAAGTGGTTGATCTTATCCTGGAAGGCGGTCAAATTAAAGGAGTAAAAACAGCCGATGGAAATTCTTTTGAAGGTGATGCAGTTATTTTAGCCACCGGTCACTCGGCACGGGATATTTTTGAGCTACTCCATGCAAAAAAAATATTGATTGAAGCGAAACCATTTGCCTTAGGTGTGCGGGTCGAGCATCCACAGTCATTAATTGATAGTGCCCAATACCATTGTAATGTCAGGGGAGAGTTTTTACCGCCAGCAGCATATAGTTGGGTACAACAGGTAGATGGGAAAGGTGTTTTTTCCTTTTGCATGTGCCCGGGAGGCATCATTGCGCCGGCAGCAACTTCCCCTGGTGAATTGGTAGTAAATGGCTGGAGCCCTTCAAAACGTAATAATCCTTTTGCCAATAGCGGCATTGTTGTTTCTGTTGAAGAAAAAGATTTTCAAGGGTTTAAAAAACATGGGCCGTTAGCGGCTATGTTTTTTCAGCAATCTATAGAAAGAAAGGCTTTTGAGGCTGGTGGAGGAAAATTTGTTGCCCCCGCACAACGATTGGTTGATTTTGCAAATAATAAAATATCATCCACCCTGCCTGACTGTTCATACCTGCCCGGTCTTCGTTCTGCTTCACTAAATGAAGTATTACCCTCTTTTATTCACAAAAGCCTGCAACAGGCATTTAAAGAGTATGGGAAAAAAATGAGGGGGTATTTCACTAACGATGCGGTGGTAGTGGCCACTGAATCGAGAACCTCTTCTCCTGTCCGGATACCAAGAGACCCGAAAACACTACTACATCCCCAAATTAAAAACCTTTACCCCTGTGGTGAAGGAGCCGGATATGCCGGTGGAATTGTTAGTGCTTCGATGGACGGCGAACGCATAGCACTACAAATAGACATGATATTGCAATCGGTTTGACCGGAGATTTCTGCAACTTACCCCCAACTGCTTTCAGTTTGTCGAAATATCCTGTTCAATCAATACACTCAGCTAATTTTACAATTCAAACCAACCTTTTATGCCAATACTGGAGTTACAAAATCTTAAGAAATACTTCGCTACGCAAAAAGCGGTAGATGATATCAGTCTCTCTGTTGAAAGAGGACAGATATTCGGTCTGCTGGGGCCTAATGGTGCCGGCAAAACAACACTGATCCGGATGATCACAGGAATTTTTTACCCGGATGAAGGCAATATCATTTTCGATGGGAAAAAATTTGACCCGATCAATGATGTAGCATACATCGGTTACATGCCGGAAGAAAGAGGCCTTTATAAAAAGATGAAGATCGGTGAACAAACCCTGTACCTGGCGCAACTGAAAGGACTAAGTAAGAGTGAGGCACTCACAAAAATCAAGCAATGGTTCATCCGGTTTGAAATGGAAAGCTGGTGGAATAAAAAAGTAGAAGACCTCTCAAAAGGTATGAGCCAGAAACTACAATTTGTTACTACAGTACTGCATGAACCTAAGCTTATCATACTGGATGAACCTTTCAGCGGTCTTGACCCTGTTAATAGCAACCTTATCAAGGATGAGATATTCAATCTTGCCAAAAATGGAGCAACCATTATTTTCAGTACCCACCGGATGGAGCAGGTAGAAGAGATCTGCGATCATATTGTGCTGGTAAATAAAGGAAAGAAAATATTAGACGGAACGGTAAAGCAGATAAAACAGGAATTTAAAGAGAACCTGTTCAGTATAGGAGCCAGCGAATTGCCCTCCTTGAATACGAATGCCCCTTTTGAAGAAGTTGGAATAAAAGATAGTTCACTCATTGTAAAAATAAAAGAAGGCAGTGGACCAAACGATGTGTTGCAATATTTACTGAATCAAAAAGCAACTATTCATTCTTTCAACGAAATTCTTCCATCACTGAATGACATTTTCATCAAACTGGTAGAAGGGACACCAGCTGCCCGTCAGTTCCAAAAAATATAACAACTAACGCTAAAAATATTTGATATGAAAAAAATCTGGCTTATCATAAAAAGAGAATACCTGACAAGGGTTCGAAAAAAAACATTCATCATATCCACCCTGCTTTTCCCGATACTATGGATAGCATTGGTTTTTGGTATGGGGTATATAGCTAAAGAAAGTTTGCAAAATCTTAAAATAGCAGTAATTGACAATTCGGGATATTTTTCAGAAGAGCGGCTTAATAAACAAAATGCTGTTGATAATAGCTCAACCTTAATACCCGAAACTAAAAATGCTGAAAAAATAATAGCCGATTATAAAACAAACGGATATGATGGATACATTGTAATTCCGGCAATGAGTTGGAAAACCGGCACTGATAGTTTACAACTAAAATCCAATAAATCGTACGGCAGTTCATCAACGGCTACGGTTGAAGCAAAACTCAATCGCATTTGGAATGAAATAAAGAATGATAGCTTACAACTTGACAATGAAAAGCAACAAATTCTGGCAGCCAGTCGTATTACGCTTAAATCAAAAAATATTAAAGATGAAAAATCCGATGTTAAAACCGCAGAGGGCATCGGGTATGCAAGTGGTTTACTTATTTATTTAATACTTCTTATTTATGGCTCCCAGGTAATGATGGGTGTAATGGAAGAAAAAACAAACCGTATTGCAGAAGTTATTGTGTCATCTGTAAAACCCTTTCAAATGATGCTGGGTAAAATACTCGGTATTGGTTTAGTAGCATTAACTCAGTTCTTTCTATGGATAGCCTTTGTAGTTATTATATATAATATCGCTAAAGTTTCAGGCGCAGGCGGCGGAATGGCTAACCAGATGATAGGCGGCATGCAAACTATGTTCGCCAGTGTGAATGTGCCATTAATATTGTTTTGCTTTGGATTTTATTTTCTCGCCGGCTTTTTCTTTTATGCATCTCTTTATGGAGCCATCGGCAGCGCTGTAAACGAGGATATGCGGGAAGCACAATCCTTAAGTTTTCCTATTACCATGTTGGTTATTATATCAATTGCCTTAATGACTCCGGCAATTGCTAACCCAACCAGTCCAATTGCGGTATGGGCAAGTATAATTCCAATAAGCTCCCCAATTGTTATGATGGCCCGTATTCCATTTGGCGTACCCAATACTGTTCCCTGGTGGCAACTGGGCTTGTCCATGGCTTTATTGATTCTGGGCTTCATCATTACGGTTTGGTTTGCCGGAAAAATTTACCGCACCGGCATTTTAATGTATGGTAAAAAACCCAGCTGGAAAGAAATGCTACGCTGGGCTTTCAGAAAAAATTGATTCTCATACTTTATTGAAAAAGCCATCCACTCATTAGCTAGCTGGATGGCTTTTTTGTTAAAATTTTCTTTATCTGGAAGAGAAAGTAACTTAATACGAAATCAATCGTATATTTGGTACGAAGTATTTCGTGAAAAATAAATTACTGACAACTAAAAAAGAAAGTATGAAACCAACAACCTTTTTAAACGGACGATTATTATTAGTACTGCTGACAACAGGTCTTACCGTTGGCCTCGTATCGTGGGATTATCAACAAAAACCCGGCATGTATGAGCAGCCGGCTAACGACACAACCCCTAAAAAGAAATCAACTGACAGAGATAAGAAAGTCCGGGACCTGGATGATGTGCTGGATGAACTTAACGCTGTGGATTTACAGGAAGAAATGCAGAAGGCTCAAAAAGAAATTGCTGAAGCCATGAAGAAAATTGATGGAGACAAAATAAGAATGGAGATAGATAAAGCCATGAAAGATGTTGATATGGCTAAGATCCAGAAAGAAGTACAGGAGTCCCTGGCTAAAGTCGATTTCAACAAAATGAAAGAAGAGATAGCTGACGCCATGAAGGAAATAGACATGGCCAAAATCCAGAAAGAAGTACAGGAATCCCTGGCTAAAGTTGATTTCAACAAAATAAATGAGGAAATAGAGAAAGTGAAAGAAGTGGATATAAAGAAACTGGATGAAGACATGAAAAAACTGAGCGAAGAAATGAAAGAACTCGGTCCGAAAATGCAAAAAGAAATGGAGAAGGCCAAAGTGGAAATCGAAAAAGCAAAGGCTGAAATAAAAGAATATAAAGGCTTTGTGGATGGCCTGGAAAATGATGGTCTTATTATTAAGAAAGAAGGCTATACTCTCAGGCATAAAGACGGGGAACTCTTCATCAACGGCAAAAAAGCCTCAGCGCAGACCTACAGCAAATACCGCAGTTTCCTTGAAAAGCATAAAAAATTCAACATAGAAAAAAACGATGACGATTTTAATATAGATATGGACTAAGAACTCTGTTTGCCAAAGCCAGCCATGAAAAACAAAAGCCCCGTCTTGCAAGACGGGGCTTTTGTTTACAATAAGTTTATGCAGATCAGAAATCAGTAAAGTGAAATGGCGAAGGCATGATATCAAAATCATTCTGCTCGATCATCTCTATATTTAGCTGGAATGCTTCATTGGTTTTGATCACCACTTTTTCTTTGGTAATTTTCTTAAACCCGGCTTTTTCAAAAATAAATTTATAGGTACCCGGCTTCAATTCATCAAAAGCATACCCGCCGTCCTCTTCTGAAAAAACAATTTTTTCCTTTTTGGAAACCAGTACAGCCGTAATACTAACATCTTTCAAAGGCTTTTTTGTCTCTGAATGAATAACAGTACCGTTTAAATCATCTTTCTTACCATCACCAGGGCCGGGGCCACTGTCATTGGCTTTGGCTGTAACAAATCCCAGAAAGGAAATTGCCAGCAATAATAGCTTTTGTTTCATTGTACTTTTTTGAATGGTTTATTATTAACCTTTCAGCACTTATTCTTTTTCTGCTTTGATGATGGTAGTTAAAATTAAAACTTTTTCACTGGATTTACCAAACCTTCTGTAAACTCCTTCCACACATTTTTTACGATATCACCCGCCGGTAAAATACCATCCAGTAAAGCACTTACCTGGCCTATTTCCAGTTCACCTTCCGCTAAATCGCCTTCAAACATTCCTTTTTTAGCTCTTGCCTTTCCTAACAACGCATTTAACTCTTCTACCGTTGCCCCTTTTTGTTCTGCTTCCTGTACTTTTTTAAAAAATTCATTCTTCATCAGCCGTACCGGCGTCAGTTGTTTCAGGGTTAACTGTGTATCCCCTTCCCGGGAATTTATCACCACGTTTTTAAAATTACTATGAGACGACGCTTCCTCACTTGCTACAAACCGGCTCCCCATCTGCACCCCTTCTGCCCCAAGCACCATCGCCGCCAGCATTTGCCTTCCTGTTCCAATTCCGCCTGCCGCAATTACCGGAACCCTGACTGCATCAACCACAGATGGTATCAGCACCAGCGTTGTAGTTTCTTCTATCCCATTATGACCACCAGCCTCAAACCCTTCTGCTACCACCGCATCACATCCCGCCTCTTCTGATTTTTTTGCAAACTTTGAAGAACTGACAACATGTACTACGGTGATGCCTTTTTCTTTCAGGACACTTGTCCATGTTTTCGGATTACCGGCAGAAGTAAAAACGATCTTGACTCCCTCTTCCATTATTATTTCAATATGCTTATCAATGTCAGGATAAAGCAAGGGCACATTTACACCAAAAGGACGATTAGTAGCAACTTTACATTTACGGATATGCTCCCGTAAAACATCAGGATACATTGAACCGCTGCCAATAATACCCAATCCCCCGGCATTGCTGACAGCACTGACCAACCGCCAGCCGCTGGCCCAAATCATGCCGGCCTGGATGATAGGATATTCAATCCCGAAAAGTTTTGTGATTCGATTGGAGAAATTAGTCATGAGTCAATAGTCGTTAGTCGGGAGTAAAGATAATTGAAGGAGGCACAAGAGACAAGAAACAAGGAGCAAGTAGAACCCTCAATACAATAAAGTAACTACAGAAATAATAACGACTTGTCTCTTGAACCTTGTGCCTTGCAATCTTATCCTAAGTCTATACTTGTATTATCACCAATGTTAAGCGACCGGGTTTCACCACGCAGATTGGTATCACTGCCAATGACAGAATCATCTAATACAATATCGAACAGATTGGAGAAGGAACCGATGATAGAGTTTTTCACTATTGAATAATCGATCGTTGTATTTTCTCCTATTGATACATTCGGCCCGATGATAGAATTTTTAATATTGCAACCGGCACCGATGCTCACCGGCGCAATGATAACGGTATTTTCAAACTGGTCAGGATCAGTTTTAGGGGCAAATTTTTTCAGTAATGTAGCATTGGATTCCAGCATTGTTTCTTTGCGACCACAATCAAACCAATTTTCTACTTTAAAGGATTTGAACTTTGCTCCCATCTTGATCATGCAATCCAACGCATCTGTCAGGCTGAACTCACCATGACTACGCAAACCATGCAGGATATTCGTTTCCAGGCATTGGAACATTTGCTCACTTTCCTTTAATTTATACACTCCCACTAATGCCATGTTTGATTTTGGTATCTGCGGTTTTTCTACCACATGGCTGATAAAGCCGTCCTCCTCAATTTCTGCCACACCAAACTCCCTTGGGTCATCCACTTTTCTTACCCCGATCATAGAATACGGGCTGTTGACCACTTCCTGCACATCGTACTCACAAATCGTATCGCCAAGTACAACAATCACTTCATCCTGGTTCACTATATTTCTTGCTAATCGAACGGCATGGCCTATCCCCTGCCTGTCTACCTGGTGCACATAATGGGCTATCAGATCAGGATGTTTACTTTTTACGTAATCCTGTATTTTATCTCCCAGGTAGCCAACGATAAAAATGAACTCGTTGATACCTGCACTTTTCAGCTGGTCTATAATAATACTGAGAACCGTCTTTCCTGCAAGAGGAATGAGTGCTTTGGGCTGTGTGTAACTATGTGGACGCAGCTTGGTGCCTGCGCCGGCTACTGGTATGATAGCTTTCATCTATGGAGCTCCATTGTTTGGTAACTAATCAAAAGCCAACGAAAGTAAGGATTTTGAAATAAACAAAAATCCGGCCCCGGAAACCCATCACATTGGCCCCTAACTTACTTTTGCACCAGGCTTTATTCAAACCCCTTAAATTTCACCATGCAAAGAGATACTGTCATTTTCGACCTCATTAACAAAGAACTGGAACGCCAGCGTAATGGCATTGAATTGATTGCCTCCGAAAATTTTACTTCGCTGCAGGTAATGCAGGCGATGGGTACTGTGCCCACCAACAAATATGCAGAAGGATATCCCGGCAAACGTTACTACGGCGGCTGTGAAGTAGTAGATGAGATCGAAACACTGGCTATTGAACGATTAAAAAAAATTTTCAATGCCAGTTGGGCAAATGTGCAGCCGCACAGTGGTGCACAGGCCAATGGTGCCGTTTTTTTGGCGGTAATGAAACCCGGTGAAAAATTCCTGGGGCTTGACCTGAGTATGGGCGGCCATCTTACACACGGCAGCCCGGCTAATTTTAGCGGCAAAACATACCAGGCATTTCACTACGGTGTTACAAAAGAAGGCATTGTAGATTATGAACAACTGGAAGCAATAGCCCGCAAGGAAAAACCAAAGATGATCATCTGCGGAGCATCTGCTTACAGCCGCGACTGGGATTATAAACGTATCCGTGCTGTGGCAGATGAAATCGGAGCCATCGTTTTTGCTGATATTGCACACCCAGCCGGGTTAATAGCCAGTGGATTATTAAATGATCCTTTTGATCATTGTCATATTGTTACTTCCACCACCCACAAAACATTAAGGGGGCCAAGAGGAGGTATCATCACATTACGTCATGACTTCGAAAATCCCTGGGGCATTAAAGACCCGAAAGGGAATTTGAGACTAATGAGTTCACTATTAGATCTCGCCGTTTTTCCGGGCACACAAGGTGGGCCGCTTGAACATGTGATCGCTGCAAAAGCAGTTGCATTTGCTGAGATACTGGATGACTCTTTTAAAGGATACGGCAAGCAGGTTATTGCCAACGCACAAGCTATGGCCAAATCATTTGTAACAAGAGGCTACCAACTTATCAGCGGTGGAACAGATAATCACCTGATGCTGATCGACCTGCGGAATAAAAATCTTACTGGGAAAAAAGCACAGGAAACATTAGATAAAGCACATATCACCCTTAACAAAAACGCTGTGCCGTTTGATGATAAATCACCGTTTGTAACTTCCGGCATCCGGGTTGGTGTACCTGCCATTACCACAAGAGGAATGAAAGAGGAACATATGGAAACAGTTGTCAGCATGATTGATAAAGTATTGATGAATGCTGATGATTCAACAATAATTGCAGCGGTGAAAGAAGAAGTGAAAATATTTATGCAACAGTTTCCTTTGTACCCTGAATTGGGCTAAATTGATTTTTTCTTTATTTGGTTACTAGTAAAATCTCCTGTTATGATCCAACGCCAGCAAACACTTTGGTTATTGATTGCCACTTTGGCGGCATTATTTTGTTTTATGTTTCCTTTTGCTATCGGCAAGACAATGGAAAAAGGGATCGTTATAGATAAAGAAATAAAAGCCGGTAGTGATTTTCTGCTATTGGTATTTACCGGTGGTTCGTTGATACTTTCCAGTGCTATTATATTTCTTTATAAAGACCGCAAACTGCAAATAAAACTTTGCCTGCTGGGGCTTTTGATTTCCGTTGTGATAGTTGCACTCTATATTCTCCAGTTGAATAAATTGACAAAATCCACACTGGCACTTTTTTCCATTCTGCCGTTCATCATCGTCATCTGTTATTATATGGCTTTTCGTAATATCCGGAAAGATGAGAAGCTGGTAAAATCATTAGACAAACTGAGATAATTACTATTTCAATACGTAGAATAAAAAATCCCCCGGCAAATAAATTACCGGGGGATTTTTTATTTGAATACTTTTTACTGTACCATAAATACTTTACTCATCACTTTTAAACCATCATTATCAAGCTGCATCGTGTACATGCCTGATTTGATGACTGCCGGCAATTGAATGGTTTGATTTATAGAACCGCCTGTGTGGATGAACCGCTGGGTATATACTTGCTGTCCGCCTGCATTAAATAGTTTTACTGAGTAATTTCCTTTGGAAAGATCTGCTGACTGTAAGGCTACAAAACCTCCGGTAGCTGGATTAGGATAAATGGTTATTTCCTTATTGCTCTTGTCAAGATTCACTTTTACAATACTGCTATAGGCAAATTTACCATCCAAATCAACACTGCGCAGGCGATAGAAACTAACTCCAAGTAATGGGTTAGCATCAAAGAATCCATAATTGGATGCAGCAGTTATGTTACGGGCTGCCACTTCACCGATAGAACTAAACCGTAGACCATCTGCAGAACGTTCTACCTGATATTTGCTCAGGTTTTCTTCTGAGTAAGTTGTCCAGTCTATTTGAATACCCTGTAGTTTTTCAAATGCTTTTATATTGCTGATTTTAACAGGCAGTACGGTATTAACTGTAACGATTACCCTTCCATTCGCCCCCGCCGCTGATGTAGTCGCATTTGAAGCCCTGCCCCCACCCCCGCCACCGGGTGCTGTACCTGCCACTGCAGTTGCAAGGTTTGTATTTTCAGAGCCTGCTCCGCCATTTCCCTGACCGGTGCCACCTACGCCACCTGTGGCATTATTGCCATTTAAACCAGTGCCACCAGCACCACCAATAGCTGAAGAAGTAGCAGAACCTCCACCACCCCCACCAGCACTATTACTATTTCCTGCATTACCACCTGCACCGCCCGCAAAACGGATAGTGCCGATACTGGCTGCCACTGTTCCTCCTGCACCTCCAGTTGCTGTAGTTGTAGAACTACCTCCGGCTCCAATTACCAACGAAGTGAAACTTGAGTTTCCGCCAACTGCTCCAACTGCTCCACCAGTTCCTATTGTTACTGTATAGCTGCCAGCCGAAAGCGTAGTAGTACTGCTTGCATATGCACCGCCGCCACCGCCGCCTCTTTCAGCAGCACCAGAACCACCACCAGCACCCGCACCCCATGCCTCAATTGTTACAATAGCTGAGTAACCAGCTGGAACTGTGTAAGTACCACTTGTATTAAATGTTTGACTAACAGGTTGACCATATAGAATTCCACCAGTAAGAAAAACAAATAGCATAACTAGAAACGAACGAACAACTACATTTTTTTTAATACGTAAAAAATAATTCATGTTTAAAATTTAAATTTTAATAAATATCTATCAGCTGGATAGCAAAAAAATATGATTCCTAAAGTGGGAACGATCCCCATAAAAATTCCTTGATGAAAAGTGATTACTGAAAAAAAACAGTGGGTTGTGGTTATCTTGGTTTTTAGAACCGAAGGAGAAATCAATAGTTAAAGATATAGAAATTTTCAGTTAGTGAGACTAATTAAATTATATGAGACATATATTAAAATCATTGTAGAAAATATTACCCAAATAAATAGGTCCAATAAATTATTTCATATCCCCTGCTTAATACAATAAATCATAAAAAAGTTGCAGTATGGCTTTGTTTATTTTTTTTCAGGTCGGCCGGCTTCCCTGCAAAAACTAATTCACCACCCTCATCCCCCGCTTCGGGTCCCAGGTCAATAACCCAATCAGCACTTTTAATAACATCGGTATTATGCTCGATCACTAAAATAGAATGTCCCTGTTCGATCAATGCATTAAAAGAAGTAAGTAATTTTTTAATATCATTAAAATGCAGACCGGTAGTGGGCTCATCAAAAATGAAAAGAATTTTGTTGTTGGCCCTTCCTTTCCCAAGAAACGATGCCAGCTTTACCCGTTGTGCTTCACCACCTGACAATGTATCTGATGATTGACCGAGTTTTACATAGCCCAGCCCCACATCACTCAGTGGTTGTATTGCTTTTGCAATATTTTTTTCGTCATAGAAAAAATTAATCGCTTCATCTACACTCATCTCCAGCACATCAAAAATACTTTTGTCTTTATATTTTACTTCCAGTACTTCTTCTTTAAATCGTTTCCCTCCGCACAATTCGCAAGTCAGGTGCACATCCGCCAGGAATTGCATTTCCACTACCTGTTCTCCCTCCCCTTTGCAGGTGTCACAACGGCCACCGTCTACATTAAAAGAAAAATGTTTCGGCTGAAATCCCCGCATCTTGCTCAATGGCTGGCTGGCATATAATTCCCGTATCTCGTCATACGCTTTTATATATGTAACCGGGTTGCTTCTTGAGGATTTACCGATCGGGTTCTGATCCACCATTTCTATTTGAGCTATACCATCAATATCACCGGTAATTTGTTTATGAAAACCAATCTTGTCGCCAAACTCTCCTTTCATCTTTCGCAACGCCGGGTAAAGAATTTGTTTTACCAGTGTTGTTTTTCCACTTCCACTTACACCACTCACCACACACAGAATATTAAGAGGAAATTCGACCGTAATATTTTTCAGATTATTATGCCTGGCACCCTCCACTTTAATTGAGCGATTCCATTTGCGAACCTGCTTTGGCGGATCAATCGTTAATTCATGATTCAGGTATTTGCCTGTCAGGCTCATCGGGTTGGAAATTATTTCATCATAATCTCCTTCTGCAACTACCTCCCCTCCTAAATGCGAGGCAAAAGGCCCCATGTCAATAATATGATCGGCTTCCCGCATCATCATTTCATCATGCTCCACTACAACTACCGTATTTCCAAGATCTCTCAGTTCTTTTAATACGGTGATCAGGTTGGCCGTATCCCTTGAATGCAATCCAATCGAAGGTTCATCCAGGATATACAATGAGTTGGTGAGATTACTGCCGATACTTCTTGTCAATTGTATCCGTTGGCTCTCTCCGCCGCTTAATGAATTTGCCAATCGGCTCAATGTCAGGTATCCCAGGCCTACACTCAATAATGTGTTTAACCGGTGATGAATTTCAATAAGGATTCTTTTGGCCACCTGTTTATCATGGTCACTGATCTTTTTATCAAATGCATCAAACCAGGTTTTCAAATCCTTCACCGGCAGTGTGCTTAATTCACCAATATTTTTCCCATTCACTTTTACATATAACGCTTCTTTGCGAAGGCGGTAACCATTACAATCAGGGCAGTCTGTTCTGCCACGATAGCGGCTTAATAAAACCCTGTACTGCACTTTATACAATTGCGATTCTACATCTTTAAAAAAATCATTAATACCCATAACACCATCACTTCCCTCCCATAACTGTTTAAGTTGCTTAGTCGTTAAATCAGCAATGGCTTTATGCACCGGAAAGTTGAATTGCTTTGCCCCTTTGATAAAATTCTGGCGCCACCAATCCAGTTTCTCGCCTTTCCAGGGAGCAACAGCCCCATCAAATACACTGAGCCTTCTATCAGGAATTACCAGGTCAGCATCTATTCCCAATACTTGTGAAAATCCTTCACAGGTAGGACAGGCACCAAATGGATTATTAAAAGAAAACAGATTGGGAACCGGTTCTTCAAACTGCATACCATCCAATTCAAAACGATTGTTGAAATGAAGAAGTGAATTGTCAATAGTCAATGGTGAATCTGCAACGGCCTTTGATTTTTTTGAAACTTTCTGTGGACTGTTGACTGTGGACTGTTGACTGTCTACTGACGACTGCGAACTATTGACTTCAAGATACACATCTCCTTCTCCTTCATAAAAAGCAGTACCTATCGAATCTGCGAGCCGGTGTTTATCATCATCATCAAAATTTTTTACCACAATTCTGTCAATGAGTATATGTGTGATTTTTTTAGTCTTTAATTCCTTATCGCTGAGTTCAAGAAGCTCCTCTATTCTTTGAGGAGCTAAAGCCCCTCCTTCAGAGGGGTTTGGGGAGGCTACTCTACTAAATCCCTTCTGCACCAAAATATTCAACTCCTCTTTTATATCGCGGTTTTTATGCTGTTTGAAAGTGGCCAAAATGAAAACCTTATCTCCTTCTTTCAAATTTATGATGGCGTCGAGCACATCAGTTACATCATCTTTTTTTACTTCCTTTCCGGAAACAGGAGATATTGTTTTACCGATCCTTGCAAAAAGCAACCGGAAGTAATCATATATTTCCGTCATGCTGCCAACGGTGCTTCGGGGTGTCCTGGTTATAACTTTTTGTTCAATGGCAATAGCGGGGCACAGGCCTTTTATATAATCCACGTCCGGTTTATCCATCCGGTTAAGGAATTGTCGTGCATAAGCACTCAGGCTTTCCGCATAACGACGCTGTCCTTCGGCATATAAAGTATCAATTGTAAGAGATGATTTGCCCGAACCAGACACCCCAGTGACTACAATCAGCTTGTTCCGGGGAATTTCCACGGTCACATTTTTCAGATTATGCACCCGTGCCCCCTTAATCAGGATGTTTTCTGCGGAAATTACGGTCTTCGATTTGGCGGGATTTTTCCCATTTATTATTTTTTCCATTACTATGTTAGCAAATGTAAAGCCTTAATAGGCTTGATTTTAAGGGGTAATTCTTAACATTTCTTTAGCACCTTTTATTACACTTTACTTTTACAAATGTTTGGCATTTTGGTGAAATGCCCTATTTTTAGTTTTCCAATAATCCAAAAAATGAAAAACCTAAAATTTAACCCGCCTATCGCCTAAACTTCTACTCGTTTTTAATCAATTTTTTTATCGCAACCAATATCCTTGAATCATTCCGAATGGTTATGTCCGTCCGGAAGCAACCTAAACTGTAGAAGTTATGAAAGCTTTACTGAAAAAAACTGACCACGAACTGATTCATCTGTTTACAGATGGAAATGTAGACGCTTTGGAAATTCTTGTGCTCAGGCATAAGGATAAACTGTATACGTCTATCCTGTTCCTTGTAAAAGACAAGTACCTGGCTGAAGACATCTTCCAGGATGCCTTTATCCGTATTATTGATACCATGCGTGGCGGCCGCTACACCGAGGAAGGAAAATTTCTTCCCTGGGCAATGCGGATAGCACACAACTTGTGTGTGGATCATTTCCGCAAAGTAAAACGTACACCCACTATCCGCAACGGAGAAGACAAAGACATTTTCGAAGTGCTGAACTTTTCAGAAGACAGTGCAGAGACAGTGATGATGAGAAGGCAAAGTCATGACAGGGTAAGGGATATGTTACAAAGTTTGCCGGAAGACCAAAGAGAAGTTATTATATTGCGTCATTATGCAGATATGAGTTTCAAAGAGATTGCTGCCGCTACCAATTGCAGTATTAACACAGCCTTGGGTCGGATGCGGTACGGATTGATTAATTTGCGTAAGCTAATGACACAAAAACAAATTGCATTATAGCCTCACCCCAACCCTCTCCATAAATGTAGAGGGAGAAGCTCTTGTCATTCTGTATCTCCATCCGGAGAAGAACGAATTCTGATCAAAAGGAATTTTTGTTTGCTTGCCAAACCGGAAGGCTGGTACAGAATGACACCAAATTGAAAAAGCCCCTGATATAAAAGTCGGGGGCTTTTTCGTTATTGTATTTTGATATATTAATTCCCGCTTCTCTTTTTATATTCTGCCACTACATTATCAAGGTGCTTTATAAAAGCCTGGACACTTGGATCATAACCATATCCATCAGGAGCCAGTTTACTTTCTTTGTCATCAAGAAAAATATAGAAGGGCTGCGAAACAGAGCCATACCGGCTTGCCTGCAGGTGCATATATTTCTCTCCCACAGTATTTACATGTTCAGCCAATTCTTTTGAGTCAAACTCTTCAGCTTCCGGCAATGCAATCCTGACATCTGTGTAGAGCGATACCACCACAAAGTTTTCTTTTAATCTTTTCATTACATCCGGGCTACTCCATACCTGTGCTTCCATTTTCCGGCAATTGATACAATTAATGCCGGTGAAGTCAAGCATCAGTGGTTTCTTTAACTGCCGTGCGGCAGCAAGAGCTTCATCATAATCAAAGTATGCAACAAGCCCGTATTTTCTTACCACTTCTGGTTCATAAGGACCTAACTCCTTTACATATTTGACAGGCGGATTAGCTCCCGAATTGTAATGCGTTGTATTATTAGCAGCACTTCCGGAAGATGGCAGAAAATCCTGTGTGCCATAGGGAGGCAGAAATGCACTGATACCATTTAATGGAGCACCCCACATACCAGGAATCATATATATCACAAAGCTGAATGTAGTTATAGCAAAGAATAACCGGGTAACGCTGAGATAAGGAACTCCAAAATCATTTTTCGGCAATTCATCATCATGATGAAATTTCAATTTGCCAAGCAGGTAAATACCCAGCAGCAGGAAAATGGCGATCCAGAGAGCCAGGAATATATCCCGGTCCAGCAACCTCCATCCTTTTACCAGGTCTGCATTGGATAAAAATTTTAATGCTAATGCCAATTCAAGAAAACCTAATGTAACTTTTACTGCATTTAACCATCCCCCTGCTTTGCCGATTTTATTCAGCAGACCGGGGAATAAAGCAAAAAGTGAAAATGGTAAAGCCAGTGCCAGGGAAAAACCAAACATTCCAACTATGGGTCCAATGAAACTCCCTTTGGAGGCCAGCACCAGTAAGTTTCCGATGATAGGACCCGTACAGGAAAAAGAAACCAATACCAGCGTTAAGGCCATAAAGAAAATACCCCAGAAATTTCCTGTTCCTGATTTTGCACTCGCCTTGTTGGTCCATGATGATGGCAGTGCTATTTCAAATGCCCCCAGGAACGAAATACCAAACAAAAGGAACAACGCAAAAAACACAAGATTGGCTATCCAGTTTGTAGCCAGCTTATTGAGTGCAGCAGGACCAAATATTAATGTAATGAGAAAACCAAGCAGTGTAAATATCAGGATGATAGAGATAGAATAGTAAAAAGCATTTTTAATTCCTTCCTGTCTTGTCTTACTTCTTTTTGTAAAAAAGCTAACGGTAACAGGTATCATGGAAAAAACACAAGGTGTGAGGATAGCCAGTAATCCCCCGCCAAATGCAGCAATAAATATCCAGAACAGGGAACGGTTTTTCAGGTTGCCGCTTAAAGAACCATCATCCCCATCCGTCACAGTAGATGCAGCGGCAGCCTTTACGACTGTTATTTTAAAAGGCTCTTCAAAATTATTATACTCTTCCCCTGTTTTTACAAAATAGGCTATAGTCCCTTTTACAAGAACACTATCTGCTTTTGACAAATTAATTTTTTGCCGCCATTCGACTGAATCGGTAAAAAAAGTAACGGGTGTATTATTAAATGTTACATCCGTTTCAGTTTGTGCAGTTCCCGTTTCCGTGAGAGAATCTATCAGTATTTTTTGGGCAGCCGAATCAAAATTGATCTGTGTATTGATTGGGGCATCTTCTCCAAAATTTTTAACTGAGTATAATTTACTCCCCGATTTAATGCTCGCCTTTATTTTTAGAATATACTCATCCCCTTTTCCTTCCTTCTGAATACTAATCGTTACAGGTTTGTCTTGTGCCCGGGAGGCGGTAAAAAATAAAAGGCTCAGGCAAAAAGCAGTTAGTGGTTTAAAAATCCGAAACATATGAAAAGGTAGTTAAAAAAATAAACGAGTTCCTTTTTAAAAGAACCCGTTATTTTAAAAAAAATTACTTCATTTTTATTTAATAGCAACGCTAAAGTTAACCGTTTTAGGCGGCAGACATTGGTGATCGTCGCAGGTCTGGTATTCCACATTGCCCGTAAAATTAGTTTTGACATTCGCCTTTAATTTTATCTTCTGAATAAAGGTTACTGTCTTGGAATATTGATTGGCAGATACACCCAGATCTGCATCCGTAAATTTTTCCACCTTACCCACTTCTTTAATTTTCCCTTCTTTGGTAAACAAAGGATTAGCATTTATTGTAAAAGAGGTAGGGATGGCTATGGCATCTTCCGGTTGTGTTTGGGAATAAAGATGCCATTTCGTCTGAATGGTGGCTTTCATCTGTATTTCATAAAGTTTATCGCCGATTTTCTTTGCAGTAAAGCTCCACGTAATTGGATTTAACTGCGCCTTTCCGCTTAATGCTCCCAAAATAACAACTGCCAGTACTAAAAACTTCTTCATACTTTTTCGTTTATATAACTATGCAAAAATCCTGCTTTTCTCTTTATTATGATGTTAAAAATTATTTGACAAAGCTAAGGGCACTTTAAGCTCCAATTTGTAAGCAAATTGACGAATCCCTGTATTTAACTGATTAGTTGATGGTTTAATCAGGAAACCAGTTGCTTTGCCATGAGCATTGTCCTGATGATTTCCTGGCCATCGGTATTCCCCAGCACAGCAGAACAAGCCCTTTCCGGGTGAGGCATCATACCAAAAACATTCCGGTTCTTATTACAAATACCGGCAATATTACGGATAGCATTATTAGGATTCGCCCCGGGGGTAATCTTCCCACTTTCATTACAGTAGTAAAAAATCACTTGCCCGTTTGCTTCCAGTTCATCTAATGTTCTCTCATCTGCATAATATCTTCCCTCACCATGTGCTACCGGTATTTTATATATTCTTTCAGAACCATTTGTAATAAAAACATTTTTACAAACAAACTGTTGGTTGCCATTTCGCAACAATGCACCGGGCAGCAAATGAGATTCGCAAAGGATCTGGAATCCGTTACAAACCCCAAACACTTTTCCCCCGTCATTGGCAAATTCAATTACACTCTGCATCATCGGGCTGAACCGGGCGATAGCTCCGCAGCGTAAATAGTCTCCATAAGAAAATCCGCCGGGAAGAATGATACAATCGTCTGTGGTGAATTTTGACAGGTCCTTGTCTTTATGCCAAAGCATGGTAACATCCTGCCCAAGGTCCTCGCTCAGGGCATCATACATATCTCTGTCGCAATTAGAGCCGGGGAAAACAACTACGCCAAATTTCATATTTGTGAGGGTTGAGAGGCAAAGTTAAGAGTCTTGAGTCATTAGTCCCGACTCTCCCTCTACCATCCAATCTCATAGTACTGGTAACCAAGAATAAATGCTACAGTTAGCCAAAAAATGAGCAGAGGTATGATGCGTAAAGTTGAATAGAGGTAAGTACAGGCATGAAAGGCGGCGAATGGAATGGCAGCCATTACCCAATTCTCAAAATTATCACTGTTGTTGACGAAGGGGATAAAAATTGCTCCCAACAGATATAATAATAAGAGGCTCCAGCCCTTTCTTACCTGGATAAGCATCTTTCTCAGGTTGTCCTGTACATAATAACCGCCGCCAAGGAAAGGAACAACAAGTAAAAAAGCACTCCCGGCTAACCATGCAGACTGTTTGATTGCAGGCATACCAACAGAAAAATAGGGCCATAAATGTTGCCAACTCCATTGGTCGGTAATGAACAGGTAAATAGCATAGAAATAAAAAGGTGTTGTAATACCTACTATACAAAGTATCCATTCATTCAATTTGAAAGGTCGCATAACGGCCAATGCCAATAATATCCAGACGATAAACGTAATAGCGGGAAAAAACAAAAAAGAAGCCACCCCAAGAGCCAGGCCGATATTAAAAATGGCGCCTTTGGCATTGGTCTGGTTGTATATTTTAAATAGTCCGGAAAGAACAAATAGTAAAATGGTATTTACGATCAGAGGAGCCGAAAAGAAATTCCACTCGGGGAGTAAAGAAGTAATAAGCATATACGCCATGCCCGGAAAATAAGTAGGCCGGCTCATCATACGCTGCGTATTGATAAACCGGGTAAGCATTACTGCCTGCAGGAATAATAGTGCAAAAGCAAGCAAAGGGTAAAGGGAAGGGTTCGACCGGCCGGTTGGTTCTAAAAACTGTAAAATCTTTTGAAAGAAAACACTATCACTGGATCTGCCCACAGGTATGTGCGGATGCAGGAACATCGGAAGTTTAAGCAACACTCCGAAAACCAGCAATAAAAAAATATTGGCCGGGGTTTTCTGTTTAAAAATACCAATCACGGATAATGGAAAGTATTAATTAGTTCTGTGTATAATCAATCTTTGCAAAGCAAATATAGTTACGATAAAGGCAGGGAACAATCATTTGCCGGGAACTTACCTGTTTGCCATATTTAGGCATAAACTCATATCCTTTATCCAGATTCTTCAACGTAGGATTACGGGTCATCTCCCCACCGGGGTTAATACTATAATCTGACAACAGGTTATTCCTTCTTTCCTGTTGATTGAAAAGAAAATGGATCTGCCCGCCTGTATTCATCAATTGGTAGGAAAGCAAATCGTCTGACTCGTCGTCATACTGACTTTTTCCCATTACATTATTCCATTCCAGTTTGCCTTTACTGTCAAAAGACAGAACCGTAATATTATCAGCATGATGACGTACTGCCTGGTTACTCGACCGGGATCGCCAGAAATAATTGTTGTAATAGGGTGAATAATAATTGCTGTTATTAAAAGAAGACATATACGGCGAGCCATACAGATAATCCCAGCGATTCCAGTTATTAAACCGGGAAGTAGTATAATAAGCTTCGGCACCAATAATGAAGCCGCCATCTTTTCTTGTTACAATATCTTTAATAAAATAATCATTGAAAGCAGTTTTAACACTCGCATCTCCCCTCGCCTCTTTTCTCAGCTCATCGCTGAAAGCACTGGTGGTTTCAAAAAAAGGCTGGGCAGTTGTTTTATCCCATATATAAAAATAAAACCCATCTACATTCCCTTTTCTCTCCTGAAAGTAAAACGAAGTAAGAATGTATCGCTTGTTGGCATTATCAACCTTGATATGAATCTCATCCAGCCATGTTTTCTCAATATTCAGTTCTTTCATTGTCAGTGTATCTGCCTGGGCGTATTTAACTACAAAAGCCGCTTTACTTATATTGTCGTTACTGCCGCGGAAAAATTTTGTAAACACCATATCCCCTTCGTTATCAATGTAAAAATCATTGATATAATCATTTCGTTCTTCCATAGGTACTGCCAGTCGGCTCTTCTTCAGCAGCTCCAGTTTGTCGTTCATTAAATGGGTCGTCATGAGGTAGGTCCTCTTGTTCTTGCTGTTAATTTTAAAGACAATTAATTTACTCTTATCCTCACTGCTTAATACGGTGTAAATTTTATTATTGGCAGCAAATCCCAGGTGAGTAGTATCCAGCTCTATTATGTTTCCGATCTTATTGCCATCCGGGCCGATCTTAGAGGCCATACAGTAGACTACGTTTTTTTTCTGGTACTGGTAAATCATGTAACAGAAATCATTGTAAGGGAAGAAGTCAACATTGATCATCCGGTCATTATCTGGTACATATTCCTGTTCTACCTTAGCCAGTTGTTTCATATCATTATCCAGCACAGATATCCAGACTTTGTTACGGGTATTTTTATAAAGCAGAAAATTGCCGCCAATTTTACCTACGATTTCAAAATCCATCCGGCGACTATCATCTCTGTCGGGTTCTGAATAGACAATTTTCTGGGCAGTGACCAGGATTCCGGGGCAAATAAAAAGTAGAGTCAAAAGCAACCGTTTGCCAACCATAATATTCTGATTTTTTGCTGATTAAAGTTACACGATACCCACCAAAACCGGGCCTGTTATTTTACTATTGATGCTTGTAATTCTATTATTACACGTACAACAAGCAAAAAACCCTGGTTGTTGCAGGACCAAACAAATTATCCTCACAATAAAAAAGGACGAGCGGTAAAGTTTAAAGGTTTGTTCTTTGTAATTGATTTTTGCTTATACCTTTGCAGGCAAACTCAAAAAGAGATAAACAATCCGTACAAAGACCCAAACCACAACCACTAAAAGTGAAAATACCGACTAACAGAGTCACGACCGCCGGATTGCTTATTGCCTTAGGAATTATTTACGGAGATATCGGTACATCACCTCTTTACGTTTTCAATGCTATCATCGGGGGAAGAGAAGTAAGTGAAAGCCTCATCATCGGGGCCTTATCCTGTATCATCTGGACACTTACCTTACAAACCACCATCAAGTATGTAATTCTTGTTTTGAGGGCCGATAACAAAGGTGAGGGTGGCACATTTGCTTTATTTGCACTGGTAAGACGAAGAAGAAAATGGCTCGTTATTCCTGCTATGATTGGGGGTGCAGCCTTATTAGCCGATGGTATTATCACACCTCCTATCTCCATCACCTCTGCTATTGAAGGGTTAAAAGAATTACCATCATTAGGTATTGAAGATGGAAGCGATACCGTGGTAATTATTGTATTAAGTATACTGGCACTTTTTTTCTTCACGCAACAATTTGGTACGGCTTCTATCGGTAAGATGTTTGGGCCGATAATGTTTATCTGGTTTACCATGTTACTGGTACTTGGCGTGATACATGTTTTTGATGACCTGGCCATCTTCAAAGCACTTAGTCCCTACTATGCGATTGATTTTCTTAAAAATTATCCGGAAGGCTTTTGGCTGTTAGGTGCAGTATTTCTTTGTACTACCGGAGCAGAGGCTTTATACAGCGACCTGGGGCACTGTGGTCGGGGGAATATCCGCTCTTCATGGATCTATGTTAAGA
The DNA here is from genome assembly GCA_943371565.1 of Chitinophaga pinensis. Classification (GTDB taxonomy): domain Bacteria; phylum Bacteroidota; class Bacteroidia; order Chitinophagales; family Chitinophagaceae; genus JJ008. Next base: position 67,291 of record CALRVH010000009.1, on the reverse strand, counting down.
CCTGTCTCCTTATACATTACTTTGGACAAGGAGCTTATTTATTGCACACCTATCCGGGGCTTAAAATAACAGATGAAGTCAAAAAATCGCTTAGCATAAATGCATTTTACGACCTAATGCCCCAATGGTTTATTATTCCCGGAGTTATTATTGCCACTGCCGCTGCCATCATTGCCAGCCAGGCAATGGTATCCGGAGCCTATACATTAATAAGTGAGGCAATGCGTCTTAACCTCTGGCCCAAGCTAAAAATCCGTTATCCGTCAGAGGCTAAAGGACAACTATTTATTCCTGCTATAAACTTATTGATGTTCACCGGTTGTGTTGGTGTCGTACTCTTCTTCCGCAAATCATCCAACATGGAAGCTGCCTATGGCCTTGCCATTATTGTCACCATGTTGATGACAACAATACTATTTGCAAATTATCTGGTATTGAACCGGGTAAAGTCGGTGTGGATATATGCGTTCCTCGGAATATACCTTACGGTGGAAGCAGGCTATCTCGTTGCGCTGATGGTCAAATTTACTCATGGCGGTTACATTACTTTGCTGATTGGCATGGTGATGTTCCTGGTGATGTATATCTGGTACAGGGCAAGAAAGATTAAGAACCGATATGTTGAATTTGTACGAATGGAACACTATGTCCCTAAAATTCAGGAACTGAGTAATGATAAATCTGTTCCAAAGTACGCAACTCATCTCGTTTACCTGACTAGTGCCAATAACCCAAAAGAGATTGAGCATAAAATCATTTACTCCATATTAAATAAAAAACCTAAACGGGCCGATATTTATTGGTTTGTACATGTGGACACCGTAGATGACCCGTATACCTGTGAGTATAAAGTAGAACACATTATTCCTAATGATATAATCCGGGTAGATTTCAGGTTAGGTTTCAGAATGGAGCCAAGGATCAATCTAATGTTTCGTAAAGTGGTGGAAGACCTGGTCGCCAACAAAGAGGTAAATATCATCAGCCGCTATGAAAGTCTTGCCAGCAGCAATACAGTCGGCGACTTCCAGTTTATGGTCATGGAAAAATACCTCAGCCAGGATAATGAACTGCCTTTTTTCGAACGAGTCATTATGAAATTCCATTTCTGGTTGAAGGAGCACAGTCTCTCCGAAGAGAAAGGTTTCGGTTTGGATGCAGCCAATGTAACGGTTGAAAAATTCCCATTAATAGTGGCACCTGTAACAAATTTGAAATTGAAACGGATCATGGAGGAGTAAATAGATTGATAAAACAAATTTTTGTTTACCAATTGCCATTTTTACATTTGTTCCGTATTTTCAAATAGCCCGCCAACTGAACCCTGCTACGGGCAACCAATATGTCTGTAAACACAAAGAAAGTTACCCCGTTAGGATTATTAGTTGCACTCGGCATCATTTTCGGAGACATCGGTACTTCGCCCCTCTACGTATTCAATGCCATCATTGGAACAAAAGCTATATCTGAACAATTAATTGTTGGTAGTTTATCCTGTATAATCTGGACACTTACCATTCAGACAACAATTAAATATGTGCTGCTGACCCTAAAAGCTGATAACAAAGGTGAAGGAGGTATTTTTTCCCTATTCGCCCTGGTACGCAGAAGAAAAAAATGGCTGGTAATAGCGGCGATGATTGGTGGTGCTGCATTGATAGCCGACGGAATGATTACACCACCGGTTACCATTACCTCTGCCATTGAGGGATTAAAACAAATTCCATCACTTAGCCACATCAGTACCTGGACGATTGTCTATATCGTTCTTGGCATCATTACTTTGCTATTTGCCATGCAGCAATTTGGTACCGGTTCAATCGGAAAATTTTTCGGCCCAGTTATGACCATCTGGTTTTTAATGCTGGCCACAATGGGAATGCTGCATTTCTTTGATGACCTGAATATTTTTAAAGCACTTAACCCTTATCATGCCATTGATCTGCTGGCCAATTATCCAAACGGATTCTGGATTTTAGGAGCCGTATTTCTATGTACAACAGGAGCAGAAGCATTATACAGCGATCTGGGTCACTGTGGTAAAGGCAATATCCGCATCTCCTGGATATTTGTAAAAACCTGTCTTATTCTGAACTATGTTGGACAGGGTGCCTGGTTGCTGCACAATTATAATGGACAGCCCTATGATGCCACACAAATGAATCCGTTCTACAGTATCATGCCTGATTGGTTTCGGATGGCAGGTGTATTTATTGCAACTGCGGCTGCCATTATCGCCAGCCAGGCATTGATTTCAGGATCCTATACATTAGTGGGTGAAGCAATGCGGCTAAACCTCTGGCCAAAATTGAGAGTCAAATACCCTTCTGAAGAAAGGGGCCAGTTATATATTCCCGGAGTAAACATGTTGTTATTCCTGGGATGTGTTGGCATTGTTTTGTATTTCAAAGAATCAAAACATATGGAAGCCGCCTACGGTCTGGCTATTACATTGTGTATGATCGCCACTTCCATACTCTTTGCAAATTACCTCGTATTAAAAAGGGTTAAGTCAATTTATATATATCTATATCTCATAGTTTATTTCTGCATTGAAGGTGCATTCCTCGTTGCCAATTTGAAAAAATTTCCGCATGGCGGTTATGTGGCGCTGATCGTCGGCGGATTGTTGTTTTTGATCATGTATGCGTGGTTCAGGGCAAGAAAAATTAAGAACCGCTATGTAGAATTTATACGGCTGGACCATTACATTCCGAAAATACAGGAGCTTAGCAATGATAAATCAATTTCCAAATATGCAACTCATCTTGTTTACCTGACAAGTGCTGATAACCCAAAAGAAGTAGAGCATAAAATCATTTATTCAATACTGAGCAAAAAACCTAAACGGGCTGATATCTACTGGCTGGTACATGTAGACACACTTGATGATCCGTATACCTGTGATTACCGGGTTGAACATATCATCCCCAATGATATAATCAGGGTCGACTTCAAACTTGGTTTCCGCAGACAACCCCGTATCAATATTCTTTTTCAGCAAGTGGTAGAAGAACTGGCGGCAAAAAGAGAGATCAATATCTCTACCAAGTATGAAACATATGAAAAAAACAGGGCTACGGGTGATTTTCAATTTATTGTTATGGAAAAATACCTGAGCCAGGACAATGAACTTCCATTCTTCGAAAAAATAATTATGAAGTTTTACTTCTGGCTAAAAGAGATCAGTCTTTCAGAAGAAAAAGGCTTTAGTCTTGATCAAAGCAATGTTACTGTCGAAAAATTTCCCCTTGTCATTGGTGAAGTGACTCGCCTGCCGCTAAAGAGGCTGGAGTAACAGAGAAAGTTGATAGTTGTACTTGATAATAACTTAATTTTCAGCACGGCAAACTATCAACCATGATCTACGAATTATTAGTTGTTGTACCAAAGTTCGTGTGGTATATTATCATTGGCATTGCTGTACTTTCCATTGTGGCTTATTTCCTGCAGGAAAAATTGATCTTTAAACCCGAGAAATTAAAACAGGATTTCGAGTTTAAATATGATGCCCCTTTCAGGGAATATTTTTTTGATATAGAACCCGGAGTAAGGATCAACGGACTTCATTTTCACCGGGAAAATCCAAAAGGACTGATTCTTTATTTTCATGGTAACACGAGGAGCATAAAAGGCTGGGCCCGGTATGCCAAAGATTTTTATCGATACGATTATGATGTGGTGTTATTGGATTACCGTGGCTTTGGTAAAAGCACGGGCAAGCGAAGTGAAAAAGAAATGCTGAGCGACATGCAGTTCATTTATAATAAGCTAAAAGAAACATATTCAGAAGACCACCTGATCGTATACGGCCGAAGTATGGGCAGCGGCTTTGCCAGCAAACTGGCTTGTGATAATAGCCCCCGCTATCTTATTCTTGATGCTCCATATTTCAACTTTCTCCGGGTAATCGAGAGGTTTCTTCCCATTTTACCTGTTCGTGTGGTACTCCGGTTCCATTTACGTACCGATCTATGGTTGCCGAAAGTAACGTGTCACACTTACATTATCCATGGCACTAAAGACTGGCTCATTCCCATCCGTCACAGCCAGGCTCTGCAGAAAATTAACCCGCAAAAGATTACCCTTATCCGCATCCATGGCGGCGGGCATAATAACCTTCCTTCCTTTGACGAATACCACAATTTCGTAAGGGATATCCTGAAATATTAAGCTTATTGCCCGGTATCTGTTAATGATTGTCTAATTGATTACGCCCCTGTATGTATGGACTATTATTTGAACGTCTTACATAAAAAGGAGGCTTTTATGAAATCAAAACTCTACATTTTACTTTTTGCAAGTATCAGTATCCTGGCTTTCTCCTGTAAAACTGCCAGTAAGCTATATGAAAAAGGTAACTATGATGAAGCGGTTGAATTAGCTGCAAAGAAGCTGCAAAAAGACCCCCATGATGCAAAACTACTTGACATCATTCAAAGTTCTTACCGCTATGCGGTTAATGACCATGAAGGCCGCATCCGTACCAATGCAGAAAGCAATAATGAATTAAAATGGGAATGGATGTATAACGATTACGTTTCCCTGCAGCGGATGTATAATGCTATCTATAAAGTGCCTTCTGTTTTTGATATAGTGAAGCCTTTTGACTATTCATCCCACCTGGTTACTTATAGTCAGAAAGCCGGTGATGTCCGTTATGACAGAGGAATTGCATTTATGCAGCGTTACGATAAACAAAGTTACCGTAATGCGTACCGTGAATTCCAGGCGGCCCTTAGTTTTAAACCTGGTGACCGTGATGTAACCCAAAAACTGAATGAAGCCTATGACTATGCAGTAACCAATGTTGTTATCCTTCCTATGCAGCAACAGGGCGGTTATGTATACAGCTCTTATACTGTTGGCGGAGATAACCTTGACGACAAATTGATACGTAACCTGCAATACAATAGCGGAAACGAATTTGTAAAATTCTTTTCGGCCTGGGATGCCAGGAGCCAGCACATCAGGGTGGACCAGGAACTGGATATGCGTTTGGCAACAATTGATATTGGCCGTTACCATGACAGCCGCAGCACCCGGAGAGTATCAAAAGATATTATAGTAAAAGAAACAGTTTACAAACCAGATTCCATTGTAAGAGAATATGCCAAAGTATACGCCGATGTTATTACAACCCGTAGAACGATGAATTCAAGTGCACTGTTGCAGGCAAATGTCCGTGATGAAAATGGCAGGTGGATATGGAATGACAACTTTACTGCCAGCCATAATTGGAGTACAGAGTTTGCTACCTACACCGGTGATGTAAGGGCATTAAGTGAAGCAGATAAACAGTTAATAGACAGAAGAAGAGAATTTGCACCAACAGAAAATGAAATCGTAAAATATATGCTGGACGAAATCAGTAACAACGCACTATACAGAATTAAAAACTATTTTAATCGGTTTTAATAATCCCTGCAATAAAAAGGACATGAAATTCGTGTCCTTTTCTTATTTCAGGGCATCACCTCTCAATTGCTTAGAGTGGGAGTACCGAACCTTATCTTTGCAAAGTTTTTATTATGACTAAAATAGGATTAAAAAAAGCCTGGAAGTGGTTTCAGATAATTGCCCTCATCTATATTATAGTTGGAGTTGCTTTATTTTTTTTGCAGGATAAATTTATTTTTCACCCAAAGAAACTACCTGCTGATTATAAATACCAGTTTGATATTCCCTTCCAGCAAATTGACCTTGCAGTAACGAATGAAAAAAATCTGAGTATTATCCGGTTTACCGTTCCTGATTCTGTCCGCAAAGGCATTGTTTTATACTTTCATGGCAACAGACAGAATATTAACCGCTATGCAAAATATGCTCTCAACTTTACCCGGAACAACTATGAAGTATGGATGATGGATTATCCGGGTTATGGAAAATCAACGGGAAAAAGAAGTGAACAAACGCTATATGATGATGCCGCAATATTCTATAAAATGGCACATAGCAAAGTTCCCGCTGAACAGATCATTATCTATGGGAAATCATTAGGAACAGGCATAGCAGCACAGTTAGCATCCAAAAAAGATTGCAGCAGGCTTATTCTTGAAACACCCTATTACAGTATGGATGCATTGGCAAAACATTATTTTTTTATGTATCCCGTAATGCCAATGACGAAATATGCATTGCCCACTTACCAGCATTTTGAATATATCAATGCTCCTGTCACCATTTTTCACGGAACAAGAGACGGAGTAATTCCTTATAAGCATGCTAAATGGCTGGCAGAGAAAAAACCGGGCACTGAATTAATCACTTTGGAAAAAGGCCGGCATAACAACCTTCCTGACTTTCCATTATTCAGGCAAAAACTTGATTCCTTATTAAATAAATAGTCATTAATACTACTTTTGAGGTATTGCAAATAGTCGCTGATACTTTTATCTTAGCTACATGAAGAAATTGATTGTGATATGCTTGCTTTTCAGTTCACTGGGCGTAATAGCCCAGAATGATACTTCCTATGCAGCTATGCTGAACTCTACTGAAGAGATTCGATTAACAGATAGTGTTGAAATAAACGCTTCACAATGGAAGCTTCGCCGCCTGGATAGCGTTGATGTAAAAAAATGGTTCTCGCCTATTCTTGGCACTACCAATAATAACCGGTTGAAAAACCGGGGCTATTACCTTGCCGGGAAAATTACAACAAATAAAAATTATGATCTTCTGGTAATAATGGAGGAAAAGAAAAAGAATGACACTACTAATTCTGCCGTCCAGGTAATTTATCTTATTACTGTAAGAAAAGACGGAAAATATATTGCATCGCTGGAAGTTGCCGTAACCGGTACAAAGAAAAAAACCAGCTATAACACTTCTTCACGGCTATACAGAGATTTCAAGATCATGAAGGACTCAAAAATAACAGTGAATGAGAAATCCTTTGATGATTTAGCTTTTTATAAGATCAATGGTGGTGGAAGGTTTATCTTATACCCCAACTATTAGCTGTTCTTCTAAAGCATTATTTTACTTACTAAAGGACCTGAAAAATCCCTTTGCAACAGGCTTTGGGTTCTCCTGATAAAATTTCCATCCTCTTTTTATTGAACTTTTGTTTAGCAACTGTAGCAGGTAGGTAGCTCCCACATAAAGCAATAAACAATATCCGGCTGCAATGGCAGGAATACCCACTATAGCAAATTCCCAGGCAGAGTCAAAAACAGCTCCCTTAGATGTTATTGTAAGTATTCCAACTACTACGGCCACTGCAGCAGCCGCAATACCTGCCATTTTACGTTCCTTTCTTTTCAATTTAGTAATCCCGGTAATTGAACTTATCGCAATACTCTTGCTGGCCGTTCCATTTCCAAAAGAGCTTATTACTACCGAATCGGCACCCACACCAGTAATAATGCCTCTTATTTTTTCGTCGCTATTAAACCAAACTTTTACCGGTTCACCTTTTGGATAATATCGTAATCTGCTATTTTTCTCTGCTATTAAAACAGCTGGATACTCAGGTTTATTAACGGGCCTTATAATAACAGCATCAGCCGAAAAAGACTGCAGCACCAATGCTAAAATTAGCAATGAAAATAAAGAAGTAGTTTTCATAAAAGTACGTCTGAAAATTAATTTTAGAATAGTTACTCTTGTAAGCTCACCTTATTCCCGGTGATTTTTAGCTGATAGCACATCCCGATCTTCAATGCATAATTCCTGTCTGTATGGCTAACAGGAAAATCAAAACAAACCGGGTAATCATACTCTTCAACAATATCCCGGATAATTTCAACTACTTGTTTGCCAAAAGGCCGTTCTGTGTCTTTCATATCTGTAAAGCCACCAATAATTAAACCGGCCAGTTTTGAGAGTTTGCCACTGCGCTTTAGCTGGTATAGCATCCGGTCAACGTTATAACTATATTCTCCTACATCCTCTATAAACAAAATTTTTCCTTTTGTTTTTAGATCCGAGCCTGTTCCTGTTAAATGTGCCAGCAATGCGAGATTGCCGCCGACAAGTTCGCCAACTGCTTTACCCTTTCTATTAAATTCATGACCTGTGCAGGAATATTTTATCTTCCTTCCTTCCAATGCATTTTTGAGTGACAGGACAAACTCATTTTTATACCCTTCATCATTAAATGCCCCGGCCATTGGTGAATGAAGTGACGAAATATAGTAGTTAGTATACAGGTGAGAATGCAACACAGTAATATCACTATAACCAATAATCCATTTGGGGTGTTTCTTGAATTTCTTAAAATCAATATCATCAATGATACGACCCATACCATACCCACCTCTTGCACACAATAAAGCATTTACTTGTTTATCATCCAGCATTTGCTGAAGATCAGCCAGTCGTTCTTTGTCGGTGCCGGAAAAATAAGTTTGAGAATCCCCACCCACTGTGTTTCCCACTTTAACCTGGTAACCCCATTCCTGTAAAATACTGATACAGGTTTGTACTTTTTCGGGTGGCATATAACCGGCAGGACAAATTAACCCTATCGTATCTCCCTTCTTTAAGTATGGCGGAACTTTAATCATGTAATAGCTATTTTATTTTTAATCACCCAACCTTTAAGTTCTAAAGTTATCAGAAATCGTTCATTTTGGGCAATGGTTCCTATTCCGGTATTTTTGCAGGCTAATAAAGACTGGAAATGACCGACCCCAAAAGATATTTAGTTACTTCCGCCCTGCCATATGCCAATGGATTAAAACATGTGGGCCATCTGGCAGGTGCTTATATCCCCGCTGATATTTATGTCCGTTACCTGCGGGCACAAAAAAGAGATGTGGTATTTGTATGTGGCAGCGATGAACACGGTACGGCCATTCCTATCCAGGCAATGAAAGAAGGCACTACAGCGCAGGCTATCATTGATAAATATCATGTGGCCATGAAAGAAGATTTCAATGACCTTGATATCAGTTTTGATATTTATCACCGCACCAGCTCTTCGCTGCACCATGAAACGGCGCAGGAATTCTTTACCAAACTAAATGACGCAGGAGAACTGAAAACAAAAGAAACAGAGCAGTTTTTCGATGAAGAAACTAAAACATTCCTGGCTGACCGTTATATAAAAGGCACTTGTCCAAATTGTGGAAGCGACCGGGCATTTGGCGACCAATGTGAAAATTGCGGCACTACATTAAGCCCTGATGAATTGATAAACCCCGTAAGTACATTAAGTGGGAAAAAACCGGTGAAGAAAAAAACCACCCACTGGTATTTGCCATTGGGGAAACATGAAGCATTTTTAAGAGAATGGATATTGAAAGAACATGGGACTGATTGGAGAGGTACAGTAGTTGGTCAATGCAAAGGATGGATAGATGGCGGCCTGCAATCGAGAGCAGTAACAAGAGATTTGGATTGGGGAATAAAAGTTCCCCTGAAAGAAGCGGATGGAAAAGTATTGTACGTTTGGTTTGATGCTCCTATAGGATATATCAGTGCCACAAAGCAGTGGGCTATCGATAACGATAAAGATTGGAAACCCTACTGGGAAGATAAAGACACCAAACTGGTGCATTTCATTGGCAAAGACAATATCGTTTTCCATTGTATCATCTTCCCTATAATGCTGAAGCTGCATGGGAATATTTTACCGGCCAATGTTCCGGCGAATGAATTTCTGAACCTGGAAGGTGACAAAATGAGTACCAGCCGTAACTGGAAATTAGAAATGCGGGATTATATCAACGATTTTGTGAAAAAAGAAAATGGTGGCGGTCAATGTGTTGATATGTTGCGATATTACCTCACGCAGATCGCTCCGGAAACAAAAGACAGCGAATTTACATGGAAAGGTTACCAGGATGCAGTAAACAGTGAGCTTGTTTCTATATTCGGCAATTTTGTAAACAGAACATGGGTGCTGATGCACAAACTTTGCGGCGGTAAAGTACCACCACTACATATGGACATATTAGATGAAAATGATAAGACTGTAATAGCAGATATTGAAAGTACAAAAGCTGAAGTACAATCTGCATTGGAATACTATCACTTCAAAGATGCATTATTCCAGGTGATAGACCTTTCCCGCAAAGGCAATCAATACATGCAAAAGAAAGAACCATGGATCGTGGCCAAAAAATTAGCGGAGAACCCGGATGCTCAAAAAAATATTGACAACTGTTTGCATATTTGTTTACAACTCTGTGCCAATCTTGCCGTACTTATTAATCCATTTTTACCCAATACAGCAAAGAAGATGACGTACATGATGAAAGTAGTAGATAAAATGCTGGACTGGGAAAATGCAGGTAAGTTAAAATTATTAAGTGTTGGTTACAGTTTAAGAGAGCCTCAATTATTATTCAGAAAAATTGAAGACACCGAAATAACACAACAAGTCGAAAAATTAAAAAGTGGTCTTATAAAATCAACAACAAAAATGGAAAACGTCAACCCGGGAACACCGCCTGCTACAAACCCTGTTCCAAAACCAGAAATTGTGTACGATGATTTTGCAAAGCTTGAATTAAAAGCAGGGACCGTTATAGCTTGTGAGAAAGTTATAAAAGCAGATAAGCTTTTAAAACTTGAGGTTGATCTGGGTACAGAGAAAAGAACAATTGTTTCGGGTATTGCCATGCATTACAAACCAGAAGAAATGGTTGGTAAACAGGTTATCGTCGTTACAAATCTTGCCCCCCGTAAAATGAAAGGGATTGAAAGCCAGGGAATGATATTAACTGCTGAAGACAGTGATGGGAAATTACAGTTACTTAAACCTGAAAACCCGGTTTCACCGGGGTCAAATGTAAGCTAACGGGCAAAAATCACCCCAAATGCATTATTAAGCCACTTTAACGGGGGTTTGGTTTAAAAGCAGCATGGTTTTGGTTAAATTCATGGTTAAATAATCTCTGAACCTTGACAACCAAACGTCTGGGAATAAAAATTCTTAAAATTACGGGTATATCGCTGGCAATAATATTGTTATTGCTGGTAGGCTTTCACTTTTGGTTCAAAGCACATGCAAAAGGACTTTTAGAAGACATGGTTGCATCAAAGTCTAATGGTAAGGTGAAACTGAAAATTGAAAAACTTCATTTCAATTATTTTAGCCGGAAGATTGAACTCGAAAAAGCTATTTTTTACAATACTGATACTACACAAGGGCCAACTGCGTATAATTTCAGTGTTGACAGGATGCTACTCCAGGTTAAAGCATTTTTACCTCTTGTGTTTAAAAAACAAATACTGATTGACTCACTTACACTTCAATCTCCAACGATAGAAGTAACCCGGTTAAGGGCTATCGAAAAACCAGGAAAAAATATAAAAAAAGATGTGTCGATACCTGAGGAATTGGGAAAAGTATATACTTCAATTCAGGATGCATTAAAAGTACTGTATGTCAAAAGGTTTCAAATTAATGACGGAACGTTTAGACTAATAAATAAAATTGACCCCAGCCAATTGCCATTAACCGTTTCCAATATTCATTTTTCTATTGACAATTTACAAGTGGATGCGGCCCGGTTAACCGGGAATGAAAATCTGCTGTTCAGCGAAAATGTCGTGTTGCGAAGTGTAAATCAGAATATTATTTTCCCGGATGGAAGACACAGCCTGAGCTTTAGCCGCTTTCGTATCAACCTCAAAAACAGGCTCGTTGAGTTTGATAGCTGTACTATCGCTGCCACAAAAGGAGATAGTGCATCTGCTTCCTTTAAAGTTTTTTTTGATGCTCTGCTGCTTACCAATATTGATTTTGACACCCTGTACAAAGCTGAGGTCATCAAAGCAGATTCAGTTTATTGTATCAATCCCAAATTCAGTCTTGTAGTAGATGTTGGGAAAAAGAAAGGTATAAAGAAAGCCCCGCCAAAACTGGAAAATATTATTCAGCAACTTACCGGCGATCTGCAACTTGCTTTTGTTGTAGTAACCAATGCTGACTTTAACATCCAAACAGTGAAAGAGGGTGTACCCAGTTCCTTTATGTTTAGCAATAATAATTTTGAAATGCAAGGCCTCAGTATTCAGCAAGATGCGCCTAAAGCTGTAACGGTAAAAAGTTTTGCCATGGCCATCCGTAACTACGAAAACTTTATCAAAGACAGCAGCTACAGTGTACAATTTGACAGTGTGCTATTTAAAGATGATCGGATCACCCTCAGTAATTTTCACTTTAACAAGCTAAATAATGGAAAAATATTGAATACGTTCAGTGTGCCGCAGTTCAATCTTGTCGGGCTATCATGGGATGACCTGGTCTTTGAAAATAAGCTTAAAGCTAATCAGGCCCTCATGTTCAATCCGTACATCAGTTACACGGCCTCACCAGGACTTCAAAAAAAGGGCAAGCAAAATATTTTCGAATCACTGGGAGCTGTAAATGAATACATGGATCTACAGCAACTTGATATTATTGATGGGAATATTGACCTGAAACTAAAAAATAACCTCCAGGTAAAATTAAACAACGCAACACTTTCAGTTAAAAGTCAATCGCTATTGAAATCTAAAAAGTTTGCGGGTATTAAAAATTCCCTGACACAACTAAATTTTGAAAAGGGTATAATTCATGCCGGCAATATTGATATCGAGTTACATGATATTATTTACCAGGGTATGAGTGGGCAGTTTGGTGCCCGTACTATCAACGTTAGAAATAAGGAACAAAATTTACTGGTAGATCTAAAAGATGTGAGCGTAGAAAAGCTACTGGTAGACGAAGCTTCCGGTAATGTATATGCCGAAGGTGTGAGATGGCAAAAAGCCAATGTAAAAATCAATTCATTGGGTGGCAAAAAAGGTGAAGCCGGTTCCTTAATTGAGTTAAGAGATGTTCAGGGTACTAATACATCCATCATCGGCACCCTAAGCGGCAAATCCATATCAACGAATCTCAGCAATATTGCATTTAGCAAACTGGAAGTCAAACCGGGCAGTAAATTACAATTGGAGGGTCTTACTATTGCCGGAAAGCAACTAAAAGTTATAGAAAACGACCTCCATCTTTCCGTTGACGATTATGACATTACCGATAATAAAAAATCAACATTCCGGCAGGTAGTATACAAATCAAATAATGGAAATCTTGATGCTGATATTTTGATACCTGCTTTAACTCTTACACCACATGTGCAGCCATTACTCAATGGTGATATCGCCTTAGATGGAATTGATATGACGAAACCCGTTATCAACCTTTCAATATCTGCCAGTGCAACCCAGGGGGAAAAGAAAAAAGCAGGTCTTCCAAAAATGGATATCAGTGAACTAAATGTAGCCCAGCCAATAATTGATTTTACCCAGGCAAGCGATTCAGGCACCCTCAACCTGCATTGGCAGGGCGATAAAAATGCTGCTAATTTTTTACGGGCAACCGATTTACACACCAACGAAGGGAGTACCTCCGTTGGCCAACTCAAATTTTACCTGACTGATTTTGTTCTCTCCAACCCAAAAGGCAAATCCTTTAATACCGGTGATGGGAAAGTTTCAGCACAAATAAAGAATATCAAAATTGAACAGGAAGAAAGTCTTCCGGCAGAATGGTCCGCCAATGTTTCAACATTTGATACCCGTGATTTCCGGTTTGACAGTATAGGAAAATCAAAAGGTAACCTGGTATTGAACAGCGGTAACCTGAAAAATTTAAATATCAGTTCTTCCAACATCATTAATCTTCAACAACTGGTTAAGGCTAATTCGGCATTCCAGCTAAACCAACTAACAGGGTTTTATTCAACCGCTGTTACAAACTTTCACTGGGCAAATGCAGCCTTCAATCGAAGTAATAATGTTTTCACATTAGATTCATTCTCCCTGGTTCCTGTGCTTGCCAAAGATTCCTTTATCAGCAAGCAAACGTTCCAAACTGATTATATGACACTGCAAACAGGAGCTATAAGTTTTGGCCCGGTAGATTTAGACACTTATATCAAAGACAATACGCTGTATGTAAAAAAAGCCACCCTTGACAAAGTCATATTTACAGATTATAAAGACAAGCAATTACCATTTAATGCAGGCATCATAAAACCGCTGGCTGTAAATATGATTAAAAATATTCCACAAAAAATAGCAGTTGATACAGTGCTGTTTACAAATGCACAAGTGGAATATACAGAGGTGAATGAAAAAACAAAACTAGCCGGTACGATACCCATCACCCGAATGAACCTGAAATTAACAACTGTAAAAAATTACAACATTCGCCCAATAGACAGTCTTGGAATGCTGGCAACAGGGTATCTTATGGATACTGCGTGGATACGCTTACGGGTAAAGCAATCTTATTCGGATTCGCTTGGCGGCTTCCTGATGACGATGGTAGTAAAACCTGCTGATCTGAAAATACTAAACCCTGTAATCATTCCATTAGCCTCTACAAAAATAGAATCCGGGTTTTTAGACAGTCTCAGTATGCGGGCCATTGGAAGAGAGTATCTTTCATGGGGCGAAATGCAAATGTTTTACCATGACCTGAAGATACGGGTCTTGAAAAACGGTGATGAAGAGAAAAAAGGTTTTCTTACCGGCGTTGTGAATTTTCTTGCCAATAGTTTTATTATAAAAAATAAAAACACTTCCCGGACCGGCAATGTTTTCTTTATCCGTCAACGGGATAAGTCGGCTATTAATTACCTGATAAAAATAGCCATAAGCGGTATGGCCAGCAGTGTGGGTGCAAAGAATAATAAAAAAATGCTACGCCGCTATAAAAAAGAACTGGGAAAACGCAACTTACCTCCAATTGATTTCGACTAAATACAGGCACTAAATTCTGTGAGTGCAGAAAACACTTCCCTTGAAAGGCAGATATAAGTGTAACAGGATTTCAGTATCTTAAACATTCAATTAACCCTTATCAGCTCTATGTTTTCAATGATTGTTAAAAGGATAGCTTTATGCTGCATTCTTATAACCACAATATATTCTGCAACCGCACAGACCCAGGAAGATTTTGACACCAAACTTTCTGATATTTATACAAACGCCGCAGACAAGAAAAAGGCGTTGACACTTGCAAAAGAACTTTACAACTTGGTGGAAAAGAAAAAAGACCTGCAGAATTATGCCAATTATTATTTGCTAAAAAACGTTTTTGAAACACAGGCGCCTGATGTTGTATTGGCAAAGACCTGTAGTGAAAAAGCTACCAAAGCCATGAACGCATTGGTTGGTGCAGCTACTACGAGCAAGGCAGACACTACCAACAACCCTTTCAATCATTGGTATACTGTCATATACCCGGGCTTGTTCAGCAACGAAGATCCTGACAATGCAAGCAAAGCTCTGGAGTTTATAAACAAGAATCCTTCTTTTAAGACTTTTGACAGCTACTACTATATAGCTTTCTCATTTGAAAGAAAGGGCGACTTTTTGAAAGCTAAGGAAAATTATGAAAAAGCCATTTCGCTGGAAGTCGATGATAACAATGCTTTTCATTCCTATCTATTTTATATCAATTTTTTATCAAAATCCGGCGATTACCTGAAGGCTGAACAATACATGCAAAAGGTTGAGCGGTTGTCGCAAACAGGTAATGTATTGTTCCGGGATTCTTATAAAGCTGAGTTGATGGGTGCCAAAGTTGTTTACTACCTGAATATAGGCGACTACCAATCCTACGTCGACGCTTCATTAAAAAATTTTGAACAGAGTGCTATTTTATGGCGAAAAAATAATCCCAACCCCTGTGATCCCTATCCTGCTTATCCCCTGCTTACCGCTGGTTTTGGCAAAGAAATAATGAAGGATTATGACGCAGCAGAAAAATTGTATAAAAGCCGCGACTCAGCTAATTATATCTGGGTCAATTGTAATAACACAACGTATCCCAATAATAAATACAATCCTATTTCTGTTTACCCGGTTTTTATGGCAAAGCGAGGGAAGCAAAAATTATTACCCAAGCCATTAGCATTTTATATAAAGGAAACAGAAGATCATTACAATATCTACAGCCAGTTTGCCGACATCAGTGTGAAATACATGAAGGCCGTACAACTGGCATTTTTAGGCAGCCCGAATTATCCTGAAATGTTCAAACCACTGATGGAGCAGGTTAAAATCAATCTCAATTTCCGGGAATCAACACAGCCCTTCTCTAATTATGCTTATTTCACCATGAAAGACCGGAAACTCGATGAAGCCAAAAAAACTTATACCGATCTGTTTAACCTGAATGCTGACTGGATCAATGATATCATCTTTACATTCGGTGAAAAAGCATTTGTTACCTATTACAATGCCAAGCTAAAAGAAGGCTATGAAAATTATCACAGCTTTGTAAAACTGGCCAAAGAGAAACAACCCGGCATTTACCCGGACCTTGCCCGGCAGGCATATAATAATCTTCTTTTCACAAAATCAATTTCCCTGAAAGGAACCGAAAAAAGAAAAGAGGCTTTCCTCAATGGAAACGACCCGGCCATCACTAAACTATACAATCAATGGATTGAGAAGAAACAGCAACTCCTCCGCCAATACATGAAAGCAGATGAACCTACAGGCATTGATACCATTAACAAAACAAACCAGGCCGGGCTAAAAAAAATGCAGGATGATGTAACCAGGCTGGAAAACGAACTGACTACAAAAGCAAAGGATTTTAAAAAATACCTGAAACTCATCCCTCCCGATTGGAAAACAGTAAGGGACCAGTTAAAAGAAGGTGAGGCGGCCATTGAGATGATTCGCTTTCAATGGAGGGACCAGGTTTACTATGCGGATACTAATTACTATGCCGCATACATCATAACTAAAAATAGCCAGTATCCTGAAGTAGTTTACCTGCCGGATGCCGCCACTGATCTGGATAATAAGTATTATAAAAATTACAAGAACAGTATAAAGCTAAAAATAGATGATAAAGAATCGTATAACCGCTTCTGGAAACCCATCAAAGAACAATTAAAAGGAATTACTAAAATTTATTTTTCCCCGGATGGCATTTATCACCTCGTCAATATTTCATCCTTAAAGAACCAGGAAAACGGGCAGTTTCTATTGGATGAGATAAATATTCAGTACACCACTTCCAGTATTGACATAAGTAACAGAACACCCGATAAGGATATCCGAACAGCTGTACTGTTTGGCAGGCCTTCGTATAAAACCGGAGCTACAAGTACTATTCCGGTTGCTAATGAGAATACAAGATCATTTGTAAAAAATTTTAAAGACAATAATATTACTGACCTGCCGGGAACAGAAGAAGAAATACTCCTGATCAAAAAAGAAATGGATCTGGGCAAGGTAGGTGTAACCTACTATTTGAAAGACCAGGCAACAGAAGATAAAGCATATCAATTGCACAGTCCGGGAATCTTACATATTGCCACACACGGTTTTTGGTCGCCGGCCGGCGACAATGCAACTGATGGCTACCGTACATTTAATGCAATGGTTAATTCAGGATTGCTGCTAAGCGGAGTTGTCAACTTTTATAGCGCAGAGGTATTCCCTGATACATACGATGGAATACTTACCGCCTATGAAGCACAGAACCTTGATCTGGAAAACACTTCGCTGGTTATCCTTTCTGCCTGCGAGACAAGTCTTGGTTATTTAGATGCCGGCGAAGGTGTTTATGGATTACAACGGGCCTTTCGTGCAGCCGGAGCTAGTAGTATAATGACCAGTCTATGGAAAGTAGATGACCTCGCAACAAGGGATTTTATGCTGCATTTTTACAAACAATACCTCGAGACAAAAAATAAAAATCTTTCTTTCATTAATGCCCAAAAAGCCATGAAAGAAAAATACAAGCATCCGTATTTCTGGGGAGCATTTGTAATGGTGGGAAATTAACAGCCACTTAATCTATCGGGAAACAAATTTCAAGAGTGCAACCATTACCGGGTGAAGAAACAACATCCACCTTGCCATTATATACGTCAGCACGACTGATAATATTGATAAAGCCAATGCCTTTTGTGTTTTTATCAGAGGTATCAAAACCTACGCCATCGTCGCTTATTACCAGGCGGATCATATTATTTGCTTCGTTAATCATTATCTGAACTGATTTCGCCTCAGCATATTTAATAATATTATTTGTTTGCTCCTGTATAACCCGGAACAGCATCAGCTTCTGATCATCCGATAACTTTTCTTCTACCCTTTCATTAAACATAAACTGAACATCGAGATGCGGAATCATTTTCATATTGTTTACAATATCATCTATACTTTCTTTTAACCCGACTGTTTTTACATTGGAAGTACTCAGTGATTTGGATAGTTTTCTTATTTCCTGCAGGGCCAGTAACTGGTACTCAATCGCTTTGTTCAACAGCTCATTACTTTGTTCAGGAATCCGCTTTGCAGTATCCATGAACAGTTTTGCACTCATCAGTATCTGGTTCACATTATCATGCAGCTCCCGGCTGATATTTGTTTTTTCCTTTTCCTGCGCTGCTATGGTTGCCTGGGTGATGGCTTTATGCCGCTGCACCTGTTCATCCGATAACTGCTTTTCTAATTTCTTTTGCTCCGTCAAATCCCTGATCGCTCCCAGGATTCGCACTGGCTTTCCACCTTTGTATAAAATAATACCTGAGTCATACAGAAATTTATAAGTACCGTCAGCACATTCAAACCGGTATTCATCATTCCACCTTTCCATTCCCTTTTCAATACATCCGTTCAATTTAGTTTTCACTCTCTCCCTGTCATCTTGGTGTACTTTATTGAACCACCAGTTAAGGTTTGAGTCGATCTGTTCGGAAGCATATCCTGACAAGCGGCGAAAAGCTCCGCTCCGGTAGATCTGGCTATTAGTAAGATCAACATCCCAAATGGCATCAGAAGTAACTTTGGACACATGATAAAAACGTTCATTACTTTTTCTCAGTTCCTCTTCTGTTTTTTTTGATTCAGTAATATCTGTATAGGAAACCACAACTGCATAAGGTTCAAACTCACCGGGCCGTATCAAAGCTTCTGAATTAACCGACAGCCACACAACGGAATCATTGCGCAACTGGATGCCCATAATAACATTGCGTTGCGGGAAACCAGTTTGTAAACTCACAACAGCAGGAAATTCTGTCAACGGAAAAACAGATCCATCCGACTTGATAGCTTTCCATGCAGGGTTAGCAGCGAGTTTTCCTACCGCCTCTTCTTCCGTGAGTCCCAAAATATCAGCCCCTCTCTTGTTACAGGTTTCAATTTTTCCATCAGCATCTATCATCATCACACCTTGCGGCAGGGTGTTCATCAATATGCTATACTTTTTCTGCTCTGTCTCCAACTCTTGCTCTTTATCCTTTATATCGTTTATATTATGACTTACAATCATTATAGCAACAGGCTTTTCTTTTTCATCAATAATATAAGTAGCTGTTGTACGAAAATAAATATGCTGGCCATCGTGACGTCTGAACATTACTTCACCTGTCCAGCAACTTTTTTTAGAAAGATCATTTCGAAGTTCTTCAATGCTGCCGCTTATGAAATCAATATCGATAAGATCAAAAAGATTTTTGCCCATCGCTCCGGACTTTCCATATACTTTTTCGGCATGGGCGTTCCAACCTGTAATAGTAAAGCTGAGGTCTGTTTGCAAAACAGCATCATACAATGAATTAGCATCTGCAGGTGTAAAGGGAGCTTTGTGACTAACAGACAAATGGTCTGTCTCTGCAGAACGAATGACGTTCAGTTTACTCATAGATATTGGTTAACAGTTGATATAAACGCTATTTTACACAGGAGATTGTGTAAAACGCAATATAAAGAAGAGTTTTTACCGTCAGACTTCAGCGTAAAAGTTCTCTTATTTATGTTTAACAGGTATAAAAACAGGAATGAGAGTAGGGATTTTACGATAAACTTAGATTAAGAAAATAAAAAATTACAACGTGGAGAAGTTTATCGATTCGTAAATAATACTTATTTGATTTTAAAGCATTTTCCAGCACCTCTTTTTCGCTTACTTTAAACCAGTTAGTCCTATACATCAGTCAGGCGAAAAAGCAGTGCCTCCTTGGTCGCCGCATACCACGAAGCGGAGTCTCATGTTCCTCCACTAAGAAACCAATAACGAGTCTCCTACCTTTCGAAATCCCTGTGCGGTGGCCGGTCAAAAGGACGGAGCCATTCTTTTGTCCTTGATTTTTTTGTTTCTTTTTGTATCAAGACAAAAAGAAAAGAATAAAAATAAAAGGCTCAAAATTTAGAATACGCAAACCGAAGAAAAAGACCCCGAGGCGACGTTGAGGAGTCTCTAAACCCTTACAAGTTTCCCTTTACGCAACTTTCCCAAAAACTCTTATCTTCGATTTCCAAATAGTTGCATAACTAACTAATTTTATCGTATGTCAAAAAGGATCATCAAAAAAGTAGCTGTCTTAGGCAGCGGCGTAATGGGTTCAAGGATCGCTTGTCATTTTGCAGGTATCGGTTTACAGGTCTTGTTGTTAGATATTGTTCCAAAAGATGTACCAGCAGATGCCAAACCGGCTGATAGAAATAAAATAGTGAATGATGCATTGACGGCAGCGATAAAAAGCAATCCTTCCCCAGTCTACCATAAGGATGTAGTAAAAAAAATAAGCACTGGCAATTTTGAGGACAATATGAAAGACATTGCCGGTTGCGACTGGGTGATTGAAGTTGTGGTAGAAAGGTTAGACATCAAACAAAAAGTATTTGAACAAGTAGAAAAATACCGCAAACCCGGAACGCTGATCACTTCTAATACGTCCGGCATTCCCATTCACATGATGGCCGAAGGCAGAAGCGATGATTTTAAGAAACATTTCTGCGGTACTCACTTTTTTAATCCCCCCCGGTATTTACGGTTGTTAGAAATTATACCAACCCCATATACTGATCCGGAGGTTGTTGATTTCCTGATGAACTATGGTGATCTGTACCTGGGCAAAACAACGGTATTATGTAAAGACACTCCTGCTTTCATAGCCAACCGTGTCGGCGTATTTGGTATGATGGCCATTATGAACGTAAAAGAGAAATTGAAACTCAGCATAGATGAAATAGATGCGCTGACAGGGCCGATCATTGGCCGACCCAAATCTGCCACCTTCCGTACGGGTGACGTAGTAGGTCTGGATACATTGGTAAAAGTGGCAAAAGGTGTAGCTGATAATTGCCCGAATGATGAAGCAAGAGACCAATTTAATATTCCGGTTTGGTTAGATAAAATGATTGCGAATAACTGGCTGGGTGATAAAACAGGACAAGGATTTTTCAAAAAAACAAAAGGGGCTGGTGGCGAAAAAGAGATCCTGACGCTGAACCTTGATACCATGGAATATGGTCCAAGAGTAAAACCAAAGTTCGCCACACTGGAAGCGGCCAAACCTGTTGACGATTTATATACCCGATTAAAAATGCTGGTTGCAGGACAGGATAAAGCCGGTGAATTCTATCGCTTATTCCATTATGGTTTGTTCTCTTATATCTCTCACCGCATTCCTGAAATAAGTGATGAATTATATCGTGTTGATGATGGTATGATGGCTGGTTTTGGCTGGGAGATCGGTGCATTCGAAAGTTGGGATGTACTCGGCGTTGCAAAAACAACCGAAGCTATGAAAGCGGCCGGTTATAAAGTAGCTCCATGGGTTGATGAAATGATAGCTGCCGGAAATAAAACATTTTACAAAGTAGAAGGCGGTAAAAAATATTGTTACGACCCTGCTTCGAAAACCTATAAAGTTCTTCCCGGTGGTGAAGCGTTTATCGTAATGAGCAATTACACTGACAAACAGATATGGAAGAACGGAAGTTGCCGTTTGTATGAATTAGGAGATGATGTTCTAGGTCTGCAATGGTTCACTAAAATGGGAAGTATTGGTGGTGATGTATTAGCAGGCATGCAAACCGCTATTGATAAAGCAGAAAAAAATTATAAAGGATTGGTGATCGCCAACGAAGGCCCTAATTTTTCTGCTGGTGCTAATGTCGGCATGATATTCATGCTGGCCATTGACCAGGAATATGATGAATTGGATATGGCTATCCGATTGTTCCAGAACACTATGATGAGAGCAAGATATTCTTCAATCCCGGTTGTTGTTGCTCCACATGGATTAGCATTAGGCGGGGCTTGTGAATTAAGTTTGCACGCCGATAAAGTTTGTGCTGCCGCAGAAACATATACAGGTTTGGTTGAATTAGGTGTGGGTCTTATTCCCGGCGGTGGTGGAACAAAAGAGTTTGTATTGAGAGCTTCTGATGAAATGCATGAAGATGAACCTGAAACAATCACCTTAAAAAATCGTTTCCTTTCAATCGCCACTGCAAAAGTTGCTACTTCAGCACAAGAGGGGTTTGGACTGGGTGTTTACAGAAAAGGGTTAGATGAAATAGTGATGAACCAGGGACGACGCATTGCAGAAGCAAAAAAATCAGTCATTGAAATATTTGACAGCGGCTACACGGCTCCTGTACAACGAAAAGATATTAAAGTACTCGGGCAATCAGCACTTGGTGCATTATACTCTGGCATCCATGCCATGCGGACAGCTAACTATGCCACAGAGCATGATTCAGTCGTTGCTAAAAAACTCGCCTACGTTATGTGCGGCGGAGATTTAAGTGAGCAAACATTAGTTTCCGAACAATATTTATTAGATCTGGAAAGAGAAGCTTTTCTTTCTCTTTGTGGAGAAAAGAAAACGTTGGAGCGGATACAGAGTGTGCTGAAGAGTGGCAGGCCGATTAGGAATTAATGCTATCTTTAGCAAAACCAAAAACCTTATCGCCATGCAAGCTACCGTAGTTGATTTTGCCAAAGACCGGGTTATCTATAATATGACCGGCTGTACTAAAGAAGAATTAGACAATAAACTGAACCTGTTCTTCACCTCCGAAGGTTATACGCTTAAATCTGCTGATGGAGAAACGACTACCTATACAAAAGGTAACAGGGTGTTGCGCCTTTTATTGGGTGCCTTTGTAAAATACCATAAACAAAGTGTGATAGTGAAAAATGAAGGAGAACTTTACTCCGTCATGTTGCATAAAGATTCAACAGGCATGTCAGGAGGTTTGATAGGTATGAACCAGGTAAAAAAAGAATTTGCCCGCCTTTCTGAAGCTTTCAAAGCTTATTTTAAATAACTACTTATTTATCATCCCAACTAAACCGAAGGAGTATGAAAAAACTGTTCCTTATTACCGGCATGGTGTTCCTGGCTTTAATCGGACAATCACAAACCAATTATTCCGGCGCCTATGGTTATTCCTTTAAACCCAATGGTGATACCGGAAATGACAAAGATGCTACCGGTCCAGCCGGTAATCTCGTACTGTTAAAGATGGATGATAATAAATACAGGTTCTGGCTGGATGTGACGATTGGCTGGCCGAATTACAATGTGGGTGAAACGGATGGCACCATCACTATTGTTAATGATACGGCTTCCTTTGACAATACGTTTGAAGATGCTATCAAACCCTGTATATTAAAATTCAAAATTTCCGGCAATACGATCAACATCAATAGCATGTCCACTTCTTTTAATTGCGGATTTGGTAATGGGGTAAATGCTGATGGCGATTATACGAAACTTAAAAATCAACCAGTATTTAATAATGCCTGGCTGAAAAAAGAGTATCACCAATCACCTTCGATTGTCGTTACAGCAAATAGAGCTGAAATTTTCCAGGATGAAAATTGTCTGCATGCCTTTACTAAAAAACAATTTTTTGTAAAAGGTGATAAAATACTTAGCATCGCTGAAACTGAAAAAACTGTTTATACTGAATACATAACTCCAGCAGGTAAATTTATCTATGGTTGGATGAAGAAGACCGACATAAAGATTGTTGACGCCGAATAAATAGTATGGGTACAATTGAATTAGACAACCGGCAATTGATCATTTACTCTCACATTATCACTTATGGCAATGCCGCCAATGCTGCCCTTACTGAAATGATACGGGATGAAATTGAAACGATGTGGAATGAACCAAAAGTCAGTTTAAAATTCGATGGTTCAGCGTTTGAAGTCCGGTTCAGAATCACTGCCTCATACGAGCCAGCAATTGCAGATATTGATATTTACCAAAATCTTGACCCCCGTAATAATTATTTCAGGATTGAAGAATTTGCTCACGGCAATATTTCATTTGTAGATGGACTAGGTTGCAATACCGGTTATTTTAAACTGGAGAATTTATACAAAGGTTCTACAACCGCTGCACATGAATATGGACATACACTAGGACTTGAACATCCTCATGACATTGATCTCAGAGGCAAAGGAGTTCCCGGTATCATGTATCCAAGAGGAACATTAGTTGATCCGCAATTCCAATATGAACCAGACAAACCTGCCGGTGCCAAGGGCGGTACCATGTATCCGATTTACAGAAAGGTATTGCAGGAAGACATTGAAAAATTAAGGCTTGACAAGATCGACTTTGAAAATAATAAAGCAGTGTTGGGTGAGTTTAGTAGTGTATGGCATCCAAACCATTCTGATATTGATTTGGATAACTACACAGCATAATTTTTTAGCTGTTTGTCAATGCATCTTTAATAAGAGGAAAAGAAAATTTGAACCCGGCTCCCTGAATTTTTTGACTACTTACCGTTGCACTTTTCAATACTTCAACACTCATTTCACCCAGCATTATCTTTAATACAAATGAAGGAACATGAATCGGGATAAAAAAATTCTTTCTTGCTTTAGCTAATTGAAGTGTTAACTCTTTATTGGAAACAGGATTCGGAGCAACAGCATTATAAGCTCCCTGCCATGTTTCATTTTCCATTGCCATAATAAATAGTCGAACCAGGTCATCAATATGAATCCAGCTAACGATCTGCTTACCACTTCCCAGGATAGCGGCAATACCGAATTTCAGCGGTTTAATAAATTCTTTCAATGCACCGCCATCTTTACTCAGGACAATACCAATTCTCAACTTTACCAACCGTTTGCCTGATTGAATAACAGGTTCTATACTCTCTTCCCATTGCCGGCAGGTTTTGCCCAAAAATGTATCATCCGCCGGGTCAGTCTCTACAAAAGGTTTAGGGTCGGGGATGGTGGAGTCTGGTCCATACCACCCGATCGCTGAGGCACTAACCACTGCCTTTACTTTATTGGGGATTGACCGCAAACTATCCGCTATTAGTTTACAGCTGTTCACCCGGCTGTCAATAATCTCCTGCTTTCTTTTGGGTGTCCATCGTTTGTCTGCTACCCCTGCCCCGGCCAGGTGAATGATATAATCTGCACTGGCGATAGCGTTTTCATCAATCGTTTGGCTTTCAATATCCCATTTGGCGTATTGAATTCCTTTTGTTGATTGTGAAATATCATCCGTAGAAGGAATGGTCCGGGTAAGTATGATAATACTGTAACCTTTCTCCAGTAAAGCATGTCCCAATGCCTTACCCACTAAACCGGTTCCACCTGTAATGATAACTGTAGGCATTAAAAAGTTTTTATGAAGTTAGTTTTTATATAACATACCAATAGTCATATTGTTCTCGCTGCATATTATATAAACTTCTATCTTCAATCCTAAATAACAATATATGAGTGTTGTTCTTTCAATAAAAAACCTCGCTAAGTCGTATGGTGCTGTCCGGGCACTGAATGGAGTATCGTTTGATGTGCCCCAGGGAAGTGTGTTTGGAATATTAGGCCCCAATGGAAGCGGCAAAACAACTTTGCTCGGCATAGTGATGGATGTATTGCGGGCCAACAACGGTGAATTCGTTTGGTTTGGCCAACCGGGTGGTTCTCCTGATCAAAGAAAAAAGATCGGCTCCTTATTAGAGACGCCCAATTTTTATAGCTATCTATCCGGAACAGATAATCTAAAGATCACCCAGGCCATCAGTGGCCGGGGTAACCGGAAAGAGATTGATGAGATACTGAAAAAAGTGAACTTGTATGATCGTCGCTGGAGTTCTTTCAAGTCTTTCAGTCTTGGCATGAAGCAAAGGCTGGCTATCGGTGCTGCCTTATTAGGCGACCCGAAAGTCCTGGTATTAGATGAGCCAACGAATGGTCTTGACCCGGTAGGTATTGCAGAAATAAGAAACCTGATCGTTGAATTAAAAGATAAGGGACACACCATCATTAT
Organism: Chitinophaga pinensis; assembly: GCA_943371565.1. Taxonomy (GTDB): domain Bacteria; phylum Bacteroidota; class Bacteroidia; order Chitinophagales; family Chitinophagaceae; genus JJ008. The sequence continues at coordinate 41,261 of CALRVH010000009.1, read as the reverse complement.
GGCAAGTCACCTGCTGGATGAAGTGGAGAAAGTATGTACCCATGCTGCTATTTTAAAAACAGGCAATATAATAACCACCGGCTCAGTAGAAGACATCATGAAGGATGAAGATATTGTGGAACTCAGTGCTGCCGATATCAATGCTTTGCTGACAGTATTACAAAATATGGGTAAAGAAGTACTGGTGGATGAAAAAGCAAACACTGTCCAGATCATTTTTCCAAAAGGGATGGCAAAGATGGAAGAGATAAATCGCCATTGCTTCAATAATGGTGTTGTATTAACTCAATTAGTATTGAGAAAGAAACGTCTCGAAGCAAGATTTTTTGAACTGACAAGCAACTAAATACCACTCCCGACAAAACATAGAAAATATGATTACGCTGATACGTACAGAATGGCTGAAGATGAGAAAATACAATGCCTTTTGGTGGATCATTGGCATTACAGCACTCTCCTATCCGGGGATCAACTACATGTTCTATAAAATTTATGAGGACATCACTTCCCGGCCGTCCAATGTGGGAGATATGGCTAAGATAGCATTGGGAAATCCTTTTGTTTTTCCGGAAGTATGGCGAACAACCGCTTTTTTCTCTTCCTGCTTTGTGTTCATTCCGGCGGTAGTAGTGATCATGTTGGTATGTAATGAATATACATTCAGAACACACCGGCAAAATGTTATTGATGGTTGGAGCCGCAGCCAATTTATTACCAGCAAGTTGCTGGATGTTGCGATCGTGTCACTCATGATCACATTAATATATACTGCAGTCGCTTTAATAACAGGGTTTGCCAGTCAGACAAGATTGATACAAGACACCTGGAGCCAGGCTTATTATATCGGACTTTTCTTTTTACAAACTTTTGCCCAACTCTCCATCGCATTTTTGCTGGGCTTCCTTATCAAAAAAGCATTTTTGGCGTTGGGTGTTTTTCTATTTTACTTTATTGTGTTGGAAAATATATTGGTTGGATTGTCTGACTGGAAAAATCTCAAATTCGGAGAATACCTGCCACTTCAAATTTCAGATAAGATCATTCCCCGTCCGGCTTTCTGGGGAAAATTTGATGAAGCGGCTTACAAGATTACGCTGGAGGTGGTTCCACTGTATGTACTACTAACAATACTGCTTACCACTATTATCTGGGCTATATGTTACCGGATCAACAATAAGAGAGATTTGAAGTAATGCCGGGGCTGCATAGTTTTATTAGCAATTGTGGGTATATAATTCCCCATTTTCATTTTATTTTTGTGCTCATTGCCCTGTGACAAGCTGGTATCCTGTTTGTCTATAGAATGGCTGCAACCTTTCAACAAATTTTTACTTCAATAAGCACAAATCAAAGCACACATGAAAATTTCAACCATCCTTCCGTTAGTCGTTATCCTTGCTCTTGGTAGTAGCAAGGTAATTGCGCAGTCAGCAACATTTACCTGTCCTTCTAATATTGTTATAAAAGCAGACAACAACCAGGAAGGTGCTACGGTAGTTTATCCCGAATTCATTACCAATGCTGAATGGGGAACGATAAGCTACTCTCCCGCATCCGGCTCTTTCTTTCGTCTCGGCTCGCATACAGTTACGATGACAAGTTCCAACGGACAAAAATGTTCTTTCACTGTTACGGTTACAGATAATGAATCTCCAATATTGTCAGAAATAATACTCTCCGAAAAAAAATTGTGGCCGGCCAGTAATAAAATGAAAAAAGTTAGTGTTAATTATTCTGCTTCTGATAATGGGCAGAATGTGACCACTGCATTATCTGTAAGCAGTAATACCATTGATGATGTAAAAGATTGGGAAATTATTGACAACCACCTGCTAAAATTAAAAGCAAGCCGTTTATCCGATGGCACTCCCAGGGTTTATATCATCACTGTTACAGCCACCGACGAAGCAGGCAATACAACAACAAGAACAACAAGTATTGCGGTTTCAAAAACAATGATGGCGGTAGCTGGTAAGTAAAATTTTTGTACTAAACTTTATTGCCTACGCAAATCTTTTTATAGCCTAAGCTTTCTTGTAAGATAAAACGTCAGCCCTTTATTTTTTACGATGAGTAACAAAATAAAGGGTTACTTTTTTAGCTTAGCCCTACATTTTAACCTTGCCCTAAAGCTCACTACCTTCTTATGGGTATTTGTTGAATGGCTGTTTTCCCCTTAATTTACATATTGTATTGTAAAGAGTACTAAATCTAATGAAAAAGCTATTTACCATATTATTTTTTGCATTCAATTTAGCTGCTTATAGCCAGCCTAAAGAGCCAATCTTACGGATTGAAACCGGGATGCATTCTACTGATGGTAATCGAATTTCAACTGATGCTACAGGTAAGTATCTCCTTACCTGTAGTGATGATAAAACTGCAAGGCTTTGGGATGCGGCCTCAGGCGTACTTTTGAATACAATCCGAGTACCACTTGGCAAAAGACTTGGTCCATTGGAAGGACAGCTATATGCCTGCGCATTGAGCCCCGATGGAAAGATTGCAGCACTGAGTGGGTGGACTGGAGACGAATGGGATAATACAGTATGTATTTATATTATCAATGCACAAACAGGAGCCTTTATCCACCGGATTAAAGGAATACCTAACGTAACTCTTGACCTTGAATTTTCTCCAGATGGCAAATGGATGGCCGCCAGTGTGTATGGCTCTTATGGTGTTCGTATTTATGAAACCGTAGGCTGGGGAGAGTATAATAGGTTGGAAGGCTATAAGAATGCTGTTTACAATATAGCTTTTAAACCCGGGGGTGGGCTTGCCTCTGTATCTTATGATGGGAAACTAAGATTATATAATGAACGATTTGAACTGTTGGTGGAAAAGGGGGGGCTTCCGGGGAAGGAGGTCTCTTCTCTTGCATTTAATCCGGCCGGTAATTTACTGGCCGTGGGATATAACGACGCGGCAGATATTGATGTGAGAAATGCGACAGATCTTTCACTGCTTTATAAACCATCCGTAGAAGGAGCAGAAAATATAAAAGGTGGCTTAAATACGGTCAGTTTTTCGGCAGATGGAAGTAAGTTATACGGAGGAGGCACTTTAAGTAAAAGAGATAAAGAAGACGACAGGAACAGGATACTTCGTTGCTGGACCAATTCTGGAAGGGGAAGCTATGAGGATATGCCTTTAATGAAAAATAATATAGTTGATATTAAGCCATTGCCGAATGGGGAAATGGTTGTGTTGGGACATTACCCCGATATAGCGGTAATCAATTTACAGAATGATGTTAATTGGTATGTTTCTGCACGAAATAACAATTATTCAGATATTAATAAATCTCATTTCAGGATTAATACCAGCGGATCTTCATTTGGAGTTACCCCAATGAAACAAGAAGCCTATAGTTTTAATGTTATGTCAAGGAGATTGCAGAATGAACCGTCTTTGTATCCTTCGCCAGTTGATATAAATGCCGGCACTACCGTAACAAATTGGAAAGGCTCTGATATTCCAAGTGTCAACGGTAAAAAAGCTTTGTTTGTTAACAATTCCGGACAAGGCCTTAGCACGGATATCAGCAGCGATGGAAAACAAGTTGTTTTTGGTTCAGAATTTTGGTTATATCTGTCAGATAATGATGCTAAGCTTATATGGAAATATTATTTGCCAAGTTCTGCATTAACTGTCAATATCAGCGGAAATGATAAAATGGTCGCCGCTACTTTAGTTGATGGAACTATTAGATGGTTCAGTATGGCAGATGGGAAGGAACTATTTGCGTTTTACTTGCATACTGATAAAAAACGCTGGGTATTGTTTACTCCTTCAGGTTATTATGATACTTCCCCTGGTGCAGAAGATTTTTTGGGCTGGCATATAAATAACGGACCGGATGATGCACCGTCATTTTATCCGGTTTCCCGGTTCAAAGAAAAATTTTACCGGCCTGATATTATTGATGCCATTTTTGAAACCTATAATGAGGAAGAGGCCATTACACTTGCCAATAGCCGCAGTACTAAGAAATTAATAACATCAGAAAAAAGCATACGGGAAAAATTACCGCCTACGGTTATTATTAATAGTCCGTCCAGCGGCAGCAATATCAGTAGCAACACTGTGAGCATTAACTATACCATCAACAGCCCGGAAGATGCTCCTGCTAAAAACCTTCGGGTATTAATAGATGGCAGACCCGTGGCCACAGAAAGAGGATTAAAACCCATAGCCGGGCAAAAAATAACTGTTACCGTACCATCAAAGGATTGCATCATCACCTTGCTGGCAGAAAATGATAATGGCACCAGCCCGGAAACCAACCTGTATTTAAAATGGACAGCACCTGTTGCAGCGAAAGAAGAGTTTATTTATAAACCAAAATTATATGCGTTGGTAATCGGGGTGAGTGATTATAATAATCCTGAACTCAAATTAGGTTTTGCCGCCAAAGATGCCGGGGATTTTGCCGGTACCATCTACAAACAAAAAGGCAGCCTGTACAGTGATGTAATAGTAAAGAAGCTGACCAATAAAGAAGCGACCAAAGATGCGATTATAGATGGATTAGAGTGGATACAAAAACAAACCGGCCAGAAAGATATGGCGATGATATTTTATGCCGGGCATGGCATTAATGATAATAACGGAGTTTTTTATATGCTACCCGTAGCCGCCGACCTCGAAAGAACAAGAGCTACCTGTTTGAATTTTGAAGAACTGAAACAAACAGTCAGCAGCATTGCCGGTAAAGTGGTAGTATTTATTGATGCTTGTCACAGCGGTAATGTAATGGGCAGTACCAAACGTGGCGGCACTGATATTAATGCTGTGGTCAACGAATTATCAAGCACTGAAAATGGAGCTATTACTTTTACCAGCAGTACCGGAAAAGAATTTTCTTTGGAAGACCAGGCATGGGGTAATGGTGCCTTTACAAAAGCCGTGATTGAAGGGTTAAATGGTAAAGCAGCTATCAACGGTAAGAATAAAATTACTATTAAAAGCCTCGATGCTTATATATCTGAACGAGTAAAAGAGTTGACAAAAGGAAAGCAACATCCTACTTCTGTTTCACCACCTAATGTGCCAGATTTTCCGATAGCAATCACACAATAAAAAACCCTCCGGTAGAAACCGGAGGGAACAACTAAAAAACACTAGCGTATTGCTACCGTTTCATTGGAACGAACTATCGTCAGTCGGGTTTCTTCCCGTCTAAAAACGTATTGATGGTGCTGATGTGTGCTTGATTTTTTTCGTCGGTCTTGACTTCGTAGTTACTGTAGAAGTTCTCTACCTGGGAATTGCCTCCCTGCCCGGTAGACAGGTTGTGATGCAATTCCATATTGCGGCGGATATAAGCCGGCACAGTTTCAAACTCATTATTGGGGTCAGCAGCGTTAACATTGAAAGACAAGTTTCTCAACTTGTGCAATCGTTCGGCCGCCCTACGTTGTTGTTCTTCGGTTTCGTCCTGCATCGCAGAATCCTCAACCTCCGGGAACAAAGGTGTCTGAGCCTGATGGGCCATCGGCATATCCGCCGCTGGAATGTCATCCCTTTCTATTATTTGCATTTGCAATTCAAGGAGTTCTTCCTCTTCATTGCTGGCAAGTGGTAAAGGGACCGGTTTCTCGGCAGAAGTCATTGAGGTAACGACCTCTGATTTAGATTCTGCGTAGATATTGGATGGTCTGGCCAGATAACCTCCCGATGCTGCAGACACCGGGGTTGTACTAGTACTATCTTTTACACTGAGGATCAGCTCAGCGTCTGTTTCTTTGATCGTTGGGGGAACGGATTTCAGTTGCGCTATCGAATTTATACTTTCATCATTTCCCGCAATTGACATTTTGCCAACAGTAGATGTACCTACTATTTGTTCCGTATTTATACTAAGTAATTTTCCTTCTGTATGATCGGGTTGCAATTGAAAATGTATGATTGCTGGTTCTTCTTCTTCTTTGATATCTGTTATGTCAATCACCGGCGCCTGCATAACGGGTAACCCGATAGCTATCGGGTCTTCTACCAGTTGCGGGGCTAAGTAATTTTCTGTAGCAGCAGGTTTCAGCGAATTCTCCATTTCAATCTTTTCCTTTTCAACAGCCACTTCTGGTGACTCAATTTTTGCAACAGCCGGAATTTTTTCTTCTGCCTGGCCAAGTACCATTACAATCTTCTCTTCCGCCTTTGGTTCTTCTTTCTTAACAACAGGTTTTGCAAACGGATCTTTATGTTCAAAACCGGTGGCGATCAAAGTGATACCAATCCTGTCACCGAGAGTACTGTCATAACCCATACCCAGAATAACATCCGTATTTTCTCCGGCCTGGTTCAGCAGGTAATTTTGTATTACTTCTACTTCATCCATGGTAAACTCATGTTCACCGGCAGCAGAGTTAATATTAATGAGTATCCATTTAGCACCGCGGATATCATTATCATTAAGCAATGGTGAATTCATTGCTTCTTCAATAGCTTTCTGCGCCCTGTTCTCGCCGGATGCTTCTGCATTACCAAGTATCGCCACACCACCGTTACGCATTACCGTACATACATCTGCAAAGTCAACGTTGATCTGACCAGTACTGTTGATAACATCTGTAATACATTTAGCAGCTGTCGCCAATACATTATCAGCTTTTTCAAATGCTTCCCGCATTTTTAAATTGCCAAACTGGTGACGTAGTTTATCATTGCTGATCACAAGCAGTGTATCAACATATCCTTTCAATATTTTAATCCCTTCTTCGGCCTGTTGCTGCCGTTTCTTTCCTTCGTAAGCAAACGGTGTAGTAACGATACCTACTGTAAGGATGCCGAGGTCTTTACAAATTTTAGCAATGATGGGTGCCCCACCAGTACCCGTACCACCACCCATGCCAGCAGTGATGAAAGCCATCTTGGTGTTTACTTCCAAAATGCGTTTTATTTCTTCGAGTGATTCTTCTGTTGCCTGGCGGCCAATATCAGGATTAGCACCGGCACCAAGTCCTTGTGTAAGGTGTGGGCCAAGTTGTATCCTGTTAGGTATGCCACTATTGGCCAATGCCTGTGCATCTGTATTACATATTATAAAGTTCACACCGTCAATCTGCTGGCTGAACATGAAGTTCACCGCATTACCTCCGCCACCACCTACTCCAATCACTTTCAGAATGGAGGATTTTTCTTTTGGCAGATCAAAATGTATCATAGTGTTTTGAATTTAGCTGGCTCTCGTTAAGCCGTTGGTAATTGGGTTAGTAATTTTCTGTTTGCAGTTATTATAAATGCTTGTCTTCTTCTTCTTTGAACAAATCAATGATCCTGTCTTTGAATTTGCCCCAGAAACCGGTCAGGTTTTTCCGTCCCGCCATGTCAGCTTCGCTTACTACTTCTTCAACTACAACACCAGTATCTTCCTGTCCTACTTGTTTTAATCCATCAGGCACTTCCACTTTCTTGTATTCCTTTTCAAACTGTTTGCGGTTGTGTTCATAATCATCATACCCTTTCAGGATAAGGCCGATACAGGTGGAATAAGTTGGCTTAGCTAATTCTTCAATATGTCCGCTTGCCAGGTGCTCGTTAGGGAAACCAATTCTTGCATTCAATCCTGTCACATATTCAGTGAGCTGGATAAGGTGTTTTAATTGTGATCCGCCACCGGTTAAGATGATACCGCCATTTAGAGCTTTGTTATCTAATCCAACTTGTTTCAGGTGGTACGTAACAAAATCCATTATCTCACTCATTCTTGCCTGTATAATATTAGCCAGGTTCTTTACACTGATTTCTTTTGCAGGCATTCCCCTTAATCCCGGAATGGTGATATAGGCATTTGATTTTGCTTCGTTCGCCAGCGCAGAACCAAACTGTACTTTCATTTGCTCAGCTTGTGTTTTTAATACGCCAAGACCTGTCTTGATATCATTCGTAATATTTTCTCCGGCAAATGGAATAACAGCTGTGTGCTTTAAAATTCCTTCGTAGAATACAGCGAGGTCAGTTGTACCGCCACCGATATCAACTATCGCAACACCGGCTTCGAGATCTTCCTGTCCCATTACGGCAGAGGAAGAAGCTAATGGTTGCAACACCAGGTCTTTTGTTATTAAGCCTGATTTCTCAACGCTGCGGTTAATATTCTTTATCGCATTTTTATCACCGGTGATGATATGAAAATTAGCTCCGATTTTTACACCGCCATAACCGATAGGGTTAGGGATATTTTGAAAATTATCCACGGTGAATTCTTGTGGTATCACATCAATGATCTGGTCACCGGCAGGAATGTAGGTTTTGTATTGATCGTCTATCAACTGGTCGATTTCTTTTTGGGTGATCTCTTCTTCCGTTTTCTGGCGTACAATATCGCCACGGGTTTGTAAACTTTTGATGTGATGACCGGCAATGCCAACATACACTTCGTTTACATCGAGATTAGGATTGGATGCGAAACAATTTTCCAAAGCACTTTTAATAGCTTTGATCGTTTCATCAATGTTCAGCACCTGTCCGTGCTTAACACCGTTGGAGTTGGATTTTCCGAATCCAAGTATTTCCAGTTTGCCAAACTCATTTTTGCGCCCGGCAATAACTGCGATCTTGGTTGTTCCAATGTCCAGACCGACAATAATGGGTTGTTCGTTGTTCATGATTGTTTTTTTTAGTTGTTGTTGTTTTTATCGAAATCGTTGTTTTTAATTAATTATATCCGCCATTCTCCTCCTCTACCGGCTTTTTTGGCATTACTGCTTTAGGCTCTTTCTTTTTCACTTTCTGATTACTTACTGCGGCTTTTGGATTTGCTTTCACCGGAGGTTTGGCCGGAGAAAGAGATTTCAAAGGGTTGGGACTACTATTTTTCTCAGGGATAATCACTTTGCTATCCTTTAAGGATGGATCGGAGGCTGTGGCTGAATCAGCTTCCAATTTTATGATTGGCGGTACTGTTCGCATCACCGTATCATTTTCAGCTTCAACAGACTGGCGCAAGAGTTTCTCTACATTTCTTCTTAACTGCACCGAGTCGATCTTTGCATCACCTGCATATTTTGATACCACGACCTGGCCTTTATATTGCACATCAATCACTTTATATTTATCAAATCCTGTTTTGCTCAATACTTGTTTATAAAATACCATCAGGCGATGGAATTTTTTATCGATGTCATCTCCGTTACCCAATTTCACCAAGTGATTACCAACTACCGGGATCATTTCAAAGTTGTTGTCCGGAGTGATATCTACTTGTGCTACCTGCGACATCCAAAACGGGTGATTCATAATATAGTTAGCCGTTACTTTCACATCGTGTAACAAGGCGCTGTCGTTGGCAGTCATCTTTTTCCGTTCAGTGAACCCGGTAAACACAGGCACCCTTGCACTCAATTTATCCGACAATGGCATTTTTCTTCCAAGACTATCAATATAAAAAGAGCTGCCTGCTGTTGTGAAAATTCTTGCGACTGGTTCTTTTTCCGTTACTGTTATGTGCAATACATCACGGTTATCAAAATAGAGTTCTGCTTTGCTTATCCAGGTATTATGCTCCAGCATCTGTTCCAGTTCATGCAGGTTGAAAGAAGCAATGGGCTGACCTTTGATATTTCCCCTGGTTGCTTTCATTACTAATTGTTCTATATCCTTCTCGTCAATAAAAAAATTATTCTGCACTCCGTTCAACGAAATAGTATAATCCTTGCACTGGCCTTTATTCTTATTGCTGATGGCGGCCAACAGCAGGGTAAGCATACCAGCGCCGATGCAGAGCCAGACCGCTACAAACAATACTTTTCTTATAGTTGTTTTTGCATTCACTCTTTATATTTCTTTTAATTCATTTTTTATTGGTTCTACCAGCATGTCAATATCACCGGCTCCTGCTGTTATCAGTATCTCTCCAAATTCTTTATTTAATGTTTCTGCATACTCTTCTTTTATCCAATCCATCAAAGCATTTTTTGACATCACACTTCTATTATCATTTTTCATCTTATGCATGATCATTTCACTGCTTACTCCTTCTATCGGCAACTCCCTTGCCGGGTAGATCGGCAACAGAATGGCTTCATCTGCTAAATCCAGGACTTCGGCAAATCCATCCGCCAGGTCTCTTGTTCTGCTGTACAGATGTGGCTGAAATATTACGGTACATTTTTTTTGACTGAATAAGGTCTTTGCACCGTTAATCAAGGCCCTTAACTCTTCGGGGTGGTGAGCATAATCATCAACAAATACTAACCTCTCATTTTTGATCACATACTCAAATCTTCTTTTCACCCCTCTGAAATTTTCTACTGCAGCTTTGATCTTTTCATTTTCTATCCCCAAAGAACTGGCTACTGCAATCGCTGCAACAGCATTTTCCACATTATGCATTCCTCCCATATTCAGTTTCACATTCTCCAGCGTATTATCTTTAAGCAACACATCAAACTCATAGCTTCCATTCATCATCCGGATATTGGCAGCATATACATCGGCGCTTTCATTTTGTAAGCTGTAAGAAAGAAAGTGCTGAGACCTGAGTTCTTTAGTTCTTTTAAGGCCAAACTTTCCTATTACTACCCCATCTTTTCTTACCCGTTTACTAAAATCGATAAAAGCCTGTTCCATTGCTTCTGCCGTTCCGTATATATCCAGGTGGTCAGCATCCATCGCTGTGATGATGGCCACATCCGGACTTAATTTCAAAAAACTTCGGTCGTATTCATCTGCTTCTATCACACAAACATTTTTCTCACTGCTCCAGAAATTCGTTCCATAATTCACTGCAATGCCACCAAGAAATGCATTACAGCCAAATCCACTGTCACGCAGCAAATGCGCCACCATCGTAGTGATAGTTGTCTTGCCATGTGTCCCTGCGATACATATATTAAAAGAGCCTTCACTTATTATCTGTAATACATCACTTCGCTTTACCACTTTATACCCATTGGTTCTGTAAAAAACCAACTCTTTGTGTTCCTCGGGTATTGCTGGTGTGTAAACAACCAGGTCAACCTTCTTTGGAATCAACTCCACATTTTCTTCATAATGAACTTCCACGCCGCTTGATTCCAATTCTTTCGTCAATACTGTTGGTGTTTTATCGTATCCGCTTACTTTCACACCGCCAGCATGAAAAAACCTGGCGATAGCACTCATCCCGATTCCACCAATTCCGATAAAATACACTTCATTCATCTTGTCAATCCCCCGGAAGGGGGTATTCATAAGGACAGTATTTGCTTGTACATTCATAATAACCTAAATCACTTTCAAAACTTCTTGTGCAATTACTGCATCAGCATCTGTGATGGCCAATGCAGCCATATTTTTCTTCAGCTCCTCTTGTTTACTTTCATCCTTGGAAAGTTCGATCGTCATAAACACCAGTTTTTGTATGGCCTCACTGTCTCTCACCATCAATGCTGCGTTCTTATTCACTAACTGCATTGCATTGACCGTCTGGTGATCTTCTGCAGCAAAAGGATAGGGTACGAACAAAACGGGCTTTTTAGCGACACATAATTCAGCTACGGTCATCGCTCCGGAACGGGCCACCACTACATCAGCAGCGGCATAAGCATACTCCATCTGCGTAATGAACTCATTGACCCAAACTGAATGCTTTCCCTGGGTACGTTCTTTTGCTTTTGCCGAATATGGTTTTCCTGTCTGCCAGATGAGCTGCAGATTTTGATTCAGCAAATCATCCAGCCCTTTATCAATGGCGTCGTTGATGGATTTTGCACCAAGGCTTCCGCCAACAACCAACACCGTTTTTTTTGTTTCATTCAGAGAAAAGAATTTTATCCCTTCACTTCTTGAAACAGATGCCCCTGTAATTGCCGTTCGCACCGGGTTTCCTGTAACAAGAATTTTACTGACAGGGAAGAATTTTACCATCCCATCTGTACCGGTAAAGATCCTTGTGGCATTTTTCCCCAGCATGATGTTTGCTTTTCCAGCAAAGGAATTTGACTCATGAATGAATGTTTTAATTCCCCTGGCCTGTGCAAACCGAAGCACCGGGAAGCTGGAATATCCCCCAACTCCGATAGCCGCATCCGGTTTAAATTTTTTGAAGATGGTACGCACCTGCAAAAAACTTTTTACCAACTTATAAGGCAAACCAATGTTCTTTATCAAAGAGCTGCGGTTAAACCCCGCTATATCTAATCCTTCAATTTTGTAGCCTGCCTGCGGCACTTTCTCCATTTCCATTCTTCCCTTCGCTCCTACAAATAATATTTCAATACTGCTATCTATTTTTTTCAACGCATTGGCAATGGCAATTGCCGGAAAAATATGTCCACCTGTTCCTCCACCTGCTATGATCACTTTTTTTCCCATTCCACTTATTTTACTTCTTCGCTAACTGCCTTACCTTCTAATTGCTCCACATTTCTCGACACACTTAATATGATACCTATTGCCAGGCAAGTGAATATGAAACTTGTTCCACCCATACTTACTAATGGAAGTGTTACACCTGTTACAGGAAATAAATTCACAGTAACTGCCATATTCGCCACTGCCTGGATGGCCAGTGTAAAACTTAACCCTAATGCCAGGAATGCACCGAAAGCAAAAGGGCATCGTTTGTAAATCCTGATACAGCGGTATAAGAATACCAGGTAAATAAACATGATAAAGGCCCCGCCCATTAATCCATACTCTTCAATGATGATTGCATAAATAAAGTCATTATAGGCCTGCGGTAAATAATCTCTCGTTGTACTATTTCCCGGACCCACACCAAATACACCACCTTTGGATATAGCAATTTTTGCCTGGTTCACCTGGTAAGCGTCGTTATTGACATCATCTTTACCTCCATAAATAAAGCTTTCCATCCGGCCGATCCAGGTATCAACACGGCCAAATAAAGTGGAAGAGGATTTCGTGGTTGCAACTACAGCATCGTCATTTTTTTCTTTGCCATGCCGGATCACTGCAGCCGAAATAAGGAATACAATTGGTATCAAGGCAATTCCAATCGTCATTAAAATATGTTTGGTGCTGACACGACCAATGAACATCAGTAACAGGCAACTTGCGCCAAGCAATAAGGCAGTAGATAAATTAGCCGGAGCAATCAAGGCACAGGTAATTACAACCGGAGCCAGGATAGGTAAATATCCTTTCTTTAAATCTTTGATCACATCCTGTTTCTTACTGATCAACCTTGCCAGGTACATGAATAAAGCCAATCTTGCAAAGTCAGACGTTTGCATGGTCATATTGATCAGTGGCAAACGGATCCAGCGGCTTCCTTCATTCATCTTCACTCCGAAGAATAATGTATAAAACAGCAATGGCAATGAAATCAGGAATGCAATTTTGGCCGCCTTTGAATAAAAAGTATAATTAACAAGGTGAGCAAAATAAATAACCATAATTCCCGCCAGGATAAAAGCTATCTGCTTGAAAAGATAGATCTCTGTATTACCTCTATAATTTTTGTACGCCAACGAACCGGTGGCACTGTAAACAGCCAGCAGTGAAACTAATGTTAGCAACACCACCAACGCCCAAATCACCCTATCCCCTTTTGTCTTGCTGATAAAGTGATTAGCATTGAAAGTATTTTTCAATCCACCAAGTCCTATGTCTCTTGTTGCCTCCATTATTATAATTCTTTCACCACTTGTTTAAACTGGTTGCCCCTGTCTTCATAATTTTTAAACAGATCAAAACTTGCACAAGCAGGGCTTAATAATACCACATCACCCTTTGTAGCAAAATGGAAAGCTGCATGCACTGCTTCCGCTGCTGTTGATGTGTTTACTATCGTACTCATTGAATTGCCAAATGCTTCATGAATTTTTCTGTTATCCGCTCCCAGGCAAATAATTGCTTTCACTTTTTCTTTTACCAATTCCTCAATCAGTGAGTAATCATTTCCCTTATCTACACCACCGAGTATTAAAACAGTCGGTTTTGTCATACTCTCCAGGGCATACCAGGTAGAGTTTACATTCGTTGCCTTACTGTCATTAATGAATTCAACCCCCCGAACAGTGGCTACATGTTCCATCCTGTGTTCCAGGCTCTGGAAGTTCTGCACAGCATCCCGGATTTTATCCTTACGGATATCCAGTGTGGTAGCTGCTACACAGGCTGCCATAGTATTATACTGATTGTGCTTTCCTTTTAAAGCAAAATCAAATACACTCATATTGGTGAAATCCTGTCCTGTTCTTACGTACATGTCTCCGTCTTTTATAAAGGCTCCGTTTGGCAGTTCTCTTTTCATACTTATTGGCAGTTGGTTTGCGTGAATATTGAATTTGTTTAGATATTTCATAGTTACTTCATCATCGGCGCAGTAGATAAAATGGTCATCTTGCTGCTGGTTCATAGCAATTCTAAATTTGCTGTTGATATAATTTTCAAATTTGTAATCGTAACGGTCCAGGTGATCTTCCGTTATATTCACCAGGATAGCAATGTCCGGTCTGAAAGTTTTGATATCATCTAACTGGAAACTACTGACCTCTACTACATATAAAGGTTTGGGGTTGACTGCAACCTGTTTGGCGAATGAATCACCGATATTTCCTACCAGTGCACAATCAAGCCCGGCTGATTTGCAGATATGATACGTCAATGCGGTGGTAGTTGTTTTTCCATTGCTTCCTGTAATGGCAACTATTTTACTGTTGCCTTTGAACCGGTAAGCCAGCTCCACTTCACTGATGATATCAATTCCTTTTGCCCGTATCTTTTTAACTATCGCTGCTTTTTCAGGTATACCGGGGCTTTTCATCACTTCCTCCGCATTCAGGATCTTCTCTTCTGAATGCCGCCCTTCTTCGAAATCAATACCTGCAAGCTTCAACTCGTTACGATACTCATCTTTCAAAGAACTTCCATCAGAAAGGAATACATCATATCCCTGTTGCTTCGCCAGCAGTGCGGCACCCACACCACTTTCACCTCCTCCCAATATGACAAACCTTTTACCCATGGTCAATAATCAGTGTACGGAACACGGCTCTTCACAAGTATTGGACTTTCAAATACAACTGCACCACAATTCGATTGGATCAGAACATTCGTCTTCAACAGGTCTTGGATTATGGGTTTTCCAGTAATATCTTCTCAACAATAATTAGTAATGTCTTACCTCAACTTCAGTGTAACGATACTTAATACAACCAGCAAGACTGTCACTATCCAAAACCTCGTTACGATCTTTACTTCATGATATCCCTTCACCTGGTAATGATGATGAAGCGGTGCCTTCAAAAAAACTCTTCTTCCTATTCCATATCTTCTTTTCGTATATTTAAAATATCCCACCTGCATCATTACACTCAACGCTTCTACAAAAAAGACCCCGCAGAAAATCGGCAACAACAATTCTTTATGAACAATGATGGCCAGCGATGCGATAATTCCTCCTAATGTCAGGCTACCAGTATCTCCCATAAAAATCTGCGCCGGGAATGAGTTATACCATAAAAATCCAATACAGGCTCCTATCATGGCGGCAATAAAAATGGACAGTTCACCCAGGTTTGGTATGTACATGATGTTGAGATAATCAGCAAACACCAGGTTACCACTTGCATAAGCGAATATGCCGAGCAACACTCCTATAATCGCTGATGTTCCTGTTGCCAATCCATCTAATCCATCCGTCAGGTTTGAACCATTTGATACAGCCGTGATAATAAAAATCACAATCAATATGTAAAGAACCCATGTATAATCTCTCCACGAAGCCGGCAACAGTTTTGAGTAATTAAACTCATGATTTTTTACAAATGGAATCGTTGTCAGCGGCGTCTTCGTTTCAGTAAAATATTTTGTCTCACCATTTACATTTCTTGAAAAAACAGAAGAATCAGTTGGTGGAACTTTTCCTACATACTCCCGCCAGATCTTTACATCACTGTTGAAGTAAAGTGTGGCTCCCACTATAATCCCCAATCCCACCTGTCCAAGAATTTTAAACCACCCTGCTAATCCATCTTTTCCACTCTTTGTATACTTCTCCCCTTTTTGCTGAGCCTCTCTCTTCCCTTTTAATTTCAAATAATCATCTATAAAACCAATGATGCCCATCCACACTGTACTGATCAGCATCAGTTGTACATATACTTTTGTCAGATCAGCGAGCAGCACTGTGGGAATGATAATAGCAAGGATGATAATAATACCGCCCATCGTGGGTGTGCCAACCTTCTTTTCCTCACCTGGCAAACCTTCATTCCTGATGCTTTCGCCTATTTGCTTTTTTTGTAAGAACTTAATTAACTTCTTTCCGTAAAATGTTGTGATAAACAATGACAACAAAACCGCTAGCAACAACCTGAAAGTGATAAATTCAAAGAGACGGCTCCCCGGGAATTTTATTCCTTCGCTATTCAGCCAATCAAATAAGTG
Organism: Chitinophaga pinensis; assembly: GCA_943371565.1. Classification (GTDB taxonomy): domain Bacteria; phylum Bacteroidota; class Bacteroidia; order Chitinophagales; family Chitinophagaceae; genus JJ008. The sequence goes on along the minus strand of CALRVH010000009.1, from coordinate 24,917 downwards.
ATACAGCATTATCGGTTCCTGGTTTCTTGTTATTGGTTCTATTATCCTTACTTCAAACTTTACTCACTTCTTTCATTTTCACTTGTCGAGAATCTCAAACATTTCTTTCACTACTTCTTTATCATCAAAGTGATATCTCACTCCTTTTATTTCCTGGTACTTCTCATGTCCTTTTCCGGCTATCAAAATGATATCTTCTTTTCCTGCGAAGTTTATTGCCGTCTTTATTGCTTCCCTTCTGTCTGCAATTGAGATATACTTTTTTTTATGCGCTACCGGCAGCCCCTCTTCCATATCCCTGATTATCTGTGCCGGGTCTTCACTTCTCGGGTTATCGCTGGTAAAAATCACTTTATCACTATGCTCGCAGGCTGCTTCACCCATCACTGGTCTTTTTGTTTTGTCCCTGTCACCACCACAACCAACCACTGTTATCACCTGCTCAAATCCTTTCTTCAGTTTTTTAATGGTTGCCAGTACATTCAATAATGCGTCCGGTGTATGAGCATAATCTACAATCGCTATCACTTTTTCTTTTGCTGAAACCATATAATCAAATCTTCCTTCAGCTCCGGTCAAAATGCTCAATGCGGTTAACACCTCCTGCTTATCCTCGCCCATACAAACTGCCGTTCCGTAAACAGCCAACAGGTTATAAGCATTGAATTCGCCAATTAACCTGAAATGCACTTCCACATCGTTTACTGTCATCATCAGGCCGTTCAGGCTGTTATCCAAAATCTTTCCCTTGAACTCCGCCACTGTTTTCAGACTGTAGTAATACTTTTTGGCATTTGTATTCTGCAGCATCACTGTTCCTCTTTTGTCATCTGCATTGCTGATGGCAAAGGCTGATGAAGGCAACGAATCAAAAAAGGCTTTCTTCACCCGGATGTATTCATCAAATGTTTGATGATAGTCCAGGTGATCATGTGTGATGTTGCTAAAAATGCCGCCTGCATACTGCAAACCCATTACCCGGTGCTGATGAATAGCATGTGAACTTGTTTCCATGAACACATGTGTACATCCCTCATCAACCATTCGCTTCAACAATTCATTCAGGCTGATGGCATCCGGTGTGGTATGCGTTGCAGGTACTATGGTAGAACCAATCTGGTTTTCTACCGTGCTAAGTAATCCGCATTTATATCCCAATCTTGTAAAGAGCTTATATAATAATGTTGCAATAGTTGTCTTGCCATTCGTCCCGGTAACACCTACCAGTTTTATTTTCTCGGATGGCCTCCCGAAAAAATTATTCGCTATATAGGCAGCAGCAATTCCACTATTTTCTACCTGCACATAAGTGAGTCGGGAGTCGGGAGTCGGGAGCCCTGATTCCTCATACACAATTACTGTTGCGCCATTCTCAATTGCTTTTTCAATGAACTGGTGACCGTCTGCTGCTGCTCCTTTCACCGCTATAAATACTCCACCCGGTCTTATCTTTCTCGAATCAATTTGTATGTCGTTCACTTCAACCGATGTACTACCTGACACCGACCTGATTGCTACCTTATATAATACATCTTGCAATAACACGATAACAACAAACTTTAAACTATAAACCTTCTTAACTCAATTCCAATATGACTGTAACTCCTTTTGCCAATGCTGTTCCCGGGGCTACAGATTGCATTGTTATTTTTCCTCTTCCTCTCACGGCTACTTTTAATCCCATATTTTCTAACAGGTATACCGCATCTTTCAATCCCATTCCTCTTACATTCGGCATCACCTGCTGACGAACCGTTGTAGCCTTTATTACCGGTTGATAATTACTGGCATATACACTGGCCCAATTATTTTCTGCAACAGAATCCCTGTAAGCCATATTCATTGCCCTAAATACATTCTTTATGTCTTTTGTAAATCCCGCATAGAAATACCCGGAGCTGTCTTTTGTTGCAGCATACTGGGAAGGGTTTTTCTTCTCTACATACATCGCATATAACTTGGTAGCTATTTCACGAAACACCGGCGCCGCCAGAGTTCCTCCGTAGTGAGAAGCTGCATGTGGTTTAGTGCGGACAACAACTATACAAGTAAACTGAGGTTTATCCGCAGGAAAATATCCAACGAAAGTAGCCTGGTACACACCATCTCCATATTTAATCGGGCCATCAGATACATGTGCTGTCCCGGTTTTACCTGCCACTGCAAATGGCATCCCTTTGAAGACACGGGTAGCTGTTCCATCAATCACTGTTGCTTCCATGGATGCTCTTGCTGCCTGCACTACTTCGGGTTTACAAAGCTTTTCTTCCAGGACAATCGGTTGAATTTGTTTTGTTACAAGACCATTGCTCTGAATACTGTTTACCAGGTAAGGCTTCATCATCTTACCATTATTAGCAATAGCATTATATAAGGTGAGTGTATGTAAAGGACTAACCTGCAAACCGTAACCAAAACTCATCCATAACATATTTCCTTCTGCACTTCCTTTCTGGTTCAATGGAGCCATTGTTGGTTTTGGCACATTACTTAAATCGATCGGAGATCTTACATCCAGGTGAAACCGGTGTAAATATTCTTTCATTTCTTCCGGTCTTTGCGCAAATGCTTTATAAGCCAGTTTACTCATTCCCACATTGGAGCTATGAGCAAAGCATTCTTTAACCGACAGTACTGCCCGTGGTGACCGCTCTGCATCTGTCACCATTTTACTTCCTACTTGCAAACGACCCGCACCACCTACTTCCACCATATCATCAATCTTACTGGTTCCTTTTTCAAGTACAGATAATAATGTGGCCAGCTTGATAGTTGAACCGGGCTCAGTTGCCCTTAATGCATAATTATCATCTTCCCAATAAGTGCCATCAGGTCTGCGTCCAAGATTGGCCATTGCCTTAATCTTGCCAGTACTTGTTTCCATAACAATGGCAGTTCCGTAAGGACCTTCACATTGCAGCATCATCCGCATCAAAGCTGTTTCGGCAATATCCTGCATGTTTACATCTATTGTAGTATAAACATCTTTGCCATTAACAGGCTCTGTTTCCGCACCTTCTACTGGTATTAATGTACCACCGGCAATACGGCGTACTAAACGCTGACCATCTTTTCCACTCAATACAGAATCATAACTTCTTTCTAATCCTACATTCTGTTTTTTATTCTTTTTATCACCATCCTTAAATTCCCTGGCTAAACCAATGGTTCTGTTTGCCAGTAAACCGAATGGTGGTAATCTCTTACTGCTTGTCTGGATAATGATACCACTCTTGTTTCTTCCAAGTTTTGCCAACGGAAAATCACGGAAGATCTTATACTCTTCAAAGCTTAGCTTCTTCTTTAAGGGATAATATCTTTCGTTGTCTTTAAAAGCAAGCTGTAATTCATTTTTGTACTGGGCCGCTGACTTATCATTAAAATAATTGGCTAATGAAAAAGCAAAAGAGTCAACGTTTTCATGAAAACGTTTTCCTTTCTTTTCTCTTAAGCCATCTGCATTAAAATCAATGAAAACATCAAAAGTGGGAATGGAAGTACTGAGCATTTGTCCGTCTTCGCTGTAGATAGTACCTCTTTCTGCATCGAGAGTCAGGAACCGTTGGTGCAGGCTGTCACTCATGCTGCGCCAGTGATTTCCCTGGAACCGCTGGATGTAGAAAGCTCTGCCGAGGACAAGTACACTAATCAGTACTATACCGATAAAGCTGAGGTAAACCCTCCATAATATGTCCCGTTTAACGTCCAATGTCCGTTGTTAACCGCCAGGTTTAGCCTGTTGGTTTGATTTAGTTGTTATTAGTTGTATTCGTCCACCTTTCTTAATTACTCAGAAAGGATTCTTTTGTCCTTCTTCTTAACACATCTTCACTTACCTAAACATATCAGTTCGATCCAATACTGTCTTTCAACACAACTGGCGATTGAACCAGCTCCTTCAGTCCTAATGGTTCTACCACTTTCACCAGTTCACTTTGTTTACTCTGGTACATCACCTTACTCTTCACTGCTATGTATTCGTACTTCAATTCTTTTACTTCTTTAGCGGTACGATTTATCTTCCTGATGGTCTTATCTGCATAGTGACCATTGAAAATGTAAACCACTGCCAATGCTGTGAGGAACAAAAAGAACGGCACCTGCTTTACGATAGACTGATAATTCAGCCATCGCTTCCATCCTGCCGAAGCAGCATTTTGTTTCAGGTCCCGCTCTTTTGGATTTTGTTGTTCCGTCATAAAATGAGTTGTTAGCTCGAGGTTTTGGTTTTTCACTTCTCTGACCTTCGTCAGAGGGTTGATTTCAAAGGATATAGATTTCTCAAAATCTTAAACCTTTATATATAACAGTTATGCTTTATTATTCGCTTTATGCTACTCCCGGCTCACTACTCATTACTACCGGCTTTCTCCGCTACTCTCAGTTTTGAACTTCTTGATCTCGGATTTTGTTTCATTTCTTCTTCTGTTGGCAGTATTGGTTTCTTCGTTACTACTTTCAGTTCATTAACCGGTTCGGTATTGATAAATGGATTTTCATCTGGTTCATCAAATGAACCACGGCGAAAAAAATTCTTTACCAATCTGTCCTCAAGGGAATGAAACGTAATGATGGCTACTCTGCCTCCGGGCTTTAACAAGGATGGGATCTGTTCAAGCATCTCTTTTAATGCACCTAATTCATCATTCACTTCAATTCTTAATGCCTGGAAAACCTGGGCGAAGTACTTATTGGGATTCCCTTTTACTATTTCCCGGAGTGCATTTTTAAAACCATCAATGGTTTTAAGCGCTGCTGTACTGCGAACATCAACAATTTTTTTAGCCAATGTTTTGGAATTGGTTACTTCACCATACTGTTCAAAGAGTTTGTGCAATCGTTGCTCAGTATAAGTATTCACCACATCATACGCTGTAAGTGCCTGTCGCTGGTCCATCCGCATATCCAGTTCAGCATTGAAGCGAATGGAGAAACCTCTGTCTGCTTCATCAAACTGGTGACTGCTTACACCGAGATCAGCCATAATGCCATCAACTGCTGAAATATTGTGCAGTCGAAGAAACCGTTGCAGGTGACGAAAATTTTGCGGAACAAAAATGATCCGCTCATCTTCCGGCAAATTTTTCCTGGCGTCTTCATCCTGGTCAAAGGCTACCAACCTTCCCGTTGTGCTTAGTTTTTGGAGAATAGCTTTGGAATGTCCGCCACCTCCAAAAGTGCAATCCACATAAATGCCGTCGGGTTGAATGTTGAGAGCATCTATCGTTTCTGCCAGCAGTACTGGTATGTGGTAGGGATCAGTTAATTGGTTAATTGGTGGATTAGTTGCTAAAGCTCCCGGTTTCCTTTTTTGTTTCTGGTTTCCCATAGCCTAATGCCTAATTAACTAATTAATCATCCTGCTTCCCGCCTCCGCCAAGCACCTGATTACCCAGGTCACTTAATGCATCCGAAGAAATTGAATCAAAGAGCTGTTTGTACTTATTACTATCCCAGATTTCTATTTTATCTCCTGTTGCCATCAGCACTATGTCTTTCTCCAACCCCGCATACACTTTCAAACTTGGCGGCAACAGTATCCTTCCTGCGGTATCCGGCTCCACATAAGTGGCTCCGTTCAGAAAGGCCCGTCTGAACTCCCTTTGTTTTGGGTCAAATTCGTTCAGCCCGGAAATTTTTGCAAAGAGCGGCTCCCAGGTCCTCATCGGGTAGAGAGCTAAACATTGTTCAAACCCCCTGTTAATAACATAACGACCTGTTTCCGCTTCCGGCAATTGCTTTTTGAACCCCGCCGGGAGGAGGAACCGCCCCTTGGCGTCCAAAGTAGCCTCGAATTCTCCGAGAAAGCCTGTCATTATCAGTTGATTGAGTCAAGTTTGTTTTAATTGACACAAAATAACACTTTTTCCCACTTAACCACCAAATTTTTCCTATTTTCTTTTATCCCCACCACTTTTTGACCTGAAAACCAATGCTGTAAAGGGTTTTAGTGGATGTCCGCCGTTTTGGAGCAATTTTGACCTGAATAGACTGTGGATTGCAGTGGATAAGCTGTGAATAGAGTAAGTACGAGGTTAGAAATGCGAAGTAAGATGGCGTCGTTCTGGTTCATAAATTCTTACTCTCTTACCAATGAAATGCTGGGCATTCCGGACTCCATTAATTGCTAAACGTGGTATAAATCCAGCAATGAAACTGTTGTTGATAAACCAGCCGGGTGACTGTTACTCATTTCTGAAAATGTAGTGTTCAATCTAAAAGTTTATGCAGTGAGTGATGTCTGAAGCAGATTGAAATTAATTGTGCCTGAAATTAAACGGTAGTATTTTTAGAAACATAAACCACAACAGTTAGTTGTATCATGACAGACCCAAGAACTATATCAATAAAAGATTACACCTACTCTCTTCCCGATAACAGAATTGCCCATTATCCATTGCCTGAAAGAGATAGTTCCAAACTACTTGTTTATAAAGAAGGAAAAATTTCCAAAGATATATTTCGGAATATTTCTTCCCATATTCCTGATAAGTCACTGCTGATTTTTAATAACACCAAAGTGGTAGAGGCAAGGCTGTTGTTTCAAAAACCAACCGGTGGTGTTATTGAAATTTTTTGCCTGGAGCCACATCAGCAATACCCGGATATTACAACGGCCATGTTCCAAAAAGAAAAAGTGTGGTGGCAATGTCTTGTTGGCGGTGCTGCCAAATGGAAACCCGGGCAGCTATTAGAAAAAAAAATCAGGTATGATGATAAAGAGATAATTCTAAAGGCTGCTTATATTGAAAAAAAGGATGACACTTTCACAATAGAACTATCATGGTCACCGGTAATGCTCAGTTTTGCCGAAGTACTCAATCATACCGGTGCTGTTCCGCTTCCGCCCTATATAAAAAGAGCTCCGGAAAAATCAGATAAAGAAAGATACCAGACTGTTTATGCCGATACAGATGGCTCGGTAGCCGCACCGACTGCCGGCTTACATTTCACTAACCAGATCGTTGGAAACCTGAAAGAGAAAGATATACAAGCCGACTATGTTACCCTTCATGTTGGTGCCGGTACGTTTAAACCGGTAAAGAGTGAAAGCATGCTGCAGCATGATATGCATGCTGAATGGATTGATGTTCACAAAACTGCTATCGAAAACATTTTACAAAACCTGGATAATAATATCATCGCCGTTGGCACAACTTCTCTCCGGACCATTGAAAGCTTGTATTGGTTAGGAGTGAAAAAGTCTAGAGTTATTAGTCAGGAGTCGGGAGTAGAATCCGAGAGTTCGTTGAATCTTTTACAATGGGAAGCATACGAATTGGCAGAAAAAAATATTTCTGCACAAGAATCTCTGCAATCGTTACTTAAGTGGATGGATAAAAATAATTTAGAAAGACTAATAGGTAAAACACAAATATTGATAGCGCCGGGCTATCAATTTAAAATTGTAAAAGGGTTGATCACAAATTTTCATCAACCCCAATCCACTTTACTTTTATTAGTGGCTGCATTGATTGGTGAAGACTGGAGAAAAGTGTACGATTATGCTTTACAGCACGACTTTCGTTTTCTCAGTTATGGAGACGGAAGTTTGTTATGGTTAAACAAAACCCTCCAGGCGTTTTAACTAAGTACACAAAGAGCTTTAATCAACTCTTGGCGGGTTTCAATTTCTAAACTTTCCTTAATGGCAGATCAACGGTGAAGATGCTTCCTTTACCTAATGTACTTTCTGCTTTTATATCGCCATCGTGAGCTTCCACCATCGTTTTTACATAACTCAACCCCAGCCCAAATCCTTTTACATTATGTACATTACCCGTATGTGCCCGGTAGAAACGTTCAAAAATCCTTTTCACGGTATCCCTGTTCATACCGATACCATTATCCTCTATCCGCATGGTGAAATTTTTTGCATTAGAACTTGTAGAAAGTTTTATTGCCGGCGGTATATTATCTTTTGCATACTTCACGGCATTATCAACCAGGTTATTGACCAGATTAGAAAAATGGACTTCATCTGCATTGATTAAATCATTGCTGGCATTCAGTTGTAATTCTACTTTACCATTTTTATCTTCCAGCTGCAAAACGAAATTGTCAACTACATCCTGTATTATTTCATGTGCATTTACAGGTTTTAGATTTAAATCAACTTCCTGTCGTTCTAATTGCGAAGCTTTTAAAATCGTTTCCACCTGCCTGTTCATCCGCTGATTTTCTTCTTTGATGATGCTGCTAAAATAACCAAGCTTGTCACGGTCGTTTATCACTTTTTCATTTCGCATAGCATCCACAGCCAGTGAGATAGTTGCTATTGGTGTTTTAAACTCATGCGTCATGTTGTTGATGAAATCGTTTTTAATTTCACCCAATTTCTTTTGTCGCAGCATGGTACGAACAGTCAGATAGAAAGCTGCCAGGATAATGATAGTAAAGGCCCCCGACATAATGATTCTCCAGCGGAGGGATTGAAAAACAAGGTTTTTAATATTGGGAATGATAACAATAAATACTTCATCCGGGGAAAGGTTTTCTCCTGCTGTACCACTGGGTGGCGTTAGCGATGAAATAAATCTTTTGTTATTAACGGTGTCGTCATTAAAGGCTACAAAATTTTCCGATTGCCTTGAAAAAAAGCTCTCAATCCCGTTTTTCTCAAATGAAGCGATACCGAATTCAAAACGTATGTCTTTAAGATTATTCTCCAAAAATGCCTTTTGGAGTTTCTTTTTTATTTCTTCCACACTAAACTGCTGGCCAACTGTGTTGGGCTTGAATACTTCTAACGAAAAATCCTCTGGTATTATTCGTTTGTTACCACCGGCAGCATAGCTTCCCTTATGCTGTTCCAGTTCTTCCCCTACCGTCTGTGTTGCTTTAATCACCCGTTCCTTGATTTGCTCTTCCCTTAACAATACCATATTTGTTATCCAGGAAATCTGAATAGCAATAATACCTATCAGCGACAAGCTGATCAATACTGTTATAATGGTAAAAGTTCTTTTCACTATTGTCGGTAATTGTGGCGTAAGATAAAAAACCCTGCCAATCAAGCAAAAATACATTCCCGGCATCGGCTACCATACCTGCAAGTGCGTATTTAAAGCATTTTAACGGCGATTTAGAACACCAGGGACATTCTTTGCCCATTTAGCCAACCGTTTCCTGTGTTCACCCGATTGTTTTTTCAACAGGAATTTTGAAAAATGATTTTTCATCTTAAATTGAACCATGATTGAACCCGGTCCCGGCATATTACTAATTGCAGATCCCTTCCTGAAAGATCCCAACTTTCTCCGCACTGTTGTTTTTTTGTGTGAACACAAAGAAGAAGGCAGCTTTGGATTTGTATTGAACCGCCAATATGAAAATACACTGGACGAACTTATCCCTGAGCTGGAAGGGCATAAAATACCTGTTTACTATGGCGGACCTGTTCAAATTGATTCCATTCATTTCATTCATCAATACCCGGATGAAATACCCGGCGGGCAGGAAGTGTTGAAAGGTGTTTATTGGGGTGGTGATTTTGATGCAGTTGTCAACCTTATAAAAAATGATAACATCGATACTAATAAAATCCGTTTCTATATTGGTTATTCCGGCTGGGGCGAAGGACAGCTTACAACTGAAATGACAGAAAAAACATGGATCACTGTCAAAGCAACCCGCAAATTAATTTTCCATACCAAGCATGAAGAAATATGGAAAGACGCTCTTAAACAATTGGGTGGTGATTATGAAATGATGGTCAATTTTCCGATCGACCCGCAATTAAACTAAGTGCAACGAAACCATACCCGGTTTCATCCTGTAAAACAAAAATCATGAAACGTTTTTTATTGATACTTTCAATACCAACTTTCTTTGTGCTTAGCGGCTGCAGCAGCTTAAAAAAATTAGGCATCGTCCCTTCCGAACTGGAAATGGCAATAGGTCTGAAAGATGCACTGTCGCAGGGTTTATTTAAAGGTTTTACTGCCTTTGCTGATCCTACCGGCAATCCACTGGTACGGTTTGCCTTCCCGGGTGAAGCGGAGAAAATAGAAAAGACACTCCGGGAACTTGGCTTTGATAAAACCATCAACCAGGTTACGGGAAAATTCACCAAAGCAATGTCATCGGCTGTTACAGTTGCCAAACCGCTTTTTTTTGATGCGTTAAAAAGTATGTCAATAAAAGATGCGGCGAAAATACTGGTGACAGATAATCCACATGCTGCCACCGATTATTTCAAACAAGCAATGAAACCGGGGTTAATGACGGCTTTCCGGCCAATAGTGGACAGCACCATTAAAACAGAAGGAGCCGATAAAGAATGGAGTGGTATTACCAATATTTATAACAGCATCCCTTTTATTAATAAGCCGTTAGAAAATAATTTGGCTGATTTTATTTCGGCCAGGGTGGTGGATTTAATGTTCGTAATGGTAGCCAATGAAGAAGACCAGATTCGCAGTAAGTATGAACTACGAAAAACAGACATGATGAAAAAAGTATTTTCGTATGCGGAGCAAGAATTGAAAAAAAGAATCGAGAAGAGATAATTGAATTAAAAAACCCTTCCGATCAATCGGAAGGGTTACAATATTTTTTTACAATCCCGGACCGCCTGGTTTCTTGCAGCCTGACAATAAGCAGACTGGCTTTTTTATTCTACAGGCACGGCGCCTTCTACCAGAACGGTTACTTTGTTGTTGAGTACTTCAACAAATCCACCTTGTATATCGAAGTAAGTAAAATGGTTTTGCTTATCCTTCAGCACTTTCACCCGGCCAGCTTTTAATGCACTTACCAGCGGAGCATGTTTCTCCAACACTTCAAACGAACCACTGATACCCGGCATTTGTACACCGTACACTTCGCCGCTGTAAAGCTTTCGTTCAGGAGTGAGAATTTCTAAATTCATAAATCAAAATAATATTATGCTGACGAACTAATTTTTTTTCTGAACCCGATTAGCAATTATCCCTGCGCTGCCGCCATCAACTTCTTACCTTTTTCAATAGCATCATCAATAGTACCTACAAGGTTGAACGCTGATTCAGGATATTCATCCACTTCACCATCCATGATCATATTAAAGCCACGGATCGTTTCTTCAATCGGAACCAACACACCTTTCAATCCTGTAAAGGCTTCCGCAACGTGGAATGGCTGAGATAAGAAACGTTGTACTTTTCTTGCACGGCTTACTACCAGTTTATCATCATCACTTAATTCATCCAATCCAAGGATGGCAATGATATCCTGTAATTCTTTATAACGCTGCAACATCAGCTTCACATTGTTTGCACAGTCGTAGTGCAGGTCACCAACAATTTTTGGTGTCAATATTCTTGAAGTAGAATCCAACGGGTCAACCGCAGGATAGATACCTAAGTCAGCAATTTTTCTTGATAATACGGTAGTCGCATCCAGGTGGGCAAAGGTAGTTGCAGGAGCCGGGTCAGTCAGGTCATCCGCAGGTACATACACCGCCTGTACAGATGTGATAGAACCATTTTTTGTAGAAGTGATACGTTCCTGCATGATACCCATTTCAGTTGCCAGTGTAGGCTGATAACCTACCGCTGAAGGCATACGACCGAGAAGGGCCGAAACTTCAGAACCTGCCTGGGTAAAACGGAAGATATTGTCAACGAAGAACAGGATGTCACGACCTTTGCCAGTGCCATCACCATCACGATAGTATTCAGCGATAGTCAAACCAGAAAGTGCCACCCTTGCCCTTGCTCCGGGAGGTTCGTTCATCTGTCCGAATACGAAAGTAGCTTTTGATTCGGCCAGCTCATCCATATTCACTTTAGATAAATCCCATCCACCTTCTTCCATACTATGTTTGAAAGCATCACCATATTTCATAATGCCTGCTTCAATCATCTCTCTCATCAGGTCATTTCCTTCTCTTGTTCTTTCACCCACACCGGCAAACACAGATACACCGGCATATGCTTTAGCGATATTGTTAATCAACTCCTGGATCAATACAGTCTTACCTACTCCGGCACCACCAAACAAACCGATCTTACCACCTTTTGCATATGGTTCGATGAGGTCGATTACTTTAATACCTGTAAAAAGTATTTCGCTGGCAGTACTCAGGTTTTCAAAAGCCGGAGGCTGGCTGTGAATGGGACGTCCACCCACTTTGCTTACCTGTGGTAATCCGTCGATAGCATCGCCGGTTACATTAAATAAACGTCCTTTAATAGCATCACCAACAGGCATGGCAATCGGAATACCGGTATCTACTACTTTGGTACCACGAACAAGACCTTCTGTACCGTCCATCGCAATGGTACGAACACTGTCTTCACCCAAGTGCTGCTGCACTTCGAGGATCAACTTCTCACCATTTTCTTTTGTTATTTCCAATGCGTTATAGATCTCCGGAAGAGTGCCGTTAAACTGAACGTCAATTACAGCGCCGATAACCTGTTTAACCTTACCTACGTTTGCCATATAAAATGTTTATTTAGAGGGGTTCCTTTTCAGGCCGCAAAGGTAAGGGGGCGGGGGTAATTTGCCAATTTGAAAATGAAAGATTTTGAACTGTGGAAAATGGGTTGAAAACCGTGTTTTGACAAGTATTATCAGGCCAATCTGGCTACTTTTGTCCATTCCTGAAATTGTATGCAATTAATCGAAGTAACAACGCCGCCACTCGCCAAAGATTTTATCCGGGTAAATGCTCTTATCAACCAGGGCAATTCTGCCTATATACACCCTTTAGAAAAGGATGTATATGAGGTATTTGACCCCCGAAAGAACAAAGCTTTCCGGTTTGGAGAAGTAATAAGATGGGTATTGAAAGATGACGAAGGAAAATTGATTGGCCGCATCGCTGCCTTTGTCAGTAAAAAGTATAAAAATAAAGGGGATGATGGCCCTGTTGGTGGTATTGGATTTTTTGATTGCATCAATGAACAGGCCGCTGCTGATATGCTGTTTGATGTTGCCAAACACTGGCTCCTGCAAAAAGGAATGGAGGCCATGGATGGTCCGATCAATTTCGGGGAAAGGGATCGTTGGTGGGGCCTGGTCGTTAAGGGAACTGATCTGTCACCTATGTATTGTATGAATTTTAATCCACCCTACTATCAGCAATTATTTGAAAATTACGGGTTCAGAAATTACTTTAACCAGATCTGCTTTGGTATGAAAGCCAATGTCCGCATTGCTGAAAAATTTTATACCCGACATGCTGATTGCGCCAAAGACCCGGGGTTTTCTTCCGCACATATAAAAAAGAATCAATTAGAAAAATTCGCAAAGGACTTTACCATCGTTTATAATAAAGCATGGGCTGGACATGGCGGCCTGAAACAGTTAGATGAAAAAGTAGTGCTGAAAATGTTTCAGTCAATGAAACCGGTAATGGATGAACGGATCAACTGGTTTGTATATTATAAAGGTGAACCGGTGGGCATCTGGATAAACTTGCCTGACCTAAACCAATGGTTTAAATACCTGAAGGGTAAATTCAGCCTTTGGCACAAACTGAAATTCCTTTGGATAAAAGCAACTGTCAGTAACAGAAAATTTACCGGTCTGGTTTTTGGGATCGTACCGGAATTACAGGGCCGCGGAGTTGACAGTTACCTGATAGTAGAAGGATGCAAAGTGATACAGCAACTGACAATTACAAATGGCGAATACAAAATCGGGAAACCGATCTATGACGATTATGAAATGCAGTGGATTGGCGAGTTCAACCCTAAAATGGTGAATGTGGCTGAAACAATAGCCAATAATCGCAGCAGGATACTGACTACTTACAGGTATCTGTTTGACAGGACGAAGGAATTTAAACCGCATCCGATATTACATTAGTACGGAGTCTTGAGTTAGGAGTCGGGAGTCGCCGCTTCTAATTTTGAAACACTTATTTTTGCTTAGGAGTTCGATTACTGACTCCCACTAAAGACTATTGACTCTTTTCATGGATAAATTCATTGTTTCAGCACGGAAATACAGGCCACAAACTTTTGACACTGTCATCGGGCAATCGCATATTACTACCACACTTAAAAATGCGATCAGGCATCAGCAATTGGCGCATGCATTTTTATTTTGCGGACCAAGGGGTGTGGGCAAAACTACCTGCGCAAGAATATTAGCCAAAACCATCAACTGTGAAAATCAAACAAAAGATGGTGAAGCCTGCGACAAATGCCAGAGTTGTACCTCTTTCAATGATGGAGCTTCCATGAATTACTTTGAGTTGGATGGTGCTTCCAATAACTCTGTCGACAATATCCGTGACCTGGTGGACCAGATTCGCTTTGTTCCGCAAACCGGCAAGTACAAAGTATATGTGATCGACGAGGTACATATGTTAAGCTCTTCGGCTTTTAATGCATTTCTGAAAACATTAGAAGAACCACCGCCGTATGCAATTTTTATTTTAGCCACTACAGAAAAGCATAAAATCCTTCCAACAATATTAAGCCGTTGCCAGATCTTTGATTTTAAACGTATCACTACCAGGGATACTGTTCATCATTTAGAAGAAATTTGTGAGAAAGAAGAAATCAAAGCTGAAAAAGCTGCACTCCAGGTAATAGCTCAAAAAAGTGAAGGTTGTATGCGGGATGCATTAAGTATCCTTGATAAAATTGTCAGTTTTACCAACGGCGAACTGGATTATGCCAATACATTAGAACACCTCAACATTCTTGATGCCGATTGCTATTTCAAATTACTGGAATGTATGCAGCAACAAGATCTCTCCGGTGCCATGTTGCAATATGACGATATCAACCGTAAAGGTTTTGAAGGTGACCTGGTCTTAAATGGTTTCGCAGAATTCATCCGCAACCTGCTCGTATGCAAAGACGAAAAAGCTGCCGTTCTACTCGATGTGGTAGAAAGCTTTAAGGATAAATATATTTCAACCGCAAAAACTGTTGCCCCTGCCCTTCTTATCAGCGCATTGAATATTTTGAATGATGCGGAGATCAATTATAAAGCAGCAAGAAACAAAAGATTGCATGTTGAATTGGCACTGATCAAACTTTGCTACCTGCAACAAGCCATAACATTAACGGCAGAAGGAACTGGCGTAAGTAAAAAAAAAATAGTTGAAGCACCGATGGCTTTTCGCACCGCAGCGATTAAATCATTTTCAGTTCAACCGCCCGCATCCAATAACGCAAAGCCTCTTACTGCCAAAACTGTAACCGGGCAAACTGATGCAAAACTGATCATCGAAACCGTTCCTGCCGAACCTCCTTTATGGAAAGAAGATATGGCAGCATATAGCCAGCCAGAAATAATAAATCTTCCCGCCGGGCAGGCAGCTTCAAAAACAGGAACTGCTAAGATCTCTGCCTTAAATAAGATCCGCCAACAATACCAGGATAATGGAACCAATGGAAATGGAAATATTAATCTGGCATTACAACTGGAAGAATTGCAAAAAGCATGGTCGGAATATGTACTAAAGTTGAAAGAAGCCAAGAACCCGGCAGCACAGCCTTTTGAGCTGGCATTACTTCGTGTAAAAGATTTGAATTCCTTTGAGGCTGTAACTTCTAATACAATTGAGAAGCAATTTATCGAACAGGACAGGAACAAATTGTTTGCCTTTCTGCAGGACAGGCTTCAAAATCGCTTATTACAGTTCAGTGTAACAATTGAAGAAAATGCAGAGAACCGTCCTCAAATTGAAATTACACTTAGTTCAAAAGAACAGTTCCTGAAAATGACAGAGCAATACCCACTGATAAAGGAATTAAAAGACCGGTTGCGGTTGGAACTGGATTATTAATGCGCTGCTGCCACCTGCCGGTAAGGTAGGCGGGTTCACCATTTTACCTTAATTTCGACGAAAATTAACTGGCAATGGCCGAAGTGATATTGATGCCCCGACTCAGCGACACCATGACCGAAGGTGTGATCGCTGCATGGCATAAAAAAGTCGGAGATACTGTAAAAAAAGGCGACTTATTAGCTGAGATAGAAACCGATAAAGCCACCATGGAACTGGAGAGCTATAAAGATGGCATTCTCTTGCATACCGGTGGTGATAAAGGCACAAAGATTCAGGTCGATGAAATGCTGGCTATTGTTGGAAAAGCAGGTGAAGATGTTTCGTCCTTGTTGAAAGGAGCAACGCAGTCAGCAGTTAGCAGTCAGCCAAAAACCGCAAAGGAAACAACTGCCGCTGCTCCCCAACCAACTATTGCGAAAGAGGAAGCAAAATCAAACAACCAATCAACTTCAACTATCGATGTTTCCAAAATGGAAGAAGTGGTGTTGATGCCAAGGTTGAGCGATACTATGGAAGAAGGAGTTATTGCTTCCTGGCATAAAAATGTTGGCGATACAGTGAAGAAAGGTGAAGTACTGGCAGAGATTGAAACCGATAAAGCCACGATGGAATTGGAAAGTTATAAGAACGGTACACTGTTACATATCGGCGCAGAAAAAGGAGAAAAAATTCCTGTAAACGGATTGCTTTGCATCATCGGTGAAAAAGGAAAAGTAGATGTGCGGGCGATTGTTGCTGCTACTAAAGGTGGAGTAAGTTCACAGTCGGCAGTTAGCAGTTCGCAGTTGGCACCTGAAAATGCAAAAGTTGCTACTGAAACTTTGCAAGCTGTAGCTACAACTTCTTCAACAGAAAATGGAAGAGTAAAAGCATCTCCATTAGCAAAAAAATTAGCGGCAGAAAAAGGTATTGATATCAAAGCCATCAGTGGTTCTGGCGATGGTGGAAGAATTATCAAATCAGATATCGATAATTTCAAGCAACCAGCCGTTAGCAGTCAGCAGCCTGCAACTATTGCTGCACCTGCTGCAACAGTTCCCACATTTACTGCCGGCCAGGAAGGATTTACCGATATCCCCAATAATCAAATACGCACCATTATTGCCAAGCGGTTGGGAGAAAGTAAATTCAGTGCCCCGCATTTCTATCTAACGATGGAAATTAATATGGATAATGCGATGGCTGCAAGAACACAGTTGAATGAAATTAGCCCTGCCAAGATCAGCTTTAATGATCTGGTAGTTAAAGCAGCCGCATTAGCTTTGCGTCAGAATCCTGCAGTTAATGCATCATGGATGGGTGACAAAATTCGTCGCTACAGTCATATTCATATTGGAATTGCAGTAGCCATTGAAGACGGATTGATCGTTCCGGTGGTTCGCTTTGCGGATCAAAAAACATTACCTCAGATCGCTGCTGAAAGTAAAGAGCTGGCAGGTAAAGCAAAAAATAAAAAATTACAACCCAACGAGTTTTCCGGCAATACATTCACCATCTCCAATCTTGGCATGATGGATATTGATGAATTTACTGCGATCATTAATCCGCCGGACAGTTGCATTATGGCGGTGGGCAGAATAAAAGAAATCGTAGTGAAGAAAGGTGAAGGATTTGCAGTAAGTAATGTGATGAAGATAACATTGAGTTGCGATCACCGTAGTGTGGATGGTGCCGTGGGTGCGGCATTCTTACAAACATTCAAAAAATACTTAGAGAATCCGATTACAATGCTTTTATAAAGTATTAATACGAATTGCAACCTGTGTAAAGCTACTCTTTCGGGTAGCTTTTTTAGTTGGTATTGCCTGTCTGGCAAGTTTCTTGCAATTATTTTTCTTACCTGAAATAAGCAGTGAATGGTCATAAGTCACGAGATAAACCCTCCGGTTGTAACGTCACTTAAATTCTGCTGTTGTTTTCATGGCAATAAAATCACTATCTATGGAAGATCAAAAAATGAATGAGTTTTCATGGTCCATGCTCTTCATTGTAACTGCCTGTAGCTCCTTTCTCTTTAATGGGGTTATAAAATTAATGGATGGCCATTTTTCTAACTTGCTTTCTATCGTGGGCAACACAGCGATTTTTTTAACCCTATTGAATTGGGCAATAAGAACGACAGCCCGTTATGCAAGTAAAAAAAGAAGAAAGCGTCGTTTCGCCTCCTGAAAATGATTGGCTTTTACTATCCTTCAATAGCACTACTTCCTATCTATTATGCCGCAATCCTTATGGTGCAGTTATTTCCTGAAAATTAGCTCAAAATATATTTTCAATAAATTTTGAAAATATAAAAACCACTTGTAATTTTACTGTATGAAACTTACAGAAGCCAAACAGCAATTCATCAGTAGTTGGGGTGCCTTTGGCACCCATTGGGGTATCAACCGTACCATGGCACAGATACATGCCCTTTTATTGATAAGCCCAGATCCGCAAACGCAGGACGATATTATGGAAGAATTAAATATCAGTCGTGGCAATACTAATATGAATATCCGGGAGCTGATCAACTGGGGCCTGGTAGAAAGAGTATTGTTGTCCGGTGAACGAAAAGAATACTTTAGTGCCGAAAAAGATATCTGGAAAGTGGTTAAGCAGATCGTAAAAGAAAGAAAGAAACGGGAACTGGAACCGATGTTACAATTATTAGACAGGCTGGAAGAAGTAGAAGGTGACAAGAGGGATAAGAGTGTAAAAACATTTGTAGATACTATCAGTGGCATAAAAAAACTGGGCAGGCAGGCAGATAAAACACTGGACATGATGATCAAGGCTGAAGAAAGCTGGTTCATTGGGACGATGATGAAATTTTTTAAATAACTGTGATATCCAAACTAATATAAGCCGTTTCATACGGCTTTTATTTCACTACATATTTTCATTTTTTTCTGAAAATTTAAAATATGAAAACAATAAAAACAATTGATTGCTGGGTCAATATTGGACTGATGGTCGGTTCCGTAATCGCCGTTCTTGTCAACCAAACAAACCTTCTCAAAGCTTATTTCGTAGTTGGCGGCTGGCAGTTATTAAGTATGATCACCCATACTATTAACGGCTGGTTTATGAAAAAAGGTGGTGCCCGGAATGTTTTTCAGTGGGTCGTAGTCAGTATTTTGATACTGGTACTATTAAGTCAGGCAATCACTCCGTTCCTCTTGATTTTTTTCATCCTGTTGATGGGGTCTCCCGTATTAGCATTAATATATACCAAGATTTGTTACGATGAACTTGCAGAGCTTGGCCTCAGGCATGCATTAAGCCTCAAATAAGAAAACACTGAAAACAAAAAATTGTTATCGCTGGGGGTAAGACAACAATATCATTTGTTCTGAAATATGTTTTGTGGTTAGATTTACAGTATGAATGAAAAGAAAACCCTGGTACTCGGCGCATCTGATAATCCATCAAGGTATAGTTATCTCGCCATTCAACGATTAAGAAGCCATCACCACCCCGTTGTTGCAGTAGGCATAAAAATTACGCAGGTTGCCGATGTAACAGTTGAAAAAGAAAAAAAACATTTCAGCGATATTGATACCGTAACACTGTACCTGAATCCACAGCACCAGCAGGAATACTACGATTATATACTTTCCCTTCATCCCAAACGTATCATCTTCAACCCGGGTGCCGAAAACGATGAACTGGTGGGCCTTGCAGAAGAAAAAGGTATTAAAACAATGGAAGCCTGTACACTAGTTATGCTCAGTACTAACCAGTATTAATAGTAAATCAACAGTTTCATTTTTCGGGCTTTTACGAATCGTTCCGGGTACTACTCCTCAATCTTCACATTTGCTTTGACTGATGTTTGGAAGTTCTCAAAACTTTCACAAATCTTGTATCACCGTACCCCCTCAAAGCTGCAACCACAAAATCCAGGTTGCTTAACAATATCCTATTGACTTTAAAAAAAAGTTCAAATGAAAAACCTTCGTACAATCGCTTTATGCGTAAGCGTTTCGCTTTACAGCATGTGTGCTACTGCTCAAACAGGAAGTATTCCTATCAATGAGCCAAACCTCAGTAAACCCAAATTATTTCAAAACCTGCCGGATGTTATTCCTGTAAAAATGAATAATATCACTACGCTGTTTGGTGCAGAAGTAGGTCGCCCCGTAAGTATTAGCCTGTCAGATGCAACGAGCTTTCAGTTTGAAGGCCACATCGTTTCATCAGTCAGCAAATACGAAAATACGATGGAGTGCATTGTGATCCGTTCTACCAACTATCCCGGTGCAAGGCTGGCTATTACCAGACTCACTGATGCAAGTGGTACTATTTCCTATACAGGAAGAATACTCAGCATGCAGCATGGTGATCTGTATGAGTTAACATTAGAAAACAGCCAGTTTGTGCTGGTAAAAAGAAAATTTTATGACCTGGTTAATGAATAAAGTAATCAGTCACTTAAATTAATAAATGGTCCGTTTTACATCCGTATCCTATATCCTACAGTACCTATTGAAAAACTTAAAATCCCCTTGTTATGAAAACCTATTTACGTTCCGTACTTATGGCCTTGTCCATTACAACAGCCATAACTTCCAACGCACAGGCGCCGATTCTCAATAGCCTACCGTCAGCAACAGCAGTTATACTGCTTGATTTTGACGGGCATATTGTTACCGGAACCGCCTGGAATTATGATGGTCCGATCAATTGCAATGCTTCCGGCCTCGATAATGCACAGATAACATCTGTGTTCAACCGGGTAGCAGAAGATTATCGCCCATTTAATATCAACATCACCACCGACCCGGCAAAATTTACTGCCGCTCCTGCCAACAGGAGGGTGAGGATTATTTGTACTACTTCGTATGAGTGGTATGGGTCATCTGGTGGCGTAGCTTTTATTGGCTCCTTTACCTGGGGTGATGATACTCCTGCTTTTGTATTCACTTCATTGCTCAATTACAATGTAAAAAATATTGCCGAGGCATCCTCTCATGAAGCTGGTCATACACTTAGCCTGCAACACCAATCTACTTATAATACCAGTTGTGTAAAAACATCTGAGTATAATTATGGACAAGGGGCCGGCGAAATTGGCTGGGCACCAATAATGGGAGCTGGCTATTACCAAAACCTAACCCTTTGGAATAATGGACAGAGTTCAATTGGATGCAGTTCTTACCAGAATGACCTGACAGTGATCACCACCAGTAATGGTTTTGGCTTCCGTACAGATGACCATGCTGCTACTTTTGCCGATGCTACCAATGCAGCATTTGTAAGTAATCATTTTGATGTAAGTGGTGTTATTACACAAAACACCGACCAGGATATGATCAAGTTTACACAACCAGCCAGTGGCGGCAGATTTCAATTAAGTGCCGTTCCCTATAATGTGGGTACTGGCAACTCTGGTTCAAATCTTGACTTACAGGTTACCTTGTATAATGCTGCACAAACCCAACTTAATGTTTATAACCCGGGTGTATTACTCAGCTCAGTTATTGATACTATATTAAGTGCCGGAACCTATTACCTGAAGGTAGAAGGAAAAGGAAATATCTATGCGCCGAACTATGCAAGCCTTGGTTCTTTTGCTTTATCAGGTGATTTTTCATCGGCTACTTTGCCATTGAGAAAATTGGAACTGCAGGGTGAAATAATCAGTGATAAGCACCGCCTTACCTGGATCATTGATGCTGATGAAGCAGTGACACAGCAAATACTTGAGGTGTCTACTGATGGCAGAAATTTTAGCCCGGTAACGCAAACAGCGAATGAGCAACGTTCATTTATGTATAAACCATATGTTACCACTACTGCACAATACAGGTTGAACGTTACATTCGATAATGGTCATAAATATTATTCCAATATCGTTTCCTTACGTAATACCAGCTCTGCTAATTGGCCAAAACTAATCACTAACATTACTAACAGCAATGTTACCGTAAGCAGCCCCGGCACTTACAGCTACGCCATTTATGAATTTAGTGGCAAAACTGTAAGCAAAGGACAGCTAACGAATGGTCTGAACACCATCAACACGTCAATGATGACTGGTGGTATGTACTTCATCCGTTTTGCCAGTGGCACTGAACAATGGGTTGACAAATTTGTAAAACAATAAATCTTTCCCGTTCCGCCCCGGGCGGAACAATAATCCGTACCCCTACTTGCTATTCAGAGGTTTTCCTGTAACTTAGGAAAACCTCTTTTTTTATGCGATGGAGAAAATTTAATGGCGACCCGATTGAACTGCCCATTGTAGAAGCCGTCGAAAATGCGATCAAACGGGAAACTGAGAAAGGATTTCGTTTGAAAGTTTGCATCGGCACCGATTCACAGGTAAAGGGGCAGGAAACAGAGTTTGCTACAGTTATCGTTTTTTTGAGAGAAGGACATGGCGGTTTTATGTTCATTCACAATGAAAAAAGCCGTCATCAATTCACTATCAAAGAGAGAATGCTGACAGAAGTAGCCAAAAGCATTGAGATTGCTTATGAACTCTGTAACCTGTTTACCGTTTATGATGTGGACATGGAAGTTCATGCTGACATTAACACCAACCCCCAGTTTAAAAGCAACGATGCGCTGAAAGAAGCGATGGGCTACATTCTCGGTATGGGCTTTGCCTTTAAAGCCAAACCGGAAGCCTTTGCCAGCAGCAGTTGTGCCAATAAAATGGTGAATTAAACCGGTGTCCGCAAAAACTTTTATTAATGCGGAGAGTTCCTCCGCCAGTAGAATTGACTCCCCTATTTTTTCCTTCTTCTCAACCCGATAATCAAGACTGCCAGTAACGCAATGCCAATGCCGATCCGGATCATGGCTGCTTTTTTCTTTTTGGCATTTTGCTCTTTCTGCAATTGGAATAACCCGTCTGCATTCCGGGAAATATTTTCCTGCAGTTGAATCGAATCCCTGGTATAATTCACTGCTGCTACACTGTCTTTTAATCGTTGCAGTTTTTGAATCGAAGAGTCATCAAAGGCCAATTTTTTTCTATCCTGCCCCTCTTTGGTCCCTTGTTGCGCATGACTATTTAAGGATGAAACAAGAAGTATAATGAATAAAACTCTTTGCATAGACTGCATTGAATAAAACAAATGAGACAAAGGCTCCCGGCAGTATTTATTTTTTGTGGGTCGAAGCTGTACCAATCTTAAAAGGTGTTTTCAGATTCGCTGCAATTGGAGTAGATGTAGTAGTAATATTGGAACTGGTGTTCATTTTTTCCATTTTCCGGGTATCTTCCTGGGCAAGAGAAAAAGTGACCAAAACCATGACAAAAAGTACAACAACTAAATTCCTTTCGGATAAGATTGCCTTCATAGTAGCTTGTGATAAGGTTGCAAATTAATGATAATTACCCGCTTAAGGAATACCCCAAAAGTGGTATTCTTCAGCTAAAGCTTTGTAAAACTACGATTTAAACCGCCGATATAGCCCAACATTTCCTTTCTGCCTGTTTTCGTAGTGGCAGAAGTAACAAAATAAGGCGGATTTTCCTCCCACTTATTCGCCATCACCCCTAGAAAGTTCGAAATATTCCTTTCAGTTGCCCCGGGCTTATTTTTGTCAGTTTTGGTAAATACCAACACAAAAGGCACTTCCCACTCCCCCAACTGGTCTATAAATTCCAGGTCAATCGCCTGTGGCGCCAACCTGCTATCAACCAGCACAAATACACAAACGAGATTTTCCCGTTTACGGATGTAAGATTCGATCATATTGCCCCAATTATTTCTCGCTTTTTGAGAAACTGTGGCCGCATAGCCATAGCCGGGGAGATCCACGAGGTACCATTTCTTTTTATCCGACGATATGATCTCAAAATGGTTGAGTAGCTGGGTTTTTCCGGGGGTGGAAGATATTTTAGCCAACCCCTTCTTATTGGTCAGCATATTGATCAGTGAAGATTTGCCCACATTACTTCTGCCGATAAAAGCATATTCCGGTTTGTCGGCCGGTGGGCAATCCTTATAACCGGGACTACTGATAATATAGGCTGCTGATACAATTTCCATTGGGCTGCAAGTTAACAGTAAACCAGTGGTTTAAAAACCTTAAACCGTCAACCTTAGACATTAAACGTTGTTATCTTTGCACCCCATGTCAAATCCCTTACCACACGACCATATCACACCTTTCAAAGAGTCGGAGAAGACCAAGAAAGAACAGGTGGCGGATATGTTTGATAAAATAGCCGGGAAGTATGATAAAATGAACCGGTTTCTGTCTGCCAGAACAGATATTGGCTGGCGCAAAAAAGCCATCCGGATACTGGGAAAAGATAACCCCCGTCACATTTTAGATGTAGCTACCGGCACAGCAGATATGGCCCTGATGGCCTACAAGATGCTGAAACCAGATAAAATCACCGGCATTGATATTTCTGCAGGAATGCTGGAACTGGGTGTTAAAAAGATTGAAAAAGAAGGACTTGGGGATAAAATCCAGTTACAACTCGGTGATTCTGAGACAATAAACTTTGCTGAAAATACGTTTGATGCCGTGATGGTGGCATTTGGAGTACGGAACTTTGAAAACCTTGAAAACGGCCTGGCAGAAATGCTGCGGGTATTAAAACCCGGTGGTCGTTTGATAGTACTTGAATTTTCAAAACCACGACAAAAAGCAGTAAAAAGTTTTTACAACCTGTATATGGGCATCGTGGCACCGCAGGTAGCCCGATGGTTTAAACAAAATAAAGAGGCCTATCAATATTTAAATGAATCGGCCAATGCTTTTCCTGACCGCCATTTATTTACTGACATTTTAAAAAAAGTGGGATACTCCGATACGGAATTCAAACCACTAAGCTTAGGAATATGTTGCATTTACTCCGGACAAAAGCCTCTTTAAAAAGAATAACCGTTTCGTTATTGCTTTGCAGCGGGTTATTATTTTCCGTAGCGGGCAGCGCCCAGTTTAGCCGGGTAGAAATGAACCGCACCGACCAGGACAGCAAGCCTTATTATTTTGGTATGAGTCTCGGCATCAACCTGGCCCGTTTTCAAACTCAACTACATCCTGTTTTTTTACAGCACGACAGTGTGTATGTGGCAGAGCCTACCAACTCAGGAGGTATTACCTTAGGCTTCCAGGTTACCACCCGTTTATCCAACCGCTTTCAACTTCGTTTTAATCCACAGCTGATGTTTGTGGAAAGGAATATACATTACCAGTTAAAGTACCCGGATATTGATGG
>CALRVH010000008.1:0-99482 GCA_943371565.1 Chitinophaga pinensis | reverse complement strand
AAATAAGAAACATCCCATTCCTTTGTTTTTCCATCACGGCCGGGAGGGTTCGACAAATCAATATTGAGTGATTTTTCAAATTCTGTTTTAATAGCAGAATCAATTCCCAATATGTCTGTTTTATACTTCTGAAGGGCTGCAAACAGTTTTTTGCCTTCACCTTCTTTCACCATTAGTTTCGTTACGATGTCAAGATTATCTTCTTTAAAAGATTTTGTTGGGTCATTTGCGCTACCGCCCGCCAATGTTAAAATTTTACTCTTTAATGACCCGATATAGTCGTACAGCGATTTTGATGTTGAAACAACTTTTTCTGCTTTGGGGTACCACTCAAGAGCTTTTACTTTGGTCTGCTCATCAGTTGTTTTATCCTGCAGCGATTTCATAATCGTTTCAGTAGAAAGATTAACCTGTGTATTGGTATTTTCTAAGCTGCGGTTTACGGTTTTAAAGGCATTGAGAATCTCAGATGATACGTTCAGGGCTAACAAAGCTGTTAGCACCAGATACATAATATTGATCATCTTCTGCCGGGGCTCTTTAGGTAAAGACATGAAGATTTGTGGTTTTTAATTTAGTAATAGTGACTTTTGAATCACGGATACAGATTTTTTTATCTTATGTTTTAGCTGCGGCCCTGCATTGCGGTTAACATATTGCCATAGATGCCATTCAGACGGCCCAGGTTTGTAGCCAGGGTTCCAATTTGATCCTGTACTTTCTTTGCATCTTCTGCACTGTTAAGCATAGAAGCAGAAGTTTCAGACAATTTACCATAGAAGGCGTTTAACGCTTTCAGGTGGTTGTTGCTCTCCTGCAATTCCAATTCATAAATAGTATTGAGAGATGACAGGTTCTTAGTAAGCACCTGTATCTGATCATGAAAATGTTTGGCACCTTCAGTAGCCTGATTGAAAGCACCTACAGAACCAGCTGCATTTACGTACGCATCTTTTACTTTGTCAAGATGGCCGGTTACTTCTCTGGTTTTGATAGCGAAGTCATTCGTGGCTGATACAGTATCTGTTATGCCATTTAAACCAACTACAGTTGTATTTAATTGTTTGAAGCCATCACCAAGACGCTTCATTGTATCAGGGTTAATATCAGCCTCTGCCAGCATTTTGTCCATAGAGCCTAATGCAGCTCTTGATTTAGCACCAGCTATAGAAAATTGCTCCTCATCATGACTGGCATCCTTAATAGGCGGGTAAACGGCATATAAGATACCATACAGTGTGAAGATGATCGCTTCTGTTGTCAGACCAATCCACAGCCACATGTCTGCATCGGGGGCATGGGTGATTTTTCTGAGGGCTCCCCAGATTACTAATGCTGCGCCAAAAGATACGCCTACGTCAACCCATTTACTTACTTTGGAAGGAATAGCTGCTGCCATACGTTGGATTTTTTAAGAGGTTTTAGATTGAAAATTATTAGTGAGAAAGAATGAGAGGACAGGGCTTGTTTTACTGTCCTCTCAAAAAAAATTATTAAATAGAATAATTGAATATCATTTTACTTCTTGCCACCTTTCATTGGTGCTGCAGGTAAATCAATCACACAACGGAAGCCTATATAAGATTTGGTTGAATCCTGGTACTCGTAAGTGCTGGTACCTGTTTGCAGGTAATAACCTACATCTTTCCAGCTACCGCCACGAATTATCTTACGCTTCATCAGAGGGGGATCGTCATCTTTAGCATTCCAGCGAACATCGGGGTTCATATCATGCTGAAAGTTATTACGTCCTTCATAATAGATTGAAGAGGTCCACTCTGCTACGTTACCAGCCATACAATACAGACCATAATCATTGGGCCAGTATGCATCGGCACGAACAGTATAGAATCCACCATCTTCAGGATAATTACCACGGCCCGGTTTGAAGTTGGCCATTAAACATCCTTTTTTATTTCTCAGATAATAGTTACCCCAGGGGAACATAGATTGAGAACGGCCGCCACGGGCTGCATACTCCCATTGTGCTTCTGTAGGAAGACGGAAGTCTGATTCCTGTGCTCTTTTCTTGGAATCGAGGAAGGTATTAAGCAAATGAGTTCTCCATTCGCAGAACGCAGTAGCCTGTTTCCAGCTAACACCTACAACCGGATAGTTACCGAATGCAGGATGTGAAAAATATCTTTTTGTCATGGGCTCATTGTAAGAATAAGCAAAGTCACGAATCCATGCCAATGTATCGGGAGCTATCGGTGTATCTTTTTTAATGATGAATTTAGAGCGGGGTTTACCTGCATTTTCTCTTTTTGCAGATTCCTTAAGGTCAAAAACTTCAGAATGATAAATCAATTTAGAAGCATCGATTTCCTTTTTACCATTAATCCTATCTTCAGGAGTAAGGATCAAATCAGTATTTCCAAGTTGCTCGATTGATTTAGGATCACTCCATTTGAAAGTTTTCATTTTTGCCTGGTCAACGTACTCAACACCGTCTGCACCGGCTTTCACAAAACCCATTTTTCGGGCAGCGACAGAGTCACGAACCCATGTTACAAACTGGCGATACTCGTTGTTGGTAATTTCTGTGGCATCCATCCAGAAGCCGCTGATAGATACAGAACGGTTACGGGCACTGAATGCATATGCAGGATCCTCATCGCTGGGTCCCATATGGAAAGTACCCTGAGGAATGTACACCATGCCCGGAGGCTTAGGAAGTGTGTACTTGTTTCCCGGGGCAATGCCATGCACCTGACCATCATTAGGCAGGCTTCCGCCTTTGCCTTTGCCGTCTTTTTTTCCCAGGATTCCGCAACTGGTCACCATAGACATGCAGGCAACTGCATATACGGTGTAATAAAGGTTTCTCATTTTCATACACTTAAACACTTAAAGGGTATTGGGCAAATATAATGTTTTGAGCTGTTCTCTGACACAACGTTAAGATTTATTTTTTTTTAATCAAAGCGTATTTTTCAAGGTAAAATTTCTAACGGAGGTCAGGTCTCATTTATTGTATTAACTTAAAATTAATTACTGTTTTTGGGGGCTGTTTATCAGCAACATAAGCTCTTTTGCAGAAAATACGGGATTCTGGCAAGTGTAATTACGGCAGAGGTAAATTGCAGTAATTTCCACCACCGGTTTTTCAGCCAATAAAGGGAATCCAGGATTGGAAGTTTCTGAAGCCATTAAAACCCGGTGAGGAATATATTGACCAATAAGTTCCAAATGAATCCCGGAAAAATCCTTCCCGATCAGGGCTATTTCATTGGTTCCGGCTATTATTTCCTGCAACAAGCAGGCCCAGTTTCCAAAAGAGGTTGGATAACGGGTGATGGCGCCTGCTAACGAGGAGGTCATATCAAAGCATCTTTGCTCCCAATCTCTTTTATCAAACAAGATAGAAAGTTGATGCAGGTTGTAAGCCATTACTGAGTTACCCGAAGGAACTGCCCCATCATACACTTCTTTTTTTCTAACAATGACATCGGTTTGCCCGGAAGGAGTGTAAAAGAAAAATCCAGTACCGGCTTCGCTGAAATTTTCAATCACATACTCTGTAATTGATTTTGCCTGCGTAACCCATTTCGTGTCGGCAGTAATTTCCTGTAAATGAATTAATGCCTGAATCAAAAAAGCATAGTCATCTAAAAAAGCGGGGTATTTCGCTGTATCATTCTTCCAGGTATGATGAAACTCGTTTTCCTTTTCCCCTTTAAAATTATTTTTAAGGAATTGCATATTCTCAATTGCCAACTGCCTATATGTTTCATTGCCAGTTGCCGCAAAAGCCTTGCTGCAAGCGGTATTCATCAAAGCATTCCAACCAAGAATAATTTTATCATCCAACAAAGGGCGGACTCTTTCGCTCCTTTTCAATAATAGTTTTTCCCGTCCTGCCTGTACTATTTTCTTCAACTCATTAACTGGAATATTTTTTTCAGCTGCAAAAATTTTGGGTAATTTTTTAACCCGGAGAATATTGCTGTGTTCCCAGTTTCCTTGTTCTGTTATATCGTAATATTCACAAAATAATTTTGCGTCATTTTCAAGCAATTTTTTTACTTCTTCTGCATCCCACACATAAAATTTTCCTTCCACCCCTTCGCTATCAGCATCCAGTGCTGCATAAAACCCTTTAGCAGGATGAAGCAATTCCCGTTGAACAAATTCCATTGTTTCTTCAATCACTTCTTTGTACCGTTCTTTCTTCGTCAGTTGATATGCTTCGCTTAAAACTGAAACGAGCAATGCGTTATCGTAGAGCATTTTCTCAAAATGGGGAGCCAACCATTCGGTATCTGTGGAATACCTGGAAAAGCCTCCACCCACCTGGTCGTAAATACCACCTTCAATCATTTTATCCAAAGAAAAAAGAGCTTGTTGCAGGGCCTCTTCATTTTTTGTGAGGTGGCTATACCGGAGCAAAAATTGAATTGAACAGGATTGCGGGAATTTTGGAGCCCTTCCAAATCCGCCCCATTCTTTATCGGCGGACTTCATGATATGCTGAAAGGCTTCGCCGGGTTTGTCACGAGAAAAAAGTACATCCTCCCCCACTTTTTTCTGGCCAAAAGAATTTGATTTCAGCAAATGTTCGGTCAGGTTTTCAGCCTGTGCATCTATTTCATGTCGTCTTTCCCGGAAGGCCTGTGTCACACTCAGCAATGTTTCCTGCCAGGAGGGGCGGTTGTAAGCCTTTTGTGGCGGAAAATAGGTGCCTCCATAAAATGGTTTTGCAGTTGGGGTCAGGAAAACATTTAATGGCCAGCCACCGCTGCCGGTCATAGCCTGAACAGCATCCATATAAATGTGGTCAAGGTCGGGTCGTTCTTCCCTGTCAATTTTTATGTTGATGAAATTTTCATTCATCATTTGTGCAGTGATTTCATCTTCGAAACTTTCTCTCTCCATCACATGACACCAATGGCAGGCTGCATATCCAATACTAACAAGAATAGGCTTGTTTTCTTCTTTTGCTTTAGTCAATGCCTCATCACCCCAGGGATACCAGTTAACAGGATTGTATGCATGCTGCAACAAGTAAGGACTTGTTTCATGAATGAGTTTGTTAGCTTGTTTCATTAATATTCTAATATACGCAAACGAAGTTCGTGGAAAAAGAAAAGGACACCATATCCGGTGTCCTTTATCATGATAATTTTTATTTCTATTTTTTCTTCAAGTTGGCCGCCAGGAACTGCTCCAACGCAGCTACCATACTCGGCATCTGTGGTTGTGGTGCTTTTATTTCCAGCTTCAACCCGGCTTCTTCAATGGCTTTGGATGTATTATTACCGAAAGCTCCGATCACCGTTCCATTTTGTTTGAATTTTGGGACATTATCAAACAAACTTTTTACACCACTCGGAGTGAAAAAGCAGATAACATCATATTCATTTTTAATGAGAATTTCTTTTACGTCGCTGCTGACACTACGATACATAAAAGCCAATACAAAATCGCAATTATTGGTTTTTAGCCAATTCACTATTTCATTATCCTGTTGATTTTCGGAACACACATACAGGAATTTTTCATTGCCTTTATGCTTATTAATGACGTCAAACAAGCTTTTATTGGTGCCATCAGCCCCATAAAACACTTTACGTTTCCTGTACAAAATAAATTTCTGGAGATACAGCGCTACGGCTTCCGTAATGCAGAAGTACTTAGTATCCTGAGAAACATTGACCTTCATTTCCTCGCAGGTGCGGAAGAAGTGGTCAATGGCATTCCGGCTGGTGAAGATTACACCCGTATAGTTCTGAATTTCAACTTTTTGCTTACGAAAATCCCTCGCAGGTATGCCCTCCAAACGGATAAACGGATGAAAATCTAGTTCTACACTATACTTCCTCGAAAGTTCAAAGTACGGCGACTTATCACTTTCGGGCCTCGGCTGGGTAATAAGGATTTTTTTCATCGCTTTGACCTGAACGTCGGCCTTTTTAACCCCATTTTTAATCATGTTCGGTTCGGCTAAAGTTGGCGGCAAAGTTAAGCAGTTATACCGAAAAACAACAACAAACCCTTGTAAACCAGCAAAAGAGGGGCAATTTCAAAGGCGCATAGGTACAAAAAGAAGTGAAAAGGATTGACTTTGACCTGATTACGGACAGCTGAATAGGTTAAAATAATGCGATAGACGAAGAGGCCAGCCACCAGGCACCACGAAATGGTGAGGCCAATTGAATAAACATCGCCTACTGCAAAAGCTATAAGAATGAGAAATGGCAACAACAAAATGCCAATCATCTTATTGACTACAAAAACAATAAAAATGTAAGAATCGGCAGCCTCTTTCACATTAAATAACCAGCCGGAAACCTTTAACCCGATAAACTTGACAAAATAAGCTGCAGATAATCCAATGCCACAATAAAGGAATAACAGCCAGAAATTATGAATCGGATCCAGTTTAAAATGCTGGAGCAGGAAAGTGATATAAAGTGCTCCACTAATTACAAAAAATCCATTTAGTAATAAAGAGGGCAACGGTGTCTGCATCAACTGCTCTCTGATCTGGCGTTGTTTTAAAGTAGTGCGGAAGAAAAGACGGAACAGGTCATTGAAATATTTAGAAAAGGCTCTTCGCAAAACAGCAAAAACAAGCAATAGAAATACAAGCAAATAAAAAAGAAGGTCTTTCCCACCAGATTTTTTTAAATCAGATGGTGGCAAGAAACCTGGTTTTGTACCAAAAGCAAAATATGGGTGATGTTCCAACACGATCCAATTAAACTCGGGGGAAGAAAATAAAATGGCCGGCTTCATCATCCAACCGGAATCGGTTGAGGGCCTTACTGAAAACGAATCAATTTTTTGAATTACAGGGATTGTGTCTTTTTGAACAACGGTGTCCATTGTGTGTAATGAATCCGTGCCAGGAATAGTCGTTGTGTCAGCGGGAGACTGGGCAACAACAATTCCAGTTAGCAGTACCTGAAAGAAAAACAAGAATAAAAACCGGTTCAATAGAAAAAATTGTGTTGCAAAAGTATTGAAGTGACATTTACCAGTAGAGGTATTTTTAAAATAAAATGCCGGGTTGTTAGCCCGGCACTATGGAAAACTACAGATTCGATTCATTTAATTGTAGGTAAACGATTTTACGGTTTTCATAGCCTCATCCAATACTTCAAAATGCAGCGTTACATTCTGAAACAGATCTTTCTTAAGTTGGCCGGCAAAATTATCAATTTCCTGCATCCCCTCAGGTGTGTTGAAACTATCCTTTATAGGAAACCTGATGCGGACATCACCATTATCTGACTGATTTACGATAATATCAATAGATCCATCGGCTAAAAAAACTTTTTTGTCTTTGAGATAATCCATTAAAATATCAATGTCATCTGACTTTATATTATCTGAATAATACAAGGTATTGTTATTCCAATCTGTTTTTTGCATGTCCTTGATCTCGGCTATAGGGTTTCCATCTGCTGACTCAAGCACTTTGGGATTAAAGGCGATGGTTTTTTTATCGCCGAATTTATCATCTGTGTAAATAATATCAACCGGCGTATCACTAAAAACCTCCTTACTCATAAGAGCACCGATAATTTCAAACGACGCATCTGCGTTTTTAGCCGCTGCTAATTTTTTATCATTCACTACAAACCTGGCTTCAATTGTTTTGTCTTTTTTAGTTATCTGAACAGAGGTTCTGCTACCGTCTTTGGAAAAATAGCCCTGCTTTTCCAGGAATTCACCAACAGCCTTTGCATCGGTTTCGGTCACTCCATCTCCTTTATAATATACCTCTCCTGTATTTGTTGAAAAAGTAACTTTTTTACCATAATTACCCGAACAGGACATAAGAGAGAGTAAACTGATTGCAACTACAGCCAGTTGCCAGCGAAAAATAAATGGTTTTGATTGCATGGTTAAATGGTTTAGGTTTAAAATTAATTGCTTAGAAGTAATTCACGAACCCAAAATGGATTTTGGATTGCCGCAAGTTCAACTCGGTATCATTTCTTTTGCCCACGGCCCAGGCCAAATTAAAAATTCCGGCCTTGGTCTCAAAAGCAAGACCAAGGCCTGTTCCAAAATAAGTATAGTTAGATTTTACATTGGTGCTGCTATTTCTTCCCCAACCCCCGTCTGCCAATGCGTAAAAGAATGAATTCTGACCTACCAGGTACCGAAACTCTATCGTAGCAATAGCATACTCTGATAAATACTGACTCTCTTCATCAAAACCACGAAGCAGTTTATAGCCACCTAACTGAAATAACTCATTCCGGAAGATATTGCCGCTTTGAAACATGCCGGCATTAATAGCCGTTTTCACTGTACTTCGTTTGTTACCAAGTGGAAGATACTTTGCAGCCATTAGTTTGACCCGGAACTGGTAAGTTTTCAATTTCACAGTATCATACAGGCTTTCAAAGTCAAAAGAGGGATCGTTCGGATCTTTCAAATCGACCACTTCATTATTCTTCTTTATTTTCTTCGTTCCGATTGATGTTATAATACGAAGTTCATTTCCTTTTTTGGGGTTGAGACGATAATCGGTACTATTAAAATCATAGTCCACACCAAGATTAACGGAATTGACATCGGCCACATCAGGTAATCTCCGGTTTTGAATAACGAATGGTGCATTGACTCCACCCTGGTTAATTATTGTCTGAATTTTTTGTATGAAAATTTTGCCTGACTGGTCGCTATTTAAAATATACTGTGCGCCAAGTTGAAGATTAATATTTACAAAACTGCTATCCTTACGAAAAATATCAAAGTAGAAATCTAACCCCAGCGGTGATTTAAAGAGGTAGGGCTGCTGATAAATAAAGTTAAGCCGTTGCGACTCTACCTGCAAAGCCTGAAAATTCAAGCCTATTGTTTCCCCGGAACCCAATGCATTTTTTAAATTAAGATTTCCTTCTCCTGTTATTAATAATTTTTTTGAGGCCAGCTGGTTGTTGTTTGGTAAAAATCCAATTAATAAATTTATCTGGCTGCTCTTCTTTTGTTTCAGGTACATGTTCAATACCGAGCCTGTACCCAGCATGGTAAGGTCTGCTGGTTTTTCTTCTTCTACATATGTCAGCTCCCGTATTTTTTTATTGATACGCAGCAATTTTTCTTTACTATAAATACTGCCGTTAGGAATTTCCAGGTATCGCTGTAAATAGTTATTAGAAATTTTGGCATTACCATACAAACGAATACTGTCAATTTTATACTCCGGACCCTTATTTACTTTCAGCAGGGCAGATACTTTATCATTGTTCAGTTGTAAACTATCAAGTGAAACCCTGGCAAACGGGTATCCGTTATTTTCCAAATAATTCAATATTGTCTCCTGCCATACCTGCACCTGTGCAAAGTCAATAGGTTTATTCGTAAACATTTTTTCACGCCAGCCAACGGCATCAAGAATAGATGATTCTATATTTTTTGCATCCAATACTGCCCAGAGGTATAGTTCACCCATAAACAAAACAATCCGGGCCGAAGAGGAATCATAGCTGAGGCTGTCAATGGAAGCCGTAACATATCCTTTTGACTGAAGATAGCCCGGTAATTTATTAATGTAATCTGAACAGGCTAATTGCGAAGCAAATCGTGTTTGCAAACCAGTTTTCGTAACAATAGTTGCAGAGTCCTTATCCACACCCTTTAGATGAAGATTGTATTTGTTTTGTGCGGGTACATAAATACTCAGCAACAAGAAAGTAAGAACCGATATTTGCAGTCTGAATTTTCTCATGTGGCTTTTCGCCGGGATATTCATGCTAAATTATTCATTAAATCGCAAACAAGTTGGCAGGTATTTATATTCATATTCCTTTTTGCAGGCAAGCTTGTCACTATTGCAATTTTCATTTTGCCACTTCCATGCATTATAAGAACGATTTAATTGCAGCTTTATTGAAAGAAATAACGCTTCAAAAAGACTATTTAGCGAATGAACCGGTAGCAACTATTTACTTCGGCGGAGGAACTCCTTCGCTTTTAGACACAGAAGATCTGTTATTGATTCTTGAGAAGATCAAAGCAGTATTTACAATACTACCCG
This sequence comes from Chitinophaga pinensis, assembly GCA_943371565.1. Classification (GTDB taxonomy): domain Bacteria; phylum Bacteroidota; class Bacteroidia; order Chitinophagales; family Chitinophagaceae; genus JJ008. The sequence goes on along the minus strand of CALRVH010000008.1, from coordinate 89,482 downwards.
GAGCTGAAATTACCCTGGAAGCAAACCCAGATGATATAACCGGCGAAAAACTGGCAGCATGGAAACAGGCTGGTATCAACCGGCTGAGTATTGGCATCCAAAGTTTTTTTGAAGAAGATCTGAAATGGATGAACAGGGCACATAGTTCCCAACAGGCATTAAATAACCTTCAACTGTCACTTACACAGTTTGATAATATCACCATTGATTTGATTTACGGTACACCGCAAATAACGAATGAGAAATGGAAACACAATGTTGATACGGCCATTTCATTAAACATACCACATATTTCCTGCTATGCATTAACGGTGGAGCCTAAGACTCCGTTGGATAAGATGATCCGGTTACATCAATCAGAAAATGTAAACCCCGATAAACAGTCAGAACAATTTTTACTACTGATGCAATGGCTGGCAGAAGCCGGCTACGAGCATTATGAAATTTCAAATTTTGCAAAAAAAGGATGGCGAAGCCGGCACAACTCTTCTTACTGGCAGGGGAAAAAATACCTGGGACTGGGACCATCAGCTCATTCATTTAATGAAAAAGAAAGACAATGGAATATTGCAAACAACAATATTTATATCGAATCCATCAATAAGGGATTAATCTCCTCTGAAAAAGAAGTATTAACCGCTACTCAAAAACTGAATGAATATATCATGACTTCTTTACGGACCATGGAGGGAATACAACTACAAGCTGCAAGCAATGAGCTAAGTGTTGCGAGTAAAGAATTATTGAGCAAGAGTCAAAAATTTATTAATTTAGGATTGATGAAGCTGGAAAACAATTCACTTGTCCTGACAAGGGAAGGAAAATTGTTAGCTGACGGGATTGCAGCGGAATTATTTTTTTGATTTTACCCGATCCAGGCAATAATAATATTAAGTACACAACCTACTGCTACCAATGAATTGAGAATAAAACTAAACCACTTGATAGGATGTGGTTTTGTACTGCCTTCTTTTCTGCCCTCCTGCCATTTATTATACTCCAGTACATTTAATACAATGGAGACGATAGCTGCTGAAAAAAATAATACCTGAAAAAACTTTATCATGGGGTTATCCTTTTATACCCGTGAAGTTAAAGTTTTTGATGAAAATGTTTCCAATATTCATACAGCTGTTTTGCAACAAGGCAGAGTACCATTATCAGAATGGCTGCCGGCACAAATCCATGGTACGAGAGTGGCATAGGGTACAATTTAATTCTCAGACCAGTACCTGTTCTATGCGTTTAAAACCTTCCGAAGGTTTAACATCTTCCCAAAGGATTTTATACACCGTTTCGGCTATCGGAATAGGCGCACCTACCGATTTGTTAATATTATAAATACACTTTGCCGCATTGTAGCCTTCGGCCACCATATTCATTTCGCTTCTTATTGATGCAACCGATTTCCCTTCACCAATCATTTTTCCAAAACCACGGTTGCGGCTATGCAGGGAGTAACAGGTAACCAGCAAGTCACCGAGGTACACAGAGGCTGCATAATTGGGCGTCTTACGATGGGTTATCGGATCTTCGCCGTCATGTTCCCCAACTGTGATATGTTCGGCGCCAAATTTTTTAAGAAACCCGGCCATTTCGTCGGCGGCGTTGGCAATATAAACGCTGAGAAAATTATCTCCGTAACCAATACCATGTGCAATACCGGCCCCTAATGCATAGATATTTTTCAAGACCGCAGCATACTGAACACCCAGTATATCATGATTAACAATAGTACTTATATAGTCGTTGGTAAAATGGGAGGCAATCTCAGAAGCAGTGGTGATATCTATCCCTGAAAAAGTGAGATAAGATAATTTTTCTTCTGCCACTTCCTCTGCGTGGCAGGGGCCAAGTACCGCAAAATAATCCTCCAACGGAAGATTGAATTGACTCTGTAAATAATAATTCAGTAAGATATTCTTCTCCGGCAACAAGCCCTTGATAGCAGAGACAACTTTCTTTCCTTTCCAATCTTCGGGCTGAAGTTTTGCCAAACTTTCTTCTGCATAAGCAGATGGAATCGCTACTACCAACACATCTGATTGGGCGACTACGTCTCTTACCTCTGTGGACATAGTCAATAAAGAAATATCAAATTTCGCCGAACTGAGGTAGTAAGGATTATTTCCTTTCTCCCTGATGTAGTTTATTGTATCCGGGTTTCTTATCCACCAATTAATAGCATGCTTCTTATCGGTAAGAATTTTTGCTAACGCTGTAGCCCAACTACCACTGCCTATGATGCCAAAAGTCATAACTGAACTTTGTTTTTATTAGCTGTGAGTTATGAGCTACGAGTTTCGAAACTTAAAGCACTAAGCTTTTTCAACGCAATTCAGCAGAGAATAACTCGTCGCCCGAAACTCACAACTCGAAACTTATCTCTCTAATTTTCAAACAGTTTATCCTTTGGCACTACTTTTACTTTCATGCCATCTTTGAGGTTCTTACTTAAAGCAGCGTATGGTCCAATCACCACTTCATCACCTTCCATTAATCCTTTTTTAACCTCGATATAATTAATATCCTGTATCCCTGATTCTACAACCACTTTTTTTACAATCCCGTCCTTTTGCATGACAAATACGATCTCTTCCAGTTCATCTTCCTTTGCAGTTGTTGAAACCGCATCTTCATCTTTAATGGCTTTTTCTTCTTTCCGCTTATCCTCCATACTTTTATCACTGCCTTTAACTCTTGCATTTACTGCAGCAATAGGAACAGCCAGTATGTTCTCCACTTTTTTTGTTCTTATTTCAGCACTTGCATTCATGCCCGGCCGAAACGGAAATGGTTTGTTGGCAAGATCCTTATAAGATGCTGTATCCAATCGTATCCGTACTTCATAATTTGTCACATCGTTTGATGAGGACATGATACCCGTACTGCCTTTAGTACTATTGGCCATCTTCGTTACTACTCCCCGGAACTTCCTGTTATTGTAGGCATCTACTTCCACATCGGCAGAATCTCCTATGTTGATCTTAATAATATCATTTTCACCTACATCAACTCTTACTTCCAGTACGGACATATCTGCAACCGTCATCATTTCTGTTCCCACACTAAAGCTGTTACCAGTTACACTTTCTCCTTTTTTTACTTTTAATGATAAAACCACCCCGTCAATAGGCGCTTCAATGGATGATCTGTCATTGATTCGGGCCAGCACTTGTCCTTTTTTTACTTTATCACCTTCGGCAACTTTAAGTTCTGTTACCTGGCCTGAAAAATCCGGACTTACTTTAACTTCTGTCTCCGGGTAAATTTTTCCACTGGTAGAAACTGATTCTATGATAGTTCGCCTGGCCGCTTTTTCTGTGGCAACTTTTTCAATTTTACTTTTACTGCCCGCCATTTTCCTGATGATAAATGCAGCTGCTACTACACCAACGATCAGTAATGTCCACTTCAATGATTTACTCATAATAAAGATTGTTTATGCTTCTAACCTGAAGCAAAAATAAATGAATTGCCTTCGCAGTCTGATGAATTTTCAGGAAAGGAGAATTTTAATCAATTTGGTCCAGCGCCTGTCCAAGGTCAGCTACCAGGTAGGAAGCATCTTCCAATCCTACATACATCCGGATATATCGATGCTCTTTATTTGCCGGGTTAAAGTCGTTTAGTGAAATACCGGCACATTTGGGAATTACCAGGCTTTCATGCCCTCCCCAGCTAACGGCCATCATAATATGGTGCAGCGACTCGCAGAATTTTACGATAGACTCTCTTTTTTCTGTTTTCAATACAAAAGTGAATAAGCCGCAGGCGCCTTTCATCTGTTGCTTTGCTAATTGATACTGCGGAAAAGTTTCATCCAAAGGAAAAAGGACCGACTCTACTTTAGGATGATTCTTCATGAAGTTGACAACCTCTGTTGTTGATCGGGTGATTCGTTCAATCCTTGCCGGCAATGTTCTTAAGCCACGAATAAGTAACCAGGCATTGAAAGGCTGGATACCACTACCTATATTGAGGTACTCACTGTCAAATATTTTTTTCATCATGCTATACGAGCCCGATAATACTCCGCCGAGTGTATCACTATGCCCGCCAATATATTTAGTGGCGGTCTGCATCGCCATATCAATTCCCATCTCAACAGGTTTTTGATAGAGCGGTGTGCAATAACTATTATCTATTAATGTAGTGATACCTTTTGACCTCGCCAGTGCTGCTACTTCTTTTATGGGCTGTAATGCAAAATCCCAGCTGTTGGGCGATTCAAGGTAATAAAAAGTAGTATTCGGTCTTGTCGCATTATCCCAGTTCTCTATCGTTGTTCCATCAATATATGTAGCAGTCACTCCAAATCTAGGCAGTATTACATCAAACATTCTTTGCACCCATGTATAAGGAGCTTTTACCGAAACAATATGGTCACCGGATTTTATATTGGCAAAAATACCGGCAAAGATGGCCGCTGCACCATTGTTAAAAACCAAACAATCTTCTGCCCCATCCAGTGCGGCTAATTTTTTTCGTAGAATATCGACGGTAGGATTTAATCCGCGGCTATACAGGTAACCGCCCATTTCATCTTCAAAAGCCTTAGCCAGGTCTGCCACTTTATTAAAAGCAAAGTTGCTGGTCTGCATGATAGGCGGAGCGACAGCGTTGAAGTAATTCTCCCTGTCTTCGCCGAGTTCGTTGATAATTTGAGAAATATCCATATTATGCTTTCTTCTTAAAATAAAATAGGTAATAAAGAACCAGGAAAAAGGCAAGTAAACCAGTTCCTATTAAAGCTGCATTCACATCTTTTATAACAACACCAACGGCTATCATAAAATAACTGAATACAAAAAAACCAGCCAGTAGCGGAGTGAATTTATTCCAGGCACCTGTTATCATGGCTTCATTCTGTTTTCGCTTTCGCAAAATAAATAATGTAGCAGCTGATGTACTCATTCCAATACTGTCGAGAAACATGGTGAAGTTTAAAATATTATCAACCCCTTTTCCAAAAAAAGTTACGATGATAGTGATCAATGAAAAAGTGGCCAGCCCTGCTACCAATGCTTCAGTTTTAGGATGCCGGTAAGAAAATATTTTAGGAAATACCTTATCCTCACTCATCGCAAACATTACCCTGGGATTACTCATCAACAATATATTTACATAGGCCAGTACTGACAGGAACATGAGTGCATCAAATACCTTGCCTCCGGCTTTACCAAACCATGCTTCGCAAAGTAATGCACCAATGGCAGAAGCATTTTTCATTTTATCATAACCAATTACTTCTGTATAAGCAACATTGATAAGCAGGTACAATGAAATGACAATGATGATACCAATAATAATTCCCTTTGGAATGATCCGGGTTTCTTTTACCTCCGCTCCAAAATTGATTGTTTGCTGGTAACCGCCGTAGGCAAAACAAACAGGTATCAAAGAAATCAAGAATAAGGTAATAGCACTATTATTATCAAGGGTGTATATGGGAGAAGTTTTATCATATCCGTGCGGCTCAATGACAACACCTTTGAAAATACTGGCAATGAGCAATACAACCAGTCCCACTTTGATAATAATAAGCACATTTTGTGTCCGGCTGCTGGTCTTAAGCCCAAATAAGTTTACAACAAAAAACATGGCGACTGCCACAATCGCAACACCGGTGTTGAAAATCACACCGCTTGGTTTTCCATATAACAGATCACTTACATAATCGGCCCCGATCAATGCTACCACTGCTAATGAAGCTGCATTACTGATAAGTATAATGGCATTGACAGAGAAACCAACTGACGGATGATAACATTGCGCAAACACTTTATAGTATCCACCCATTGCCGGCAGGCGCTGACCAATTTCTGCATAGGTCAGTGCACCGCACAAAGCAATCAATCCACCGACGACCCATAATAAAAAGAAGATGGAGCTTGTACCAGAAGTGGCCGCAACAGAGGCAGGGTTTCTGAAAATACCCATACCTATAACCAAACTCACTACGATAAGGCTTATGTCAACAAGGTTCAGCTTATTTTTTCCGCTCATGGCTTGAAGATACAAAGAAAAGGTTCTAACTTTATGCCCGTCCAACTACTGTTTCTATGAAAAAAACCATCTGCTTTTCCTTCCTGCTATTTCTATTTATTCCCGGATTTGCTCAAGAAGAACAAACGGATACATCCAGAATATTGGATGAAGTAACCGTGAAAGCATTTGAACAAAATCGCAAAGTGTCCAGCTCAGTTGCAGCGGTTAAAATAATTGAATTTAATAATGGTGACCGCAACAATAAAACATCCATTGTAAACGGGTTTAATACTGTAGCCGGGGTAAGAATGGAAGAACGGTCACCCGGCAGCTATCGCATCAATATCCGGGGCAGTTCATTGCGTTCGCCGTTTGGTGTCCGCAATGTAAAAGTATATTGGAATGAAATTCCTATTACCGACCCGGGTGGCAACACCTATTTTAACCAGTTTGCCTGGAATAATTTTTCCTCTATCGAAATTTTTAAAGGCCCTGCCGGCAGCATGTATGGAGCCGGTACAGGTGGGCTTATATTGGTCAACAATTTTGACCGTTGGCAACCTGGTGCAAGTATTGAATACCTGACCGGCAGTTATAACCTGCAAAACATTTTTACTTCTGCAAGATTTGGCAACAAAGAAAATAAGAACCAACTCACTTATGCGCATAACCAAAGTGATGGCTACAGAACACAAACAAAAATGCACCGGGATAATTTTTCCTGGCAATCCCAGTTGAAACTTTCTGATAAACAACAACTGAACGCTTCGGTTTTATTTTCAGACATGTATTACCAAACTCCCGGCGCATTAACATTGGCAGAATTTACTGCCAACCCAAAAGCGGCCAGGCCGGCCGGGGGTGGATTTCCATCTGCGGTAAATGCACAGGCTGGTATTTACCAGAAAAATATTACAGCAGGATTTACTAATATTTATACGATCAATCCACACTTTAAGAACTCCACTACTTTATATGGCGCCTTCGCACAAATAAAAAATCCGGCTATCCGTAATTATGAACGGAGAAATGAACCCAGCTTTGGAGGCCGGACTGTTTTTATTTACCATAAAAAAATGGACAAAGAATATTCCGGGCGAAAAGAAAGCAATTTTCAAGTAGTAGGCGGCAGCGAATTTCAGCAAGGATATTTCAATACACAGGTTTCGAAGAACAAGAATGGCAATCCTGATACCTTGCAAACCAACGATGATATTAATTATACCACATATAGTTTTTTTATCCAGGGAGATTTAACTCTTAAAGGAAGCTGGTTTATTAACACGGGTATTAGTTTAAATAAAACAAAAGTCGAGTTCTCAAGGTTAAACCGCTACCCGGTGCTTCAACAAAGCCGGAGTTATAAAAATGAGCTGGCACCGAGAATTTCCCTGAAGAAGATTTTGACAGATGACCTTTCATTAAAAGCGACCATCTCAAGAGGTTTTTCTCCCCCCACTGTTTCAGAATTACTGCCCTCCACCGGAGTAATCAGTACCGATCTTGAAGCTGAATATGGATGGAATTATGAAATGACAGTTGGCTATAACATGTTTCATAAAAAATTACGATTGGAAGCAACCGGGTTTTATTTCAAACTAAATAATGCGTTAGTTCAACGCCGGGATATTTCCGGTGCCGATTTTTTTGTCAATGCTGGCGATGTGAAACAAAAAGGGGTTGAAATCACAAGCGACCTGTTAATCAGCACCCGAAGAGGGTTTATCGATTATTACAGCATCAATGCTGCGTACGCCTACAATCATTTCCGCTATGGTAGTTTTATAAAAGGTGTTGATGATTTTTCAGACAAAACAGTTCCATCCGTGCCTTCTAATACGTTGTCTGTATTAGGAGATATACAATTAAAGAATGGCGTTTATTCCAACATGACATTTTACATGGCTTCCAAAATTTTTCTGAACGATGCCAATACAGCTTCTGCGGGATCGTATCATCTTCTCGGCTGGCGATTAGGCTGGAAAAAAATATTGAAAAAGCAATACAAATTTAATTTCTATGCCGGAGCAGACAATCTGCTTGACGAAACATATAGCTTAGGCAATGATATTAATGCAGCCGCTAATCGTTTTTACAATGCTGCCCCAAAACGCAATTACTATATCGGCCTTTCTTTTCAATGGATCAAAGCAATCAAAAAATAATGCTATTTAATACTTAACGACAGGGCAGCCGAGTGTATTCTTATTACCTGCCCTGTAAATTGCTCCAATAGTTATCGTTTGGTAATGGTCATTTCGTGAAGGATTAGCTGCCTTGCTAAAGCCATCGAGGTAATCAGTAAAAGTTAACCGGTAAGAAGATTCCGCTGTAAGTGCAATGGATGGTGAAATGCCATATCTTATTCCTGCACCCAGCGGAATAACGGGTATGATGCCGGGCAAAGAATGTTCCGCATCCATTGCTATTCTTTCCGGAATATCTGAACCATCACCAAAGTAAGCAGCATTAAAATTACTCCAGTCCCTTTTAATTTTCAGAAAGGATATCCCTGCTCCGCCAAACAGGTAAGGTGATAGCCCCTTGTCAGTATAGTTTTTTCCAAAGAGGTTCCATACAAGCATAGGCGCAACTTCCACCACAGGTGTACGAAAATTAAAATTCCGTTGTTTCCGGTATTCAGGGTTATTATATTTTGATTCATCTCCCCTTAATCCGCCAATAGCAAGGTTTAGCCTTACCATAAGTGAACGGTTAATTATTCTACTGCCGTTTAGATTGATTCCCAAACGCATGGTTTTATAAGAGCCAAGCCTTGACGGAGCAAGATCACCCTGGTATATATAACTGCTTAGTCCTGCACCTACTTCAAATTTTGCAACATTGATCTGAGCATACAAATCACCTGTTTTCATACTGATAAGACCTATTAATAAAATAACTGCCTGTTGGTTTTTGCGCATAGTATTTTTTTGAAGCAGAGAATGTATAGCACATCTTCTGCATGGTTAACAAACACAGCAGCTTTGGAAGAAAAGTAATAAGTAAAGGCGGGGAAAGATGGCAGTAACCATTCAACATAAAAAGCTACGTCGCATTACTATCACCACTGTTAAATTATCGGGAAAGAGTTTTAGAATTGTTTCATGCAGGTATTGATTTTTTACAGACCGGATAAGAAGAGCAAAGTTTATTCCAGTTTCAAAAATGTGGGGAAATTATTTTAGCATTCCCTGGTTATAACTGATTGTTGAAAACTATTCTTGCAGGAAAAATTGCTCACCCTACATTTGCACAGATTTGGTTTCCGGCCTAATAACCGGAATTAAAAGGGAAGTCAGTCAAAATCTGACGCTATCCCCGTAGCTGTAAGAAGCCTCCCCCAAACTTCGTTCCCAACCTGCGCAAAGCTTGGTTGCCTCCGAAGGAGGGCTGTAAGAGTAAAATTGTTGAAGAGTTACCACTGTCTCGGCTCATCCGAATGGGAAGGTTTCAACAACGCTTTAAGCCAGAAGACCTGCCATATCATCTAACATTATTCAGCTTTCGGGTGAAAGGCATGAGATGTAAAAGTCGCAGGACATTTATATTTCTATCCCGTTGTCAGGCGCATCCTGAGTTTAACGAAGGACACCAACAACATTTTTCCGGAGGCAGTCACACAAAAATTCATTTAATAATGAAAAAGTATTTTTTTGTGTTGGCTGCTGTCATAATCAGCAGTACGGCACAGGCGCAAGACTCCACAGGCACTTCGTTGGATGAGGTGATCCTTACCGCAAACAAGTATCCTAAAAAACAAAGTGAGACCGGAAAGGTCGTAACAGTAATTAACCGGCAGCAAATAGAGAGAAGCGGTGGCAAAACGATAAGCGAACTGTTAAATACGATTGGAGGCACCACCATTATCGGTGCAAACAACAACCCTGGTACAAATCTTACTGCCAGCATCCGTGGTGCCTCGGCTGGCAATGTCCTAATTCTTGTTGATGGTATTCCGGTAAATGACCCTTCGGTCATTAGTAACTATTTTGATCTGAATTTTTTGAACCTCGACCAGGTAGAAAAAATTGAAATACTGAAAGGCGGCCAGTCCACTTTATACGGCTCGGATGCTGTCGCAGGTGTTATTAATATTATTTCTAAAAAAGCAGGCCCCGATAAAATAAATATCAACGGAAATTTTTCCGGCGGAACCTATCACACATTGAAACAATCTGTGGGTATTGGCGGAAGCGGAAAGAATACTGACTATTCGGTAAACTATACCCATCTGAATTCAGATGGTTTTTCAGCAGCTAACGACAAAAACAATACTGGTATTTTTGATAAGGACGGCTATAATCAGCATACCGCTAATGGACGGTTTGGTTTCAGGGCCGGGAAAAGAATAAAAGCGACACTGTTCGGAGCGTACAGTAATTATACAACAGAACTTGATGCATCCGCCTTTACAGATGAGAGAGATTTCTCAGTGACAAATAATAATAAACAAATTGGAGCTGGGGTCGTTTATACCTTGAACAAAGGAGCTATCAAGGCTAATTACAACTACAACAGGGCCGAAAGAAATTACCTTGACGATTCCTTGCATAAAAGCAGTCCCTATGTTGATTATGCAAAAAGCAACTATGTCGGACGTACTCATTATGCTGAACTATATGGCAACTGGAAATTGAATCAGTGGGAGTTCCTTATTGGAGGTGATTATCGGTTTAATAATACAGACCAGTCATATTGGTCAACAGGACCTTTCGGACCATATGCGCCGCCTGTTTTATATGCGAAGATGAACCAGCTCAGCCCTTACGCTTCGGTGATCTATAAGAATAACAGTTTTAATCTTGAGTTCGGCAGCCGTTTAAATATCCATTCTGAGTATGGCAATAATATGAGTTTCACACTCAACCCATCATATTTAATAAAGAACAAAGCAAAGATCTTCGGTAACCTGTATTCAGCTTATAAAACACCTACCTTATACCAGTTATTTGATCAGTTAGCAGGCAATGCTGAACTCACACCAGAAAAAGGAATTATCGGCGAAGCCGGAGTAGATATTTTTTCTATAAAATCTGTCAAGACAAGAATCGTTGGCTTTTATCGTAACACACAAGATGCAATTCTTTACACCCTCAATCCTTCAACCTTTGAAAGTAAATACCTGAATGTAAGCAGTCAAACAAACTATGGTGCTGAACTGGAAGTTGGTTACACTGCCGGCAAGTTACATATCACTGCCAACTACACTTATACAAATGGGAAAACGACATCTGCCTATGACGGCACTGGTACACCCTTGGGCAAAGACACTTCATACTTCAACCTGTACAGGATACCCAAACATGCTATCAACCTGAATGCAGGTGTGCAAGTAACAAAAGCTTTTTTTATTAGTACACAATTACGATCTGTGAGTAAAAGAGAGGAGTTTATTTATGGCAGCTCTCCTGAGATACTGAAAGGCTATACAACCATTGATGTATACAGTGAATATAAATTCGGAAAAAGCAGTAAGCTGTTTCTCGACCTGAAGAATATCACTAATAAACAGTATTTCGACTTTTTGGGGTACAATATCCGGAAATTCAATTTTGTGACTGGTGTTAGTTTTCAATTGTAAACAACAGGAAGATGTGTCATCATGAAATTAAAAATTGCCTGAGATGCAATGCTGTGTTTGAATGCAAGCCCGGAGATATTACTCACTGTCAGTGTTATACCATCAACCTGACCGAAGAGCAGAGGGCTTATATAGAGCAGCGGTACAGTGACTGCCTTTGCAAAAATTGCCTGGCATATCTGGCTCATGAACTGAATTACTTTAAAGAGAAATATATCTTCAGATAAGTACTTTTGCAGAAACCAACCCTCATGCAGTTTAACCTCCAGGAGTTTCTTACGCTGACATTTACCCTTTTTGCCGTTATTGATGTGATAGGCTCTATACCAATGCTTATTTCTATCAAGCAAAAAATGGGGACCCTTAATTCGTGGAAAGTAACCCTCATATCAGGCGCATTGATGGTGTTGTTCTTTTTTGTTGGCAAACCCTTTTTAAATCTATTGGGAGTTGATATAAAATCATTTGCTGTAGCAGGTTCAATAGTCATTTTTATTTTAGGGCTGGAAATGGTACTGGGTATAGAATTTTTTAAAGCAGAAAAAGGAGTTCCTTCAGGAACAGTTGTGCCCATTGCCTTCCCATTAATAGCAGGGAGTGGAACACTTACTACTATTATGTCATTAAAAGCCACTTTTGAAAGAACCGATAAAAACGAATACATGATCTTACTCGCTATACTGATCAACCTGATTGTAATCTATTTCGTACTTCGTTCGCTAAATCTGATTGAAAGAGCATTAGGTAAAGCTGGTTTAATGGCTGTAAGAAAATTTTTTGGCGTAATTTTGCTGGCTATCGCCGTAAAAGTGTTTGCAACAAATGCCAGCGGATTGATAAAGTAAGCCGGCCTCGTAGTACAATGGATAGTATAAGAGTTTCCGAAGCTCCAGATACAGGTTCGATTCCTGTCGAGGCTACAAAAAGCACCTTGTTTGGGGTGCTTTTTTAGTTTATAGCAAAATATTTTCTATCTTTCTTGTCACAACAAAACCTCCTGTCATGCCAACCCAATCACACAAACCTTCTGCCTTTTTAACTATTCCATGGGGATTGATGTCTATCGTGCTTGTGCTTTTACTGAACCTGACGCTAAATGGTGCATGGTTTCAAAAGAACTGGAGCTGGATCGCATTAGTGCTGATCATTCCGGCAGCCATCCTCGAAAACTTTAAAGTCGGCTATTCCACCATGCGGATCATGTTTATGAAAGTAGTGTACTCCCTTATTTCGTTTCTATTGGTTGGAATGGCATTCGGTTCGGCTCTTTCAGGCTGGCATATAGCTAAGTTTCAAAAAGTGTCAGAACCTGTTAAAACAATCAATCTGCCCTGGTATGTAATGCTGGCATTGGGTGTATTACTGATGATTCAGGTAGCACAGCTTTTTAGTATGCTTAAAGCAGTGAAGAGGGAGTTTATGCAGATGGACCCTGATCAGTAATTAAAATTGTTTCAATGCTGCCTTTAGAAAAGGCAATGTTGGCAAAGAAGAAATAATTTTTAGTTCGTCACTTAAAGAACTCTCATTATCTAAAAACCTCAGCACCTGCTGGGGTTTATTTTTTTTGAATAACCGGGTGAATATTTTATCACCGGGAAGTTTGTTATGTTTCAGGATGTGAAGCAGTGTACTGTCATAAAATTTAAATCGCCTTGGCCCGCCTGGTAATGCAATAAACGGATTACCTCTTTTAACCAGGTTATCAACTATGCGGGTCGAATGTTTTTGAATAAACCGGAACGTGTAACCACTTGAGGCTTTCGTTTGACCACCCGCCGTACCGATATTTACAATGCGGCCATCAACAGCAGGAAATTTATAATTCGTCATCGGTATTATACCAACTTCCTCCTCCGTTATCTTGTACAATTCGATTTTAAGAAAACGCTGTATAAAATCTTTCAGGCCATTATCGTATTGAGATGGCTCCAATAATTTTTCAGTGAACAAAGTGTACTCAACCAATGCTTTGGTTTCAGAAAACGGTTTTACATATACAAATGTAGTCCCGTGTTGCTGTCCTGTTCTAAAATCCATCAGCGTAGCTTCTAAAGGATTAAAAACAGGTGTATCGGTCTCAATAATCCAGCCTTTAAAGTGCTGAAGCAGGTAATAGTCTTTGTCCTTTAATACCGGTTTTTCAAATAGTATGCTGTTGAAAATATATTCTGCCGTAATCTTTTCATCGTTTAGCTGAACAACAGCAAGATTGTCTTCATTAGTTATTAATTGTATGTCACCATATTTTATTTCAAAATTGGGATGTTGCTGAATAATATTAAAACAATACTTGTAAAAATCAATTCCCCGTATCATCTTATACTCATACGGCGACAGGTCGAGCAGGCGGGAAAAATCAGCACTATGAAACCAGGTATGTTTCCATTTTCTGTACACCACCTCTTCAAACATTCCAGGTTCTGTTTCCCAGAAAGACCAGGTTCGATCATTCCTTTGTTTTTGGTCTTTATCAACAATAAGAATTTTTTTATTGCTTAACTGACCAGAATAAATCATGTGTATAGCAAGGCTGAGCCCGGCACAACCGGCACCTGCAATAATGTAATCGTATTGAACCGGAGAATTCAGAAAAGGAGTTTGAAGATTAAAGATAAGAAGTTGAGCAGGCAATTAATCGGCTTCGGGAGCATATTCCACTTTCCTGCTACCTGCCATCAGTTTTTTATCCCTGCGTACTTTGTCCCAGTATTTTTTATTCACCAATAAAAATCCGAAACTCTCTCCCTGGTGCTTGTTGATATGCTTATGGTGCATTTTATGTGCCCAGCGAATTGCTCTTACATAAGTATTATTACTGCGGCTAAACCATTTAAAACGCTGATGAATGATCACATCATGTACAATAAAATAGGCGAAGCCATAGGCCATGATACCAAAACCAATTGCCTGCATCCACCAAACATGATCATACGTACCAAAATAGATCAGCAAAAAACTTGGAATAGCAAATATGATAGCAAAGAGATCGTTCTTTTCGAAAATGCCGGGTCTTACCTGGTGATGATCCTTATGCAGATACCATAAGAAGCCATGCATAACATAACGATGAATGCACCAGGTTAATCCTTCCATTATAAGAAAGGTGCCCAATAAAACCAGTATATAATAAACGGTAGCCATTGTATTGCAAAATTAAACTCTTTACATCACCCGATAACCATCGGGTTTATTCATATATCGCTGGTTCCACCAGTTTTCAATTTTAGGAAAGGCAAGGTGAAACCAGGCTGTATATTGCTGTGGAACTGTTTTAAGAAGCTGTCGAATCTCCTGCACATCTTTATAACAAACATCCATCGCCTCCTCTTTGTTCAAAAAAATTGTGCCTTCATATTCTCCTGTAAAAACATGGTCGAACTCATGTTCGGTCAATCCATTATCAAAATCAGCTTTATAAACAAAGTCAAATACTTTTTCGATGGCTGTTTCAAAACCAAGCTCTTCATTCAATCTTCTTCGGGCAGCTGCCGCAGTTTCTTCCCCCGGTAAAGGGTGACTGCAACAGGCATTTGTCCATAACCCGCCGCTATGATATTTGCTTAAAGCTCTTTGTTGCAACAGCATCTCCCCTTTTCTATTAAAAATAAAAACACTAAATGCACGGTGAAGCAACCCTTGTTCATGGGCTTGCATTTTCTCCATGGTCCCGGTCTGGCTGTCATTGACATCCACCAATATTACCTGTGTAGGCTCCATACTAGATTAATCGTAACTGGTTTTTTACACCTGCCCTGAGGATGATCATCGCTTTGTAGTAATTGGGAATCCTGATTCTTTCTTCCAGCACCCTGGCTGGTTCCATTTTTTTTATTTTTTTGAATAAAGAGAGGTAGTATTTGTAAGCCACATAAACACCAAATCTTGCTTTGAGCGGAAGTTTAGTAATGCCTTCGTATGCATTGCGGAAATCAGCATGTATATCTTCTTCTATTCCTCTTTTTTCAGCCTCTGTAAAGTTATTAAAATCGCAGCCGGGGAAGTAGACTCTTGCTAAGCCATTGAAGTCGGCTTTGATATCCCTCAGAAAATTTACTTTCTGGAAAGCTGCACCCAGAGAACGGGCAGACATTTCCAATTTTTCATATAACTCCTTTTTCCCTTCACAAAAAACATACAGGCACATCAGGCCTACTACTTCGGCAGAGCCATAAATGTATTCTTTGTATGCATCGCAGTCATAAGCCTTTTTATTCAGATCCATTTCCATGCTGCAAAAAAAGGCAGTTACCAATTTAAGGTCAATATTATATTCGTTGACAGTTCGCTGAAAACTATTCAGTATCGGGTTAAGGCTGATACCCCGCTTGATCGCATCGAAGGTTTCCTTTTTAAACTGTTCCAGTAACATGACTTTATCATGATCATGAAAAGTATCAACGATCTCATCCGCAAACCTTACAAAGCCATAAATATTAAAAACAGGTGTTCGTAGATCTTTATGCAGCAGCCGGATAGCCGATGAAAAGGATGTACTGTAGTTCTCCGTTACAACACGGCTGCAGTTTTGGCTGGTGGTATGAAACAACTGAATCATGACTTTGTAAAATAAGAAAATTATCTCAATACTTTAATTACTTGTTTAGCCACTACCTCCCCGCTGATTAAACTTGGCGGTACACCTGGCCCCGGTACGGTAAGCTGGCCTGTATAAAATAAATTTTTTACTTTTTTACTTTGGCAGGCAGGCCTGAAAATTGCTGTTTGGCGGAGTGTATTGGCCAATCCATAAGCATTGCCTTTGAATGAATTATAATCATGTACAAAATCACTGACTGAAAAGGTCTTTTTATAGACAACTGAATCAAGGATAGATTCTCCGGTCAATTTTTCCATTCTTTTTGCAATAAGCTGAAAATATTTTTCTCGTAACTCCTCTGTATCATTCTCCAAGCCAGATGCAATTGGTATCAGAAAAACAATATTTTCATGTCCCACAGGTGCCACAGAATCATCCGTAAGCGAGGAAACGCTTACATAGAACAGGGGCTTTGCCGGCCATTTGGGGTCTTTATAAATTTCCTGGCCGTGCTGATCAAAAGGAACGTCAAAAAATAAAGAATGATGAATTGGTTTTTTTAGTTTTTTATTCAGCCCCACATAATACATTAAACAGGAAGGAGCCATAACCCGTTTATCCCAATAAGCGGCAGAGTAACTTCTATATGCTTCCGGTAATAATTTTGTTTCGGTAAAATGATAATCAGCACCACTGATAACAGCATCTGCCTCATACATTGCTTTATCGGTTGCTACTGTTTTGACTTTTCCTTCCGCTATAGAAATTTCCTTCACTGCTTCATTGAAATGAAATGTAACCCCTAATTCCATCGCCAGTTTATACATTCCATCTACCACTGCGTAAATACCTCCCTCCGGATACCAGGTACCACCTTTTATATCAGCATAATTCATCAGGCTGTACAGCGCTGGAGTATCTTCGGGTAAAGCCCCCAGGAAAAGGACAGGAAATTCCATTATCTGCCGCAACTTAGGATGTTGAAAATATTTGGCGATATGGCTTTTAATAGAAGAAAACACCTGGAGTTTAAAAACCCCGCTGATAGT
This sequence comes from Chitinophaga pinensis, assembly GCA_943371565.1. Taxonomy (GTDB): domain Bacteria; phylum Bacteroidota; class Bacteroidia; order Chitinophagales; family Chitinophagaceae; genus JJ008. The sequence goes on along the minus strand of CALRVH010000008.1, from coordinate 72,318 downwards.
TTCCCAATCCATAAACTCTGTAAGTGATCGGCTTGGTTTGTACACCAGTTTATTTACTCCGACTTCATATTTATAAGCAGCTCCTTTCAGGTATTTTTCTAATTTTTCAGCACTGCCTGGTTCTATTGATTCAAAGATTTTCTTTAGCTCCTCAAAATCAGCCGGCATATCGGTATAGCCATCATCCCAGTAAATACGATAAGAGGGGTCTAGACGATGAAGTGAATAGTAATCGGATACTTTTTTACCAAATTGAGCAAAGTATCTCTCGAATACATCGGGCATCCAATAGAAGCTGGGGCCCATATCAAAAGTAAATCCGTTTTCCTTTAGTTGCTGTGCACGGCCGCCGGCAGTATTATTTTTTTCAAGAACGGTAACTCGCCAGCCTTCTTTTGCCATAAAAGATGCGGCAGATAGTCCTGCAAATCCACTCCCAATAACAATCACCGTTTTTTCAGCCACAGAAAATAGTTTAGAACCGGCTGATTTGTTCCTTCAAGAGTTTTCTCGCAAAGTGAATCCTGCTTTTGATGGTACCCAGCGGCTCGTTTAAAACATCAGCAATCTCATTATACTTATAGCCGTCAAAATACAATAAAAAAGGTGTTTTAAATATTTCTGGTAATTCTTGTATGGCTTTGTTGATTTCCTTGACCCGCATATCACTCTCCGCGGCATTGCTTATTGTGGCCTGTTTCTGGTTAATAAGAAAGTCGTTAGGCGTATTATCGAAGATGGTGTTTTGTTTAGCTTTCCGGCGATAATTGTTGATAAATATATTCCGCATAATTGTAAACAACCAGGCTTTGATATTAGTGCCGGCGTTATACTTATCATGGTTGGCCAAAGCCTTGTAAAGTGTGTCCTGGTATAGGTCATTGGCCGCTTCATTATCCCTTGTCAGGTTGATGGCAAAGGGTTTAAGAAAGTCTGCGTTAGTCAGCAACATCTCATTAAATTCAAGGCTTGACATATATTTATGTTTAATTATTATGAAGTAAAGTTAAACATAATTTTCAACCCACCAAATCTATTTTTCACCTTTTTATTAAAACAAGTGTTACAATCTTCCGGAAAAAACCAGTTTATATTAAAGCGTTGAGAGATACTCCATTACCTCAGGTAAGGATTTCTTGAACTGCACGGAAGCAGGCACTCTTTTTTTGTACTGTTGCGTAAGTTGGCCCGAAATAACCGTATTGATGCCGGGAAAGCGTTGCTCAATATTGCTGAGGAACTTCTCAAAATTGAAATTGGATGCTGTCGCTGTCAGATGTGTGAAAGCAATATCTGGTCGTTTCAGATTGATAACATGCTCTACATCTTTTAAAGGAACATTGGCACCAAGATAGATGGCTTTTGCCCCCCTGCTTTTGAGAAGATAATACATGAATAATAAACCCAGCTCATGGTGTTCTCCCTCTGGCAAAAACAATAAAAATGTTTTATCCAATTTTATATGTGACACAGTTGTTTCAATTCCAACTATCAGCTTCTGCCGGATAATATTGGTAACGAGATGTTCTTGTGCCGGGTTAATATGCCCGGTTTGCCAGAGAATTCCAATTTTCTCGAGGAAAGGAAATATAATTTGTATCACCGTTCTTTCAATTCCTTTGGAAGCAATATAATTGGTCAGGATTCTCTCAAATTTTTCTATTTCAAGATCTACCATTTCCTGGACCAGGTCATTGATAATCCTTTCCTGAATTGCACGAACATCTCCCAACGATAATATCTTCTCCCTTATTTCCTGCGGCTGCATCCGGTCGATATGGGAGATTTTAAACCCGTATTTATTCAGCAGGGCAATATTGAGAACTGTCTTTAACTCATCATTACTGTAATAACGGATATTCGTTGTTGTTCTATGAGGCTTGAGGAAATTATACCGCTGCTCCCAGATACGAATCGTGTGGGCCTTTATACCAGATAGATTCTCAAGGTCCTTTATGGTAAATGCGTTCATAGTAAAATAAAAACAACCTTACATAAAAAAAGTTCAACCAATAAGGCCGAACTCTTCAACAAAACAAAAATTTGGGAATTATAGCTGCGAATTCCTGATTTTCCCGCTATCTAAAAGTTTCATCATTGGAGCGATGATGGCAGGATTCTTTAGTCCTTCCAGATGCCGGAAACCGTGCAGGTCTGTACCAATCAGATCATAATGGCCTTTTTTGATAAGGTAATTTGCCAGGTCCTGTGCTGATTTTCCATAGTAACCACCCAGGGAAAGAAGGTTTAGCTGGAACAGACACCCGATATCCTTCAATTCTTCATAAAACTCTTTATTCTGGTCGAGGTATAAATAGCGTTCCGGGTGGGCTATTACCGGCTGATAATTCTGCATTTGCATATCGAACAAAATGTCTTTTAAGCTATGCGAAGGATACGCCATGGAAAATTCTACCAGTACCATATTATCGCCAATAGTCAATAATGGAGTGCCGTTTTTGACCAGCTCACCTACATAATCGTCCAGGAAATATTCTGCAGCCGCCTGTATTTCAACATTCAGGCCTTCCGCTTTTACTGCTTCTCTTACCACCTCTAATTTTTGCAAAATAATTTCGCTGGTATTTCTATACATATCCCACATGATATGCGGCGTGGTAACCAGTTTGGTATAGCCAAGCTCCATCATCCCTTTTATCAGGCTTATTGAAGTAGCAATATCCGGAGAGCCATCATCAATACCCGGAAGCAGGTGGGAATGCATATCAACCTTTAGTACACTAAGGTCAATTTTACCTGCAGCCGGTTTTGATTTGGAAAAGAGTTTAAACATTGCAGAATGATAACTAAAATTACTTATTTATTAATTGGGTAAATACAGATATGCTCAGAAGTCCCTTTTTGGCAAGGACGGGAATATTTTGTGTACCAATTCGCTTTTAGGGAAAACTATATACCAGGCCGTAAGAAACAATATCATAAAATCGGTATAGAAGTTCCGGTGCTCCTGGTACCAAACTTCCAATGCTCCTTTATAAGGCAATATTACATCCCTGTAACATTCATGCGGCGGCAGTTTGCTTTGTGTTATTATTAATTCTTCGTCCCTGAATTGGATCGATCCGATTCCTGTAAGTCCAGGCTGAACATTATAAACTTTCCCCTTCATTTCATCGGAGTATCTGTCGAAGCCAACTTTCATTAATGGCCGGGGACCAACGAAAGACATATCGCCCAAGAGTATATTAAACACCTGTGGCAGTTCATTCAATTTGCTTTGGCGTAAAAATTTTCCTACGGCAGTAATTCTCGGGTCGCCCCGCTTGGTAATATCGCCATCACCCATGTTAGGGCTATTCTTCAACATGGTGGCAAATTTTAAGATTTTAAAAATCTTATTCTTATAGCCTACCCTGTCCTGTTTGTAAAACACTTCATGCTCACCGGTAAGTAATAGCAAAATAATAATAGGAACAAAAACCGGTGATAGCAATATGATTGCTGTTAAAGAAAATATGATGTCGAAAAAACGTTTGATGTGTTTGTACATTGCTGAGTAGAATTACAGAACCCTGAAGTGTGCGACTTGCCTGCCGGCAGGCAGGCGCAACGATGATAGTAGCACTACAGCGGGGTACAAAAAATATTTTATCCGATGACTTCCATTTAAATTTTCCAATCTAACCGCCGTCAGGGCTTACAACCGCTGACGGGGTAATTAGCCGATAGCTTCTTTAATTTCTCTGACTACAATCTCCAGCTCTTCATCAGTAATACTGGTAGAGCTTGGAATACTTAAACAGGTATTATAAATGTAATCTGAGTTGTCTTTGTTCTGCACATACACACAATCCTTATACATCGGCAGCTTGTTCATCGGCATCCAGAAACGACGGCTCAGTATTTTATTTTTATTCAGATGGTCGAGCAACTGCTGTTGTTTATCTGTTTGAATAGTAAAGAGCCAGCCATTAGTTTCCACTTCTGGTAATTCCTGCTGAAAACGGATATCAGCCACACCAGCCAGTTCTTTTTTATAAAAAGTTACACATTCCTTTTTCCGTTTGATGAAGGAAGGCAATAATTCCATTTGCCCCACACCAATGGCCGCCAGCACATTTACCAGCCGGTAGTTGTAACCCACTTCATCATGATAATACTCATCCGCACTTGCCTTCGCAGTAGTCGTTAAATGTTTTGCATGTTTGGCCAATGCTTCATCATCCGTAACAATTACGCCACCACCACCGGTTGAAATAATCTTATTGCCATTAAAACTAAAACAAGCCAGCGGGCTAAACTTACCGGCACTCACTCCTTTATAAGTAGTACCCAATGCTTCCGTGGCATCTTCCACTATTGGTAATGGATATTTTTTAACGATAGACAAGAACCGGTCCATGTCACACATATTACCGAGAATATGCACCGGCATAATAGCACCAATGCGGCGACCGTCTTTTATATAAAATAAATGCCCGTCTTTCTCATCTGTTTCATTTTCCAGGAACTCTTCCAGCAAATCCAAATCCATTTGCCAAAGGTTTGGATCGGCATCAATTAATAAAGGATCTGCCCCGAGATATTTTATTGAATTAGCTGATGCAACAAAAGTCAGGTTAGGCAGTATCACATAATCATCCTGCTTTACGCCACTCAGCAATAAAGAAATATGCAAGGCGGCTGTTCCGTTCACTGCAGCCACACCATACTTTGCTCCGGCAAAGTCGGCTACCATTTGTTCAAACTGTGTAACATAAGAACCAACAGATGATATCCATCCGGTGTCCAAACAATCCTTTACATACTTCCACTCATTACCGGCAATGTTGGGAAGACTGAGAGCAATAAACTTTTCGTTACTCATATACTAATTTTCCTGATTCTAAATATTCATTGTACCAATCCACTGTAATCTTCAATCCTTCCTTCCACATAACTTTTGGCTCAAAGCCTAATTGTGTTCTTGCTTTGGTAATATCCGGACAGCGGCGGCTTACCGAACCAGGGTAAGTTGGTGCATTCTCAAATGTGCCTTTATAATTCATCAACTCACCTGCATAGTGAATTAAGTCGCCAATAGAAATTTCATCTTGTGTACCGATATGGTATGTTTCCCCATTGGTGTTGGGCTGTTCCATTGCCAGCACGGTACCCATTACTGCATCATCAATATAGCAGAAAGCCCTTGTCTGGTCGTGACCATACACTTTAAAAGGATCTTCGTTTTTTCTATAGCGAACAACCAGGTGCGGTATCACATGTTTGAAGCCCATCCTTGGGCCATATACATTATGATAGCGGACTATCGTTGCTTCAAAGCCAAGAATTCTTGCATAGTTAAGGAAACCACTTTCTCCTAACATTTTTGTTACAGCATACGTAAATCTTGGATGACCGATATCCTGGATACACAGCGGCACTTCCTCAGGTGTTGGCGTAGTATAGCCAAAAGCTTCAATCGTTCCTGCATAGCATTCGCTGGTAGAAGTAAATAATATTTTACCAACTTTGCTGCGACGAACCCACTCCAGTGTATTAAAAATTAAAGCTGTGTTGATGCGGATAATTTCATGCGGAATAGAATTCGCATTATCAACACCGACTACCGAGGCCAGCATATACACCTGGTCGTATGCTTCATCCAACTGATTGAAGGTGGCCGGGTCGGTAAAATCACCCGCCACTACTTTTACGTTGTGTTTTTCTACTAACTCTTTAAAATAATCATCTTGCTTGCCTCTTGCAAAGTTGTCGGCAATGGTTAGTTTATAGTCCCTGTTTTCTGCCAGGTACTTGGTAATGTTAAAACCGATAAATCCTGCACCGCCTAATAAAAGAACACTCTTACTCATATTTGTTTTTTATAAAATTATTTTTTCATCTTCTGTACTACTATCAGCTTCGTTCGGTCGCACACACCAGGGTTCTGTAACTCTATTCGGCCTTCTCCCGACCTCCTCCGAAAGAGGAGGCCATCCTTGCACAGCCCTTGCTTTTCAATATTTCACTTTTAAAAATAAAATACATTACTATCAGAAATCAAAAGCCTCTCATTGAAGAGGTAAGGGTGGGTCAAAGGTCCCCTCTGCCAATCACTTTCACTATATGCTTACCCGACAGCAAATCAATCTCCTCCTTACTCCACACCCCAATCGTATCATACATAAATGCGACTGGTTTGCCCAGTAAGGTATTTATCAATGCTTCATTGTTTCTGTAATCCTTATGCCCCGTTGTAATTACCACCACATCATAATCAGCAGCCAGTAATTCTTCCAGATTCTGATTTATCCAGTTATCTTTTTCTTCCCAGTACTTTACATGCGGGTCGTGTAAGGTTACATTGCATCCTGCATTGACCAATTGGTCATAAAAACCTTCTACCGGCGTATAACGGGTATCACCCACATCATTCAGGTAACTTACACCTAACAACAACACTTTCTTTCCATCCAACGATCCGTTGAACTGAGATTGTAAAAATTCAAAAGCATATACCGGCATCTTATCGTTGATGTGAACACCTCTTTCGCTTTGACCTAACTTTTCTTCGCTGCCAAACAAATTCATTCTTGCCCAACTTGCCAGCAAAGGATCTTTTGTCAGGCAATAACCACCCACTCCTAATCCTGGCAGCATAATATTCTTATGTGTTGGCCGCATACGAATCGCATTCACTACTTCATAAATATCTACGCCAGCTTCTTCTGCAAAGCGGCTCCACTCGACCATGAAAGCAATGTTCATAGCCCGGTAAGAGTTTTCTAATACTTTCGCCATCTCCGTAGCATTGGTATTACCCAATCTCGTTAATGGATATTCGTTGGTGTGAATAACGGTTCGCAGAAATGATTCAACTGCTTCCGCACTCTTCTCATCAGTACCGGCAAATACCCGGTAAAAATTTTGTATGGAGTCAATGTATTTCGGCCCGGGCATCACTCTTTCATACGAGTGGCCCACTTTTATTTTATCTATTGGCAATCCTCTCTTAGTTAAACTCTTTTCCAATATCGGTCTCACAATTTTTTGTGCTGTACCAGGCGGCACTGTTGTTTCCACCAACACCAGTACATCTTCCTTGCAATTAGCACCGATGGCTTCAATCGCTTTTTTGAAAGGAGTCATATCAACACTATATCCTTCCAAATCTTTATTAGCGGCAGATTTTTTCTGTACATCTAAATTTATATCTACCACCACCACATCTGCTTTGCTGTAAGCATGACTATCATAGGTAGCATAGTAGTTTTTTTTCTTCAATGCATTCTGATAATAAATATCAATCTTCGGATCGCTGGCAATAATTGGGAATACCCCCTCATTAATAGAACGTATTTTCCAGTAAGAGGCGGGTGTTGGCAAGTCTATACCAATTACCGCATATTCTTCGGTGAGTGCATTGGCAACTACCAATCCCATTACTGAACCAACAAAGCCGAGGCCCTGAACTACTACCACTTTCTTTCCTGGATGTAATGCAACAAATGCCTCAATGCCTGCCTTGTCATCTTTGACTGCCGGTATTTCGTATTCAAAACCTGTTATCGGGCTTTTTGAAATCATATTAGTGGCCTCCCCAACCCCTCCGAAGGAGGGGCTTTAGAACCTCTAAACAAAGAGATTCTAAATATTTTTTTAATTTATCAATTTAAAAACTCTGTTACCAATTTTAGTAAAAGCCCACGGCGTTTTATAGGTCGTTGCCTTTATCCTTTTATTAATTTCTTGCTCACTCATTTCCGGCCGTATGTGGCAAAGTTCATCCAGTTGTTTTCTTGTATAAGGTTTTCTTTTCCACGCCTCGTTAGTAAGTGGCAGCGGCTCGCCCTTTATTATAAGCCCCATCATTTCGTAAAAGCTTTCTTCTATCAGCTTATAACATTGCTGCGTTATGGTGTACACCGTATCTTCTTCCTTTATAGGAAACCGTTTTACCTGTATGATACTGCCTGTATCAACGGTTGCATTCATATGATGGCAGGTAATACCGTATTCTTTCTCTCCATTATAAACAGCAAAATTAGTACAGCCGGTTCCGGGATACTCCGGGCTGCCCGGGTGAAAGTTAATGGATGCAAAACTGGCATTGGATAATAACTCCTGCGGATAGATCCAGGAAGAAATAAAAGAAATCATAAGGTCCCCCTTCCAGTTCAGTACTTCGGCGGACAGTTTATCCTTTCGGCCACCAGAAAAAATAAGTGGATTGGAAAAATGTTCTTTTATATAACTCTCTGCCCGTTGGGCATACTCGTTATCCTTTTTTCGCAAGAATAAAACCTTGAAATCCTTCGGGTTCATTTGTTTCACAATGGGTATTATAATATTGCTTTTTAAGCAGTTGCAAAGGTATCGAGAATTGACCACATAACCGGCACCGGGAAAGGCTACCCCAACAATGAAAAAACCTGTGGAAATTCGTCCCCACAGGTTTCTCAATAGAAAGATTTTGTTTGTTATTTATGCTGCGATCAATTTACGGGCTGGCTTCTTAACCAATGAACGGGCTGGGTTACCTATCACCGTTGCATTATCCGGAATATCTTTTACTACGACTGTTCCTGCACCGATCATTACATTATTACCGATATGAATACCCTGGCGGATAACCGCATTGGCACCTATAAAGGTACTTCTGCCAATAGTGACGTTTCCGCAAAGTACAGCACCGGGAGCGATATGGCAGAAATCGCCAATTATACATTCATGATCTATACTCGTAGAAGTATTGCAAATAACACCGCGGCCCAGTTCCACTAATGGATTTAAAGTAGCATTGGCGGCTATCATTATCCCATCACCCATTTTTACGGAGGAAGAAATAACGGCACTTGGATGGATGGCGTTGATGGGATTACCTAAATACTGGCTAAGGTTAGTATGAATTTTCTCCCGGATACCATTGTGACCTACACAGGCAAAAAAATCAAACTTTTTCAGTTTGTTGATGACCTCTGCTTCTTTTCCCAGGTAGTCTAAATGATAGGGGTTAAATTCTTTTTTTTCCTGGTCGCAATAAGCGGTTACCAGGCGTCCTGCACTTAGCAGGATGTCAATGATGACAAATGCGTGGCCGGAATAGCCAACAATGGCCACTGGTTTTTTCAATGTGGATTTCATTCGATTAGGATTTATTGGATGCTGACTTAAAAGTAGAATCCAAAATCCGGAGGTGCAAGCTTTGGAAAGAAAGAAACGGGAAATAAAGTACTAGTACTTTTAGCGGAATAGTAGTTTTCCGATATCAGGCGGGATAGTCCTGTGCAGCAAGCAGTTCGAGGTATCTTTTATGGAGAAAGGAGTGTACAATGGGCTGATCAAAATACTGTTCAATTTGCTGGCGGAGTGTTGTGGCGTATTGCTGAAGAATTTCAGGATTCTCCAACGCATATTTCATTTGACCGTAAAGTTCATCTTCATTTTTAACTTCAAAGATCAATCCTGTTTGTTGATGCTTTACGATATCAATATTGCCATCAATACGGGAACAGATTACAGGACAACCCATCGCACCAGCCTGTAACAGTACATTCGGAAAGCCTTCCCGGTGCGAGGGATGCACCAATGCAAAAGATAAAGGCATAAAATATTCAACGGCATCGCTCCACCCTGCCATGATAACAGCAGGATGAGTGTTTATCAACTGCCTGGCTTTTTCACTTACCGGGTCTACTTCATCTTCAAACGCACCAACAAGTACTAATCGAACAGCAGGATTTATGGAATGTACCCGGACAAAAGCATTCAGTAATTCATCCATGCCCTTATCATGTACAATTCTGCCAACGGATAAAAAATAGATGAGCGAGGGATCATACTGTATCAGTTTTTTAGTATCCTGTAATTTCTCTTCTTTGATAGCCCCTGCAGAATAGCGGGAAAGTTTTACGCCATTACTGGAACCCCAGCCTATTACCTCCAGCTTAGCTGGCCGGACAAGTTTATTTTCTTTTATATATTTTTCTAACGAAAAACTATTGGGCCAAACATGAGTAGCAGCTTTGCCCGTCAGCTTTTCCATAAATATTAATACCCGGCGGGCAAAGCCTTTGGTCGTTACAAACCGCAGGCCGGCTATTGTATGAATACGGATCTTAACACCGGCAAGCTTAGCAGCCAACATAGATAGTAAGCCGGCTTTGGGAGTATGTGAATGAACGATATCTGGTTTTTCTTTTTTGAAAAAACGGTACAACAACCATAAACAACGCAGGTCTCCAAAAGGGGTCATCCGTCTTGTCATAGGAATGATATGATGGCGGCATCCTTCATTTGCCTTCACATCACCCAATTCCTTTCCGTCGCTGCTGACCATCACCACCTCAAAACCATTTTCCTGCATGTATTTCATCTGGCCACTCAGCAGCACTTTTAAGGAGATCGGAGCCGTGGTGATACGGATTAGTTTAGGCATAAATAAAATCAGCTTAGAAAATACGGATAAACAGGGTTACTATTTTTTCCCTTTGAGAATTCGTAAGTATAAATATTGCCAGATACCTGGATGATACCACAATGCACTCTCAGTTGTACGGCTTTGTACAACAGTTACTCTGTTATGCAGAATATCCTCAACTGCTTTATGCATCAATGGAATACCTTCACCAAACTGCAGGTAAGGATAGGTAACATAGTTATCTTTTCTTGTTACCTGGATACTGGCCTGGTATAGTATACCCCCTGTATCAATTCCTTTATCTACGAGGTGAACTGTCACTCCGCAATTCGCTATATCATTATTTGCTACAGCCCAGTAACCGCCGTGCACCCCCCTGTATTTTGGAGTAATGCCAGTATGCATATTGATGAAAACTGCTTTTGTACTTTCCAATACTTTCTTCGATAGGATACGGGTACCATTCACGATAACCACATCAGGATCCATTTGTTTCAACAATGCAATACATTCTTCATCGTTTACTGAAGAGAAATGATTTTTTTTCTCAGGAGGAATCGGGGCTTCATCAAACTTGTACTGAGTCATCAATTGCCTCACCCGGGCTTTACTGAACAGCCGTATAATGGGAACAATTATCATACTAAACATGATCTGACCGGTTACTCTGAAAAAGCCCAGTTTCTTCATTCTTCTTTTTGCAAGGGCCATTCCACGCATCGGTTCTTCTGTGATAACTTTTTCAATCGTATGATAACGGCTTATATAGTTATATAAGGTCACGGTTGAAAAACAATCCGAACACAGCATGACAATTTTTTTATCCATCAGTTCTTTTAAGTTCATCAGTGATTCCTGTCATCGTTATACTGCTGAATTGATACTCCTGCTGCAACCGTTGGTAACAAGCAAGTATTTGCTCAAGGAAATTAATATTCTCCTGGAGATTGACACCAAAATTGTGCGGATGCCACCACAAATGGAAGAGCATATTATTTTTAGCCGCATGAAACATCGCTTTTTTTATACGACGCAATCGAAGCGATTCCAGGAAAAAGAATTTTTTGCTATAAGGCCGCAGAAACCTGGATGCAGCAACATTCACCAGGGAAGAAGACAAAACATATTCTTTGGTATGGCAGTGATGGCCGGTAAGATTAATATACGTATCTATAAACCGGAGAGCCCTTCTTGAAAGACTTTCATCATTCTTATTTCTCCCGGTATAAAGCCAGGAGGAAGGATTACCCCGGTAAGAGTCAATTCCAACTTGCTTACACAGAAAAAGATATTCTTCATTAAACTGGTTACGGGGGAAAATAAGGCTTCGCACATCAATGCCCTTTTCTGCTGCAATTTTTTTGGCGGCTATTAAATCTTGTTTAAATGCCTCCGGTGTTTGACCTGCTTCAAGGCAGTAATAATGACAAAAAGTATGTGTACCTATTTCATGATTCCCTTTTGCCTTAATCTGCTGTAGTAAGGAATAACCAAAATGGTAAGGATCGTCCGTTTCATCATTTCCCACTTTATCAAAAGAATGATAGGGTGATAGTTTAGTGTCAACATAATCGGGTTGTATGGACGGACAAAAGGCCAGTAATTCTTCTTTGTTTTGGGCGAACAGAAATCCCACTGTAGAAAAAGTTGCCTTCACACCATATTTATCGAAAAGGGCAAGCATTGCGGGAATCGCTTTCTGCACTCCCAATATATTGGCCCCATAATTCTCTATAGTTCGCTTATCCCTTACCCCCCAGAATAATTCAAAATCGAGGGAGATAACAAACTTGCCGGTATCAAATGCAGCAGACATCTAATTTTGATATAGGTAAGAAGAAAATTTATTTTGAAACCGCAGAGAACACACCGTTACACGGCTTTTTAAACTGTGCTTCGTAGTGACCGCTGTGATTTATTTTTTAATTTAACCACCGTAACATTTCTTATGCCATACATTCAACGCAAAAAGGGTGTAGAGCATTTTAGCTCTTTTCTCGTCCGATACTTTTACTTTTCGTTCGAGCAGCTTGCGAATGAAATCTTTTTCAACAAAATTGTCAGCGTACGAGTTGGCTGTATCTAAGTAAGAAAAAATAATTTCCCGTAATTCCTTATCGACCCATTGCTTCAGTGGCACTTCAAATCCCCGCTTGGGCTGATTAATTAATTCTCCGGGCAAGTATTTAACAGCCAGTTGCCGTAACAAATACTTGGTGGTCGTTCCTTTAATTTTATAGCTGTCGGGAAGTCCTGGTGCATACTCCAGCATTCCTTTTGCTAAAAATGGGCTACGGCCTTCCAACGAACTTGCCATGGTGGCTATATCCATCTTGACAAGTAATATATCCGGAAGGATGGAATTAAAATCCATCATCATCAGCTTTTGCAAGCCAGAAAGTGATGATGCTTTTGCGGCTGACAGTTTTTGTTGTAATGCTATAAGCACATTCGCACCTGTAGGAATAAGGTGCTGATAAAAACCACTGAATATGTCAGTAGTAGCAGAAAAATAAACGTCTGTTTCTTTTTGTGAAGCCAAGTCTGCCAGCCGGTATAAATAATTAAGTTTTGATTGCTTTTCATTAGAAAAAGGAATAATCTTCTTCAGCCCTGATGCAGCAGCCGTCATCAGGCCGGATTTAGCGAAAAAATCATACTTCGCAAAAGGTACATACCGACGGTAGCCGCCAAACAATTCGTCAGCGCCGTCACCATTTAGTATTACGGTAAGATATTTTTTGGCTTCCCGGCTTACATAATAGCTTGGTATTGCCGAATCATCATAAAATGGTTCTCCGTAATTAGCCAGTATTTGCTCAATATCGTTTTGCAGATCATCAAACGATATATTGATCTCCGTATGATGTGTCTTATACTTTGTGGACACTAGTTTTGCCAATGGTGCTTCATTATAAGCACCGGAAAAAGAAACAGTAAAGGTTTTCAGTGATGAATTATACTGTGAGGCGATGGCTGTAACAAGACCGCTGTCAATACCGCCACTTAAAAACGAGCCCACTTCAAGATCAGAAGATTCCAGTCTTCTTTTAATGGCTGTGTGTAAAATAGAATCTATATTCTCTATCGCCAGCTCCAGGCTTTCATTGTTACGTTGTTCATAATAAGTTTGAATAGCCCACCAGGTATGAATGGAAACAGCTCCATCATTTAGACTTACTATGGCATAGTGCCCCGCTGGCAATTCATGTACATTTCTATACGGAGTGGCTGTTTGATGAAAGGCTCCGTAACGCAGATATTGCTCAATATGCTGTTCATTAACAGCTGGCCCTACCTGGTTCTTCAGGGCATTCAATTCACTGGCAAAAACAAACTGCCCGGGTATGCTATAGTAATAAACAGGTTTTTTACCTGCTCTGTCCCTCGCTATAAAAAGAGAGTTGATCTTTCTGTCGTAAATAACAAGTGCAAACATGCCATCAAATTCCTGGAGACAGTTAACTCCCAATTTCAGGTAAGCCTGTAAAATAGTTTCTGTATCGGAGTTTGTTTTACAAACCAAACTATATTTCTTCCTGACCTCCTGGTGATTGTAAATTTCGCCATTGAAGATAATCGTAAGATGCTCAAAATGCATGGGCTGATGACCGCTGGCGATATCCAGAATAGAAAGGCGGTGATGATGCAGTTGCAGGTTGGCCTCGGCAAATGTAGACTGATCATCCGGGCCACGGTGCCAGAGGTCTTTGGTCAGTTTTGGAATATCAAGCGAAAAATTAATAGAGCCGGCTATACCACACATACTTAGAAAAGCTTTTTGCTAAAAACATACTTTGAAGAAAATTTGCCTGACTTATCCATGACCAGGAAAAGCATCATAGCGAAAAAAGGAAGGCAGGGAATTTTATACCGGTTCAGGGCACCAAAATTGATAGTGGTCATTCCAATCAGGCCACCGAAAAAAATGGCAAAGACAAAACAGAAGGTGATCACGGGATTAGAAACGATGCTGTTAAAGAATTTCTTAATCCCCATCTTTCGGAAACACATAAATGTCAATACCAAAAAGCCGAAGGACTCAAAAAAAGATAACACCATAAACGGAGACCGCACATCCCAGGGAAAGGGACGGAAGAAAGTATTCATGATCCCTGTAGGAAACATTAATATCATACTTGAGATAGAATTCCCAACTTCACCAACCTCGAAATTAGACCCACCCCCACCATTAGCTTCATTTTGTGAAAATATTTGTTGCTGAGATTTAACTGTCTTCAGGATATTTTCGGTAGAGTATTGGGAAGCAAGTTCTGACGAAGTAAAACTTTGTACCAGTATAAAAGCACCTACTAACGAAATAATAGTAAACAGAAAAGTAGCTATCTGCCGTAATGTTTTATCCGGTATATGCACTCTTGCCCGCAGAAAAAGCCATATCAAAAAGGCCGGAGCAAGGCAAATCAAGATATAGGGCTTAATGTTAAACATCAACCACCCTGCTCCAACCATAATTATAAAATCTAGCATTTTTGCTTTTCTCGTAATAAAAATTTTATAGGCAGCATATAAACAATACCCGAGAGATCCCAAACAAATAGTATCCTTTAATAAACCTTCACTCCAGAAAAGAAGAGAGGGAAGAAACAGAAAAGCAATGGCAATTTTTCTGTGTAAATGAGGATACATCTGACAAAACATTTTAAACAATCGCCAGCAACCACCAAAAGCAAAAAAACTGAGGCAAAAGGAAATAGCCATGTAACTTTTGCCAAACAGCAGGGAAAAGGGTAATGCAAAGCGAGGAACAATATAATTTTTTACATCGTACATGTAAAAATGAGTGATCCCTAAGGCATCATAAAAGAAATAATCGAAAATCGGGTTATCCTTTTTTAATTTGAGGTTGGTATAAATATCACTCAAGTGCCCAGAATCTTCTGTTACTGCCCTGTGCATATCCAATACAGCCTGGTAATAGTGGTTGGTATCTGCAAAAAGAAAATAATACTGGCTTACCAATGTCCAGATAACTGCAAAAAATATTCGCCATAAGAAAGCAGGCATATAATACCCATACAAAACTGTCCCCTTATATTTTTCTCTTTTCTTATATGCAATAATACACAGCACCATAAAGCAAATTGGCGCCCAGATCAGATCGGTTAACCGAACAAGAAAATAACTACTGTACTCTTCCATTCTCAGTTTACTGGTTTATATACCTGCTCGTACACTTCACACATTTCATCAGCCATACGGGGTACTGTATAATAGGAATTCAACTCTGAATACCCCGCAGCGCCATGCTGACTGATTATTTCCGGGTGTTGGAAATAATAAAGTATTTTTTGTGCCAGTTCATCCGTATCAAACGCTTTTGCTAATAACCCATTACTACCATCAGTGATGGCCTCATTCATGGCCGGCACATCAAATGCAATAATTGGTTTTTTGTGTGCCCAGCTTTCCAGCATTATCAGTCCAAAACCCTCCCATTTGGAAGTAACAAGCATAAACTGTGAATCTTTAATGAACTGGTGGGGGTTAGCCTGGTAGCCACAAAATTTCACCGTATCACCCAATTGTAGTTCTTCTTTCAGACGCACAAGTTCTTGTTCATAATTTCCACCACCAATTATATATAGTTTCCAGTTACTATTTAGCGCCGCTACTTTTTGCCAGGCCTTCATCAACCATTCGTGGCCTTTGTATTTCACAAGCCGGCCAAGTATTAACGCATATTGCTCTTGCGGCTGCCTGTCTACTACTAATTGCTCCTTATCTTTCAAATCAAGACCGTAATAAATATTTCTAATTTTTTTGGGGGAAACAATTTTTCCTTGCACATACATATTGTACAGCCCCATGGAAATGGTAACGTTATAGTTGGCAAACCAGCCAGAGAACTTCTGTACCCAGTAAAAAAGGCTTTTCTTCAAGTGCCTTGGGTCATTACCATATTTTGCCGAATAGGGTTCATCAAACCCATGCTTTACACTTACCAGTTTCATCTTGCGAAAAAATAAGGCCTTTTGTATAGCCAGCCAGAGATCGGCATGCACAAGATTCGATTGGACAATATCAAATTTTTCCTTTTTCAGGAGTCTCCTCAGTTTATTCATCAGCACCAGGGACAAAGCACCATGCCCATATATTTCATGGGTAACAATTCCATGCTGATGAAAATGATCAATAAAAGGTTTGGTTTTTTCAGGAACCTCGGGAAATATGATCAGCACCTGTACGTCGTATCCCCTCTTTTTTAGTTCTGGCAGCAGATGCATCAGGTATAATTCGGACCCGGAAATAGCTGCCATTTTTTGAACGAAAAGTATTTTCACGATAGATATGTTATTATATTGAATTACTGTTTTCTCAAGATGAGTAATAAACCCGAAACATATCTATCTTCTGGTTTGTACTTAGAAAGATATTGTAGTCTTCCGTTTTCATACAAATTTTTTATATGGTCGTTGATAGCAGGCACCGTTTCAACAATTTCAAACCCGGCGTTTTGGTGCATCCTGATCCAATCTGATTGTCTAAGCCTGTTAACATAAATACTTCGGTTCATGCTCATTAAATTCCATACTGCTTTACTATATCTCAGGCAATTAAATACTTTGTCTGGATTACCTTTGGCACCATAATATAAATGATCGCCCAAATCAATTAAGTGTACCGCTATACCACCATTTTTTAAAATACGGTACGTTTCCTTAATGGTCATTTCAGGGTTTCTTAAATGCTCATAAACAGTATAACTTAATATGAGATCACAACTCTTCTCCTGAACTGGCATTTCGTTCCCTTGATAAATTATGTAGTTCAAGAAAGGATTCTCAATCAATACCTTCTCTGGTATATATTTTTCTATATCAATTATAGAAATAGATTTGGCTCCAGACTCTTTTATCTTACAGGCAACCCCATAAGTATGCCCGGGGCCAAGTTCAATTACATCTTTATTACTAAAATCTGCATATTTATTGTACAGGTTATAGATCGTATCGATGCCTCCTTCAGATTGATTTACTCCAGTTATATGCTTCTTTTTGGCCATAGCCTTTACAGGTGGCAATTGAATTAACAAGTTCTTAAGTATCTCTGGAATTACTGGCATAGTTGGTTTCTATTGGGTTATAAGATTAAAATAACGGGAGAATGTTTTTAAAGAAGAAAAATTTTCGACTGCAATCTGCCTCGAGCTAATACTCATTCTTTCCCTAGTGCCTTTATTTCTCAGCAGGGTCAACCCATTCATAAGCCCGGAAATATCATCGTTGCTAAATAAAAAAGCATTCTCTTCTTTCCTTACAATGTCATTAATACCCGGAACATCACTAGCCAAAACAGGCAGACCACATGACATGGCTTGCATAACTGAAGTACACATCGTTTCGGCAAAGCTTGCATGAACATACACATCCAATTTGGTCAGAAACTCTCGTACCTCCTCCTCATTCAGCAAACCATGAAAATGCACCTGGGAATGCAGTTTATGATCTTTTACTGCTCTTTTAATATCTTCAAGTTTTTCACCATTACCGGCAAAATGAAAATGAATTGATTTATCCATCTCCCCGGAAGAAAAACCTTTTATTGCTGCATCAATAATCATTGCCTGGTTCTTCTGTGCACTAAACCGGCCAATCATTCCAATATGCATTTCTCCTGATGAAGGTTTGATAACAGGGTGAAATTTTTCCAGGTCTATCCCATTTTGTATAACTATTGTTTTCTTCAGTACAGGTAATGCACGGAATTGTTGCTGCAACCTCTTTCGATAGTCAGCAGACAGGCAGACAATTTTTCGGGCCATTAGTATAGAAAAAAAAGAAGCGATTTTTTCAGCTATCCCTTTCGTAGAATGAGGTGTATGTTCGACAATGAAAAGCCTTTTTTTCTTACGCAAGCAATACAGCCATGCCGGAAAAATCAGGGTTGGGCTATGGAGGATGATGGAATCGGGGTTGTTTTTTTTGAATTCGTTGCGGATAGCCCGCCAGCCAGTTTTAAATATTCCTTTTTCCTTTTTAATAAAAGCAAAAGGAATATTGTTCTTGGTACAGAAATTTTTATACCCGGGGAGCAGCTCTTCGATTCCATAAAACAACAGACTATGCTCCCATTCCTTTTTCTTATCTGCATCTATCATTGAAGTGACCACACTACCATGCCCCCCCAGACCGCTATATAATACCTGCATTACTTTCATTGAAAAGTATTATACTTTATTGATTGTGGCAAATACATTCGTCAACTGAGCTTCCCAGGTGATATGTCCTTCCACACTTTTACGAAATTCCTGCGGGTAGCAAGGATACTTCCTTCTGAGTGAGCAATAAAAATCAACTATCTGCTTTATATCTAATGGCTCTTCATCCCTTTCAATAGTCAGTACAAAGGGAGAGCCTTCAAAATGCTCGTCCCCTTTACTCATAATAAAAGGCAGACCAAAAGCTGCATACTCAAGGTGTTTCAAAGAGTAATTATCCTGCAGGTTGATACGGTGCAATGCGAGGGTACCCATTCCAATATGTACTTTTCTGTATTCATCTGTCAGTTCCTCTCTTGTTTTGGGCAATTCAAAACTCACTAAGTCTTCTACATCCAATTCCTTTACGATACTCTTCAAATAATCAACATTTTTACTTAACGGATTACTGATAACCCTGAAGGAGACAACAACTTTATATTCCCGTTTTTTATATATAGATAATCCTTTTATCACTTTATCGAAACCGTGATAAAAGGCACAATCAGATGCCACACCCAATAGAACGATTTGATGGGAAAAAGGGGGTGCTTCAACAGGTTTGATATCGTCTACAGCAATTCCATTGGCCATAAAAATGGCTGGCTTTCCAAAAAGTGACTTATCCTTTGTTAGTGTTATTAAATAATCAGCCAGCCTGTTTAATCTTTGAACCCGGTTACGATTCATGAAATAACTGATTCTTCTCACTATGTTGGTACTAAAAAGATTCTTAATATTAAGCGTAGGGTATTCCAATAGTATAATAATATTGGCGCAGGCCTTTTTAATTTTCTCTAAGAAAACTATTAAATCCTTCCCGGGGAGATAGAATCGCAGATATATAACATCATAATTAGCATTTTCTATTGCACTAAAACAGTTTGAAAAATCGATACTTCCAAAATGAGATATCTGATAGTGCTGAATCAGCTTAGAAAAAAATGAACCTTTCGTGTATGCATCTCTTGAACCCTTGAATATTAGTTTTTCACCATTACTTTTTTTAATTGTAACTATTTTATTATCTCCGGGATATAATGAATCAATTTCAAATCCGCCATTTTTAAAAGCCTTTTCCTGGCCAACTATCTTATGAATCACCCCGGGCAAAAAAGGTCCATCAAGATTTACATTACTGATATAAAGAATTTTCTTTTTCTTATCAAGCATCACTGGAAATTATACTGTTACAGAATTACTATATTGTGTTTCATTGCTGGCATAGACTGTTATGTAGGGATGATGATTAAAGGTTGTTACTGACAGTTTCATATTTCTGCACATTTTTTCAATTTTCTTAAATGTCAGCTCCCCGTTTACTAAATGATCAGCAGCAATGGCCAGGTGTACTTTGTTATTTCGGATTGTTTCTACACAAGCGGGTAAAGCATCTATCTCCGCTCCTTCAATATTCATTTTAATAAAAATACGTTGACCGGTTACACCTTTTAAAATATTATCCAGTGAATCAACCTGGATTTCTATCCCCCTATCATCAGTATCAGCTTTATTATAAATGGAAGACGCCAGTTCCTGATTTGGAAAAAAGACTAAGGTTTCCTTTTTGCTCCACAAGCCTACAGGTAATATTTCGATCGCTGCAAGTTTATTGAGTGCTACATTTTGTTTTAGTCTTTCCAGATTCAGCGGGTCAGGTTCAAGTGCCAATACTTTCTTTATTTGCGGATACTTATTTATTGCATATATAGAAAAGGAGCCGATAAAGCCCCCCGCATCCACTAGCAAATCAACCTGCTCTTCAGGCACATGATGAAGAAAAATATAGTTGCTTAAAAGTACATGGTAGGGAATAGGAGCTTTACCAAAAACTAGTTCAAAATCGGGATATTTTGCAATCCAGTTGCTTTTATCCTTAAAAATTGAAAACTCCTTTTTTGTAGGACGATTGTATAAGAATAACCTAATCCTGTCTTTTATTCCACCATCCGGAAAATGGAAAAAGATATCAGATAGTACTTTCTTTATTTTCATACATCTGTTTAGTGGGGTTATTAAATCTTGTTAAATAGATATGCAACCATTAAATGGTTCCAGTTATTATTCACATCCTCGTGGGCCGCTACAGCTTCAACAGATTTTTTTTGCACATTAGGGTGAAGTATTTTTTCCTTGGCAAGTTCGCTGCGAACCTGGCGGATCATTTCTTGTATTACTTTTTTCTCCATCCATTTTTTTTGCGGTGGCTCGTAACCAATCTTATCTTTTCGCCAGGTTATTTCTGGGGGCAGGATACTCTCAAAAGTTACCCGTTGTATATACTTGGTCCAACCATTATGTATCTTAAATTCCGCCGGCAGACTAAACAGGAACTCAACCATTTCATGGTATAAAAAAGGGAGCCGTACTTCACGGCTATGTGCCATACTGTTACGATCAGCATAGCGGAGCAGCTGTGTCATCCCAACATTTACACTATTGTACAGGGCATGGTTCAGTGTGGTAGATGGATTTGGTATAATAAATTGTTGATTTTTATGCTCCTGATAAAATTCATTGCTGAAATAAGGGTTGGTCCAATGCTGATAAAGACCTTGCATTTTTTTCAAGCTATCCTTGGCAGGACCACTCCATTTCCTTGCATAATGTTTTAAATCTTTTTTGGGTACTGGATTTATATTGTTGTCGCCATGCAGTGCAGTATAAGCTGCTAATTCTTTATTATAAAGATTCCTGTCCCTTTGTTTCAACTCCTTGAAAAAAGAGCTGTAAAAAGGATGATACCCGGCAAGCAGTTCATCGGCTCCCTGTCCATCTAATAATACTGTTACATTATTTTGCTTAGCGAGTTTCAGTACTTCATATTGTGCAAGAATACTTGCTGACCCAAAAGGCTCTTCCTGGTGATAAAAACAGCGGCCCAATTCCTGCAGCATTGTATCAGCATCAGGTGTAGTAAAATGCGGATCTACATTCAATGTTGAAAGCAGCATATTAATATAATGGCTTTCATCTTTTTCAAAACCCGGGAAGATGGCAGAGAAAGTACTTTGCTTTATTGACTTGCTTTTGTTAAGATCATCTATTACTGCTACTACGGCACTGCTATCTAATCCACCGCTCAGGCTGCTTCCAACAGGTACATCACTCCGAAGACGACGGCTGATCGAAGTATAAAATAAATCCCTGAATTTATCTTTGGCCTGGTCAATAGTGATAGAATGGTCTGTGTACTTATAATCAATATCCCAGTATCTCTTTATATTAAATGTCAGCGTTTCTGTATCAATAATAATATAATGAGAATGGGGCAACCGGCTTATTCCTGTAAAAAAGGTTTCGCTATAGTCAGCCGGATTATCAACGTATTTAAAAGCCAGGTAATTGTAGAGCATCCTGTTATTCACCTCTCTTTTTATACCCCCTGCCCACAATGCTTTCATCTCGCTTCCAAATGCAAACAATTTGCCGGGTACAAAAGAATAATAAAATGGCTTTTCGCCAAAACGATCCCTGGCTGCAAAAACTCTTTTCTCTTTAGCATCATATAGCGCAAAAGAAAACATTCCATCAAAATATTGCAGACACTCTTCCTTCTTCCAGTCATACAGTGCCATGATCACTTCAGTATCTGTTTGTGTGGCAAATTTGTACCCCTGCTTTACACACATTTCTTTGAGCTCTACATAATTGTAAATTTCCCCATTAAAAGTCATGCTATAACGATCCATGTAATGCATGGGTTGTGCGCCTGCTTCAGACAGATCAATAATGGAAAGGCGCCTGTGCCCAAAGCCCACTTTTCCATCTTCGCTTATCCATTGGCCTTCACCATCAGGTCCACGATGGGCAATAATATCTGTCATTTTCTTAAGCCTTTCGGTACTTAGCTCCTGCCTGTTAGCAGTTATTATTCCGGCAATTCCGCACATAGAATTATTATAAAATGGTTATCCTTTAAGTTTTTCTTTTTGCACTTCGCTGTAAATTTCAACAAATCGACGGGCAATTACATCGGCATCATGATATTTCAATGCGTATTCCCTTCCCCTTTTCCCCAATTCTTTACGCAAGGCGGGGTTTGCTATTAATTTTCTTAGCTCATCTTTTATGGTTTCAATGGTAACATTAACTATCGGGCATTCAGCAGGAAGTCCATTCTCGTAAACAGCCGGCATGATATAACATAGAACCGGTTTTCCAAAACTCATGGCCTCGCAACTGGATAATCCATGTGAGCCAAGCATAAGCTGATCAATAAATATATCGCACTGCTGCACTTGTTTCATGGCTTCATGTCTTGGCATATGTTCCAGCAGTTTAAAATCAAAATCCAGTTCCTGCTTAAGCTCCTCCACGGCTTTCAGTATATAGTCAGATCCTTTTGCTATTCTGCGGGTAGGTGCATGCACAATTACAGGTTTCGGATTCACAGTGTCAATTGGAACAAAATCTTTTACGTTAAGCCGATGAAGGGTAATATACGTTTTAGGGAAAAGATCTTTTCTTACATACAGCCCCATTTCCGGAGTTGTCAGAGGATAAAAACGAAGTTTAGCAAACCGTTCCTGAATTCTGTTTGACCGTTCCAGTGTTTCTATTTCTGTATATTCATAACCGTTATCATAAATACGCTTCATATAGGGATTCAACTTTTCGGCCATCTCCCTGTTCCTTATATCACTGCCCGACCATTCAATAATGCCGGGCTTCTTAAGAAACGCTGCATACTTTAGGTCAAGCTGCATACTATAGGCACTGTCCCAAATCCAATGAATAACGTCAGCCCAGCGTATCATTTTTCTGAAGTGATAGGCCTTTTTTGCCTGGTGTGAAACCCATTTTGCAGGGTTATGGATAAAAGTTGCCGGTTCAAGACGGGTAACATTCTCTCCAACTGTTTGCCGGATATCAGAACCTAAAAAGAGGCCTCTTGCTTCAACACCCTCAATTTTATTAAGCGCATCAATAGTAATAGAAGCTTTAGATGCGATATTAAAAGGAATAAATAGAATTTTCACCTATAGAGTTGCTTGCACTTGTTATATAACTGTTTTAGTCCTGAATCGTTGATATATCTGCAAAAGAATGTTCTTATTCAAATAGAAAAGTGTTGCTACAAGAAATAAACTTATACAAAGTTTAATTGCAATTGAGATCCAGATTGAAGATGCCGAAATGAATTTTGAAAATACAACAAAACCCAAACAACATAAGAATATTAAAGCAGTCTTTTGAAAATTATATGGGATGAAATAAGCTTTTTGTGAAGATTTAAAAATCCAAATTGTAACCCCAATATTTGTTAATAGAATAGCGAGAGCACATCCTTCCTTGCCAAAAAGCTGAATGGATAAATAAAATAAACAAAGATTAACAATAGCTCCTGTAATGATAGCCAGTGAATATGGTTTCATATTCTTTGCAAAATTTAAACCCAGCCCGGCTATAAAATTAAGGCCTGTAATAACTGTATTAAAGGCAAGTATGCTGGCAACGTAATGCGCCTCCCAATATGATGGCGTTGTTAAGAAAAATAATATTTCGTGTGCAAAAATACCAATCCCTGCGGCAAAAATACCTGCTACTGTGATATAAAAAATAAGCACCTTGGCATAAAAAGAATTCGCATCAGGTTCATTTTTTATCGACATTGCAAAAGGACCCCATGCCTGAGTAAAGGCACTTATTACAAGCATCATAATACTTGCAATTGTTGATCCTGTTTGATAAAGCCCCACCTCCACTTCTCCTTTTTGCAATTGTAAAAAATAACTACCCGCAAAATTCAAACACCAATATGCTAAAGCTGCCGGAATCAGGGGCAGAGAGTAATGAAGCATTTTTCCAAGCAGTTGCTTATCTATATTACGGGGGGATAACCAGTTCTTCATGAAAAAAACTGCCGCTACAGACATGATTCCTCCACTGATAACCTGAGCAAGAATAAATCCTTTGATCCCCCAATGTAACCCTGCTATAAACCATACATTAAGGCCGATTGTAATTAATCCCATCGCTAAAGAAAACCATGTCGTTGTCCAGGGCAGCCTCTTTACACGAAACCAATTAATTACAATTGATGGCAGAATACCGGTAAATAAGATCAAAGCAGACAACTTAAATTTATTTGCATGCTCAACTGTGTTAAATAGTGTGTGTGATAATTTTTTTGAAAAAATAAATAATAATAAAGCTATAAATATGCTAACTACAACCTGGCTCCAGAACCAGGAAGAAAATACTGATTTACGTTTTTTGTCCTCCGTAGTATCCCAATAAAAGACATGTGCTGAACTATCCAGACCCAAAATAGCAAATAGAGTAACTAAAGTTATTGTGATATTAATAATATTTAGTACACCATAATCCTCAGGAGTTAAGATTCGGGTGTATAATGGCATTAACAGGAACCCAATAAATCTACTTAATAAGGAAGCTACTCCGTATGCTACTGAATCTTTTAATAAACTTTTAATTCTACTCAACTTTTGTTCCTTTTAAATGGTGTCTTCCAATAACATCGGAATAGATATCAACCAGTTTTTGTGCATTTGCGATAGCATCAAAATTCTCCAGAGCATATTTTCTGCTGTCATTGCCGACACGAAAACGAAGCTCTGGGTTGGTAATTAAGTTAGTAAGATTATCTTTCAATGTTTCGACTGTTGTATTAATTATAGGACAATCCTTTGATAACCCATTCTCGTAAACAGCCGGCATAATAAAACATAAAACCGGCTTACCAAAAGCCATAGCCTCGCAACTAGCAAGCCCATACATACCTATAACAAGCTGATCTATAAAAATATCACACTGCTGCATTAATTCCATTACTTCAGTCCGTGGCATATTATGAAGAAGTCTAAACTCAAAATCATACTTCTTTTGCAACTCTTCAATAACTGGCAATATAAAATTTGTTCCTTTCGCATTTTTTGCAGATGGCGCATGCAAAATCAATAATTTAGATTTAGCCTTAGGGGGTAGCGACGGTATAAATTGTTCAATTAATATCCTCTGGGGTATATAATATCTCTTAGGAAATATTTCTTTATTAATATAAATATCCATTTCAGGATTTACAAGTGGGAGAGCACCGTAGGAAAAAAATTTTCGTTGATTAATTAAAGACTGCTTTTCGCTTTCATAAAAGGCATATTCGTATCCATTATTAAAAACATTTTCAAAATACGGATTGATAGAGAATAATATATCTGGGTTTCTAATATCACTGCCTACCCATTCAATAACTGAAGGCTTTTTACATTTTCTGATTATCCGTTTTTCACTATCCTTCAAACCAATATCATCATATACCCAATGTACTATATCAGCCCATTTATAAAGAGATCGAAAAAGAAAGTATCTACGGAATTCCTGCTTTAGCCACTTCAAAGGCCTTTTCTTTCTTGAAACTCCTTCAAAATAATAACTGTTCTCCCCGACAAAATGATATTTATGCTTATTAATAAAAAATCCTTTCGCATCAATACCATCTAGTCTGTTCAAAGCATCAACTGTAATAGAAGAAATTGATGCAACATTTATTGGCATAACTAAAACTCGCATAATAAAAAATATTCCTTGTAGATGGAACTATAATTTTTCATTTGCAAGAACCCATTCTGCCGTAAGCTTTATACCTTCATCCAAATCAACCTTGGCCTTAAAATCCAGCACCTTCTCCACTTTTTCAACACTCGGAATTCTTAATTCAATATCAGCACTAAGAGGCGGCTTATGTATAATGTTTGAATCAGACTTAAGGACCCTGCAAACTGTTTGCGCCAGCCCTAAGGTTGTCATAACGGCTCTCGCATTCCCAAGATTGAACGCATTTCCAATTGCTGCAGGGTATTCCATACACCTCATTAAACAATCAACAAAATCATCAACATAACACCAGGCCCTGATTTGAGTACCGTCCCCATTTATCCAAATCTCTTCGTTCTTTAAAGCCTTTTTAATGAAAATTTGAATAGCTCCCTCTCCAGTCTGTCCAGGTCCGTATACATTAAAAGGCCTGACTGTTACTACGGGTAACCCGTACTGTTTATAATAGGCATGAGCAAGATGCTCTCCGGCTAATTTACCTACTGCATAAATCCATCTTGCTTCTCCAGCACTGCCTGAAACTGCTGGCGAATCCTCTGACGACTTGAAGGCATAGCTACCAAAAATCTCCGAAGTAGAAAATTCAATAAACCGGTTTTTAATTTGGTTCACTCGGGCAGCTTCTAAAGCATTCGCTGTCCCAATCATGTTCACCCTCATTGTTTTGACCGGATCTTTAATAACAGTATCGATGCCGGCAATTGCCGCTGCATGTACAACTATTTCAGCACCAACCATTGCTTTTTCCAGAGCCGGATAATCAAGTACATCCCCTTTGATAATTTTAATATTGGGATGATCAGCAAATCCGCTCTGGGTTAGCGTATCTCTGTGAAAATTGTCATAAACAGTAATTTTGTTTGTATCTACCAGGTTACGAATAAGTGTGTTTGCGATGAAACCAGCTCCACCAGTGATGAATATTTCTTTTCCTTGTATTGTCATTTTTATAAATTTTGATTTACGATAATTATTGAAAATATTGTTTTTGTAAACTACATTGATGTATTTAGGAATAATTGCAATTCTATACTTTATTATTTAATATATAAGCTGAGTTTCGTTTTTGATTAGAATGAATATCAATTATCTTATATTAATTTAACTAATTTCAAACCTACCGTTGGTATAACCAGCTTTATTTAATTTCCCTTGCAAAAAAAAATGAATACAGCTTAATACCTGGTTTACTCTTTCAGCAGCAGTATGTTGCTTTGCCACTAATTCCCATGCATTTTGCACCAGCTTGTCAGCAATATTTTTATTCTTAAGCAGATACTGGGCTTTCTCCCCCGTTTCTTCTGGGTAGGTATGGAGGTAATGTACCCCATCTATAAAACCATAATCCCTAAAATTATTACTGGGATAAGCCAGCATGGCAGAACGAAAAGCAGGCACTTCCAAAAATTTCCGCACAAAGAATTTCAACTCGCTGCCACAGGTAAATGAGGTGGCTGAAAGTGAGATCATATACCGGTACAACCGGAATGATTTTTTCTGGTAAACCGGCGTGCTGTATTTTTTTTGTATCACCTTATTATACAACAAATAGGGGGCCAGTATCAACCAGCGGGAATACCCCACATAGGGTGCCACAAACAACCCCGCTTTTATGGCACTATCCTGTGCCAGCTGCCTTGTCTTGTAAGAAACACCCGGCACTATAATATCCCATACTTTTTTTCTTGGTCGCTTATTCAGCTCAGCTTGTCCAAGGCAATGTGGGAAATCAATACTGATAGGAACATGTGCCTTTACTTCATCCCAAATATTGATAACTTCTTCTTTGGTTACTTTGAATGGTTCCAGAGAAGTAAAAGGATAGCGGTCATTTTCATTGGTCCGCTCCAACGGGCATTGATGATAGGGCCAGAAAATACCAGTGATTTTTTTTAAAACATCAAGATAAAGTTCTCTTTCAAGTCCAAAATTAACAGCATGAAGATCTGAGGAAGGATGCAGCAAAAAAACCGGCTTGTCTGCCCGGTTCACCAGGTTCCATACATCAATATAAAACTCTTTTGTTTTGTTCTTATTAATATAGAAATTCCGGGAGAGAATCGGGGCTTTGCCCATGGAAAGAATAATCGAATTATCAAATACAATCAGCTCGGCATTATTAATATATTGAGACAGCTCCGCTACATTATGTTTTGTAATATCCAGCACCAGCAGGTTCTTTCTGTCACTGCGTCTGATCAGTTCTTCATAAAACATACTGGACGTCCTTGCACGGTTTATGCTGAAGGTGTAAAGAAATAATACCATGGTTTAACGGATAAAGGAAAGTTACGGATAGGATCGCAGCATACACAGCAATATTAATCAGCTCTTGCTGCCTCTTATTTTACTGACAATCTCAATTGCCTTTTTTGTTTCTGAAATAGGAAACCCCCTGCCGGCAATGATCTCTTCGTAAGATCGGGTATGTAATTCAGTAAATCCTTCACTGAACTCAAAAGCATCACCATCAATGGTCAGTGTCCTGAAAGTTCTTTTCCCTTCCTTCTTCACTTCTTCCGGCAATGTGTTGGCGTCGATACTCAGGAACCATTCTACGTTGGCTTTTTCCAGCTCCAGTGTTCCAGATGCGGTATCAGCTGTATGCTGTTGTACTTTATTCTCTTTTACATCCCCAAATATCCAGAGCAGCATATCAAAGAAGTGAACACCGATATTGGTGGCAATACCGCCGCTCTTGTAGATATCTCCTTTCCAACTGGTATGATACCAGTGCCCCCTGGAGGTGATGTAATGTAATTTGACAGTATACTTTTTATCAGCCGGGCCGGCTTTAATTTTTTCCCGCAATGCAATAATCGCCGGGTGTAGCCGCAACTGCAAAATCGTGTACACATTCCTGCCGGTTTCCTTTTCAATTTCCATCAGTGCATCAATATTCCAAGGGTTCAGCACTACCGGCTTTTCACAAATTACATCAGCACCAATGCGCAGTCCGAAACGGATATGTGCATCATGCAGATAGTTAGGTGAACAAACGGAAACATAATCAGTATGTATCCCCTGGCGTTTTAATTTCTCTACATGGCGGTCAAACCGTTCAAACTCTGTAAAAAAATCTGCTTCCGGAAAATAGGAATCCATTATTCCTACTGAATCGTGGCGGTCCAATGCAGCTAATAGATTATTTCCAGTATCTTTTATGGCTTTCATATGCCGGGGGGCTATGTACCCGCCAGCTCCAACTAAGACAAAATTTTTCATACTTAATTTTTTACTTTGATAGCTTTATTACTTCTCATCTGAAACTCCTCGTTATGTTCATTACCAGAAACAATTGAGACATTAGCCCGATACCTTTATTTAGGTTCATTGTTCCAGTATTGTAACTTTCTGCTGCGATCTGATCAACCTGCTTCTCCACCACTTCAATAAATTTTGTACCACTGGTATATTCACATGCTTAATTTTTTTTGTGAGAGGGTTGAGCATTTTTTTTACCCGATTTTTTACAGGATATACCATCTCACTCGGGCATAAAGCATGGGAGCATAGCATTGGATAAACAACTTTGATATCCTTAATAACTCCGTCCTTTTTAAAAAGACTCCAGGCATCAGGTGAGGCGCATACCGGCAACAGGTAATCAATTATTCTCCTTGCGGTATTATTCCAGATAATATATGCTGCCGCCGAAAAAATTGTTTTATCACTAGTGTATTCGTAAAGACTATGATTACTATCTATCTTTATTGATTTACTTTTTTCCAGTTTGATTTCACTCAAACTTTGATAAAAAAGCATAGTGACACCCTCCCGGGAACTGGCCGTTATAACTTCGGGAAGAAGAGCTTTAAATTCCGCTTTAAGAACCATATCATCTTCTACTATCAAAGCAAAATTAAGATTTTCTTCTACAATTTTCTGGTGACATTTAAGGTGAGATAGTGCGGCCCCGACATTTCCCGGAATCTTAATCATCCCGATCTCGGTAAGCCTTTTGACATTTATTCTTTCGTCATTATAAAGGTCTAATCCATTTCCCCAAACCGCATCAACAAATTCGAAATTTACCTCATGCTTTGCAAATTCCTCAATAACCTGTGTCCTTCTCGGCGAACCGGGTAAAGAAATGACAAAAATTTTATAATTAGCAAGCGTAGACATAACCAACAATTTTAAGCATGTGGTATTAAAAAAGATGGATATTTTTTTTCAGAGCTATGCAATCAATATGATTAATATAGAGTTTGTAGTCGTTGCTTTTTAGCATCTCAATGCTTTCATTAAAATCTTTTCTGTTCAGGTTGCTTACTTCAAAAATTAGCAGATCAGGCCGGAAATTATTAAAATCAATCGTTTTGAGTATTTCGAAATCATATCCTTCTGTATCGATCAAAAGTAAATCAACATGAGAAACAGCATGTTTTACCAGCAATTCTTTAACCGTGGTTGTTCTTATTTTTATTTCTTCAATATGCTTAATGATTTCCGGGTAATTCCTGAAATTTCTGGTCAACACTTCTTTGTTGAAAGACGAAAATGCTGTAAAGTCAAAATGGTAATTTAAATGCTCTGCATTTTTTACAATATAGAATGGTAATTCTCCTGCTATATTGGAAACTGCCACATTTTCAAATATTAGCCTGTCATGTACTTCCGAATAGTTTTTTTGCAGCATACTGAAAGTATCAGGTAAAGGTTCAACTAAAATGCCTTTCCATTGATTACTCTTAACAAAATTGTGAATCGGATCGTCCTTAATGCCATCGTTTGCGCCTATCTGGAAAAAAAAGACCTGTTTCTTTTTTAATTCATTAAACCTCTGTAATAAGCCGTTTAAATTACCCTTTATATGAGGAGGCGAAAAAAATCCAAACCTCTTTTTTGCCTGCAGGTACTTATAAACAAAAGAGTCTTCTTTTATAAGTCTCTTTAAAAACCTTATTATTAATTTTTTGAACACCTGCTTTATTTTTGGCTTATGAAACTTATCTATTTATTTAACCACAGCGAACACAGCGAAGCACGGCGTTTATTCTCTGTGTAACTCAGTGTTTGCTGTGGTTTATTTTAATATTTAACTACGAATTATAAAGTGGTTTTTTATTTAACCGCAGAGAACACAGCGAAACACGGCGTTTATTTTCTGTGTTACTCAGTGTTTGCTGTGGTTTATTTTAGCAACTTTATTATTATTGATTACATATTCCTCCCCACTTTCAGAACAAACAGCTTTTCCCTCCGCATCAAATTGCAGCTTATGTCCATATTCACTCATCCACCCTGTTTGCCGGGCGGGGTTTCCTACTACCAAAGCATAGGCTGGCACTGGTTTAGTAACCACAGCTCCTGCACCTATAAAAGCATATTCACCGATTTCATTACCACAAACAATGGTGGCATTGGCACCGATACTTGCGCCTTTTCTTACCAGGGTTTGTAAATACTCATGCTTGCGGCTTACGGCACTGCGGGGATTGATGACATTGGTAAATACCATGGAAGGTCCAAGAAAGACATCATCCTCGCATATCACTCCTTCATAAATGGATACATTGTTCTGCACCCTTACATTATTACCTAATGTTACTTTGGGTGATACCACTACATTCTGACCAATATTACAATTGTTACCAATTACACAACCGGGCATCACATGACTGAAATGCCAGATCTTCGTTCCATCACCTATCTGGCAACCTTCATCAACAATGGCGGAGGAGTGTGCAAAAAAATTCATGGTGTATAAAAAATATTATTTTTTAATAAAAGCAAGATTGTCTTTCCGTATTTCTTCTTCCGGCAGCGATTTGAAATATTCATACGTAACCTTTAACCCCTCTGCTCTTGACACAGCGGGTTGCCAGTTTAATATCTCTTTGGCCCTTGTGATATCCGGTTGCCGTTGCTTCGGATCATCCACTGGCAATGGTTTATAAACAATTCTTTGTTTGGACCCTGTCAGTTTGATGATCTCCTTTGCAAAATCCAGCAGACTTATTTCATCGGGGTTGCCAACATTAACTGGCTGGGCGTAATCGCTTAGCAGTAAACGATAAATTCCTTCTACGAGATCCGATACATAACAGAAGCTACGGGTCTGGCTGCCATCACCAAAGACAGTGAGGTCTTCACCCCGTAATGCCTGGCCTATAAATGCAGGTAAGGCACGGCCATCATTTAACCGCATTCTTGGTCCGTATGTATTAAAGATCCTGACGATTCTTGTTTCTACTTTATGATAGGTATGATAGGCCATTGTAATGGCTTCCTGGAATCGCTTTGCCTCATCATATACACCTCTTGGCCCGACAGGATTTACATTTCCCCAATAATCTTCGTTCTGCGGATGTACCTGTGGATCACCATACACTTCACTGGTACTGGCTACTAATATTCTTGCTTTTTTGTTTAGCGCAAGGCCCAGGCAATTATGCGTACCCAGCGAACCAACTTTCAATGTTTGGATGGGGATTTTTAAATAGTCGATCGGGCTGGCCGGTGAAGCAAAGTGAAGGATATAATCCAGGTGACCCGGCACATGGATAAACTTGCTTACATCATGATGATAAAAACTAAATTCCTTTAGCGGGAATAAATGCTCAATATTTTTAAGGCTGCCGGTTATTAAATTGTCCATGCCAATTACTTCGTGGCCTTCTTTAATAAACCTGTCGCATAAGTGGGAGCCCAAAAAACCTGCGGCGCCTGTTATAAGAACCCTTTTCATTTTACCCAAGAGTTTAACATGATGGATATTTTGTTGCTATACCGAAATGTATGTACTGCTATTGCCCCTGCACTATTCTTCTACCGATACTTTCATAATAAAACCCAAGCGATTCCATGGTGTCTGTATCATATAAATTCCGGCCGTCAAAAATTACATTCTTTACCAGTGCTGCGGAGATCTTTTCAAACTCAGGAGTCCTGAATTCATTCCACTCCGTACAAATGATCAGTGCATCAGCACCAGCTAATGCTTCGTACTGGCCTTCAGCAAAACTGATCTTGTTCTTATAATCCTTTTTTACATTTTCCATTGCCTCGGGATCAAAAGCGATAACAGTCGCCCCGTTGTCAACCAGGTAATCTATCACTTCCAAAGCCGGTGCTTCCCTGATATCATCCGTATTGGGTTTGAAGGCCAGTCCCCAGACAGCGAATTTTTTTCCGGCAAGGTCACCCTTATAGTAATTGCTTATTTTGGAAATAAAGAATTGCTTTTGCATCGCATTCACTTCCATTACTGCATTCAGTATTTTAAAGTCATACGAAACATCTATGGAAGATTTTGACAAAGCCTGCACATCTTTGGGAAAACAACTGCCGCCATAACCCAGACCCGGATACAGAAAATGTTTCCCAATCCTGAAATCTGTACCAATACCACGGCGTATCATGTCCACATTAGCACCCAATTTTTCACACAGTACGGCTATCTCATTCATGAAAGAGATCTTAACCGCCAGGAAACTATTGGCCGCATACTTTGTCAATTCTGCACTTCTTTCATCCATGAATATGATGGGATTTCCCTGACGTACGAATGGCTCGTACAATCGTTGCATTGTCTTTCTCGCTTTTTCAGAAGATGTTCCGATAACTACCCGATCGGGTTTCATAAAATCTTCTACGGCCGCACCTTCCCTTAAAAATTCAGGATTACTGACCACATCAAAAGCAGCTTCTATTCCAGTCCCGTTTCCGAGAATGGTGTCTCTTACTTTCTCCGAGGTTCCTACAGGCACTGTACTCTTGTCCACTATTACTTTATAGTCGTTGGGTTGCAGTAGTTTTCCAAGGTCAGCTGCAACACCAAGGATATATTTCAGATCTGCACTGCCATCTTCACCAGGTGGGGTCGGCAATGCTAAAAAAATAATGCTGGCACCTTTTATCCCTTCGGCCAAAGAGGTGGTAAACTGAAGACGGCCTTCCTTTAAATTCCTGGTAAATATTTTTTCAAGGCCTGGTTCGTAAATGGTTATTTCACCGGCCTTTAGTTTATTGACTTTTTGTTCGTCAATATCAATACAGGTAACATGGTTACCGGTTTCGGCAAAACAAGTGCCGCTTACTAAACCAACATATCCTGTACCAACAACTGCAATTTTCATTACTCGTTATACTTAATTAATAATTCGCTTTAAATATTCTCCGTAACCACTTTTTGACAACTCGTCGGCAATTTTATTCAGCTCTTTGCCCGTAATAAAACCATTCCGGTATGCTATCTCTTCAATGCAGCCGATCTTAGTACCCTGCCTTTTCTCAATGACCCGTACAAATTCGCTGGCATCACTCAGGGAATCGAAAGTGCCGGTATCCAACCAGGCAGTACCCTTGTCGAGTAAAGCCACTTTCAATTTGCCGGCTTGTAAATATGTTTTGTTTATATCAGTGATCTCGTATTCTCCTCTTGCAGAAGGTTTCAATTCTTTCGCAATCTTAACAACACTATTATCGTAAAAATATAAGCCCGGAACTGCATAATTTGATTTAGGCCTGGCGGGTTTTTCTTCAATACTTAAAGCGTTGAAATCTTCATCAAATTCCACCACTCCGTATCGTTCCGGATCAGCTACCTGGTAAGCAAATACATAACCACCTTCCACATTCCGAAGGTCCTGCAGCTGTTTGCCCATCCCTGTCCCATAAAAAATATTATCTCCCAATACCAGTGCCACCTTATCATTCCCGATAAAAGATTCACCGATTACAAAAGCCTGAGCTAATCCATTGGGGGTTTCCTGCACTGCATATTCAAACCGGCAACCAATAGTACTGCCATCTCCCAATAACCTTCTAAACTGTGCATTATCTTCAGGAGTTGTTATGATTAAAATTTCCTTTATTCCCGCCATCATTAACACAGACAGTGGATAATAGATCATCGGCTTGTCATATACCGGCATCAATTGTTTGGAAATTGCCTTAGTGATAGGATAAAGCCTTGTTCCGCTGCCGCCTGCCAAAATGATTCCCTTCATAGATTATCGTTTTGTGTACTGTAAATCATAGTACTTGGTGTATTCACCACTGGTAACATGCTTCAGCCACTCCGTATTCTCAAGGTACCAATCAATAGTTTGTGACAAACCTTCTTCAAAAGTAACAGAAGGTTTCCAGCCTAACTCTTTATTAATTTTTGATGCGTCAATGGCATATCTTCTGTCATGACCCGGGCGGTCCTTTATAAATGTAATAAGTTCTTCGCTGGTGCCCGGAGCATTTCCCAGCTTCTCATCCATTTGTTTACAAAGCAATTTTACAAGGTCAATATTCTTCCATTCATTAAAGCCACCGATATTATACGTTTCGAAGTTGTTTCCGGTATGAAACACCAGGTCAATGGCGGCGGCATGGTCTTTTACAAAAAGCCAGTCCCTCGTATACAAACCATCGCCATATACTGGTAATGGTTTTTTGTGAATGATATTATTGATGAAAAGCGGAATTAATTTTTCCGGAAAATGATGGGAACCGTAATTATTGGAGCAGTTGGTAATAATAACCGGCAAATGATAGGTTTCCCCATAAGCCCTTACAAAATGATCGGAAGAAGCTTTGCTCGCCGAATAGGGAGAGTTGGGAGCATAGGAAGTTTTTTCTGTAAAGAGTCCTGTATCACCTAAAGCGCCATACACTTCATCAGTGGATACATGATAGAAACGTTGAAATGTTGAGGGTTTAGGGTTAAGGGTTGAACCCCACAATTTCTTCGCTGCATTCAGCAGGTTGACGGTACCTATCACATTGGTATATACAAAATCCAATGGCGATAAAATGGAACGGTCAACATGGCTTTCTGCAGCCAGGTGAATTATACCATCTGGTTGATAGGTTGAAAATATTCTATCAATATCGTCTGTATTTAAAATATTGGCTTTTTCAAAAACATAGTTTGGTGCTGATTCAATGTCCTTTAGGTTTTCTAAGTTACCTGCGTAGGTGAGGGCATCAAAGTTTACAATCTGGTAATCCGGATATTTATTGACAAACAGCCGTACTACATGTGAGCCGATAAAGCCTGCTCCGCCGGTGATGATGATTGTTTTAAAAGGTTTAGATAAAGACATTATTGTTTGAAGCTGAGCGTTGAGTGTCTAGGGTTTAGGGTTTAGGGTTTAGGGTTTAGGGTTTAAGAGACTTTGTTTAATTGGGCATTTCGCAAAGCTGCAATCTTAGCAGTCAGGTTCTCGATCAATATTCTCCCTTCTGATAATTTATGACTATCCAAAAACATAAGGTCGTTTGAGATAATCAATTGATTTAATACTTCAATTAAACTGCTATAAGCCATCTGATAAAAATGTGCCTGATCTTTTGCGCTTTTCCTGGCACTACCTTCAGCCAGATTTGACACTACCGAAACAGCTGCCCGACGTAGCTGACTTATCAGTCCAAATTTTTCATCTGCAGGAAAGTCAGCAGTTACTTTATAGACCCATGTCACCCATATTCTCGATTCTTTCCAGGCATTCAATTTTTCAAACGAATAAACATGAGCCATATCCTGCAGAGTAATTTAAGTCTTGTACAATAGAATAATAACGTCAAACACTAAACCCTAAACATTTTCTTTATACCAGGCCATTGTTCTTTTCAATCCTTCCTCCACAGAAACAACCGGATCATATCCCAATAATTCCTTTGCCTTTGAAATATCAGCCAAACTATGCTTCACATCTCCATTTCTTTCCGGGCCATGTATTGGCCGAAGCGAAGTATCAGCCTCCTTATTTAGACTTTCAAATAACTGTAGTAAAGAAGTTTGCTTTCCGCAGGCAATATTATAGACCTGGTTCACCACCTTTTTATTATTGGCGAACAATGAAAGAATATTAGCCTGTACCGCATTGTATACATACGTAAAGTCACGGCTGTGAGCTCCGTCTCCGTTGATAGTGGGCGGTTTGTTTTTCAATATTGCTTCTGCAAAAAGTGGAATAACCGCCGCATAAGGTCCATTGGGATTTTGTCTCGGACCAAATATGTTGAAATACCTTAACCCGATGAATTCCATATCATACAAATTAGCATACACTCCGGCATAGAGTTCATTCACATATTTGGTAACCGCATAAGGGGAAAGGGGGCTGCCAATCTGGTCTTCCACTTTTGGCAGACCCGGATGGTCACCATAGGTAGAAGAACTGGCAGCATATACTACCCGTTTGATACCCTTTTCTTTAGCTGCAGTGTAGATGTTGAGGGTACCGGTAATGTTTACCTCGTTGGTGGTAAGTGGATCTTTTATAGAACGGGGAACAGAGCCAAGTGCTGCCTGGTGAGAGATAATATCCATAGTATCGCAGGCTGCAAGACAGGTTGAATAGTCTCTTATATCTCCCCGGATAAATTCAAATTTTGGGTTCGATAAAAATAAATTGATGTTTTCCTGGGAACCTGTCGCCAGGTTATCCAGTACTCGTACAAGAGTTACCCTTTTATCGACCAATAAATGCTCTGTAAGATGGGAGCCGATAAAGCCTGCCCCGCCTGTGATGAGAATGCGCATTGAATCAGTTCGGTGAATTATTTTTTTCTCGCTTTTTTGAAAAACCTCCGGATATCAAACCACGCAATTACTTTCTCCAGGAAATTACGGGGTGGTACTTCCTCTTCATAATAACTACCATACCCATAACCGTAACCATAACCGTAACGGCCATAACCATAATAGCCATACCCTTGTTTCAGTTTTACATCGTTGATAATAATGGAAACTTTTGGAAGCTTTGCTTCCTTATAAAATTCATCAATTAGGGCTATTTGTTTTTTAAAGGTATGCCCCTGGCGAACAATGTATAGTGTAGAATCAGCAAATTTACTTAAGGTCATTGCATCACTTACCATACCCACTGGTGCGGTATCAATGATTACATTGTCGAAATTCTCCTTTAACCAGGCAAACATTTCCTCTACTTTTTTATCCAGTAACAATTCTGCCGGATTGGGTGGAATAGGTCCGCAACCCAACACAAATAGATTTTCCTGGTCAGGCACAGGCTTAATCAAATCCTTTAATTCGCCTTTACCAATTAAAAAATTGGTAATACCGGGTCCCTTTGCCATACCCAAACCTGATATAAGCTTGGGTTTCCTTATATCAAACTCCAAAATGACTGTTTTCTTACCGGCTAATGCCAGCACGGCCCCCATATTGGTGCTTATATAAGATTTACCTTCTCCACTGAAAGAAGAAGTTATAAGAATCGTTGATTTTTCTTTTTTATGAAGGATGTATTGCAAATTGGAACGGATGATACGAAACTGTTCCGCCACCATACTACGGGTAGTTTTGTTAACCACCAGTACATTATCAGAATATGAATGCCCGATTTCTCCCAATATTGGTGTGGCTGTGATCTTCTCAATATCAAACCGGGTACTCACTTTATCATTCAATACTTCACCAAGGAAAATAAATAACGCCGGTAATGCAAGCCCCAATAAAATCGCCATTATCTGAATTGACCTGCGATTAGGTTTTACCGGCACAGACGAAGGATAGGCCCTGTCAATAATATTAGAATTGGAGGTGGTTGCAGCCCTTGAAATGGCCGTTTCTTCTTTCTTTTCCTGCAACAGTTTATAGAGAGCCTGGAAGGTTTCTACTTTTCCCTGTATTTCTGCCAATTCTTTAACTTTTACCGGCATTGCTTTCAACTGGGCTTCACTTATTCCACTTCTTTGCCTTAACCTGCTAACTGAATTATTCAATGAAGATTTAATATTTTTAAGGCTCTCACGGATACTAACCCTGAGCTTTTCAATCTGACCGGTAGCTTCTTGTACTAATGGATTGGCAACTGGTACATTTCCATTGAGCAATTTTTGCCTTGCTAATTGTGCTGCATTATAGGCGCCCACCAACTCACTTAATGTGGCATCATCCAATCCGAGTGTAGAAGGAACGACCGGAATTTCTTTAAAGGTGTTCTTTTTATCCGCCAGGTAATCATCCACCATTTCGGCTACACTTCTCTGTAGCGTTTCTTCATTAATTGTTTTGTCGGACTGACTAATAATGTCAAAATAACTGCCTGATTGTGTTGTCGCATCTATAAGGTTATACTTTACCTGGTATTCGAGATACAATTTTTGGACACTGTCTAATTTGAAGCCATAAGTAGTCAGCCTGTCATCAATAAAGGCAAGCGTTTGATCCGATGATTGCTTTTTCTGTTCTACACTGTAATCGCTATACTCTTTCATCAGCGTATTAATAATATCTGCTCCCAGCTGAGAATTGGGAGTTCGCATACTAACGGAAAGTATACCCGTACCCGGGCTTCTGGGTACCACTTGTATAGCACTGGCATATCCACCGGCAGCTGATGCTGTAGGTTGCCAGAGTACTTCGTATTCATTACTGGTAGGGGTACCGAAGTTTTTTCCCAGCATAAAAACACCGTTTGCAGTAGTAACAGGCTGACCGAACGCATAGGCTTTCTCCTCCCCATTAATCCTGAATTGCCGCTCGTTAATAAATTTAATTTTAATAATAAAAGATTGCGAGGAATCTGCTATTTGCAACGCATTTATAATGAAAGGACCCTGTTTATAAATATTGACTTTTTTGATTTTCCCTTTCACATGATAACTAAACTGAAGATTCAGGCTATCCACCACCCGCTGCATTAATGGACGGGATTTCAGTATCTCCATTTCACTCTGTATGTTCAGGCCTTTATTATTCCCAAAGAGATCTTCCAGTTTATCACCGCCTCTGTTAGCCTGGTCACCTTTTATTACCATGCTGCCACCTACACTGTAAATAGGGATAGTGTACCGTAAATACATATAAGCCCCCAGTAGTGCAAATGCAACGGAGAGAACAAAAAGAGGCAGAAAACGGACATACTTGTAAAAGAGATCCCGGAAACTAAGGTTTCCAAGTTCAGATTTACCACTATTAACGGATTCTTCCATCTGCGATTTTTATAAACAAAAAATATTACTTGATAAAAATATTAGCAATTGTGGCGGCCACTGTAACCAGTGTAAAAGCAAATGATATTTTTGAAGCGATCCTGGCCTGGTCTGCATCCTTCAGCTTTTGCTTGGTAGGCTCTACGATAAGGACATCATTTTGCACCAGGTGATAATAGGGTGATTCAAAAATATCTTTAGAGGAAAGATCTATAAACCCGATTTCTCTTTTTCCATCCTGTTCCCGCACAATCCGCAAATTACTTTTTTTGCCATAGTCTGTAACACCCCCTGCCAACCCTACGGCCTCCAGGATGGTTACCCGTTCGCCTGGAACTTTTATCGGCCCTTCTCTGCCTACCTGTCCAAGCACCGTTATTGTAAAGTTTAAAAACCTGATGACAACCGTCGGATCTTTTAATAATTCTACCGGTTCAGTCAGACGTTTTTTTATTACTGCAGCCAGCTCCTGTTTTGTAAGCCCTTCTGCATGTATCACCCCCAACCTATGGTGTACAATATTTCCATTCAAGTCAACAAAATAACCGGCTCCTTCGGATCCTTGTCCGGTTGCCCCAACAGAAGGTTGGTTGTATATTTCATCTGCTTTAGGTTCAGTACTTAGACTGAATATTTGTATAGCGAGTTGGTCATTTTTTTGAATTCGCAACTCAGGTATTTTTACATCTCCCTTCCCCGCACTATCTGTTACATTTTCCAGATAGAAGGGTAATTTTTGTTGTGGTTTACAGGAAATAAAATAAAAAGGAAGTGAGAGGAATAATAAAATCCGGATGAATTTCATTGATAAGTCTTTAATATAAATGCAGCCGGGGCTGCAAATTTGGTTCGGTTTTACTAAGGCTGTGCCGAAGTTAATTTACTTCTGTCAATATATGCTACCAAAATATAGCCCAGGCTATCTATTGCAACCTTGACAGTTTTACGGCGCACATCGAGCACTTTACCTTCTTTGTCCATTAATGTACCGTTGGTAATACGTACCCGTTGGTTCACTTTTAAATCTACTGGTTTCGCTTCTACATTCTCGTACTCATTCAAAAACCGCTTAATGGCAGTAATCTCCTTTTCCTTTATCACAGCCGGTTTACCATTCCAATAAACAAAATTAATTGCTCCAGGGGTCATCCTGACTGCGCTTCGGTCACTATCATTCACTTTTACAAATACGTATGATTTGAACAGGGGTTCTTCTACCAGTTTTACCCTGTCGCTCCATTTGCGCCTTACTTTATTTAAGGGGCAGTAACTTTCAAGCCCCTTTTCGATTAGCAGCTGATTTACTTTTTTCTCCCATCTCGGCCGTGTATATACGGCTAACCATTTACGACTCAATACTTATTTTTTATATGGCTTCGCCATGTCAGTCACACTATTTAAATTTATATGACTGGTTTCCATCGAATTAGGCCATTTCCTTCAAATCCAAAACTATTCTCAGTATTTTGCTTGCAAATATAGCGGAAGATGTGAGTGGAAAGCGAATAAAATGTGCAGATTTTGAGGGATTTACCCCCATAAGTTGATAAGTACTTTAGTAGATATACTACACCATTTTGGGGGCGGTAAAACCAACCTGGCGGGCATAGTTAAACTGCAGTTAGCAATGACCCTGCCAAGCATTATAATGTCTTATATTTAAAACAAATAGAGTCCGAATCAGTACATTTAAATTCAAAACTATTGCCTTGAACCAACGCTTTTATTCCCTTGATGTTTTCCGCGGTGCCACGGTTTGCCTGATGATATTGGTTAATAATCCCGGAAGCTGGAGTCATATTTATGCTCCCCTCGAACATGCTCCCTGGCATGGATTGACACCGACGGATCTTGTATTTCCCTTCTTTTTATTTGCCGTAGGCAATGCTATGGCTTTTGTACTACCCAGGCTGGAAGCTGCAGGAGATGCAGTTTTCTGGAAAAAAGTAGTCAAGCGAACAGCTATCATTTTCCTGATTGGCCTCTTTCTTAACTGGTGGCCTTTTGTAAAATGGGCTGATGCGGGGTTGGTGGTCAAACAATGGGCTTATACTGACGAAAAAGGCAATCCTCAGGGTGTCCGGATATTTGGCGTGCTGCAACGAATTGCAGTTTGTTACTTTTTCGCATCCGTTATCGTTTATTACCTAAAAGCAAGAAAAGCATTTTACGCTGGTTCAGTTTTATTATTACTATACTGGATGTTTTGTGTTGCCGGTAATCCGGCAGATCCTTTTAGCCTTTCCGGCTGGTTTGGGAGTAACATTGATAAACAAATTTTGGGTGTGGCACATATGTATAAAGGCGAAGGCATTCCCTTTGATCCCGAAGGATTGATGAGTACCATACCTGCTATTGTGCAAGTGATCTTTGGTTACCTCGTTGGTGATTATATTCTGCAAAAAAGCAAATTGCCGGAACACCTGCCAGCTAATCCTGAAAAAAGTGAACTTTCTTCGTTCGGGCTATATCCCATGCTGACAGGGCTTTTTGTTGCCGGTGTTGCCCTATTGGTTACCGGCTTTTGCTGGGACATGGTGTTTCCTATCAATAAAAAAATATGGACCAGCTCCTATACTATTTATACTACAGGTCTTGCCATCATCACCATTGCAACCATGATTTACATGATTGAAATAAAAAAAATTCGTGGTGGCCTTGCCCGGTTCTTTGATGTGTTTGGTAAAAATGCATTATTCGTTTTTGCACTCAGTGCTTTCCTGCCCAAGGGGCTTGCACTCATCAAGCTTGGTGATGGAGTAAACCCCTGGAACTGGTTGTACAAAAAAGTGCTCATTCATATTCCCGGAGCTAAAGAAAATGGTTCCCTGGCCTATGCCATTTGCGTTATTACTTTCATGTGGCTTATTTGCTGGTGGATGCATAAGAAAAAGATTTATGTAAAAGTGTAGCCGCTGATTTTAAAACCCCCAATTGTAGAATTTCTACCCCATTCACAAAGTGGGAATAAACTGTCGCCCTTTAACCCGCATTCTAATGCTGATCTTCGGTCTTTTATAACAGCCAGGAAGTAATCTGCTACTCATTTTTCGTATGGCATGAAGATTGAAACTACCTGGTACCGGCTAAATGTATTTATATGAAGAAGCTTACCAAAAAACTTTCCACTCCATTACTGAAAAAATTAAAGGAAAGTAAGGATCAACTACTAAAATTAGATTTTTCAACTTTCAAAGAAGATTTCGTCATTACGGAGCAAGAAGAAAAAGAGGGCGGATTTTTTAGTACCCGGAAATTCAAAATGACTCCTGCTTTTAAATAATTTATACTCCATTACAAGTTTTCTCATAGAGCGGTTAGTTTTGGTTAGACCTCTGTTTCGGCAGAGGTTTTTTTCTGCCATTATCTGCTGGAATTTAACCGTACCATTTCCTTTTAACATTTCTATATAATCGACCCCACTGATTACTTGTGCAAACAGTTACGATAATGCATCTGATTTATGTTCTACAATCAGAAAGACATGAAACTAATAACCTTTATCAGTGCAGGTGCGTTTATACTGTTTTCCGCTTTTATAATGAAAAAATCTGCCTATCCGGCAGGCAAGGAAAATACTCAGACTAATTCTTTGTATGATACAAAATGGTTATTAAAGAAAATTCATACAGAAACTGGCGAGGAAGAAGTAATCACAAAAGCATTTATCAAATTCAACCAGGAAAAGAAAAGTGCCGGCGGCAATGGCAGTTGCAACAGCTTTGGCAGCCACTTTACAGTAAGTAACAATGAAATCAGTTTTACAAATATCTTCTCTACCAAAATGTATTGTGAAGGGGTGCAACAAACGGAGGACACTTTTTTCAAACAACTTGCAAAAGCAAATCGCTTTGAAATGAAGGAGAAAATACTTTTATTATACGAGGATAAAAATCTGTTACTGGAGTTCCAGTCAGAATAATCTTCCTTGTTCTCCCGGCCTTCTGAAAATACTAGTATCCAAACTCCATTCTTCCGCATTCATGTTATATAGTTTACCGTACTTCCTGTATTGTTGTGCCACCATCTCAGCAATATTTCCCTCACCCCGCATACGAACACCCCAACGGGTATCATTTACTTTTCCATCATGGCTTTGCTCTATCAGGTGCCATACCTTATCGGCCCGGTCGGGAAAATTTTTAAATAACCAATCATGAAATAAAAACTTGATGGCGCCATTCAATCGTATAAAAGTATAAGCAGTAAAGGTGGCCCCGTTATCTGCCGCTGCTTTCATGATGCGTTGCATCTCATGTTCATTCAGTCCGGGTATCATTGGCCCCATCATTATTCCCATTCGTACTCCTGCACTGCTCAATTCATTTATTACTTTCAGTTTCTGTTTAGCAGTAGTGGTTCTCGGCTCCATTATTCTTCGCAAGTCTTCATTGAAAGAAGTGATGGAGACCATTGCTGACACTAATTTCTTCTTTGCCATTTCCTGCAGTACATCTTTGTCTTTTAAAATCCAGGAGTTTTTGGTAAGTATGCCCACAGGTTGATTAAATTCATTACATACTTCCAGCAAACCCCT
This sequence comes from Chitinophaga pinensis, assembly GCA_943371565.1. GTDB lineage: Bacteria > Bacteroidota > Bacteroidia > Chitinophagales > Chitinophagaceae > JJ008. Next base: position 27,714 of record CALRVH010000008.1, on the reverse strand, counting down.
TGTTAAACGATATTTCTGCTCGGCTGGCTGATAACAATCGGTATTACCACTCAGCATGATCGGTGTGCCATCCCATTTTGGATGCATTAGAAATTTTCGGAGCAATTGCGGTGCATTTTTTTTGACAATGATTTTTCTTTCGAAATCAAGTCCGGCACTGTAGCCCCAGTATTCATGTACATTTCTTGCATAACAATAGATGCAACCATGCTCACAACCGGCATAGGGGTTCATGCTATAGCCCATGCCCACATCTTTGCTTTCTACTTTGTTGACGATGGTTTTTGATTCCTGTTCCAGGTAGATAGTAGGAACATTGGATGCTGACCAATCATCGATGCCTTCGATATGCTCACGGGTGGTTTCATTTTTGAAAAACCGGTTTTTGGTATTGATCTGTGCACCCCTGCCTGTTAAGTAGGTTGAATTTTCGGGGTCTTCTTTTTTAGGAGTTACTTTAAAATGATCCTGCTTCAATTTCTCTGACATCACTATTTTGTTTTGGTTGTTACAAATAAAAAAGGAGAACAAAGAGTTGTCTCTTCATAGTCATTCTCACAAATCCTTACTCTTTATTCTCCTTACTCACATTCCCATTCCACATTTAAGGCTTATTGTTATAAGATTTTTTGAACCACAGAGGCAGGGAGACACGGTGAAACACGGAGAAGCAGGTACACTGCTATTAAGATTGGATAGAAGACTTAAAGAATCATTCTTTTGACTCCATCCTTCATTAGTGGAACATGAAAGTTCAAAACATATCCCAACCTCTTTTGAGTTAGCTTTAAGTAACTCAATATCTGAGCCTCCCAAACAGGATGATATATTTCCTGTGCTTTCAACTCAATAATAACTAAATCATCAATCAGTATATCAATCCTTAAGCCTTCGTCTATAATGAGGTTATCATAGGTTAATTCAATACTCTTTTGCTTAATAAAAGGAATATTTCTTTTTGTCAACTCATAACAAAAACATTTTTCATACACACTTTCTAATAAACCGGGTCCTAAAAATCGATGAATACTGATAGCTATATCCATTACCTGTGAAGTAAGCCATCTTTCTCTTTCTGTTAAGGGCTTATGAATTTTTTTTGTGTTACTCTGTGTCATAGTGTCTCCGTAGTTCAACTTATTATCAAAACAATTCTCCCTGTTTGGTTGCTACGGGTAAATTTTGAAATTCGAATCTTTGAGCCGCCTGGTATTTCATCCGATAGCTATCAGATTCACCAACAGGTCGCTTTAACAAGGTCATGCTATCAGCAATGAATCGGCCGGTGAAATGACTGTTACTGTATTCCAGCCAGCCCTTTTCATATTGCCAGGGTTTTAGTTTTCTCGCAATGGTGAGATGCGGTTCCATTATGAAATGCGGTTTGTTATCATCATTCAGTTTCATAAGCCTGTTACCATCTGGTCGTATCTCTTTAATCAAATTTTGAATGGGCAACTTGCTAGTAACATTTATATATATGGTATGCGATGGAAAACTGCCGAAATCTTTTAATTCTACTTTGAAAGGAGGATAACCCATAGCAATTCTTTTTAAGTGATTGACAATTCGTTCTTCCTTCATTTCATATTGCAGAAAATTTGCCAACGTAATGTGTGGTTTCCCCCATCTGGCATGATCAGATTTATACTGCTCTGCAAAATTTTCTTTCACTTTCATAATACGGTTCCATAATTCTTCATGTGGACTGAGTACCAATAAATACTCGTAGACCCGGTAGCCGGGAATTGTATTGATTATCGTTTCCATACCCATCTGATTTTGAGGTTAAAAAAATGCTTACCCATTTTCTTAGCATAAATTTACTAATTTATTTAGTTATTCCAAATTAATTTTACCACCTTTATGCAGCAAAAAATTAAACTATGGAAGGGGATGAATTTTACGGGGCGGCCTATAAAGGCTCTAAGCAATTTACGCAGCAGGAAGTGAAGACCGCCAACGCCACCGGCTTTGGTGCGGCGGCGGACGACTACATGGAACGGGGTATTGACCTCAACGAACAACTGATTCGCAACAAACCAGCTACTTTCTTTTTTAAAATGAAAGGCGATGCGATGAAAGATGCCGGCATTTTTGACAATGATATACTGATTGTGGACCGATCAGTAAAGCTGGTAAATGGGAAAATTATCATTGCGATTCTTAATGGCGAATTATTGGTGAGACGGTTTCATAAAAACTTTTCCGCTGCCTTTTTAATTCCGGAAAATAGCCGGTATAAAAATATTAACCTGGCAGAGTTTACGAATTTTTCTGTGTGGGGAGTGGTTACGTATGTAATTCACCCGGTGTAACTCTTATAAAATTTTTTTACCGCCGTCGGGGTTACGAAGCCCCGTCAGCGGTTGAAAACCCTGACGGCGGCTGATAGCGGCGGCTAATAAAAACAACTAAATAAAATATAATGGATATTCAACCTCTCACCGAAGGTCAATACTTTCACATTTACAACCGTGGAGTAAACGGCGAAGATCTTTTTAAGGAAGAAAGAAACTACTATTACTTTTTGCAACAGTATAAATTTTACTGCTCTGATGCGCTGGAAACTCTTGCCTATTGTTTATTAAAAAATCATTTTCACCTGCTTGTATATATAAAAGAAAATGTAGAAGTACCCCGAAAAGATGGAGAAGGTATGTTTAAGATGAATGCATCAAAACAATTGGGTCATTTTTTCAACTCGTATGCTCAATCAATTAACAAAGCCCATAAACGGACCGGACCTTTGTTTGAATCACCTTTTGAAAGAAAATGGGTAGATAATGAAAGCTACCTTACCTCCATGATTTATTACTGTCATCGGAATGCACAGCATCATGATTTTGTAAACGACTTCAGGCAATGGGAACATTCATCATATAGTAGCATTACAAGAAATGATAACACACTGGTGGCGTCAGAAAAAGTGATAGCCCATTTTGGAACGGCGGCTGCATTTGAGGATGCTCATTCTATATTCTTAGAAGACAAACAATTTAATAAGTACATTATCGAATAATTAATTTTCTTTTAACCGCCGACGGGGCGAAAGCCGCCGTCGGGGTTAATTCATCGTCAGTTTAAAAAATGAAAGCCATCGTTGATTGTAATAATTTCTACTGTTCCTGCGAACGGCTATTTAAACCGAAGCTGGATAATAAACCCGTTGTTGTATTAAGCAACAACGATGGCTGCATTATTTCACGAAGTAATGAGGCGAAGAAACTGGGAGTGGAAATGGCGGGGCCCTATTTTATCGCTAAGCCGTTGATAGAAAAATATGATGTAGCTGTATTTTCTTCCAATTACAATTTATATGGCGACCTGAGCTGGCGGGTGATGGAAACACTGCGAATGATGCTGGGAAAAGATAAGGTAGAAGTATATTCTGTAGATGAAGCATTTTTAGAACTGGACATTTTTCCTGAAAATGAATTACTGTTCATTGCGGAAAAAATAAAAGACACGGTAGAACAATGGACGGGTATAAAAGTATCTGTCGGTGTGGCTCCCACTAAAGTACTGGCAAAAGTTGCTAACCGCTTGTCTAAAAAAAATCCGAAAAAATATAAGGGGGTAATGGTACTACATAATGAAGAAGAAATTATTTCGGCCCTTCAACAAACACCAATAGATGAAGTATGGGGGGTGGGCCGCCAGTATGCCGAAAAACTGAAGCAACACTTTTGTATCTACGACGCTTTACAATTAAGCCGGATGAGTGAGGAGTTTGGGAAAGTTCATCTGGGAGGAGTGGTGGGCAGCCGTTTACTCCGGGAGTTAAAAGGCATCACATCAAAAGATATGGAAGATGAACTGGTCAATAAAAAAATGATTGCTACTACCAGAATGTTTGGCAGCCCGGTTGGAGATATTGATTCGATAAAAGAAGCCGTAGCCACTTACACCTCAAGAGCAGCAGAGAAATTACGAAGACAACATAGTGCTGCCCGGATTGTAAGTGTATTTATTGTATCGAAAGAAGAAAATCACAACGTCACTTTTAACCGTGGCGTTACACACAGCAACTATATGACATTACCTTCCGCCACATCCTTTACGAATGAATTAATAAAACCAGCCGTAACATTGGTTGATACATTATTTAAAGAAGGTACTTTGTATAAAAAAGCCGGGGTAATGCTCAGCGGTATTGTTCCCGATAATTCTATACAGGGAAATTTATTTTTATCGGAGACTAAAAACTGCGGACGCAAACTCATGGAGATGATTGACAATGTAAATTTCAGTCAGCGGGATGATGTATTAAAATTTGCAGCCTCAGGCACCGACCGTAACTGGAAGATGCAGCAAAATTTTATAAGTAATCGCTACACTTCAAGATGGGACGAGTTATACGAGATTCATTAATCAAATAATCCTTTAGGTTTAGGTTTAGGTTTTGCTTTTGGCAATGTAGCAGGATCAATAAATTTCGGCTTTATCAAATTCAATCCACAGGCTGCATTCATTTTATCAACCAAATAAACCGTTAGTTCCGGTGAAGTAGCTTCATCATGCATATGCATGAAAAAATATAATTCTTCCATGCCTTTATCTAACCAATACTTCATTCTTTCTACCCAGGCATCTATTCTTGTATTATCTGTATGGTGCAGACTATTACCAACATAACGGATAAATGTTTTTGGCAATGTTAAGTGCATGTGGGCACAATCTCTTCTGCCGGCGGTATCAGTTATCACAGCACCCATATTATTAGCCCGAAGAAATTCAAACATATCTTCCCGATCTTTTTCTTTAGTAAACCAATCAGGATGACGGACCTCTAAAAAGAATTGCAGATCGGTTGGTAACGATTTTAAATAAGTAAATAGTTCTTCTCTTCTTTTCGGTGAAAAACTATCACTCACCTGCACGAAGATGGGGCCGAGATGTTTTTCGAAAGCCGTTACTCCACGAAGAAATTCATTGGAGATAAAATCTTTCCCTTTCAAACTGCCGAAATGAGTAACGCCTTTGTACATCTTAGGACAAAACAGAAAATCCTTATCCTTCGCTTTTTCTGCCCATTTTTTAATTCCTAACTCACCGTACACTTTATAATGCGTGGCATTAAGCTCTATACAGTTGTAATGTTCTACATAATGTTGCAAAAAATCTTTCTCTTTTGTTTTTGGCGGATATATTTTACCAACCCATTCTGTTCTGCCCCATTTAGCGCAGCCCACATATACTTTGGGATCCTTTGCCGGCTTTCCTTTTAATACTTTTTTATTAGATGCAGGTTCTGCCGGTAACGAAAAATTAATACTGTCCAGTTCATTCTCCAATACTCTTCCAAACTCCATAGAAATGCATTTGCTATAGCAATAAAGTTAGGTGTAAAATTCTGTAACTTGTTGCCACTAAATCTCTGCTATGCGATTGCTTATTTTTCTTCTTCTCTCATCTATTAGCTGCCTTGGTCAGCAAAGACCGAACATCATTTATATCATGAGTGATGACCACGATGCAGATGCTATCAGTGCATATAATAAAAAATTGATTGCAACTCCCAATATCGATCGTCTTGCAAAAGAAGGTGTTTTATTTTCCCGAAATTTTGTAAACAACTCTATTTGTGGTCCGGTAAGAGCAACATTACTTACCGGTCAGCATTCGCATAAAAATGGCATGAAGGATAACCGAACAAGATTTGATTCCTCAAAAATCACCCTGCCGAAACTATTTCAGCAAAATGGTTATCAGACTGCTATTGTTGGTAAATGGCATCTGCATTCTTATCCTACAGGTTTTGATTACTGGAAAATTTTACCGGGACAGGGTTTATACTTTGAACCCAGGATGATTTCTATGAAAGGTGATACCAGCACTTATCATGGATATGCAACAGATGTTATTACGGATGAAGCCATCAAATGGCTTGATGACAGGGACATCTCCAAACCCTTTGCCCTGCATATTCATCATAAAGCTCCGCACCGGTATTTTTTAGCTCCGTTAAAATACATTAAACAATATCATAACAAAACATTTCCTGAACCTTCAACCTTATATGCTGACACTACAGGACATGGCACTGCGTGGCGTTTGCAAACTATGAGCATTCTGCATGATATGAAACTCTGCAGCGATCTGAAAGTTGACCCAACATATTTGATGGATATTCCGCATCTGAAACCAGACTCTGCTGATATTGTTTATTACAAGGCCATCTTTAACCGCATACCTGAACCGGACAGAAGCAGCATCAGGAAAATTTATGAAGAAAGAGGAAAACTCTTACAACAATTACGGCCAACAGGTAAAGAGTTGCTGAAATACAAATATCAATGGTACATGCAGGACTATCTTGCCTGCGTTGCCTCGGTAGATGAAAACGTAGGTAGGATTTTGGACTACCTGGATAAAAACAAATTAACCAACAACACATTGGTAATATATACCGGCGACCAGGGAATGTATCTCGGGGAAAATGGCTGGTTTGATAAGCGATGGATGTATGATGTATCCATGCAGGCACCCCTGTTGATGCGTTGGCCGGGAAAAGTCAAACCCGGTACTGTCAATACAAATATGACACAAACTATCGACTATGCACCCACCATGCTGGACGCAGCGGGGATAAAAGCTCCTGCGTTTATGCAGGGAATAAGTCTAGTACCGGGCATTACAGGCAGGCAAAAGATTATACCGAGACATCATCTGTATTACCATTTCTATGAATATAAAGCTGATCACACAGTATTGCAGCATCTTGGCGTGAGGGGTGAACGATATAAACTGATTTATTTTTATACGGTAAACGAATGGGAGCTGTATGATTTAAAAAAAGATCCACAGGAACAAAAGAACCTGGTAAGATCAACCGCACACCATAAGATATTGGAGCAAATGAAAGTGGAATTATTGAAATTACGGGATCAGTATGATGATCATGAAACTGCCGGTGAACTTCACTGATATTTTTTACTGAGCTGATACAATACTTTCAATTGCTCCGTATTCAACCCCCTGGTGGTATCCTGCAGCCAATGCCTTTTAAATCCCACGATAGCAGCATTGGTATCTTTTGTATCAAACCCTACAATCCGTAAGGCTTGTAAGTGATTAAATCCGGCCGGCAATGTAACATTACCTGCATCATCATACCAGTAACCAAACCCTTTCTCTGATAACAACTTCCAGGGGAACCTCCAGTTGGGGTCATTTTTTCTTGTCGGTGCAATATCACCATGGCCGATAAAATTAGCAGCAGGAATACTATATGCCTTTTTCAACCTGTCAAGCAAACTCAATAAGCTATTCATCTGTGCTTCGGAAAAAGTTTCATAGCCATTATTGTCCAGTTCGATACCAATACTGGAAGAATTCAAATCGGTAGTATTCCCCCACTTGCTCACGCCGGCATGATGTGCCCGTAATAAATCATTCAGCATATGATACACCGTTCCGTCTTTACCAATAACATAATGAGAACTTACCTGTGTACGGGGTAAGGTAAATGTTTGTAATGTTTGCTCGCAACTGTTTTGTGCCGTATGATGAATGATGACAAAGTTGGGACGGCGCATAGAAAAATTAGTAGTCCCTACCCAATCTGTAGCATACGCTAACCCGGTAGAATCTTTTACGGGATATTCCCGGAGGAGTTTGGCATATTCCTTTACCTGTTTTTTATACGCCTTATTTGTAGCAGCATATTTTCCTGCTGAGCAACTGTATAATACGGCTGCGGCAATAAAAAAAGCAACTGCTACAAAGTAACTTTTCATAACATTAAATTAAAAGTGAAGTTAAGAGTAAATACAATCTATCGCCTCTTGGGCGCACCCCTGTGAAATTTTCTCTGCGGTCCACCACTACCCGAGCGGATGCGGGGATGATATGAGGGGGCGGAGCCTAATTCTTTGGGCACTTCTGCTTTCTCCACTTCTTTCTCCAATAGCTTTTCAATGGCAGCAAATTTATTTTGCTCCTTCTCCCCTATCAACGTAAAGGCAGCGCCGTCTGCTTCTGCCCGGGCTGTACGGCCAATGCGGTGAACATAATCTTCACCATCACCAGGTACATCAAAATTAATAACTACATCAATCGTGTCAATATCAATACCGCGGCTTAATATATCTGTTGCAACCAATACAGGTATCCGGCCACTTGTGAATTTACTCAATACATCCTCCCGTTGTGACTGTTCCAGGTCACTATGAATTTCTTCAACATTTAATCCACCCTGTTTCAATTCCCGGGTCAGTTGTTTTACCGTTTGCTTTCGGCTGCAAAATACCAGTGCATTTTTATACGGTGTTTGCTTTAGCAGCATTTTAATTAATGGTAATTTCTGCTGCTCATACACTACAAAAGCCTTTTGGATGATCTTCTCCGGAGGCTTTGATATTGCTATATTAACTTCTGCAGGGTTTTTTAAAATTCTTCTTGCCAGTTGCCGGATCTTATCCGGCATCGTTGCGGAGAATAATAATGTTTGCCTGTCTGCAGAAAGCACCCCAATTATTTTATTGATATCATCCTGGAATCCCATATCCAGCATCCGGTCGGCCTCATCCAGTACTAAAAACTGGAGACCTTTCATATTCACATATCCCATGTTAAGGTGAGAGATCATACGGCCGGGGGTACAAACAATAATATCAGCACCCATTTGTAATGCTTTTTTCTCTGCTACATAATTCTGTGCATCGTTACCACCGTATATAGCGATTGAACTCAGGTGAGTGAAATAGGAAAGTCCTTCTATATGTTGTGAAATTTGTATAGCCAGTTCTCTTGTGGGAACAATTATCAGGGCACCTACTTTACCATCTACATGATTTGCCAGCAGGCGGTTCATCACCGGCAATAGAAAAGCGGCTGTTTTACCAGTACCGGTTTGTGCTGATGCAATCACATCCCGACCCTCCATGATAGGTGGGATCACCTGTTCCTGTACTGGTGTAGCTGTTTCGTAATTGGACGCCTCGATTCCCTCTAAAAGATTGGGGTGGAAATTAAACTCGGTAAAACGCAAAATATTTTTTTTAATAAAAAGGCGAAGTTAGGTCAATTAAGTGTTTGCTTTTGATAAGTTTACCCGGGTTCAATAACAGCAAAGGCATGACAGGTGGTCACGCCTTTGCTATAACAATATTCTATACGCTGTTAATAATTATAACTCACCGTGTTCCCATCACTATCCAAATATTGATAAGTCACTTTTCCTTCAAGAATATCTTTAATCCGGAAGATATCTTTAACGGCATTAGGCACTTGAATTTTTATGGCATCTTCAAGTTGAGTGCCTGGTCTTTTCTTCAATATCTCATCCAAAATTCTTCTCGGAATGTTATCCCTTGTAACAGGGGTTCTTGTATCTCTTCGGTCACCATTAGCATGATAAACGGCTGTAGAGAGGAATATTCCATTTCCAAACCTCGCTGTCCAATCGCCCCGGCATTTAGTCCATCTTACATTTATTGCATTCGGATAATCCCTTTGGAATGAAGAACGAACTTTAGCCGGCTGATTTTTAGAAGTCTTTCCACAATCACTTCCTCCTTCCACCCCATCCCATACTTTACGGTCATGATCATCATTTTTAGCCTTATCCGCTTTTTCCTTTTCCTTCACTTTTGATTTATCCGTTTTATCCTTATCAGCTTTATTTCCGGGTGCATCACTGTTACTTGTTGAAGGACTGTTTTTTGATTTTCCTTTGTTACCGCTGTTACCCTGTGCCGAAGCAGATAATGTGAGGATTCCAGCTGCAAGAATTAAGAACAACTTTTTCATACTTATAATTGTTGAAGATTAAATAATAGCTGCTGAGGTGCCTGAAGACGATTCTTCACCCAGCAAAGTTGCCTTGAGGAGATAAAATTACAGCTTAGCCCTGAATTGCCCACTTTTACATAACTCAGTGGTGATTTTATTTGGCGAACAACATTTCGATGTCGCTTTCATTTTTTCGTTTATCACTCAATTATTTGTACAATCAGAACTTAAAATACACAAATAATCTGCCAAAATTTTTACTGTCGTTCTCTATCCGGTGATATTGTTTTTTAATATGCGGTTGTTGCAAAAATCGTTCTACTTTTTTGCGAAGCTGGCCACTGCCTTTACCGGGTATTATCTCCACTTCTCGTATCTTTTTTTCAATGGCATCATCAAAAGCTTGTTGCAGGGCATCGTCTATGGCCCGGCTATTATTGTAAATATGGTGTAAGTCAAGTTTAATACGGGACATGGTTCAGTTGTTTCACATTTCATTAGAAATTCAGGCACAATAATAATACACTATTGCCGTATAAAAGAATACCTCTTGAGAAATGAAATTCCTTTTACCACCATGCTTGCTTGCCGCTGCATTGATATTTGCTTCCTTTATAAGCACTAAACAAATCTCTCTATCCGTCATTCCATCCTCCCCACTTTCCGCTTACTCTGCCGCATGGAATGATTCGAAATATCTGAAATGCAATACTGCCGCTAATGTAAAATATATGACCGCCAGCGAAAAAGAAGTGATCTACATCCTGAACCTGGCGAGAATGAACCCGGCTCTTTTTGCAAGTACCGTTGTAAAAAAATATCCTGATACTAATTTTAACGGTTACATGAAAAACTCATCCTATTTTAAATCGCTGTTAGATACAATGAGCAGACTAAAAACAGTTAACCTGCTTTATCCTGACTCACTTTGCTTTGCAGGCGCCCAATGTCATGCGTTAAACTCAGGAGCAGAAGGTTATGTGGGTCACACCCGAAGCAACGAGGAATGCAGGAAAAAGTGGTACTACAATGGCGAATGCTGCAATTATGGTCATAACAACCCCTTAGACATTATCATGTCGCTTTTGATTGACGAAAATGTACCCTCACTTGGTCACCGGTATATTTGCCTGGGCTCCTATAAAAAGATTGGTGTATCCATTCAGTTTCACCGGGTTTACCGGCACATAGCCGTACTGGATTTTCATCATTAAGGTCTTCCCTATAATAAAAATCATCCTCATTGCTGCCGTACATCATAATTCACGGCTGAAAGGAGATGTAGCTTACATAAGGTAGAATCAGATTTAATAACCTTAAAGCTACTGTTATGAAATACAATTTTTTACTAGGTGCAATTTTGATTTCAATGGCAGGTAATGGGCAGACATGGACCAAGCAGTACGATCATGTGGACGACTGCGTTTGCGGTTTGTCCCTGGTGGGCAAGGGTGATAAACATGGATTTGCAGATAAAGATGGTAAATTAATAGTGCCGCTTATTTATGATGAAGCGATGACCTTTTCGGAAGGAATGGCGGCTGTAAAACAAGACGGAAAATGGGGATTTTTAGACAGCACGGGCAAACTGGTTGTTCCGCTTAAGTATACTGACGCTATGTCTTTTCATAATAACCTGGCAATTGTAAGTAATGGTAACAGCTATGGATTTATTGATAAAACCGGGAAAGCGATAATTAACCTTATGTATGATAATGCAACGAAATTTTCCGAAGGATTGGCTGCTGTTAGCAAGAATAATCAGTGGGGTTATATCGATGTTAGCGGGAAAGAGATAATCGCTTTCAAATATGGTTTCGCCGGCTTTTTTGACGAAGGAGTTGCCAAAGTGTTGAAAGATGGAAAATGGATTGTAATTGACAGAACAGGTAAAAAAGTAGCAGATGCCGAATAATGTAGCGAATCAATAATTACTACTACTTAAAGAATTAAAGCAGCCCTTAACCGGGCTGCTTTGTTACATATTTCTTCGATACTGTCCACCCACTTCATATAGGGCATGGGTAATCTGGCCAAGTGAGCAGTACTTAACTGTCTCCATCAGTTCTGCAAAAAGATTTCCATTATTGATAGCAACCGCTTTTAACCGGTTAAGCATATCAGTCGATTTGTCTTCATTGCGTTTCCAAAAAGCCCTCAGGTTTTGTATCTGTTGTTCTTTTTCTTCGGTAGTGCTCCGAATTACTTCAGTAGGCAAGATCGTTGGGCTACCTTTTTTATTCAGAAAGGTGTTTACCCCAATAAGCGGTAATTCACCAGAATGTTTCTGATGTTCGTAAAATAAACTCTCTTCCTGGATTTTATTCCGTTGATACATTCTTTCCATAGCACCCAGCACACCGCCTCTTTCTGTGATGCGGTCAAATTCAGTTAGTACGGCTTCTTCTACCAAATCAGTCAATTCTTCAATAAGAAAAGATCCCTGGTTGGGGTTTTCATTTTTTGCGGTGCCCAGTTCCCGGTTAATGATCAGTTGTATGGCCATGGCCCGGCGAACACTTTCTTCGGTGGGTGTTGTTATTGCTTCATCATATGCGTTGGTGTGGAGTGAATTACAATTATCATAAATAGCGTACAATGCCTGTAGCGTAGTCCGGATATCATTGAAATCAATTTCCTGGGCATGTAAGCTTCTTCCGGATGTCTGAATATGATACTTCAGCATCTGGCTGCGTTTATTGGCTTTGTATTTATATTTCATTGCCTTTGCCCAGATACGCCTGGCCACACGGCCAATTACACTGTATTCCGGATCCATACCATTGCTAAAAAAGAAGGAAAGATTAGGAGCAAACTCATCAATATTCATTCCACGGCTTAAATAATATTCCAGGTACGTAAAACCATTGGACAATGTAAATGCCAGTTGTGTGATCGGATTAGCTCCTGCTTCTGCAATATGATAACCACTTATTGAAACTGAATAAAAATTACGAATATTATTCTGTATGAAATATTCCTGCACATCGCCCATCAGCTTTAAAGCAAATTCTGTAGAAAATATACAGGTATTCTGTGCCTGGTCTTCTTTTAAAATATCGGCCTGCACGGTGCCACGAACCTGCGACAATGCTTCTGCTTTAATTTTCTCATATACTTCTTTTGGCAATACATCAGCCCCGGATAATCCAAGCAACCGTAAACCGAGGCCATTATTGCCAACTGGTAATGCCCCCTGCAACTCCCCTTTTACCGGAGATACCGGCTTGCCATCTGTTCCAATATATTTTGAAAGCTGGTCAATTTTAAATTTAGATTCAATCACCCGGTTTACTTCCTCTTTTAAATTATTGGCCAGGATATATTTTTCGCATTGCTGATCAATGGCTGCATTCATAAAAAATGCCAGCAGCATAGGTGCCGGACCGTTGATCGTCATAGAGACAGAGGTCTTTGGATCACATAAATCAAATCCGCTGTATAATTTTTTTGCATCATCCACTGTTGCAATACTTACACCACTGTTTCCTACTTTACCATATATATCCGGACGATCATCGGGGTCTTCTCCATACAATGTCACAGAATCGAAGGCTGTTGATAAACGTTTTGCAGGTTGCTCCACACTTACATAGTGAAATCTTCTGTTCGTTCTCTCTGGCCCGCCTTCCCCGGCAAACATTCTTGTCGGGTCTTCTCCTTCTCTTTTCAATGGGAATACACCAGCTGTAAACGGGAAATGACCGGGGACATTTTCCTGTGCCTGCCATTGCAATATATCACCCCAGTCTTTGTATTTGGGCAATACCACTTTAGGAATTTTTGTACCACTCAGGCTCTTTGTTACCATGGGCTGTTTAATCACTTTATCCCTGACAGTGTATTCGTAAAATTCCTTCTTGTACTCAGCCACTTTATTGGGCCAGTTGGTAATAAGTTTTTTAGCGACCGGTGTTAGCTGCTCTGTATAAAAATCAATTTGTTTTTGAATGGCCTCACCAAGCCCCTCCGAAAGGGGGTTCTTAGATTCTGATTGTTTAAGAGTCTCTGCAACACCATGAAGTTGATATAATTTAGTAGCAATCGCCGCTTGTTCTTGTACCAGTTTATCATAGCTCCTATTATTCTCTGCTATTTCGGCCAAATAACGTACCCGGCTGGCTGGAATAATTGCCTGCGATACTTTCGCTGTTTCTGAAAACTGGTATTCACCAAATACAACCTGTGTTTTAGCTTCTATTTTTTTCAGCAACAATTCAAATAAATGATTGACTCCATCATCATTGAATTTACTGGCCATCGTTCCAATGATTGGCAGATCTTCATCCTTTGCTGCAAACAGTTTATGATTTCTTTTATATTGCTTTTTTACATCTGCCAATGCATCTAAAGCACCTGCTTTATCAAATTTATTAATGCAAACCAGATCTGCATAGTCCAGCATGTTTATCTTCTCCAGTTGCGATGCAGCACCATATTCCGGCGTCATCACATACATACTAACATCACAATAATCTAAAATAGAAGCATCGCTTTGTCCAACTCCGGCAGATTCAAGAATAATAAAATCAAAGCTGGCAGATTTACAAATATCAATGGCCTCTTGCATAGCACTGCTTAAAGCGGTGTTATCATCCCTTGTTGCCAAACTTCTCATATAAGCTCTTGGATGAGAAATAGCATTCATTCTTATTCTGTCGCCCAGCAATGCGCCGCCCGTTTTTTTCTTTGAGGGATCAACAGAAATAACAGCAATTGTTTTATTGGCAAAATTTGTCAGGAAACGGCGAACTATTTCATCCGTTACAGATGATTTGCCGGCTCCTCCTGTTCCTGTAATTCCAAGCACCGGAACCTCCCTGCCCTCCGAAGGAGGGTTCCTGGAATCCGACAGCATATTTTTTTTCTCTTGCTCTCTAACGTTGTTCGTTCTGTTTTCAACATTGGTTATCTGCCGGGCAATTTTTCTTACGTCCTTGACTTCGCCGAGCTGCATCGGTTTTTTATAATCACCGTTCCCATTCAAAGAAAAGTCGCATTGCTTGATCACATCTTCAATCATACCCTCCAAACCCATGTGACGGCCATCATCGGGACTATAGATACGGGTGATGCCATATTGATGCAGTTCTTCAATTTCAGTTGGTAAAATAGTGCCGCCACCACCACCGAATATCTTAATATGACCGCAGCCATTTTCTTCCAGCAGGTCTTTCATGTATTTGAAAAACTCCACATGGCCACCCTGGTAACTGGTAATAGCAATACCCTGCACATCTTCCTCAATAGCGGTTTCAACTATTTCTTTTACCGAACGGTTATGACCAAGATGAATAATCTCAGCACCTAAACTTTGCATAATGCGGCGCATAATATTAATAGCAGCATCATGACCGTCAAAAAGGCTGGCGGCCGTAACAATACGAACCTTATTAGTAGGGGTATAACTCATAAATAGTAAGAATGGGCAAATTTAACTTAAAAAACTAATGCCCGTTAGCCGGGTTAAGTAGTGGGATTGCAGGCGGTTACCTACATTTGTCAAATGCAGCACCTGGTAAAATCTATTAGTTCACTATATAAACAGTGGAAAGGAGTCGCCCCCGTTTCCATAGATCTGCTTCCACAAAGCGGCAGCGAACGTCGTTACTTCAGGCTTCATGGAAAAAATGATTCCGTTATCGGCACCTATGGTGCAAATAGTAAAGAGAATGACACATTCATTTATTTTTCCAACCAATTCAACAAAAAAAAATTAGCCGTTCCGGAAATATTAGCCATTAGTGATGACAACCTGTTTTACCTGCAGGAAGATTTTGGCGATGTCTCGCTGCTTAATCATCTCGAATCAAAAGGTTTTACCGACGAAGTTTATGGACTTTTCAAAAAAAGCCTGGACGCTTTGGCCGAGTTACAGGTGAACGGTGATAATGGTTTGGATTATTCAAAATGCCTGACCAATGCAGAATTTGGCAAGCAGGCTATTATGGCCGATCTGCTTTATTTTAAGTATTACTTTTTGGATGCGTTGCGCAAGCCTTACGACAAACAAAAACTCATTGATGATTTTGAAGCATTAAGCAATTACCTCACTCATACTGAATATAAATATTTCATGTTCCGGGATTTTCAAAGCCGGAATATTATGGTAACCGCTGATAACAATGTACACTTTATAGACTACCAGGGCGGCATGAAAGGCGCCCCGCAATATGATGTGGCTTCCATGCTCTGGCAGGCAAGAGCTAATCTTCCGGATGATTGGAAAAATGATTTACTGGAAGGCTATATGGATAGCTTCTCTGCTATTACCGGACAAAATATCGACAAAGCTATTTTTCGCAGCCAGTATAATGGCTATGTATTAATAAGATTATTACAGGTGCTGGGTGCATACGGCTTTCGTGGATTGTTTGAGCGAAAGGCACAGTTCCTGACCAGTATTCCATTGGCATTACGAAACTTGCGGGAATTTTTTAATAACCAGAGTGTAGGTATTTCTGTACCCGAATTTAAAAAAGTACTGGATATGTGTTTGTCTGATGAAGTGATTGAACAGTTCACCCCTACGCAGGCAACTGAGCTAACACCGCTGGTGATCAAGGTGAGCAGTTTCTCCTACCGGAAACAAATTCCCGTGGATGATAGTGGAAATGGGGGCGGATTTATTTTCGATTGCCGGGGAATTTTAAATCCCGGCCGGGTAGATAGTATGAAAACACAAACGGGCAGGGATAAGGAAGTCAAAGATTTTTTAGAACAGCAAACCAAAATGTCTGAATTTTTAAATAGCGTATTTGATATTGTTGATATTACCGTGGAAGAATATATTAAAAGGGATTTTGAAAGCCTGATGATAAGTTTTGGTTGTACTGGCGGCCAGCACCGGAGTGTATATGCTGCTGATGCAATGGCAAGGCATCTGAAAAATAAATTCAAAGTGAAGATTGAGTTGAATCATTGGGTGCAGGATGAAAAGAATTGGCAGAATACCCCCAACCCCTAAAGGGGAGCAATGAACCAAAGCACAAGTTTCCTTATGGCAAACAAAATGCACAATGGAGCTATAAAGCCCATGTACCAAAGAGCAAGGGAGTTAAGAAATAATTCCACTCATGCTGAAATAATATTATGGGGATATTTAAAAGTAAAACCATTAGGATATAAATTTAGGCGTCAACATCCTTATGCCATTTATATCTTAGATTTTTATTGTCATTCGTTAAAACTATGTATTGAAGTGGATGGAAGTATTCATACTATTAAAGATGTAAAAGAGAATGACCTGATACGGCAAAAGCATTTAGAAGATGACGGAATAAAAGTAATACGTTTTGAAAACAGTATTCTTGAGGAAAAACCAGAATTAGTATTTAAAGAAATAGAGTCTATCCTCCAAATATTAACTAATGAAGACAAACGACCATAACTCCCCTTTAGGGGTTGGGGGTGCAATGATTTTTTCAGCCGGACTCGGCACAAGATTTAAGCCCTGGACGGATAAGCATCCCAAGGCCCTCGCTATAGTGAATGGCAAATCACTGCTGCAACGAAATATTGAATACCTGCAACAGTACGGCATTAAAGACATAATCGTTAATGTCCATCATTTAGCAGATCAAATTGATCAGGCCATTGTAGAAAATGACGGATGGGGCAGCAATATATTAGTTAGTGATGAAAGAGAGGAGTTATTGGATACCGGTGGTGGTTTATTAAAAGCAAAAGAGCTGTTCAATCCCGGTGAAAGATTTATTACCTGCAATGTTGATATTCTTACTAACCTTGACATCAGCAAACTGTTAGCTTTTCATGAACTACATCATCCATTGATCTCGTTTGCTGTTACCGACCGAAAAACTTCCCGGTACCTTTTATTTGATGATAACAACCGGCTTTGCGGCTGGAGAAATACAAAGACAGGGGAAGAGAAGATAGCCATTCAAAAAGAGAACCTTATAGAAAAAGCTTACAGCTGTGTGGTGATTTTTGAATACGACATATTCAAAATAATGGAAGAAAAAAATTTTACGGGTAAGTTTTCATTAATTGATGTGTATCTCAAATTGGCCGCCGACCATCTCATTATGGGCTACGACCATACCGGCGATCAACTGGTAGATGTTGGCAGGCCAGAGAGTGTTCCCGTTGCTGAATCGTTTTTCTTATAATACATCTCCCACAAAGACACAAAAGCACAAATTTTGAGAATCAGCATTGTATTCCTTGCGACTTTGCGTCTTTGCGAGCAATCAATTTTCTATAAAGTATTGCAAATACCCTTTCAACGGTAGTCTCATTGCAGGGTTTTACATTATCTTACAACCCTCAAATACACATTCTATATGAAGAAATCCTTTCTCAGCATTGCAGGTCTATTTATGTTCATCGGGTTGTTTGCACAATCCAATTATGATAATAAAGAAGCCTTTAATCCGCAATTTTATCCTTACCCTGGCAATGAGTTTCGCAGTGCCAGTGGCGAACCCGGACCAAAGTACTGGCAAAACCGGGCCGACTACAAGATCAACAGTACATTGGACACCGTAAAACATAGCGTAAGTGGTGATGTGGAAATTTCCTATACCAACAATAGCCCGGATAATTTAAAATTTCTCTGGCTTCAGCTTGATCAGAATATTTACAAAAAAGATTCCCGTGCCTCTGCTACTACGACAGAGTCTGGCGGAAGATGGGCTAATTCAAAATTCACGGAAGGATATAGTATCAAATCAATTTCGGTTGACTATAATGGAAAAACCTTTACTCCCAAATATACTATCACCGATACGAGAATGCAGGTGTGGCTGCCCGATGCAGTAAAAGCAGCCGGCGGAAAAGTAAAAGTGTCGGTGAAATTTGAATTTGTTGTTCCGGAATACGGAACCGACAGAATGGGAAGATTAAAAACAAAAAATGGAATTGTGTACGAAGTAGCGCAGTGGTTTCCCCGCATGGCCGTGTATGATGACCTGCAGGGATGGAATACGTTGCCCTACCTTGGAGCAGGAGAGTTTTATTTGGAATATGGCGATATTGATTTTACGATCACAGCTCCTTCCAATTTGATCATTGTTGGCTCCGGCGAATTAACCAATCCACAGGAATGTTATACCACCGAACAAATGGCCCGATGGACTGCTGCAAAAAACAGTGATAAAACAGTAATGATCCGCAGCGATAAAGAAGTGAATGACCCCAATTCAAGACCAAAGCAGCCAAATTGTACCTGGAAATTTAAAATTACCAATACAAGAGATGTGGCATGGGCGGCAAGCAAAGCCTTTGTACAAGACGCGGCAAAGATCAATTTGCCCAGTGGTAAAAAATCAATAGCCATCAGTGTATATCCTGTAGAGAGCATTGTAAGAAATGGATGGCAGCGTTCTACTGAAATGGTAAAAGGTTCTATTGAGCATTATTCCACTAAGTGGTTTGAGTTTCCTTATCCTGCTGCTACTAATGTGGCAGGCATTGTAGGTGGAATGGAATATCCCGGTATCGTATTCTGCAGTTCAGGATCATCCGGATCAGGTTTATGGGGTGTAACAGATCATGAATTTGGTCACACCTGGTTCCCGATGATAGTTGGCAGCAACGAAAGAAAATATGCATGGATGGATGAAGGCTTCAATACTTTTATCAACGGCCTTTCTACAGAAGCGTTTAATAAAGGTGAATTTAAAGAAGCCAGTTTCTTTGGAGACCCCAATTCATCGTTCATGGTAAAATATACGTTTGGAGAAAAGATGGATGGCCTGTATAATATCCCTGAAGTAATTCAGCAGGACAACCTTGGCATCGCTGCGTATATGAAACCTGCACAAATGTTAGACGCCCTTCGCAATGTAGTATTAGGCAAAGACCGTTTTGATGCGGCCTTCCGGGAATATGTTAGCCGCTGGGCATTCAAACATCCTACACCATGGGATTTCTTTCATACCATGGAAAATGTTTCCGGCGAAGACCTGAGCTGGTTCTGGAGAGCCTGGGTGCTTAACACCTGGAAACTCGACCAGACTGTAAAATCGGTGGATTATGTAGATGCAAAACCAGGTAATGGTGCGGAGATCACCATCGAGAACTTAGAAAAAATGGTAATGCCGGTAACTGTTTTAGTAAAAGAAACAAACGGAAAAGAACATAAAATAGACCTGCCGGTAGAAGTATGGCAACGTGGTGCTGAGTGGACATTCGGTGTACCTACCACCAGCGAAATAAAAGAAGTGATATTGGATCCGGAGAAAAAACTACCGGAATGGAACCGGGATAATAATACCTGGAAGAAAAAAGCTTTTTAAATAATGAAGCCCCTCGTTAAAAGCGAGGGGTTTTATTTTTATAACGTACTGGCTTCTGCCAAAATAGTTAAAGAAATAAGTGGCATCAATACTATTATAAAGTAAAGCCCCGGTCAATTATCTTACCGCCGCAATACATAACGACTACCCTCTTTAAACCATTGCTGAAAGGGAGATTGTGTATTTTTTTTCCCACTTTTTATCAAAAAAGCTTCATTTTAAAATCGGTTAGATTTTTGAGGTGAAAAAAATTTAGTGGTGTAATACAGCAGGTCTATAATATTTCAATTCCGGGGGCAAAACAAAAGTAAATTTGTGTACCTTATAGGTATAGACCATTATGGCAACCAAAAAAAGCAATAGTAAGAAAGGTAGATCTTCAACAGATACTCCACTCACTAAATCAAGCAATCTGTTTCCCGTTGTAGGTATTGGTGCTTCGGCAGGAGGATTGGATGCATTTAAAAAATTACTGAAAGCCATTCCCGAAAATTCCGGAATGGCCTATGTACTGGTGCAGCATCTGGATCCCAGCCACGAAAGCATGCTGCCGGAGTTGTTGCAAAAAGTTACCAATATCCCTGTATTGGAAGTAGCTGATGATATTAAAGTAGTGCCTGATCATATTTACATTATACCCAGTAATAAAATGCTCATCTCTAATGATGGAGTACTGGAACTAAGTCCACGGCCGGAAAAAAATAAATCGGAACGTCACCTGCCTATTGACCTTTTCTTTACCTCACTGGCAGAAGTGCATCAAAGCCATGCAATCGGAGTTGTATTATCCGGCACAGCATCAGATGGTACGCTGGGATTAAAAGCTATCAAAGACCACGGAGGTATCACTTTTGCACAAGATGAAGTTTCGGCACAGTATGAGGGCATGCCAAATAGCGCCGTGCAGGCAGGAGTGGTTGATTTTGTTCTTCCTCCTGAAAAAATGCCTCAAAAATTACTGGAAGTAACCAAGATCATTAATGGTAATGGCCGGGATGAACATACTATTCCCCCGCAGGATGAAGATGTGTACAAACAAATTCTCTCGTTGCTGCGCATCCGGAAGGGAACTGATTTTACCTACTACAAACAAACCACCATCCGCAGACGGATACTCCGCAGGATGGCGTTGAATAAAAACGAAGAACCTGCGGACTATCTTAAATACCTGAGAGAAAATAAAACCGAGCAGGATATTTTATACCAGGATCTGCTAATTCCCGTCACCAGTTTTTTCCGCGACCCAAAGGTCTTTGAACATTTATGTGAATCCGTTTTTCCCCTGCTGGTAAAAAATAAAACAGCCGGCGAGCCAATCCGTTTATGGATAGCAGGTTGCAGCACCGGAGAAGAAGTGTACTCGATTGCCATTTGCTTAAGAGAATTTTTAGGCTATAATTCCACATCGCTTGCCGGGGACAGAGTGCAGATTTTTGCCACCGACATCAGCGAACCGGGCATAGCCAAAGCAAGGGCCGGTATCTATAAAAAAAGCGATGTAACAGGGTTAACACCGCAGCGTTTGCAGGAATTTTTTACCAAAACCAATGGCAGCTACCAGGTAAATAAACAGGTAAGAGATATGTGTGTATTTGCTGTACATAATTTCTTAAAAGATCCGCCATTTGGCAAAATGGATTTTATAAGCTGCCGCAATGTGCTCATTTATATGGAGCCTTACCTACAAAAAAAGGCCCTCACTACTTTTCATTATGCCTTAAACCTGAATGGATTTTTATTGCTTGGAAAATCAGAAACAACCAGCGGAGTGCCTGACCTTTTTGCTTCAGTTAATAAAATTGACAAGTTATTTACCCGTAAAGATGTGCCCGCTAAATATATACATACCGCTACCCAGCGCAGCGAACAGGGCTTTGCGGATATTAATACCAGCTCCAAAGGCGAAAACATCCGTACTGATTTTCAAAAAACGGCTGACGAAATAATGCTGAGCAAATACACCCCCGCCGGTGTAGTAGTAAATGAGGCGATGGATATTGTGCATTTTCGTGGCAGCACCGGCAATTTCTTAGAACCATCACCGGGCAAAGCCAGTTTTAATTTATTGAAGATGGCAAAAGAGGGGCTGGCTTTTGAGCTGCGTAACATTTTACACAAGGCCAAGAAAGATAACATGCCGGCATTGAAAGAAAATATTCCTTTGCCGGTAACCAATCCGCAAGGTGTGGTGGTCAGCCAGCGTATGATCAGCATAGAAGCAATCCCCTTACCTAATATTGTTGAACCACATTATTTAATTCTTTTCCACGATTATAATGCAGCCGGTGAGCAGCGAACCGGGGCCAGGCAATCCAAAACAAAAAATTCATCCAAGTCAAAGAAAGACGACAGAGAAATTCGCACCCAGCAATTAGAAAAAGAACTGGCGCAGGTCCGGGAAGATATGCGCAGTATTACAGAAGAACAGGAAGCTGCCAATGAAGAATTACAAAGTGCTAATGAGGAACTGCTGAGCAGCAGTGAAGAGATGCAGAGCCTGAATGAAGAGATGGAGACCAGTAAGGAGGAGTTACAAAGCACCAATGAAGAACTGATGGTGGTAAACCAGGAAATGATCAACCTGAATGAACAAGTTTCAGCCGCCAGGGATTATGCAGAAGCCATCATTCTCACCATCCGTGAACCGTTAGTGGTACTTGATAAAAACCTCCGGGTGAAAAGTGCCAATAACAGTTTTTATAAAACCTTCCAGGTAATTGAATCGGAAATAGAAGGCCGCCTGATCATTGAATTGAATAACAAGCAATGGAATATTCCCGAGTTGCTGACGCTGTTAGAAGAAGTATTACCTCAAAAAACAAAGATCGTAGACTTTGAAGTAACTATTACCCTCCACAATAAGAATAAACGGGTCATGTTGTTGAATGCCCGTGAGATCTTAGCCGAAAAAAAAGAAGAAAACCTGATTTTGCTGGCTATTGAAGATATTACCGAACGGAAAAAAGCAGAAGAAATAATAAACCAAACCCACGAAAGATTCAGACAGCTTGTAAAAGGATTACCGGCAGCGGTCTTTTCTACCGACGCAAGGGGGTTTGTAACTTTCTACAATGATGCCGCAGTAAAACTATGGGGTCGTAATCCGGAGATCGGCAAGGATCTCTGGCACAGTGCCTTTAAAATATTTAACGCCGATGGCTCACCGCTTCCTATAGCCAAAAGCCCGATGGCGATAGCACTTAGAGAAGGCCGGAGTATCATAAGCGAAGAAATTATTCTGGAACGACCTGATGGCAGCCGTTCCTATGTACTGACACATCCGCAACCGGAGTTTGGCTTATCTGGTGAAGTCATCGGAGGCATTAATATGCTTTTTGATATTACGGAAGAAGTGATAGCCCGAAAAAAAGTGGAACTTAGTGAACACCGTTATCACAACCTGATTTTTTCTTCTCCTACTTTAATAGCCATTCTGAAAGGAAAAGACATGATCATTGAAATTGCTAACGACGCCATGTTAGAACAATGGGGTAAAGGGAAAAATGTGATCGGGAAATCATTGCTGGAAGTTTTACCGGAAATTATTGACCAGGATTTAGGTAAACGTCTTAAAGAAGTGTACGAATCCGGCACCCCTTATTATGGGAATGAATTGCCGGTTTATATTGATTATAATGGTATATCTAAATTAAAGTATTACACCTTTATTTACCAGGCGCAAAGAGATTTAAATAACCGGATAGAAGGAGTAGCGATCTTATCCAATGAAGTGACCCCGACCGCCATTTATAACCAGCAATTAAAACGAAGTGAGGCGTATTTCAGACAAATGTCTGATCTGATGCCCCAGAAAGTCTGGACCGCCGATGCACAGGGCAATTATAACTACGTCAATAAATGCTGGTTCGATTACACCGGCCTAACTTATGATGAGCTAAAAGATTGGGGCTGGGAAAAAGTTGTTCATCCTGATGATTGGGAAGAAACCAAAATAAAGTGGCAGCAATCCATCCGTACCGGGAAAAACTTTGAAATGGAACACCGGTTCCTGAATACGGAAGGCATCTACAAATGGCACCTTAGCCGCGGATTGGCCCAGCTGGATGAAAGTGAAAAAATAGTAATGTGGATCGGCACCAATACCGAAATGCAGCACATAAAAGAAGAGGAGCAGCGGAAAGGTGATTTCATAAAAATGGTAAGCCATGAGCTTAAAACGCCTGTTACCTCCATTAAGGGGTATGTGCAATTGTTATTGATGATGACAGAAGACAACCAAACCCTGCAAAATATTTTACCGGTAAAGGATTCTTTAACCCGCATTGACAGGCAGGTTGTAAAACTAACCCGGCTAATTGCTGAAATGCTGGATCTATCAAGAATTGAAGCCAACAGGCTTGAATTACAAAAAGAAGTGTTCAGTATCGAAACACTGGTGGAGGAAACCATTAAAGACATCCACTTTACCAGTCCAACACATTCCATTGACATCTACAAAGATTTTAACTGTATAGTATATGGAGATAAAGGCAGAATAGAACAGGTTCTGATAAACCTGGTGGCTAATGCTATCAAGTATTCACCCAGCGAAAGTCATATTGAAGTGCGGATCAAAAAAGCCAACAAAAACCAGGTGGCCATTTGTATCAAAGATTATGGAATTGGTATTGATAGTTCCGAGCACAAAAAAATATTTGAACGTTTTTACCGGGTAAACGGTAAAAGTGAGCTGACCTATCCGGGTTTTGGCATCGGATTATTTATTGCAAACGAGATTATTGAACGGCACGGTGGCCTTATAATCCTTGAAAGTGAAAATGGTAAAGGTTCTACCTTTACCATCACTTTGCCCGTAGCACCTGAAAACATTATTTAACAATGGGAAGAGTTTTAGTTATTGATGATGACCCGGATATCGGGAGAATGATAAAAATGCTGCTGGAATACAAAGGTCATTCAGTTACCTTACTGGAAGGAACCGAGCAGGCAGCCGATATTATCCGCAACAACGGTATTAACATGGTAATTATGGATATGCTTTTATCCGGTACCAACGGCACCGATGTTTGTGCCCGTTTTAAAAATGATAACACTATTGCACATGTTCCCGTTATCATGATTTCTGCACACCCGGATGCAAAAAAAATCTGCCTGGAGGCTGGTGCAGATGGTTTTGTTGCCAAGCCTTTTGATATGCAGGATATGCTTTCAACTATCAATGATTTTATTTAAAAAGTAGTAATAGCAAATGCCCCGGTTTATAAATGGCGGACCAGTTCTTCCAGGGTAATTTGCTCCAATTCGATCCGGGTGGGTGTACCTTCTGCCAACGACCATTTGATAAGCCGGATACATCCTTCTGAAATTTCTATACCGGTGATATCGCCATCCCTAAAACAACAACAACCGGTATTGAAGTAAGAAGGTTTCATATTCAGGTAATCCAACGAAACAGCTGTAAACTCTCTTTCCCTTTTTATTATTTCGCCTTTCACCGCTTTAATGGCCGCTTCATCTTTTTCCTGTTGGGCAAAAAGCAATTGCTTATATAAACGTTCCAAATGCGTAAGCGATGCAAACACCGGTTGGTGAGTGTGGCCGGTGATCAATAACAAATTATTTTGTGCTGCCGACCAATCATACATGATATGGTTGTGCAGTGTTTTTGTTTCTGCATTATTAGCCGGTGTGTTGGGATTGATGCGGAGTAATGCCTGCAGCGGTGCCCAGATATACGCCACAAAGAATTTGCTGAACCAGTTTCCGTCGCTTTGTGCATCGCCCTGGTGGCCATGGGTAAGGAAGATGGTGAGTTCGGAGCCTGCCTGTCCGGTAGGCAGGCCTGGCGTATTGACTCCAGACTCCAAACTACCGACTACCGACTTTAAAACAACTCCTTCGTAAACTTTTACTTTTTCGCCATACATGTTCTTCAGGTGCCAATAAGCCCACAGGCTGGTGTCCCAATACAGGTCGTGGTTACCGAAAATTTTTACATACTGATTATTGGTGAGAAATTTTTTCTCTGCATCAAATGTGGCCCTGTTCTTATTCTTTACCTGCCAGATATTATTCTCCCACAATTCTTCACTATCGCCAAGATTGATAAAACAGAAATCATTGCTGCTGTAATAGTCTAAAGCGGTTAAGTAATTCTGTTCCGCCTCTTTAAAATCATCGGCACCATTCCGATTGCCTTTATGCTGGTCAGAAAAGATGATGAACTTACCGGCCTGCTGTTCAAACGGAATGACCAATCCTTTTTTTCCGGGTTCCTCCAGAATAGAAGTTGATAGTTTAGTCAATGCTTCAAATATTCTTTCCCGGTTAGGCCGGGAAGAAAATTTTGCAGCTGCCCACAGCACTGGTTTTGATAATATGGTACGAAGTCGCCCCATCTGCCTTTATCCTACAAGGTTAAAGAAACAGTTTTGATTTTCAATTCAAAAAAAATCCCATCCCGCTGTTACGGGATGGGATCTGTATATTTTATTACTTACTGAATTACCAGTTCACCATCACTTTTCCTTCGGCCAGTTTCTTGCCCGTAGCATCACCTACCACTACATAGTAAATTCCTCTTTGTGCTGGTCGCAGGTCAATGCTCAATAACGTATAAGGACCGGCAACCGGGAATTTAGCATTATAGATCCTGGCTCCTTTTGAATCATAGATCGTCACTGTTCTTGTGGTTCCTGTACCACCATTATTATAGTAAGAAACAGTAAACTGCCCGTCATTTGGACTTGGGAAGATGAACAACCTGCTGCTCACTGTTGCGCCGATAATTACGATCGGTGATTCACTGAAGCAGGTAAGGCCGCTTGTCCATGACTCCTGGATCTTCACCTGGTAAGAACCAAGTTTGGTTACATCCACTACATATGTATTGCCGGCATTGGTAAAGGCTGCAGCATCTTTATACCAGGTGGTAGTTAATGTGCCACCGGTTGATGGACTTGGTGTTGCGGTCAGTGTTGTTGTTTGTCCGGGCAACAGGCTTGTCAATGGTGCTGCTGTTAAACCTATTGATGGCAATTGGCGAACCGTAAGTACTGCTGCATTTGATGTTGTTGGCGCAGCACAGGTAGCACTTGATAATAAGCAGCGGTACCTGTTACCATTCATAAGAACAGTAGTGCTGGCAACAGTCAATGTAGCCGCAGTAGCCCCGGTAACGTTCGACCAGGTAGCACCGGCATCTGTACTTATCTGCCATTGGTAAATTACTGTTTGAGTACTGCTTCCTGCTACAGTAAATATTGCATTACCTCCGGAACATGTTTCAACATTTGCTGGCTGCGTTGTTATCGCAACCGGGCTTATTACTGTTAATATTGCTGCAGATGATGTAGCAGCCGGAGCACAAGTACCCGTTACAATACAACGATACCTGTTTCCATTCATTCCAATCGTTACTGCAGAAACGGTATAGCTGGATGAAGTAGCTGTTAGTATATTATTATAAGTAGTGCCGCCATCTGTACTCAACTGCCACTGATAACCAATACCTGTACCGGTAGCTGTTAGACTAAATGTATTGCTACCTCCCACACATATTGTTGCATCTTGTGGTTGTGCAGATATGGCCGGCAACGTATTTACCGTCAATATCGCAGCATTGGAAACACCCGGAGTTGTACAAGTTGCATTTGACAACTGGCAACGATACCGGTTATTGTTCATAGCGAATGTAGTGGCAGCAATAGTATAGGTTGCAGAAGTGGCGCCACCGATATTAGTATACGTTGCA
>CALRVH010000007.1:0-100608 GCA_943371565.1 Chitinophaga pinensis | reverse complement strand
TCAATTAAGAATATCTGGAAAAAACAATCCTGGGACCCATTGCCCACTGGTGACGGACAAAAGCTGAGTCTTCGTATTCAGTCTAATGGCCGGGCTTATCGTTCACTCAGTGCTTCTTTTACGGAGCCATGGTTGGGAGGTAAGAAAAGGAATTCACTTACGTTTGGTATCAACAATAGTAAATATTCCAATGCATTTGATCCTTATACCGGTCAGATAGACAGGGCAAGATCAGATACGAATTACCTGAAGTCAACTGGCTTTTCAGTTTCTCTTGGAAAACAATTAAAGTGGCCTGATGACTTTTTTAGCCTTGTTTATACTTTGAACATTACACAATACAAGCTGCGCAACTATCCAATTTTTGAAGGATTGAAAGATGGTACGTCGAACAACATAAGTATGAAGGTCACTTTACAACGGTCTTCTGTTTTTAACCCGATATTCCCTACCAGCGGATCTAACCTTACAGCAAGTGTTCAGTTTACTCCGCCTTATTCGTTGTTCAATAAAAACCTGGTTAACTCCCTTAATCCATATAAGACGCCGGAGTATCACAAATGGAAATTTAATGCGGAATGGTATGTGCCAATTGGTAAGCCAATGGGAGCTGACAAGACCCGGCAGTTTGTAATGAAGATCGCTGCGAAGTATGGTTATATGGGCCGCTATACCAGCAAACTGGACTATTCACCATTTGAACGTTTCCAGGTTGGGGATGCAGGGTTGACCAATAACTATGGATTGTTAGGATATGATATTGTAGCACATCGTGGATACCCGGTGTACGAATCCTCTGATCCGACTGTAAACCCCGATCAGCAAAATGCCAACAAATTCTTTATCATCTTTAATAAATATACACTGGAGATGCGTTTCCCGCTGGTAACTAATCCCAGCAGTACCATTTATGCTTTATCATTTTTTGAAGCCGCCAATGGATGGCATGATTATAAAGATTATAACCCGTTCCGTCTCCGCCGCAGTGTTGGTGTGGGTATGAGGTTCTTCCTGCCAATGTTTGGTTTGTTAGGATTTGACTACGGTGTAGGTCTTGACCGCATTCAACCCGGACAATCAGGATTTAAAGGGGCTTCACGGTTTACCTTTATGTTAGGCTTTGAACCAGAGTAATAGTTGTAAATTCCAAATCATAAATTTTATTATATGAAAAAGATACTTCTTCTTACCTGTTTATTGGGAGTTGGTATTTTGGGATTTTCCCAGAAGTATGCCATTATTGATACAAGGTATATCCTGGATAAAATGCCGGATTATAAAACAGCTCAAAAGCAGTTGGATGATATTGCCGCTGACTGGCAAAAGGATATTGATGCCTTGCAAACCGAGCTGGACAATATGTATAAAGCATATGAGGGAGAGCAGGTAATGTTGAGTGATGACCTGAAGAAAAAAAGGGAGGACCAGCTTTTTAATAAAGAAAAAAGCCTGCGGGATTTACAGCGCAAACGCTTTGGTTTTGAGGGAGATCTGTTCAAAAAAAGACAGGAATTGATCAAGCCAATACAGGATAAAGTATATAATGCAGTGCAGAAAATGGCGGTGACAAGGGGCTATGATTTTGTACTCGATAAAAGTGAGGGAATTACCATTATATTTGCCGACCCAAAACTGGACAAGAGTGAAGATGTGCTCAAGGATTTGGGGGTTCGTTAAGTGTTAAAAATATCATAAGCAGGTTTATCGGCCAACCGACTGACAACTAAAAGTCTTCTTTGAGAATCATAGTAAAGCAATAACAAAACAAACCAAATGAACAAATTTCTTTCCGTAATTGTATTAAGCGTAGCCCTTTTGTTTGCAGGAAACGCAGGTGCACAAATTAAAGCTGGTTATATCAGCGTTGATAACATGGTAGGGCTAATGCCTGAAACAGCTAAGATTGATTCTTTGCTGGAACGTTACCAGGCGGATTCTATCAACCCTCAGTATGCCCAGATCGTTTCTTTGTATCAGTATAAGGATAGTGTGTACAGGGATTCTTTGAAAACTCCCCCTGCTGTTCGCAAGCAGATCGAACAGGAATTGCCAACCCTTATTTACCAGATACAAAACTGGCAGCAGTTAGTAAACCAGGCAGTAGAAGCCAAGCAAAATGAATTGCTGGCACCTATTTACCGTAAAGTGTATGATGCTATCAAACTGGTGGCAAAAGAAAAAGGATACACCCATGTATTTTCTAAAGAAGCTTTCCTTGTAGCACCTGATGCTGATGATATGATTACAGCTGTGGCTGCAAAACTGAAAGTACCAATTCCGAAAGCTACTCCCGCAGGTAATAAGTAAAAACTTGTATAATAGATTTAATACCCCGGTCTCGTCTTAGACGAGACCGGGGTATTTTTTTAAAGGGCAGCAATATCCAATCCCTATTTTTGTAATATGCAAAAAGCAGGTCCAATAGGTGTTTTTGATTCAGGCTATGGCGGCTTAACGGTGCTGAAAGAAATCATTAATAAACTTCCGGCCTACGACTACCTGTATCTTGGCGATAATGCAAGGGCGCCTTACGGTAACCGTTCATTTGAAACAGTCTATCATTACACACTGCAATGTGTAAAATGGTTTTTTGAGCAAGGCTGTTCTT
The DNA here is from genome assembly GCA_943371565.1 of Chitinophaga pinensis. Lineage (GTDB taxonomy): Bacteria > Bacteroidota > Bacteroidia > Chitinophagales > Chitinophagaceae > JJ008. Next base: position 98,000 of record CALRVH010000007.1, on the reverse strand, counting down.
TAGTCATACTTGCCTGCAACACTGCTTCCGCAAAAGCATTACGAACAATCCAGCAAAATGATTTACCGTTGATTGCTCCCGGTAAGAGAGTACTGGGAGTAATAAGACCAACAGCAGAAATAATCGGTACTTTTTCAGAAACAAAAAGTGTGGGCATATTGGCAACAAACGGAACGGTGGCCTCCGAGTCATACCCGATGGAGACAGCTAAATTTTTCCCCGACCTGAAAGTGTACCAGGAAGCATGCCCGATGTGGGTGCCACTAATTGAAAATGAAGAGTACCAAAGTCATGGAGCTGATTTTTTCGTCAAAAAAAATCTGCACAATATTTTTGAAAAAGGAGAAGATATTGATGTGATATTACTGGCTTGCACTCATTACCCTTTGCTAAAAGAAAAAATTGAGGAATACCTGCCGGTAGGAGTAAAATTGATTTCACAAGGAGAAATTGTGGCGACAAGCCTGGCTGATTACCTGGCCCGTCACCCGGAAATGGAAAGCCTTTGCAGTAAGAAGGGGCAGCGATTATTTTACACCACGGATTCAGTTACTGATTTTGATAATCATGCCACTACTTTTTACGGAGGGGCTGTAATCTCCAAACACTTGGATTTAGGCAGCTAACTATGCTGATTGTCAACTTCTTCTAAAAAAAGAAAATTTCAAACTTCAGACTTCGTACTTCTGCCCTGCTTCCCTTACCTTTGCCGTCCTTTCACAAACAGCAGGTGTGGTGACCTGTTGGTGAACTTGGAACCAGGTCCGTTCTCCCGGCCGTATTTTAAGAAAGAAGAAAAAGAGAAATAATTATGAAACGTACATTCCAACCTCATCGTAAGCGTCGTAAAACCGTACATGGTTTCCGTAAACGTATGGCAACAGCTAATGGTCGCAAGGTATTAGCAAGCCGTCGTGCAAAAGGACGTAGAAAGCTGAGTGTTTCTGATGAAAGTAAATTAAAGTAGAAAGCACAACCCCACCTTCTGAAAAGGAGAAACGGGAAGCTCACTATATTTATAGCTCCGATATATTATCGGAGCTTTTTTTATTAGGTATATCAGTGGCTAAACAATTTACATTACAAAAAGAAGAACGGCTGAAAAGCCGCAAGCAAACTGAACAGTTATTCAGTGAAGGGAAAAAGTTTACACTTACTCCATTTAGGATCTATTATTCATTCATTAATGACAGCAGTGTGCCGCTTCAATTCGGAGCAGGTGTAAGCAGCAAGATTTTTAAAAAAGCAGTCGACAGGAACAGGGTAAAGCGACTAATAAGAGAAGCCTACCGGCAGCAAAAATTAGTATTACAGGAAAAATTGGCGGAACAACATATTCAACTGAATCTGTTTTTTATTTATACGGGAAAAGAATTGCCTGAATACAAACAGATATTTGATAAGACCGGAAAAGTGCTGGATAAACTATGTTCAATTGCCACTGAAAAAAAGTGAAAACGTTTCTCCGCATATTAAGCCTGCCTTTTATCCTTTTGATAAAAATTTACCAATGGGTTATTTCTCCATGGCTCGGGCCTAAGTGCCGTTATACCCCAACCTGTTCTCACTATGCTGCGGAGGCATTAAAAAAGCATGGTGTTTTTAAAGGAATGTGGCTGGCTATTAAAAGAATAAGCCGCTGTCATCCCTGGGGAGGAAGCGGTTATGATCCGGTGCCTTAATATCTCTTTTTAATTTTTTAAAAATTAGGGCTATTTTGTAACGGACAATAGCAGTTATTGTCAACATTAATACTATTAATTTTAAACCGAAAACAATCAACATGAAAAAAGTTTTTCTTTCACTCACTGTACTCGCTATTGTAGTAAGTATGTCATCCTGCGGGGGTGGTTCATCTTTTGAAAATGATGTCAAAAAATTTGCAAATATGCGTTGCAAAGTACAGCAATTAGCTGCCAAAGATCAGTCAGATGAAAAGGTTAAAAAAGAACTGGAGGATCTGCAAAAAGAAATGGAAGATTATGGCGATAAGATGTCAGAAAAATACAAGGACAAAAAGGACGACAAAGAAATGGAAGCCAAAGCAGACAAAATATTGAAAGAGATAATGGATAAGTGTAAATAATAATTTACCTGATAAATAAAAAACCCTTCCATTTTAAATGGAAGGGTTTTTTCAGTTATAGTTCTATTAAAGAGCTTCAAATCTCTCTGCAACTTTAGTCCAGTTGATCACATTCCAGATAGCAGTAAGATAATCCGGACGTTTGTTCTGGTATTTCAGGTAATAAGCATGTTCCCATACATCCACACCAAGTATAGGTGTTCCTTTTACTTCTGCTACATCCATCAGCGGATTATCCTGGTTTGGAGTAGATGAAATTGTCAGCTTCCCTTCCTGTACGACAAGCCAAACCCAGCCGCTACCGAAACGGCCCACGCCGCCAGCCGCAAATTTTGTCTTGAATTCATCAAAAGAGCCGAAAGCCGCATTAATAGCCTCTCCCAGTTTTCCGGAAGGAGTTCCGCCGGCATTGGGTGCTAAACTTTCCCAAAAGAAAGTATGATTCCAGTGACCACCACCATTATTACGAACAGGGGCACTGATAGCTCCTGCATGTGCTACTAACTGTTCGATTGTCTTGCTCTCATGTTCAGTGCCGGCAATAGCTTTATTCAGGTTGTCAACATAAGCCTGGTGGTGTTTGCCATGGTGTATCTGCATGGTCAGTGTATCAATATGCGGCTCCAGCGCATCATGTGCATAGGGAAGAGCAGGTAATGTAAATGCCATAGTAAATTATTTTTAGATTTTAGATTGACGATTTATTATGTCTTTCTGTAAGGATAACAAAAGTAAGCATACAGTGTTTAAAATGCCTGAATCGGAAATGAATTGTTTCTTTTCTCGAAAACTACTTTTTCAAACGGTTCATTTTCTTCCCTTTCCCGGTAAAAGTTTCTACAATTCCTCTTGTTTCCAGGTCCAACCGGATTGAAATAGTATACCAGGGGATTGACTTCTTAAAGCCGGGTATTTTTTTGCGGATGATTGTAGCTACATCATCAGTCAGTTCAGTAAATGTCTTGCCTTTACTTCCTTTGAGGCTTTGCAGGATGGCAGCTTTGAAAGGAATATAAATCTCATCTGCCACATTTAATTGACTACCGGTGCGGGGATGAGTGGTGGTGGTTTTCTTTTGTTGGACAGCTTTAGCCATGGCTATCGTTTATTTTTAAAAAAATCTTTCATGAGTTTAGCACACTCATCTTTCATTACTCCTCGTATTAATTCCGTCTTGGGATGAAATGGCCAATTGGTACCGGCCGTTTTTTTGTAGCCGTTTTTTTCATCATCGGCACCATATACAATTTTTCCAATCTTACTCCAGTAAATAGCGCCGGCACACATGATACAAGGCTCTATGGTTACATATAAAACAGCATCTGGTAAATATTTACTGCCAAGTGAATTGAATGCTGAAGTAAGTGCAATCATTTCAGCATGGGCGGTAGGGTCGTTGAGCCGCTCAGTCATATTATGCCCTCTTGCAATGATTTTCTCATTGACCACTACCACGGCACCGATGGGAATCTCATCATCCTCAAAAGCCTTTTTGGCTTCTTTTAATGCCTGCATCATGAAATATTCGTCCGTCATTGAGAAAAGAGTTTTATGTATAACCAAATAGAGTAAACAGGCCGCCATCTATTAATGGAACTAAAAGTTATTCTACTTTGGTATAACTTGGTATAAAATTAGAATTAATGGCAGACATATCCAGCCTGGAAAAAATGCGACACTATTTTAATAGTGGTGCCACCCGGCCCTATGCTTTTCGCAGAGAACAGCTACAAAAACTAAAAGCATCTATCCTGAAGCATGAACAAGACCTGTATGATGCCCTGTATGCTGACCTGAAAAAGAGTCCCGAGGAAGTATGGGCAACGGAGACTGGTATGGTGGTTGCGGAACTCAACAATGCTATAAAAAGGCTTCGCCACTGGATGGGACCGGAAAGGGTAACTACCAACTTGCTCAATCTTCCATCCAGCAGTAAAGTATTGAAAGAACCTCTTGGGGTAGTGCTTATAATCGGCCCCTGGAATTATCCATTTCAGTTATTGATCAATCCATTAATTGGTGCTATCGCTGCAGGGAATTGCGTGGTAGTAAAACCAAGTGAATTTGCTCCTGCTACTGATGTAGTTGTTAAGAAAATCATAGAAGACATTTTCCCTAAAGAATATATGCTGTATGTACAGGGTGATGGTGCAACAGTGATCCCTGAAATGATGAACAATTTTTCTTTTGACCATGTATTTTATACCGGCAGTACAGCGGTGGGTAAGATCATTTATAAAATGGCTGCAGAAAGACTGGTGCCGGTTACCTTAGAACTGGGTGGTAAAAGCCCCTGTGTAGTAGAAGCTGATGCAAATATTAATGTGGCAGCACGGCGAATAGCAATGACGAAATTTTCTAATGCCGGGCAAATGTGTGTGGCACCGGATTACCTGCTGGTACATGACTCAGTAAAAGACAAACTGGTGACAGCATTAAAGGAAGCTGTTTTGAAATTCTTTGGAGACAAGCCAGAAGATAGCTATAGTTATGGGAAAATAATTAATGAAAAACAATTTAACCGTATCGCCGGCTATCTCTCCCAGGGCCACATTGCCTATGGAGGAAGAATGAACAAAGAGAAATTGTTCATTGAACCGACCATACTAACTGATATTGCAATGAATGGCTCAATTATGAAAGAAGAGATATTCGGTCCCATTCTTCCTGTTATAACTTTCAATACAATGGCAGAAGCCAGGGAGATCATCCAAAATAATCCTAATCCCTTATCCTTTTATATTTATACCTCCAGTAATAAAAAGGAAAAGGAATGGCAGGAAGCTGTACCTGCTGGTGGAAGTTGCGTCAATAATTCAAGCTGGCATTTAACCAATCATCATCTGCCATTCGGCGGAAGAGGTTTCAGTGGTACCGGCTCTTATCATGGCAGGTATTCCTTTGACACATTCAGTCATAAAAAAGCGGTGATGAAAACACCAACCTGGTTTGACCCCGGTATAAAATATCCACCTTTTAAGGGGAAATTGAAACTGTTTAAATGGGTGATAAAATGAGAAAACTAAAACGGCTTGCAATTGTTCTAGTAGTAATCATTGCAGTATTTGCAGTGTATGTAGAAATTGTAAACCGAAATTCAAAAAATATGAGCTACCGGCAAAAAGTATTAAAGGCTATTTATCCCGCACTGATGTGGATTACTAAAGTAACAGGAAAGAACACTAAGAAAATTGAGAATACACAAATAAAAGCACCTGTTACTTCTATTTACGAATTAAAGATCAGCATGATTGATGGCAGTGAATTACTACTTTCATCACTGAAAGGGAAAAAAGTGTTATTAGTTAATACTGCCAGCGACTGTGGCTACACTAATCAATATGCGCAGCTTCAGGAATTGTATGAGCAGCACAAAGACAAGCTCGTTGTTATCGGATTTCCTGCCAATGATTTTAAAGAACAGGAAAAAGGAACCGATACGGAGATTGCGACATTCTGTAAAAAAAATTATGGAGTTACATTTCCGTTAGCGCAAAAGTCTGTTGTAATAAAATCGCCTCAGCAGAATCCGGTTTATCAATGGCTGACAGACACGACTAAGAATGGCTGGTGTAAACAGTTTCCTTCCTGGAACTTTTCTAAATATCTTATCAATGAAGAAGGGGTACTGATAAATTATTTCGATCCGTCAGTATCGCCATTGAGCAACGAAGTGATAAATGCAATAAATACTAAATGATTCAATATGTTTTCGAAAGCTGATATTGAGAAATATTTTATTGCGGAAAAACAGGAAAGCCTCTTGTTTCTGTTAATTGGTGTAGCAGGAATTATTACTGCGATTGTTTTCTTCTTTTTTCTGAAAACCAACTTTTATAACGGAGCAGCTTTCCCCTTGTTGCTGGTCGGGTTGATACTCGGTGTAGTTGGTTATACCATCTACAAAAGAAGTGATGCAGACCGCAAACGAAATGTATATGCTTACGATATGAATCCGGCTGAATTAAAAGAAAAGGAATTGCCAAGAATGAAAACAGTAATGAAAAATTTTGTTGTCTATCGCTATACAGAAATATTCCTCTTGTTGGTTGGTGCAGGACTATATATTTATTTTATCCGTGATGTTAAGAATGATTTTTGGCGGGGTTTTGGCCTTGCCCTGGCTCTTATGGCTTTACTTGCACTGGTTGCCGATTTCTTTGCAGAAAAAAGGGGTAAGGCGTATACAAGCGGAATTGAATCTTTTACACAGGCAAAATAACCATGAGCTATAACGATATTATTGGAACGATTGGTGTTGGCCTGATATTACTGGCTTATTTCTGCAATACATTCGGCTGGATAAATGGGAAAAGCAAATTGTTTTTCCTTTTAAATATTGTTGGAGCAGGATTGGCCTGTTATGCTTCTTTACTTATTGACTATTGGCCTTTTGTAATACTGGAAGGTACCTGGTTTCTTGTTTCTGTTATTGGTTTAATAAAAGCGTCAACGAGTAAGCCCTGAACTATTTAATCTCAACTCACCGGGCATTTTTCATGATAATTAATTAACTCTATCGGAATTTTTTCAAACTCATACCCGCCATAGGTTCTGGCTATTTCATCAAAGACAGCATTTATTTCTTCTTCAACAGTAAGGGTTACTAATTTATTGCGAAACTCCTTTATGTTGGGTAAGCCTTTCAGGTAGTTGGCATAATGGCGGCGCATCTCGTTGATACCAACCACCGGGTTTTTCCATTCAATTGATTTACGTAAATGTTTACGGCAAACAAATAACCGGTCTTCGATGGTGGGAGGAGCCAGATGCTCTCCTGTTTTTACAAAATGTTTTATCTCGTTAAAAATCCAGGGATAACCGATAGCGGCACGGCCAATCATAATACCATCTACACCATAACGATTTTTATATTCAACTGCTTTTTCCGGACTGTCGATATCACCGTTACCAAAAATGGGGATAGTGATTCTCGGATTATTTTTCACTTTACCGATCAAGGTCCAGTCTGCTTCGCCTTTGTACATCTGTGACCGGGTACGTCCGTGAATGGCCAATGCTTTGATGCCCACATCCTGCAACCGCTCTGCCACTTCTTCAATATTTCTCGTCTTGTCATCCCAGCCCAATCTTGTTTTAACAGTAACGGGTAAGGAAGTTGATTTTACAACGGCTGATGTTAGTCGTACCATTAAATCAACATCTTTTAATACACCAGCACCGGCTCCTTTCAAGGCTACTTTTTTTACCGGACAGCCAAAGTTGATGTCTAATAAATCGGGATTGGTAACTTCTACAATTTTTGCCGCCATGGCCAGGCTATCTTCATCGCCACCAAAGATCTGAATGCCTACAGGACGTTCATAATCGAAGATGTCCAGTTTCTTACGGCTTTTAATGGCATCCCGGATCAATCCTTCTGAAGAAATGAATTCAGTATACATCAGATCGGCACCATTATCCTTGCATACCGCCCGGAAAGGAGGGTCACTAACATCTTCCATCGGTGCCAGAAGCAACGGGAAGTCAGGAAGTTGTATGTTACCTATCTTTACCATTTTACAAACGGCAAATTTACATTCTTAAATCTGAGTTTTCTAATGAAATAAGACATAAAAATATTCGGTCAATCTCGATGAATATTTTTATGATGAATAATAGCTGACCTGATTATAAAAACTAATATTAACAGATGAAAGGGCTTTTAAAAGCAAAACCGGCAGGGACCCAATTTTTACTACTGATAAGCATTGCATTAGCCAGTTTTTTTATCATTGGGCTTTTAGGTACTGTTATGTTGGCAAAAATATCAGGGATGAGTCTTGAGACCATGAGTGACAGCTCAAAATGGGATTATACTGATGATAAATTGGCTACTGTAATCAGGGGTATGCAGATCATTCAGTTTATTTCATTATTTCTTATTCCCACTTTTATTTGTACTTGGTTATTCAGTACAGACAGTAAAAAATACCTGGGACTGAAAAGACCATCCAATATCACTTATTTTCTCATTGGGGTTGGCATTATGTTATTGGCTATTCCGGCCGTGAATTTTTTAGGAGAACTAAACCGGCATGTTCAGTTTCCATCCGGTCTTGAGACGTGGTTAAAAGAACAGGAAGCAGATGCTGCGAAAACCATCAAAGCATTGTTATCAAAACATACGATCAAAGATCTCCTGCTAAATATTATTTGCATAGCCGGCCTTGCAGCGGTAGGAGAAGAATTATTATTCCGCGGTATTGCACAGCGGCTGCTTATTAAGATGTTTAAAAACCCCTGGGCAGGTATTATCGTTTCAGCATTTCTTTTCTCTGCGATGCACCTGCAGTTTTATGGATTTCTTCCACGGTTTGTGTTAGGTATTTTATTGGGTGTTGTTTACTGGTACAGCGGTAGTCTGTGGACGGCCATACTTGCACATTTTGTATATGATGCTGTGCTGATTGTAGCCGCCTATTTTAATCCTGAAATGCTGAACGAAGAGAAAACAGTTAAACTATCCGCAATGGCATTAGTGGCTGCAATTAGCTTTACATTAGTAGTATTGTTGGTGAGATGGATGAAAAAGCAATCAACCATAAACTACCACGATGTATATGCCGAAGACGCAATACCAGTAAAAGACCATCCGTTCTAATTTTTATCTATGGCTTTCAACTTCCAGGTGTTTAAGAAAAGGGCATTAACCGCCATCGTATTTGCAGCCATTATGCTGACAGGTTTGCTATGGAATCACTGGAGCTTTTTCGTTTTATTTTCTATAATCCATTTTGGTTGTTGGTGGGAGTATTTGAAGCTGACAGAGAAAATTCACAGTACTTCATTTCATCTGTACACCAAATTGGGATTGATGCTGATGGGGTATGGATTAATGCTGTGGTTTTGCAACTCATTTTATAATATCAACGGCTATGGGTTAAAAGAAAATATTTCACTGCCTGTATCGGCTGCTGGATTTGTAATGTTACTGCTGGGTATTTTTCAAAAAAATGCTATTCAGCTGAAAGCCTTTGGAGTGGCAGTACTTGGGTTGGTTTATATTTCACTGTGCTGGGGATTAATGATCGGTTTATTTGGAACAATGGATATACATGTTCATGATACAATGTATGTTATAAGTGACAATCTTATACCCATTACCATAATTGTAGCTATATGGATAAATGATACAATGGCATATATAGTCGGCTCATTAATTGGAAAGACACCACTTTCAAAAATATCTCCCAAAAAAACATGGGAGGGAACAATTGGAGGTATTGTCCTGAGTATACTTGTTGTTGGTGTTATTGCTTTTTATGGATTTCACTTTAATTGGCTTACTTATCATTTAGTAATAATTGCCGCCATTGCTGCTATTGCAGGCACCTTCGGCGATTTGCTCGAATCCAAACTAAAAAGAATGGCGGGAGTAAAAGACAGCGGCTCACTAATGCCCGGGCATGGTGGTTTTATGGACAGGTTTGATTCCTTGTTGTTGGCTACGCCGTTTGTATGGCTATATGTTTATTTTTTCATGAAGTGATTTCCCATTCACTACTGACTATTCACCATTCACTATATTTGCTCCATGACGATCCACAAAGAAGGCTTCAAAACAATTGCTATCAGCACCATTCTATTTGGCGCTATTAATCTTCTTTCATTTTATTTTATAAGTTCATCTGTTCCAATAATCAGTTGGATTATTTTTGTAGGTACACTTGGCCTGTTGATTTTTGTCATTTCTTTTTTTCGCCTGCCCAAAAGAACACATACTATTCAGGATGATGCCATCATTGCCCCGGCAGATGGAAAAGTGGTAGTGATTGAAGAAGTACAGGCGGATGAATATTTCACGGATCGCCGCATACAGGTTTCCATCTTTATGAGCCCATTGAATGTGCATGTAAACCGTAACCCGGTTTCTGGTGAAGTAGCATATAGCCAGTATCACAAAGGGAAATATTTAGTGGCCTGGCATCCCAAATCATCGACCGAGAATGAAAGACATTCGGTGGTATATCGTAAAGACGGAAAAGAAATATTAGTAAAACAAATTGCGGGTGCGGTGGCTAAACGTATTGTGAACTACCTGCAACCCGGCCAACAGGTAAAACAAGCAGAAGAGATGGGGTTCATCAAATTTGGCTCAAGGGTTGACTTGTTATTACCGCTTGACGCAAAGATCCACGTAAAGATTGGTGATAAGCCTTTAGGAGGTGTGACGGTTGTGGCTACCTGGTAGGGCCTTTTTAAAATATCCCTTCTAATTCTTTCAGCGAATACACAGTGTAAGTAGGTAGTTTATTTTCTGCTACCGGTACCGGTTCTTTTGTTAGGTGGTTGACATGTACCTGGTCAATACCAGCATTAAGACCTCCTAATATATCCACTTCAATACTATCGCCAAGCATGATGCTTTCATCGGGTTTTGCATTTGCTTTCTTCAACGCATAGTCAAAGATCTCCTTATGTGGCTTCAGGCTATTACTGCCCTCCGAGGTAATTACTTCTTTAAAATAGCGGGTAAGACCGGCATTTATTAGTTTACTGTGCTGTGTTTTTTCAAATCCATTAGTAATTAAATGTAACTGGTAGTTCTTTTCCGACAGATAGTCCAATATTTCAATTGTATGAGGGAAGAGAATTTTACGGGTGGGCAACAGGTCCAGAAATATAACACCCATTTCTCTGGCAAGTGGCTCGTCCGCAATTTTAAAATCAAGCATGGTAAGCCACATCCTTTTCCATCGCAACTCATCCACTTTTATAAAACCCTTCCGGTAGCGATCCCAGAGTTTGTCGTTATGAACGAGATAGTTCTTGTGAAACAAGTCAAAATCATTAATCCCTTTTGTTTGAAGGTTCATAGACTCGTACAGCTCTTCCAGTGTTTGCCGACTATTAGCTTCAAAATCCCAAAGGGTATGATCGAGGTCGAAAAATAGATGTTTGTACTTCATTTCAGTTGTAGATTTGCAAAGAAACTGGAAATAATCATACCATGAATGTAATTATCACAGGCGCATCCAAAGGAATTGGTAAAGCCATCGCTGAAATTTTTGCAGCTAACGGGCATCATCTTTTTTTATGTTCAAGAGGGGAAGTGGTTTTGTACAAAACCATGGAAGACCTGGTAACCCAATACCCTTCCGCCATTATAAAAGCAAAACCTTTTGATCTAAGCCGAAAGGAGGAAGCAAAAGCTTTCGGTGCCTGGTGCCTTGAATATGGCGTACCGGATGTTTTGGTGAACAATGCAGGTTTTTTTGAACCCGGAAGTGTGCATAATGAGCCGGATGGCACATTGGAAAGCCAACTGGCGGTGAACCTGCACAGCGCCTATCATGTAACCCGTGCTGTACTACCCTGGATGATGGAAAAGCGTTCAGGTCATATCTTCAATATGTGTTCCATCGCTTCGCTTCATGCTTATGCAAATGGCGGGGCTTACAGTATCAGCAAATTTGCTTTGTATGGCTTTAGTAAAAATCTGCGGGAAGAAATGAAACCCCATGGAATAAAAGTTACATCCATCCACCCCGGGGCAGTGATGAGTGATTCATGGGGCAACTATGATAACTCCTCCAAACGTATTATGGAGGCTGAGGATATTGCTAAAATGATTTATGCAGCAACACAATTATCGGTACAGGCCTGCGTGGAAGATATTGTCATCCGACCACAATTGGGTGATCTGTAGCCGTTAAAAACCGCTTTTCTCCATTGGTATATTTTAAACCCTTCTTTGAGAAAGCCGTTATACTTTAGTACGGTCGTTCATGAAGAAAACAGCCATCATATCTACTGTTCTGCTTTTTGTGATAACAGCACAGGCACAGGTTAGTTTTAAAACCATTGTGCCGCAAAGACCTGTTGTTTCCGGCGAATCTTTCCAGGTACAGTATATTATTGAAGATGGGGAGAAGACCATGAATGTAAAGCCTCCGGCCTTTACTAATTTTCGCTTTGTAGCTGGTCCCAATATTTATATGGGCTCGGTTTCAACATCGAAAGGAGCAAAACCGCTTAGCAATGCTGTTTATACGCTGGAGGCAATGAAACCAGGAAAATTTATTATTCCCGGTGCAACAATTGTAGTTAATGGAAAAATTCTTCGCAGTAATGATGCGGTGGTGCAAGTGATTTCAAAGGAAGAAGCTGTTAAGATTTTCAACAAAGAAAATGGAATCAACAATTCAGATTATTTTTTACGACCTGGTGAGAATGGCTATGAAAAGATCAGGCAGAACCTTTTTGTAAAAGTAATGGTGGATAGAAAGAATTGTTATGTGGGTGAACCGGTGCTGGCAACCTTTAAATTATACTCCAGGCTTGAATCGAAATCAGACATTGTAAAAAATCCGGGCTTTTATGGTTTTACAGTGTATGATATGGTAAACCTTGCGGATAAACAGGTGGCTACGGAGAATGTAAATGGTAAAATCTTTGATGTTCATACAATTCGAAAAGTGCAGTTATATCCATTGCAGGCAGGCATATATACGATCGATGCGATGGAGGTAAAGAATAAAGTCGAATTTTCTAAAAGTGCCGTTAATAAAAAAACAGAACAGGAGATTGTGGAAGGTGTTTTCGGTAATAATGATGCCGAAGCCCCGAAGGAAGGAACAGAAGTACTTGAAACAACGATCAGTACCGAACCTATTGTTATCAATGTAAAACCTGTTCCGGAAAAAAATAAACCAGCCAATTTCGCAGGAGCAACAGGCCGGTTCACTATAGCGGCGACCCTGGCAAACAACAACCTGGCAAAGAATGAACAGGGATTTCTTGAAATTGCTATTATCGGGAAAGGAAACTTTATACAGATCAGTGCACCTGCTGTACAATGGCCCGTGGGAGTGGAAGGGTTTGAGCCGGTCGTACAAGATGAATTAGATAAAACAAGATCCCCACTAACTGGCCGTCGAATATTTCGCTATCCTTTTGTTTGTGCATCGGCTGGCACTTATAAAATTGTACCGGTAAACTTTTCATTTTACAATTCGGATAGTAACAACTATACCACAGCTGCAACAAAAAGTATGGAGGTTTCTGTAAGTAATGAAGACAAAAAGAAACCGCTTGTAGCAGAACATAAAACGTCTATTGCAGAGAAAAGTGAGAAAGCTGCTCGGGTTGCGGGTGGAATTGTTGTAGTACTGGTACTGTTGATATTAGTGTATTGGATATTTATAAGAAAAGAACCGGTGACAACGATACCGGCAAGCCAGGAACCTGCTAAGCCTACCGTAGAAGAGCTGCTGACACCTGTTCAACTATTGATTTTAGGAGAAGGCAAAGAGTTTTATACAGCGCTACACCGGGTTATCTGGCAATTTGCCAGCGAACAGTTTAACCTATCCGGTAGTGAACTGAATAAAAGGTCATTAGTGGTAATAATGAATACGGCAGGAATTAGTAACGATATAACTGAACAGTTATTCCAGGTACTCGAACAGTGTGAAACAGGTATGTTTACGAATGCAAGCCTGGAGCAGGATAAACAAATTATTTTGTCTGAAACAAAAAAATTGCTGGAAGCTATTCACCAGTCAGCCAGTTAATACTCTTATTCAGAGTATTTATATCCTACCCCTCTTACTGAATGAAAGTATTTGGGGTTACGGCTGTCTTCTTCAAAATATTTGCGAAAGTTGAGGATAAAATTATCAATGGTCCTGGTCGTTGGATATACATTATAGCCCCAAACGGATTGTAATATTTTTTCTCTAGGCACCACCTCGTTTTTATTTTCGATCAGGAGTTTCAGCAGCATGGTTTCTTTTTTGCTGAGTGGAATTTTTTCACCAGTACTTTTTATTGCTTCCTGCCCTTTGAAGTCAATTGTGTTTCCGCCAAACGAATAGGTATCTCCAACAGTTGATTTATCCTGTAATTTTTTATTCTTATTAATAAGTTTGTGAACTCTTAACAGAAGTTCTTCCAGGTTAAAGGGTTTGGTCAGGTAATCATCCGCTCCTTTTTTTAATCCCAGTACTCTGTCGGCACTGCTGTTTTTGGCACTCAGGATCAGGATTGGTACATCGTTATTGTTTAGGCGGATTGTTTCGGTAACATTGATACCGTCCATTTCCGGAAGCATTACATCAAGGATAATGAGGTCGAAATATTCCCCTTCAACAGCTTTCAATGCAGCGGCGCCGTCAAAAGCGGAGGTTACGTCATAATCTTCCAGCTCAAGGTTTAGCTTAAGGGCTTCATGGAGATTTTCTTCATCTTCCACTAATAAAATGGATGTTTTTCTTTCTGCACTCATACTTTAAAAATGACAACGAAATTACTGCCCCTTGGTACATTGTTTGTCACCGAAATGTCGCCATTGTGATCCCGGGCTATTTTCTGGCAAAGGTAAAGACCAAGACCGGTACCCTGCGTTTTACGGGTGGATTCATTACCGATACGATAGAATTTTGTAAATATTCGTTTCTTTTCTTCGTCTGCAATACCCGGCCCCTCATCTTTTATTTGTAATTCCACAGTGTTTACCGAACTGCCCGCCCTTTGTTTTTTCAAAACTGCCGTAATAGGAGTTTCCCTGGGCGAATATTTTATGGCATTTTGTAACAGATTATTGATCAGCATTTGCAGTAACAGTGGATCCCCTTTTACATCAGCATCTGTTTCAATGTCATCCAGAAAAATCCTGTCGGGGAAACGGTTCCTGAAATCCTGCAGGCAATCTTTAAGCAGGGTAGAAAGGTCAAGTTCTTCTTTAGATGATTTACTGCTATTTCTTTCAAGCTGGGAAGCCACAAGAATATTGTTGGTTAAAAAATTTAACCGGGCTGTTTCATCTAATGTATTTCGCAGCAATTTTTTTTGCTTTTCCGGGTCAAGATTGTATTTCTGTAATGTCTCCAGGTTTAGTTTGGCTACAGAGATGGGTGTTTTTAATTCATGTGTAACTGCCATCATAAAATTCTGCTGTTGCTGTTGTAGCTTAAATTGGCGGCGGACAGAACGATACACAAAGGCAGCTCCGATCATAATCAGTATAAAAAAAGTTATCCCTTCCGCAATATACTTTCCTGTATTTCTTTTCGTCTCTTTTTCAATAGCAAAAACTTTATCACCAAGGCCGGTATGCGATAACGAATCTTTTTCAATAGCGACAGACCTGTACTGAAGGTCAGCGATCTGTTTGTTTTGTTTTTCGAGTGAAATAAACCACCAGGCCAATGCTGCTATAATGTAGAATAGCAGCATCCAGTAAATGAAAGTAGTGCGGCGTAATCTTTTGCGGGTCACATCAGGCATATAGCAAAGATGGAGTTAATATCAGGGTGAAAAAATTGTCAGGTGATATTTTTAAAAGGAAGCTATTCTACTTTAGTATTATTGTTTCTTTTCAAGGCGAAGGCCTACATTCAGCACATTGTTAAGCGGATTTTCCCGCATGATCTGTTCAATACTGAAAGTATAATCGCCGGTTTTTTTGAAATAAAACTCTCCCCCGGCAGGAGTGAGTTGAATACGGTGTTCATAAATATCGTCCATGCCGCTGGCTAACCAGCCTTCATTATCAGTAGCAAGACGTAAATCATACCGGGCAGTCTGGGTACTATCCTGGCCCGGTTGCCGGGTTATAAGATTGAGATAAATATTGTTGAAGCTGTATTTATCATTGTGCCGGAGTACAACAAAAAGTTGGTAAGGGGAAGAAGTATCTTTTATCGAAAAAGTGAAAGAAGGTTTGTAGCTATTCTTCCACGAATGCCCGGGAATAGCTACTGATTTTTCATAGAGGTCAATGGTGTTGCAGGAAACGGATGCGAGTTGCAGACAATACGCTGCCAGCACAATAAGGCCCATATACCTAAATCTTTTCAAGAAAATGTTTTTGCAAATGTAATCAAGAAGTTATGATTTTACAGGTCCGGTTCCTTGCTTATCATTTTTCTATAATGCATTTAAAACCTGTTCCTTCGCTTTCTCCAGTTCGTCTTTCATCATCACGACAGCTTTTTGAATCGTTGAATCATAAGCCTTCGAGCCGGTAGTATTTATTTCACGGCCAATTTCCTGGAGTATAAAAGAAAGTTTTTTCCCCTTTGCTTCTTCTTTTTCCGCCAGCAAGGATTTGAAATAATCGCAATGATTCTTTAGTCTGACCTGTTCTTCGGTGATATCTATCTTCTCTATATAATATATAAGTTCCTGCTCCAGCCGGTTGCCGTCGTAGTTTTCTTTGCCTACATTTTCTTCCAGCAGGCGGGTAATACCTTCCCTGATCTTTTGCTGGCGAAGCGGTTCCAACTTTATAACTTCTGCTTGTTGTTTCTCAATATTAGTAATACGTAGCAGCAGATCTTGTTCCATCATCGCCCCTTCATTAAGGCGGTGAGTATTCAATTTGTCGATAGCACCTTGTAAAACCGCTTGAAAATCAACCCATTCCTTGTCAGATAGCGTCTCGCTGCTTGGGGTGATGACCTCCGGCAGCTTTACCAGGGTGCTGAGGATGTGAGAGGGATCCAGGTTGAGGGCTGCAGACAGCTCCGCAAGGGGCTTATAATAGGCCTTTGCCAGATCTGTATTAATGGTAACAGGTTTGGCGCTGCCTGTATCTTTCAAACTGATTGTACAGTCAACACTGCCCCGGCTCAATTTTTCAGAAAGAAGACGACGGATATCAAATTCAAATGGTCTCAGTATGGCCGGCATTTTTAATTGTAATTCAAATTGTTTTCCGTTGAGTGATTTAATATCAACAAGAAAAGTTTTATCACCTACATTTTTTTCGGCCCTTCCAAAACCGGTCATTGATTTGAGCATGAAATTATTTTTTGAGTTGAGTAAAGGTATTTTTATTTATTGACTATTAAAGGAATGAAAGTTTTGAAGAACGGACCCGTTTAACTGAACAGGGTGTTATTATGCAGTAATTTTTTTTTCAGCCAAAGTCTGATGATTACGGGGTTTTTTAAACACAAACTTTTAGAAAAGCAGGAGTACCGGATATTGCTTTCCATTTAATAAAGGTCAGAACATAAAAAAATCCCTCCGTAGTAAGCGAAGGGATAATATATGGATGGGTTAGTAAGTACCGGGAAATAAATTTCCCTACACAATATTAAAAAGAATTTTGTTTAACCAAAAAATATTTCCAAACTATTTTATTAACATTTTACATTTAGCTGTGGATAAACCAACGGCCAGGAGCTATTGATTTGCAATTTGTTTATTGATTTATAAAATATTCTGCTTGTTTATTTTTATTGGCCTCTTTTTTTACTATCGATGAAACACTTAGCTGGCAAGCATTTCATCAACTTGCTTTTTTGTAAGTCAATACATTTATGAAATTATTTTCTATCATTTGATAGCTTCTTATATAATAATGTGGTTGCTTAAATAACAGATTTAGCCCCTAAAAATATTTTTAAAAAAATGTTCTTAGAAGTGGTGTGAACGGATAAAATCACTTGTTTTTGAAGGTATATGCCATTTGCAAGGTCGTTACCTTTGATAAAATTTGTCATTATGCGTTTTGAAAAACCTGTTCCGGTAACAACGATTGCACAGTTGATTGGCGCTGAAGTAGTGGGAAATGAAAAAGGAAATGCCACCGGTATTAATGAAATACACAAAGTAGAGAATGGTGATCTAGTGTTTGTAGATCATCCAAAGTACTACGATACATGTATTAATTCAGCTGCCACTTTTATCATTATCAATAAAAAAACGGATTGTCCCGATGGTAAAGCTTTGCTGATAGTTGATGAACCATTTGAAGCATATCTTAAGATTGTAAACTTCTATCGTCCGTTTACACCGTCGATGAAAATGATAAGTGATACTGCCGTAATTGGCGAAGGGACTGTTGTAATGCCGGGCTCGTATATTGGAAACCATGTAGTAGTTGGAAAGAATTCTGTTATTCATCCCAACGTAACTATCCTTGATTATTGTATTATTGGCGATGATGTTATTATCCAGGCAGGGACAGTGATCGGCAGCGATGCCTTTTACTATAATAAGAAAACCAACCGGGAGATTCACTATAAAAAGATGACCAGTTGCGGCCGGGTATTGATAGGAAATGGGGTAGAAATAGGAGCTAACTGCTCAATTGACAGGGGTGTAAGCCATGATACTATTATTGGAGCCGGCACCAAGTTGGACAACCTTATTCATATCGGGCATGATACGGTAGTGGGTAAGAATTGCCTTTTTGCAGGACAGGTTGGTATTGCTGGAGCCACTACTATTGAAGACAATGTGATTTTATGGGGACAGGTAGGAGTTAGCAAAACACTGACAATCGGGAAAGACGCCATCGTGTATGCCCAAAGCGGAGTAAAAGATTCCATAGCCGGTGGCAAAGTCTACTTTGGTTCTCCGGTAGAAGATGCAAGAGAAAAAATGAAAGAATTTGTCTGGATAAAAAGAATACCACAGTTGTGGGAAAAGGTGATGAAATAGAACTACGATGAAAAGGATTAAAATGGATTTAGAGGATTTTGTCAAACTGACTTTCTGAATGTTGTATGGTAATAAAAAGTAAGAGGACTACCATTTTCCATTTTAATCTTCAATAATCTGGTAAATCTTAGTTCTTCTAATCCGGCACATAATCGTACGGCAATTGATCCGCAACATTTTTCCAGCTCCAGTAACCCTGGTTTACCCAGTCTTTCTGATAATAATAATAACCATTCTCTGTGATGGCAATGGTTTCTTTAATATCAATATAAGAAATCTGGTACGGTGTGTTTTTGGGTAAGCCCATTTTTTTAATATACTCTGTTTCGGGCCTCAGTTTGGAATAAGTTATACTGATTTTACGGGGATAATATATTTCTATTTCACCCGGCCCGGCAACTATGGTATGCACCACACTATCTATTCCAAGACTATCAACAGTATTGACAATTACATTGTAATAGCTGGTGTCATACACATCTTTTATCTTATTGAACTTTTTGTCATTGTTTTCATCGAGCATATCTATGATCCAGCCATCTTCCAGCAAGGTGCTGTCATAATAACTGCGCATAAAATGAAGCTTAGAACCTTCATACGTCTTTGCCCTGTTGGAAGCCCAGACTTTTTTCAGGCTGTCCTCCGCTTCCATTTCTGTGTAAAGGCAATAGCCACGGTAGGAGTTAATATTCGTATTGTAATAGTAAACAAATGAATCTAGCTGGTAGCGCAGGTTATATCCCAGGGCTTTATTGGTGATCTGCAATGCATCTGTTGCCATCACTTTTAAACGGTTACTTCTTTTATAATAGAAAAATTTTAATACTTCAGGATTGGTTAATACGCATTGTGCTGCGTTGGGAGTGGAGCCAATAAAATTTTTGGTAAAAAAATCACCATATTTTTCCCAGCCATCAGTCACTTCATAGGTATTTTTTAACACTACTTCACCAAGGCTTTTATCTTCCTTCACTAACAATATTTCGAGTTTATTATTTTCTGTTACACGGATGGTTTGTGTCTGGTAACCTGTATAGCTGAATATTAAATCATATCCGCCGGATTTCAGCGAGATAGAAAATTCTCCCTGTTTATTGGTAACTGTGCCCAGAGTAGTGTTCTGGCAAAATACAGAAGCTGGTGTCAGTGGCTCACGGGTAGTTGAATCTAATACAGCACCCGTAACAACAAATTGGGCATCGCTGATAAATGAGAATCCGGAAAGCAGGAAAAGTAGAACAAAACGAATTTTTTGCATAGAAATAGATTGCGGATTAAAGATACTGCCTGAAAAGCTATGGTTGCACGGCATTAATAGTGCCAACGTATTTTTCACAAGACTTTTTTATAGTTTCTTCCAGCGGTGTAAAGGAAAAACCCGGCAGGGCTTCCAGTATTTTATCATTTTCAAACCAGGTCTGGCTTTGCGCCACCCGGGCACTTTCTTTTGTCAGCAATGGCTTTTTGCCGGTAAACAAAGATTTTAATTTCTCTATGCGCCAGGCCAGAGCCATAAGAAACGGAGTGGTTTTT
The DNA here is from genome assembly GCA_943371565.1 of Chitinophaga pinensis. Classification (GTDB taxonomy): domain Bacteria; phylum Bacteroidota; class Bacteroidia; order Chitinophagales; family Chitinophagaceae; genus JJ008. The sequence goes on along the minus strand of CALRVH010000007.1, from coordinate 77,980 downwards.
TTATTCGGACGTTTTTTATCAAAACCATCAGCTATGGTATCCTGTAGTTTTTGGAACGACCATGTATCACCACTGACAATGAAGCGTTGTTCAGCGATATTGCTTTCCATTAAAATAATTGCCGCCCTTGCCACATCTTCCACATCCACAAATCCATTAATACCGGGACTGTACCACCTGAATTCTCCATACACATTTTTAAAAATGGCGCAACTGCTGCTATGCCAGTCACCATAACCGAGAATGGTACTGGGGTTTAGTATAACAGCTTCTAATCCCTCATTGATTCCTCGCCACACCTGTAATTCGGCTTTAAACTTACTCTTGGCATAATGTGTATTGACCTTACTTTCCTCCCATTTTTTATCTTCATTCACCTGGCCTCCGTTTGCAGTTCTGCCCAGTGCTGCCACAGAACTGATATGTACCAATCGTCTCACATTTTTTTCCAATGCCATGTTTACCACATTGGCCGTTCCTTCTACATTCACCTGGTACATTTCTTTTCTGTCCCTGGTGGCAAAAGAGACAATAGCAGCTGAGTGAATGATAGTGTCAATACCTTCCATGGCTTCTTCCAACGCCACTACATCCAGTATGTCACCATCAACCCATTCTACTTTGTCAAAAATTTCTGTTGCTATCCAGAAAGGAAGTTTGTTACTGCGCCGCATGGCACGGACGTTATATCCTTTCTCCACCAATTGCTTAATGATGTAAGAACCAAGAAAACCAGTACCGCCAGTAACTAATACCATTGAATATTGTTGAGTCAGATTTAATATTTGTAATAACCTTCCCCGGATTTTTTTCCAAGTTGCCCGGTTTCTACCTTTTCTTTTTGAATATAGGATGGTTTTAATCGTTCCGGGCTATTCAATTGTTCATATACTGAACAGCTTACCGCATAATTTATATCGTTGCCGATCAGATCCATCAGTTTGAATGGCCCCATTCTAAACCCAGTTGCTTCCAATAGTTTATCTGCCTGGGCAAAGTTGGTCTTTTCTTCTTCTATCAACCGCAGGGTTTCTATATAGTATGGCCTGGCCACCCTGTTGACAATAAAACCGGGAGCGTCTTTGCAGAGTACCGGCACTTTACCCATCTGTTTGGCCAGTTCTACAATGGTAGCTGTTGTCTGGGTATTGGTATATTCTGTATTGACCACTTCTACCAGTTTCATGATCGTAGCCGGATTAAAAAAGTGCATACCAATGACCCGTTGCGGACTCATTACACCAGCAGCAATTTTTGAAACGGATATTGAAGAAGTATTGGTGGCAAAAACAGATTCACTGTGATTGAGTTCTGCCAGTTGATTGAACAGGCCAATCTTTATTTCCGGCCTTTCAATAATAGCTTCAATAAAAACATCAGCAAGGCAGGAGTGAATATCATCTGTAAAATGAATCAGCTGTTGTGTTTTTTCCTTTTCCGCCGCGGTTATCTTTCCTTTTTCAACCAGGGATTGCAAATTTTTTTCGATACTGTTTTTTGCTTTTTCAAGTACAGACGGGTTCAGTTCATACAACAGGGTATAAAATCCGGATTGTGCCGCTGCCTGTGCAATACTGCTGCCCATCGTTCCTGCCCCGCAAACACAAATCGTATTAACAATCATGTAACTGTTGTTTGAAAAGGATAAAGATACTATTACCGGAGAAGCTCTGCAGCACCGGATAGAAAATATTCTTATAATTGTGACCATCCAAATAGTATCTTTAAAATTGTGTTACCACTTATGCGATACCGGTTGCTGCTGACGATTGTGTTGCTATTCCCGGTACTTTGTTTTAGCCAGTCTGATATTTGGTGGAATAACAATGTGAACTGGGATGGCCATACCCACTGGTCAAAGTACATCATGATCACCCCAAAGTATATGGGTCCCAATGCTCTTTCTGTACCGGCTATTAACAATGGAAGTATTGACAGTGTTATTTCCCTTGGAGTAACAGCCAATGCCCATTTTTCAAAAGGGGATAACACACAGAACCTTGTTCTGTATGGTAACTATACAACGAAGAATAATACGATTTCAGTAGATGTACAGTTTGTGCCCTATGAACAATTTCAGCTGTCACATGAAAAGAAAACAGAAAGAAAGGTATTTTACCTGGATTATTATAAGAAACAGGCTGTCGGCGATGTAATTGCGAACACCACATTTCATATTTTCCAACAGAAAAGAGACAAGCTGCAGCTGGCGGTAAGATTTGGTTTCCGGATGCCTTCCGGTAGTTTGCTTTCTTTGGCAAGATATGGTGATGTGCCGGGATACTGGATTGATGCAGGCTGGGGCATTCCCATAAAAAAAACGAACTGGAAATGGATTGGTATGGCCGGTTTTTTTGTGTGGCAAACCAATAGCGAGAAATACAGGCAGGATGATGCCATTCTTTTTGGAAGTGGGTTTGAATGGAATTATAATAATCTTCGGTTACAAGCTTATGCGGCGGGTTATTCAGGCTACAGAAATAATGGCGACCGGCCGACATTGATAAGGTTTGGCCTTGAAAAGAGGGCAAAAAGAAAAGTTTATATCTTACGGTTGCAACAGGGACTGCATGATTTTGCCTACTTCAGCGCAGAAACCGGGGCCAGGTTTATTATTGGTAAATAATCATCTGTTGGGGGGCTTAATTTTCTTACCTTAAATAAAAATTTGATATGGATACTAACCAGCCAACTACACCAGCAGCATCGTATGCACCAGCTGCCGCTTCTCCAGGAATGTTTGGAACCAGGATTCCTTCCTTAGTAGCTTTTATTGTAGCAGTTCTGCTCTTCTTTATGCCTTTTGTTGATATCAAGTGCAACAATATGTCGCTGCAGCAGGTAAGTGGCATTCAACTGGCCACTGGTTTTAAAATGAAGAACAACAGTTCGGACAATTCTTACCTGAATGATGTAAAAACGGATAAAGTAGATGATGCCATTACTAAATCTACCACTAACACAGATAAAAAAGACCCGAACCTGTATGCATTAATTGCATTGGGATTAGGTATATTGGGAGTAGTATTATCCTTTACTAATGCAAAGGCAGCAATTGGCGGAGCGATGGTTACCGGAATTGCCTCAGCGGGTGCTATGGTGGGTATGATGCTGGACCTTAAGAAGAAAGTAAAAATGGATATACCAGATGTGAGTGATAAGACACCGGATAATGATGTTGGAAACGCTATTGATAAAATAGGTGACAAGATGAGTGACTTGTCGGATAAGATAAATATCAGTGTTGATTTTACCCCGTGGTTTTATATTTCAATCATTGCTTTTCTCGCAGCAGCCTTTTTCTGCTATAAACGGATGTCGGCAAAAAAATAATTGTATTATCAATTATATATTAACTCACAATTAAAACCAACCAACATGGACAGAAAAACTGTAACATTAATTTTGGCGGTCATATTGATTGCCGGTTTCTTTTTACCCTACATAAGTACAGATCTTTTTAGTACGACTGGCGTTAGCGGTTTCGAATTAATTAAGGGAGGTGGCAAAGCAGATAAATATGTACTCCTTCTTGCTCCGATTGCAGGGGTGCTGTTATTGGTAGGAGCTGCAAATGGCGAAAATTATACTCCATCAAGAGGAATACTGGCTCTTTTGGCTCTTATAGGAGTATTATACCTGGTCATCCGTACAGTTATTGAAGGGGCGGATATCGGTCAATTAGTTAAAATGTTAGGACTTGGTTACTGGCTCAGCCTTGCTGCATCAGTTCTGCTTGTGCTTTATAATCCGAAGAAAGCATAATAAAATAGCTTGTAAAAAAGGCCGCCTGAAAAGGCGGCCTTTTTTATATCGCTGAAGTGAACTGTTTTAAGAACCGCACATCATTTTCGCTGAATAATCGCAGGTCATTAACTCCATACTTTAACATGGCCGGCCGTTCGATACCCATACCAAAGGCAAAACCGGTGTATTTGTTAGGATCGATACCGCAATTGGATAAAACATTCGGATGCACCATACCGCAACCCAGGATTTCTACCCAACCTGTTTTTTTACAAATATTACAACCACTGCCACCGCAGATAAAACAGGTCACATCCATTTCTGCACTGGGTTCGGTAAATGGAAAATAGGAAGGACGGAAACGGACTTTTACATCTTTGCCATACATTTCTTTTACAAAAAAATAAAGTGTTTGCTTCAAATCAGCGAAGGAAACATTCTCATCAATATATAATCCTTCTACCTGGTGAAAGAAGCAATGGCTCCTGGCACTTACCGTTTCATTGCGATACACCCGGCCGGGCATCAGCATGCGGATAGGCAACTTGCCTTTTTCCATTTCCCGTATCTGCACACTGCTCGTATGGGTACGCAATACCCAATCAGTCTCGCCAGAGGCGAGATGCTGCACATAAAAAGTATCCTGCATATCCCTTGCCGGGTGATGCTCCGGCAAATTCAAGGCACCGAAATTGTGCCAGTCATCTTCAATCTCTGGTCCTTCTGCTACCGCAAACCCAAGCCGCTGGAATATCGAAACGATCCGGTTTTTCATTAATACAACGGGGTGTCTTGAACCAAGCGGTAATGTATCGCCGGGCAGACTCAGGTCTATTGTATCAGCCGTTGACTGTTGACCATTGACTGTTGCCTCTTTCAACTCCTCATATTTCGCTTCAACAAATTGTTTGAATTCATTCAGCATTTGCCCGGCTTCTTTTTTCTTATCCGGGGCAACATTTTTCATTTCACTCATGATCTCTTTCACAATGCCTTTTGTACCGAGCCATTTAATTCTAAATTCTTCAATGGCCTTGTCATCAGCTGTAACAGAGCCATTGATTTCTTCCTTATAATCCGCAATCTTTTTCAGCAAATTTTCCATGCTGCAAATATACTGAACGAAGAGCTAAGGATGAGACAGGCAGCAGGATAGGATTATTTTCGATAAATCTGTTCAATCATGTTAATCTTAGTTCTTTCTTATCTTGCAGTTATGGATCATCTTAATATTTCCGACTTTTTATCTCCTGTCAACCTGCATGAAATCTCTCATGATGAAGGCTATAAAGATGGCCAGTTGGGAAAAACCATTGCGGTGTACAGCGAAGAATTTCCGGATCTTGATGAAGCACAGCTTGTTATTGTTGGTTGTGGCGAACAGCGGGGCAGCGGATTGATTCATGGACATAGCGAGGCACCGGATATTATCCGCCGTCATTTTTATTCGTTGTATTACTGGCACCAGGATATAAAGATTGCTGATGTGGGTAATATAAAAGCCGGCTCTTTATACACCGATTCTTATGCTGCATTGAAAACTGTAGTACAAGAACTGATGAATGATGGTAAGACAGTTATTATTCTCGGCGGCTCACATGATTTAACCCTGTCACAATACAATGCGTACGCAGAAAATAAAAAACTGATTGAAGCCAGTTGTGTGGATGCGTTGATTGACTTAAATCTCGAATCCCCTTTCCGTCATGAGAATTTCCTGATGGAAATGCTCACCGGCGAACCCAATTTTATCCGCCACTACAATCATATCGGTTTCCAGAGTTATTATGTGCATCCTAGAATGCTGGAAACAATGGATAAGTTGCGTTTTGATTGCTACCGTGTCGGCAGTGTAAAGGAAAACATTGATGAGATGGAGCCGGTCATTCGCAATAGTAACCTGTTCAGTTTCGATATTACAGCTATTGCCAGTGCCTATGCACCTGCCAATACTGTTTCTCCCAATGGGTTAAATGGTGAAGAAGCCTGTGTGCTGATGCAATATGCCGGGATGAGCCCCAACGTTAACAGTATCGGCATTTACGGCTATGATGCGCAGCATGATAAAGATGACCTGACGGCCAAACAGATCAGCCACATGCTTTGGTATGTGCTGGATGGCCGCAGCCGCAGCCGCCGGGAAGCTGCACTGGACGAAAAAGATTCGTTCAATGAATACTACATGACATTTGCAGAAGTGGAAACCACTTTTTTGCAAAGCAAGAAAACCGGCCGATGGTGGATGCAGTTGCCCGACAAAAAATTCATTGCCTGCAGTTATAAAGATTATTTATTGGCCAGCAGTAATGAAATACCGGAGCGATGGCTAAGGGCACAGGAGAGAGGGTAGCCGGAGGCAATTAATAATTACTAATTATTAATTAATAATTCTTCTATTGGAAAAGATCATCAAAACAGGAATATGTTCCTATGGTATGAGCGGCAAACTCTTTCATGCACCTTTTCTCGACGCACATCCGGGATTTGAACTGGCAGCCATTGTGGAAAGGCATAACAACGAGTCAAGAGAAAGATATCCGAGTGCTAAGTTGTATCGTTCGGTAGAACAATTGTGTGCAGACAAAGACCTGGCATTGATTGTGGTAAATACTCCCACCCATTTACATTTCGAACAGGCCAAAATGGTATTACAGGCCGGTAAGAATATGGTGATAGAAAAACCATTTGCGATTACTGTGAAGGAAGCCGAAGAGTTAACAGCTTTAGCCGAAAAAAATAATTTGTTCTTGAGTGTTTATCAAAACCGCCGCTATGATGGTGACTACCGGGCAGTAAAAGACGTGATAGAAAAAGAATTGCTCGGAGAAATACGGGAAGCAGAGATACGGTACGACCGCTATCGTCCATCATTCGGCGGCAAGCAACATAAAGAAGGAAATATGCCGGGAGCCGGTAACCTTTTTGATCTTTCTCCGCATTTAGTTGATCAGGCTATTCAGTTATTCAGTTTCCCCAATGCAGTATTTGCAGATCTAATAAAAATGCGGGACGATGTGGCCGTGCCGGATTATTTTGAATTGCTTTTTTATTACGACAGATTACGAGTACGATTAAAAGCTACAGTCATTGCCAGGGAATCAACCTACGCTTATACATTGCATGGAATGAAAGGAAGTTTTTTACAACAACGTTCTGATATGCAGGAACAACAATTACTTGCCGGAACAAAACCATCCTTAGAAAGCTGGTGCCCGGGACCTTCCTCACCGGATGGATTATTGCACACGGAAATAGATGGTGAAGTAGTTCGAAAAGAAACAACCTCTTCTCCCGGCAACTATATGGGCTATTATGATGATGTATATAACGCATTGGCCGGGCAAGGTCCTAATCCCGTTCCGGCTGCAGATGGAATACTGAATACAAGAATTATAGAAGCGGCTTTGGAGAGTATGAAAGATGGGAGAATAGTGTCACTATGAGCTTGTCGAAGAGCAATTAAAAATTAGTAATTAAGAATTAATAATTATGGGAAGTCGTTTTACTTTATCGGGGTTTCAATTATTAATTATTAATTGTTCTTTATTAATTATTTCCTCTTGTTCCATAGAAAAACAAATAGGGAAATCTGCAAAAGAAGATGTGCTCGATACAAAAGCATTACAAGCGGCGCATGTCGGCATTAGTATTTTTGATCCTTTGGCCAATAAATACTTATACAATTACCAGGGCGATAAATATTTTGTACCGGCCAGTAATATTAAAATTCCTACTTGCTATGCAGCGATGAAGTATTTGGGAGATAGTTTGGTTGGGTTGAGGTATAAAAAAGGGAAAAACACATTATTTATTCAGGGTACAGGTGACCCAACTTTATTGCATCCAGACTTTCGTAATCATCCGGTTTACGATTTTTTGAGTAACAAGACTGATTCTATTGTCATCAGCACATATAATTGGAATGAAAAAAATTTTGGTAGTGGGTGGGCATGGAGTGATTATCTTGAACCTTACATGGCAGAGAGATCAGTAATGCCTATATATGGTAACCTAAGGAAGATCGAAACAAAAGGAAAGGATCAGTATTCTAAGAGTTTCACTTTTGCAATGCCAAATGCTGAACTCGATTTTATCCCATCATATAATTCCCGCATCGGGCAAATCGCACCACATATGGATGTAGATTATTATGACTCTGCATTTCTCTTGAATCATCTAAAATCTGGGAAAAGACTTTATTATGATATTACGAGGCAGATCGGTAGCAATGAACTTTTATATAAAATGACCTTGGATCAGCATCTAATTCAGCATATAACTTTTGATACAAAAGATTTTGAATTTGTAAAAAACATTCTAGAGGACACCTTAAAATCTAAAATAATTCTAGACAAGTTCAATTTTTATACAAAAAATAAGTTTAATGATTTTACTTTTTATAATTCAAAAATTCACTCTCAACCCACCGACTCCCTTCTCAAACCAATGATGCATCGCAGCGATAATTTTTTTGCGGAGCAATCTTTATTAATGGTCAGCAATGAAAGACTGGGAGTAATGAACGATGCAAAAATTATTGATACCTTACTCAAAACAGATTTCAAAGACCTTCCCCAAAAACCAAGATGGGTAGATGGCTCCGGTCTCAGCCGTTATAATTTATTTACCCCGCAGGATTTTGTTGCCATTCTCAATAAAATGAAAAGTGAGTTTGGTATGGAACGCCTCAAAGTCATTCTGCCCACAGGCGGCGAAGGCACCATCAGCAGTTATTACAAAGCCGAAAGCGGATATATCTATGGTAAAACAGGAACTCTGTCCGGTGTTGTCGCCTTCAGCGGTTTCTTATATACTAAAAAAGGAAAGCTGCTTATATTTTCAACCTTAGTTAATAATCACCAGGCTAATGCAACAGAAGTGAGAAGGGCGGTGGAGAAATTTTTGGTGGGCATCCGTAACAATTATTAATTGGCTCGCAAAGACGCAAAGTCGCCAAGAAAAAGATGTATTAATTGCGCCTTGGCGTCTTTGCGAGAAACTTATTTCCCGAACATTTTTTCGAGTTGCTCCTGCTTAAATTCCAAATAAGTAGGATTACCATCCGGCGTTACATTCGATTGTTCACAGGCAAATAGATCATTTACCAGTTGCCGCATTTCTCTTTCCGTAAGTCGGGTGCCGGTTTTAATAGCTTGTTGTCTTGCCAGCGAACGGACCAGTTTTTCTCTTTTAGAGAATTTTACTTCGTTACTGAAATGTTTGTATTGTTCCAATAAGATATCGATGATATGTTTTTCATTGCCCTGGTCTACATCTGCCGGTGTGCCTTGTATAACGAAAGTGTTTTTACCAAATGGTTCAATCGTATAACCGAGTTGTTGTAAATCGCCGATAATTTCTCCCATGACAGCTGCATCAGCAGCCGATAATTCCAATGTAGCAGGAAACATACTGCGTTGTGTAGCCACAGGTTTGTCTTTGCCAGCTGCTTTTAATTGTTCATATATCACTCTCTCATGTGCCGCTTGCTGATGAATAAGGAGAAAGCCATTGACAGAAGGGACGGTGACGTAAGTGTTTAGTAGTTGTGTTAGTTCTAGGTCAGTTGTGAGGTGTGGGGTGCGAGGTGTGTGGGAACTCCCATTTTCTGGAGTTGACACCTGAGAACCGACACCCGACACCGGTGCGTCATAGAATTCTTTCCAATGTTTTAGCTCACTCCTGTCCGTTTTCTCAATAAAATGTGCCTGGTTTTTTTGCGTAAAGCCGTTATAAATAGAACCGGCAGCAGCGGCCGATTTTTTTTCTTCCGTAAAGGGTTGTTGAACGGATGAAAGTTGTTGTATAGAAGCATCCAGGTCAAAATCCAGTGTTGGTGTTACGCTGAACTGTGCCAGTGCATGTTTGATAGCGGCCTGAACAAACGCATAAATGATCTTCTCGTCTTCAAATTTTATTTCTTGCTTGGTTGGGTGCACATTCACATCTACTACAGTTGGGTCTAGGTCAATAAATAAAACATACATCGGGAAGCTATCCGTAGGAATCATTTCCTGATACGCATTCATCACCGCATGGTTCAGATAAGCACTTTTAATAAACCGGTTGTTGACGAAAAAGTATTGATCGCCTCTTGTTTTCTTTGCCGTTTCCGGTTTGCCCACAAAACCATAGATGTTCATGTAATCGGTATCCTCTTTAACCGAAACTAACTTGGCATTATAATTATTCCCGAGCAGTTGAACGATACGTTGCTTTAAACTACCCGCTTCTAAATGAAATAGTTGCTGGTTATTGGCAGTCAGCGTAAAAAGAATTTCAGGAAAGGACATCGCCACTCTTGTAAATTCATCAACAATATGCCGCATCTCTGCTGCATTGCTTTTTAAAAAATTTCTGCGGGCAGGAACATTAAAGAATAGATTCTTCATAGCAATGCTGGTGCCAACAGGTGCAGCAATGGGTTCTTGTTTTTTGACGGCACTATTTTCTACTTCAATGTAAATACCGGTTTCATCTTCTTCCCGTTTGCTTTTTAATTCAACCTGGGCCACTGCGGCAATCGACGCTAATGCCTCGCCGCGGAAACCCATAGTGCGGATATGAAAAAGGTCTTCAATATTTTTTATTTTGGAAGTGGCATGGCGTTCAAAGCTCATCCTTGCATCAGTTTCACTCATGCCACTGCCGTTATCAATTACTTGTATCAGCGATTTACCCGCATCGGCGATAATAAGTTTGATTTCAGTTGCACCGGCATCCACTGCATTTTCCAGTAATTCCTTTACGGCACTGGCCGGCCTTTGAATGACTTCACCGGCTGCTATCTGGTTGGCAATATTATCAGGTAATAATGTAATCTTATCTGGCACAAAATCTGCTTTAGCCGCCAAAAATAACCATTTCAACTTTAAGCTACTGTTGGGTATCCCTTTGCATGAAAAAGGCTAATTTTAAGATTCGTTTCTTTACATTAAAATTTGCCATACTATGAGGCTGTTAAAAGCGGTTTTATTCATCTCTTTTTTTGTACCAGTTGTTTCATCGGCCCAATATAAAAGTAAGCTGACGGCCGAACAATGGACAGATAGTGTTTTTAATAGCCTGAGCAATGAAGAAAAGATTGCCCAGTTGATGGTGGTAAGAGCACATTCTAATTTAGGACCCGATCATGTGGTCAAAGTGACCAATGATATTAAGCAATACAATGTAGGAGCTCTTTGTTTTTTCCAGGGCGGCCCGGTTCGTCAAGCTAATCTTACCAATCTTTACCAGAGCATTGCCAAAACACCTTTGATGGTTACCATTGATGGTGAGTGGGGACTGGGTATGAGATTGGATAGCGTTACAAAATTTCCGTATCAATTAACGCTGGGTTCTGTAAGCGATGAAAATCTTATTTACAGAATGGGGCTGGCCGTTGGTGACCAGTGCAAACGAATAGGGGTGCATGTAAACTATGCGCCGGTAGTTGATATTAATAATAACCCCAATAATCCTGTTATCGGTTATCGTTCATTTGGAGAAGACAAATACAAAGTATCAAAATACGGCGTGGCCTATATGAAAGGAATGCAGGATGCCGGCATTATGGCTTGCGCTAAACATTTTCCCGGTCATGGTGATGTGGATGTGGATTCACATTATGATCTGCCGGTGATAAATAAGACGACAAAGGAACTTGATTCCATGGAACTGGTCCCCTTCCGGGCCATTTTTGATGCTGGTGTAGGAAGTGTAATGATAGCTCACTTGTCTATTCCTTCTATTGACAATACGAAAAATGTAGCCACCTCTATTTCAAAAAATAGTGTGACGGACCTGCTAAGAAACAAAATGGGATATAATGGCCTCACTTTTACCGATGCATTAGAAATGAAAGGAGTGGCTAAATATTTTCCCGGTGGCACCATCGCTGTAGAGGCATTGATTGCAGGTAATGATATGCTTTGCCTGCCGGCCAGTGTACCGGAAACAATAGACGCCGTAAAAAAAGCAATAGCAGAAAAAAGATTGAGTTGGGAGGAGATCAATGCTAAAGTGAGAAAAGTGTTGATGTCAAAATATAATCTCGGTCTTAATCAGACCCAGTATGTCGATACAAAAAATCTCCTGGAAGACCTGAATGCAAAAACGGATGCAATCCGCTACGAAGTGGCACAAAGCAGTCTTACCTTATTGACAGAAGCAAGATTTACGGCATCCCGCAACGATTATGCAGAAATACCGTTAACAGCTAAACAAAAGAAAATTGCTTATGTGGGAATTGGTACAACAGAGTTGAATGCATTTGGTAAAAGGATGAAAGACGACCTGGATGCAAATGTATTCCTGCTTTCGTATAAAGACGGTAAGGATAAAGCAGACGAGATTTTAAAGGAAGTGCAAAAAGATGGCAAGTATGATGCTATTATTATTGGAGTGCACAATTACTCCTTACGACCTGCTGAAAATTTTGGCTTAAGTCCTGTGGCACTTAATTTATATAAAGAACTGAATTTTATAAAAACGGTCACACTGGTTTTTGGCAATGTACTGGCCACTAAAAATTTCTGTGATGCGTGGACATTAGTGGCCTGTTACCAGGATGATGCCATCACCCAACAGGCAGCTGCTGATTTACTAGAAGGAAAGATTAAATCATTGGGAAAGTTGCCGGTTTCTGTTTGCCGCTTCAAATTTGGGGAAGGTATTGTGTATGGAAAACCCAAGCCGACGAAAGAAGAAATGAAAGCAAAAATGCAGGTGATCGACTCCATTGCACTGGATGGTATTGCTAAAAAAGCTTTCCCGGGTTGTGTGATACTGGCGGTACATAAAGGCGATATTGTTTATCACAAAGCATTTGGCAATTATGAATACAGTACTTCTTCACCGGCCATGAGCCCGGAAAGTATTTTTGATTTAGCTTCTGTAACAAAAATTTCTGCGACCACTGTTTCGGTAATGAAACTATATGAAGAGGGCAGGCTGAAATTAGATGACAAGCTCAAAGATTATCTGCCCTGGGTAAAAGGTACGAATAAGGAAGACCTGAAGATAGATGACATCCTGTTGCACCAGGCCGGACTTGTTCCTTTCATCGCATTTTATAAAGAAACGATTGATGCTGGTACCGGCAATCCTAACCCGGCCATTTATTCCAGCAAGCAACAAAAGGGATACGGGGTAAGGGTGGCGGAAAATATTTATCTCCGCAACGACTGGCAGGATACAATGATGTATAGGATATTAAAAAGTCCGCTGGGGCCAAAGAACAAATATGTCTATAGCGATAATGATTTTATTTTTCTCGGAAAAATAGTGGAAGAGATCACCGGTATGACATTGGACCAGTATGCGCAAAAAACTTTCTATGATAAAATAGGAATGTATTCTACCGGCTTTAAGCCCCGTAACCGTTTTCAACTGGAGTGTTTAGTGCCAACAGAAACAGAAAAACATTTTCGCCAGCAAACTACCCGGGGTGATGTGCATGATGAAGGAGCTTCCATGTTTGGCGGCGTAGCAGGACATGCAGGATTATTTTCTAATGCATACGACCTGTCACTACTGTACCAGATGCTGCTGAATGGCGGCGAACTAAATGGGGTGAGGTACCTGAAGCCGGAGACCATAAAATTCTTTACTGCTTATCATAGTAAAATAAGCCGGCGTGGATTTGGTTTTGATAAACCGGAGAAAGATAATACACTCCGCAAAGATCCGTATCCCTCCAAACTGGCTTCTCCTGAAACATTTGGTCACACTGGTTTTACCGGCACCTGTGTATGGGTAGATCCCAAAGCCGACCTGGTCTATGTTTTTTTATCTAACCGGGTGTATCCTACAAGAGATAATGGAAAATTATCGAATATGGGGATCAGGGGAAAAATACAGGATGCGATATACAAAGCGTTGGGGATATAAAATTTTCTTATCGCTTAGCTATGTTTCCCCGGAGGTAAAAGCTCACTGACAGATATATTATATAACGCTGCTATCTGGCTTAGTCTTTCAATGTCGAGCTTTGTTTTACCCGATTCAAATTCAGAGTAAGTATTTTGGCTCATATTCAAGACTTCAGCCACTTCTTCCTGCGAATAGTTATACTTTTTTCTTAACGCCTTAATTTTCTTGCAAATAGAGTCGGTTAAAAGGTGGTTCATTAAAACAGGGTGCTTTGAGTTTTAGTGAATGACCTTATTTAGTATAAAAGTCGGCAATAAAATCTTTCAGCCAATACCACAAACAGGTAATCTTTTATCGGAAAATCGGTTAGGAAAAGTTGTAGATTGGTTCCAAATTGCTTTGCAAACAGTAAAAAATGAATACAATATTTCCTTTTCTTCTGCTCCTTCTATTTGCATTGAATAAATCTTCAAATGGTCAATTGGTTGTCGGCAAACTTGAAGGGGGTAAGGCAATATTGACGATTGATAAGAGCAAGCTATTAGCTGCCTATAATACCAACCTGTTAAAACAATCCAATATAGATGGAAAATTTACAGAAGTAAGTATAAAATGTAATGAGAGCAACCTATATTTTCTTGTCTTTCAGGGTGGAAGTTTTAAATCCACCTTTTCAGTTGTAGAAAGACAAGGAATTCTAAGTGCACTTGATGGTACTTCTTGCACAACCTCCGATTGTGCAACTGACCCTACAGGATGTGTGCCAGTTGGGAATTCCTGTACGGCATGTAGTAATAAAGGAAAATGTACAAAAACAATTTCCTCTGCATCATTACTTGTAAAAGATGACAATGAATAAAAAAACTATTGTTTATTGGCCATAGTTTTCTTGTTTGTTCTTGTTCTGTTTCTTGAGCTCAGAACATTAAAATCCAATTTTGATAATCCCCCAAAAGAACATGTTATACCCGTAACGAAAAAGAATGAGAGGTTAGAATAAAAGCATCAGATGATTTCAACATTAAATTGAATCTATTTTATGCTTCACTATGACAAGCAGTAAAACTTATTTTTCGTTCCCCTGGTTCGGATTATTCGGCCGTTGCTGATTTCCCTGATTCCTATTAGGATTGTTAGGTCGTTGTTGATTCCTGTTGGGATTACCTCCCTGTCTTCCCGGCTGGTTCGGCCTTTGTTGGTTACCGCCGCCTTGTTGCCCACCACCCTGTTGTCTTTGTTGTGGTCGTTGCTGGTTACCGCCCTGCTGTCCGCCACCCTGGCTGCGCTGTTGGTTTCCACCTTGTTGCCCACCACCTTGTTGTCCGCCACCCTGTTGTCTTTGCTGTGGTCGTTGTCCTCTTTGCTGGTTGCCCTGCTGATTCTGTCTTCGTTTTTTATCAGCGGCTTTATCAAGACTCTTCAAACTTATCTGTCCGACTAACTCTACAAATTCCGGTTCCTCTTCTTTCGGTTTAGAAGACGTTACTTCTACCGCACCAAGTTCATCAGGAATAATGCCCTGCTGGTTTTGTGCTTTTATTTTTCTTACCGTTTCAATAGGAACAGGATAGTGCTTGGTACTGTCGGGTAGGGTGTACCACATCAGGTTTTTGAAAATATCTTTTTTGATCAGGAAGGCATTGCCTTTTGCTACCTGTATCACATCACAGTTGTCGGGGAAGTTTTGCAACGCATCTAAATAGGTATCGAGTTCGTAGTTCAGGCAACATTTCAAACGGCCACATTGCCCGCTGAGTTTTGTCTGGTTAATAGAGAGATTTTGATAACGGGCCGCCGCTGTATTCACCGATTTAAAATCAGTCAGCCAGGTACTGCAACAAAGTTCACGGCCACAACTGCCGATGCCACCCACTTTACCAGCCTCCTGTCTTGCGCCGATCTGTCGCATTTCCACTTTCACTTTAAATTCAGAAGCATATACTTTGATCAGTTCCCGGAAATCCACCCGACCATCAGCGATGTAAAAAAAAGTTGCTTTTCTACCATCTGCCTGCATTTCTACCTGGCTTATTTTCATATCCAGTTTAAGCTGGCGTGCAATAGCCCTGCTTCTGATCACCGCTTCAGGCTCC
Source organism: Chitinophaga pinensis (assembly GCA_943371565.1). Lineage (GTDB taxonomy): Bacteria > Bacteroidota > Bacteroidia > Chitinophagales > Chitinophagaceae > JJ008. Next base: position 62,288 of record CALRVH010000007.1, on the reverse strand, counting down.
CTCGCTTTATTTTGTTTCCAGATCTCAATATCACGGTCGGTAGCCACCCGCAGCACTTTTTTCATTTCGGGATTATCCTCCTTCACATTCCGTTTCTTCATTTGCAGGCGTACGATCTCACCGGTCAATGATACTTCACCTACATCAAAACCACTGATTCCTTCTACAGCAATCAAATCACCTTTTTCGAAGAGTTGCAAATTGGGGTTACGATAGAAGTCTTTCCGGGTCCCCTGGCTAAAACTTACTTCCATCACTTTACAGGCACTTGCCACATCACTCATGGGCAGGTTGCGCAGCCAGTCGTGGGTGTTCATACGGTTACATCCGCCGGTACTGCACCCGCCATTACTCTTACATCCTCCCGGTTTACCGTTACTGGCGGTACTGCAACTTGTACAACTCATTATTTTAGTTAATAATTAGTAATTAAGAATTAATTCCCGATAGCTATCGGGATGAGGAAAGATGATGAACCCAGCTTCAGTAATCTTATTGAGCTGTCGTTGCGTCGCACTCTTCAGGGTTCTGTTCGCTGCTCAGCAATGCCAAGGCAGTTTCAACAGCTGTATTATATGTAGAAGTAGTTGTGAACACAAGTAATTAATTCAAATCTTTGGAGCTAATCTCTTTCCCTCTTTTTCTCGTTCAAACTCTTAGCTCAACCTCAATCTTTCAAAAATACAATCTTATCCTGAATAATTATAGGGAACTCTTGGAGGGTTCAAAACACTCCGGGAGTTTGAGGAAATGCCTCGCCACCATCAAATAAACACCTCTTTATCCTGTATTATATGGTATAGTTTGATCGTCAGGGCATGAAACAGCATTTTGCCATGGGCATTCCGTTCTATATAATAACTGGCCCTGTCGAGTTCCTCAATAATGGCCTGTTGTTGCTCAATTCCGGCGATTTTATTCAATCTTTCGGCAAAATCCCTCTCTTTTTCGCCAATATTGAGATTTTCGCCCATTATCCGGTAATGGATGGCCTGCTCCAGTAAGTGGTTAAAATACCGGAGAAATTGCTTCTGTTTCTCCCGGCCGAGGCGGCTGATCTCTTCTACCCATTTGGTTTGGGCTACTGGTCCGGTCTTCAAAACGGCATTCAGCCATTCCCGTAACAGGGCCTGCCAGTCCTCTTCTGCATGCTGCACCAACTGCAATGCTTCATGATAATTGCCTTCACTTACACTGGCTACCTGCCGGGCAATTGCCAGTTCAGTTTTGTTACGGCTGATGAGGGCTTCCTCAATTTCTTTTGTTTCCAGCGCCGGGATCTTTATCAGCTGGCAACGGCTGACAATGGTTTGCAACACCTGTGCTTCATTCTCTGTTACGAGCAAGAACAAAGTATTGGGTGGCGGCTCTTCAATCAGCTTCAATAATTTGTTGCCTTCTGTTCCCAGCATCTCCGGCATCCACATGATGAGAATTTTGTACTCACTTTCAAAACTTTTCAAACTCAGCTTGCGGATAATGTCATTACATTCCTCTGCCGTTATTTTTCCTTGGCTATTTTCTTTTTCCTTTATCTGCTCGATCCAGTCGAATAAATTACCATAAGGACTTAGTTTTATGAACTCCCTCCACTCGGTTATAAAATCTGTAGCAACAGGTTTTTCTCCTGGTTTCTTTGTTACAGTCGGATAAGAGAAATGTATATCCGGGTGAACTAACTGCTGTGCCTTTAAACAAGCAGGGCATACACCGCAGGAGTCATTTACTTTTTCAGGTGTTGGTTTTTGGATTTCGGGTTCAGCTTCTCCAAATAAAGACGGCCCCGGCTGTTGACTGTTGACTGTTGACTGTCGACCGTTTACTTTTTCGCAGACAACATATTGGGCAAATGCCAGGGCCAGCGATAAAGAACCACTTCCTTCTTTACCCAAAAACAACAACGCATGGCTTAACCGGTTGTGCTGCACCAGTTCGGCGAGATGATGTTTTACTTCTTGTTGACCTATGATGTTGGCAAATTGCATACAAGGCGAAAATAAAGCTTCTCTAAATAAAAAAACGACTCAGCTTTTTCTGAATCGTTTTTCACAATATTATTATTATTGTAAACTTATTTGTGTAAGTGTTAATTCAACCACTTCACTATCTCTTCACTTATCGGTGCTGTTCTTGGACTAAAAGTAGCAACCAATTCACCTTTTTCGTTCACCAGAAATTTTCCAAAATTCCAGGTTACCGGATCTGCAAAACCTTTTGCAGTGGCTTGCTCTTTTAAGTATTTATAGAGGGGATGAATATCGTCGCCATTCACAGAAATTTTTTCTGCCATCGGGAAGGTCACGCCGTAATTTTGTTTGCAGAATTCTTTGATACCGCCATTATCCAATGGTTCCTGTCCTTTAAAGTTATTAGCCGGAAAACCAATGATGACTAATTTGTCTTTATACTTTTTATATAACTGCTCCAATCCTTCAAACTGAGGGGTAAGACCACATGCTGATGCAGTATTCACAATCATTATCTTTTTGCCCTTGTATTTGGAAAAATCGATGTCATTGCCATCAAGTCCCGGTGCTTTGAAATCATAGATTGAACCACCGGTTAAGGTTACAGCTAAAACCACAGATAGAAATAATGCTTTCATGTTTTCTTTATTTGGATAGGTAACAAAGTTAAAGCGATTATGTTCTCAACGTCGTTAAAACAATTTAACCGGTAGCCAATATTATTGTTTTTCAAAACTACCCAGGTCTGGTAATCCAACAGGCCTTAGTTTGCCATCTAAGTCGGTGATAACTCCTGCATTAACTCCTTTATTCATAGCCGGGGAAGAAGCCTTCAGCCTGAAATCATAATAGTTCCGGTTAGTATTCACACTATCAAATTGTGGAGATTGATTGTTGATCATCTGTGTACTGGTAGTATTTGCCGGGTTGGCCTGTACTTTCCATAAACCATGATCAAAATTTACATTAAAGACGGTAGCGCCACTTTTAGCCACCAACACTTCATCGTCCACTAATCCATTTTCGCCCCAGAAAATACAATTGCGGAAAATTGCATTCAGATTAGCCGTAACGGGGTTGTTATTTACACTGATAAAATTACTGACTACTAACACAGGGTCACGATGATCTATAAAGCGATTGGCATAGGTAACCATTGTGCAATGTGTGAACTGGTAATCACCGCCCTTTGCAAGAAAAATATTCTTACCGCAATTACTCACCAGGCAATTTCTTGCCCGTATACTTGAATTAAGGGAAATGATACCGGCATCATATGCATTATCAATGATACATTCATTCAATACCAGTTTTGGATTGGCGTTGGGCGATGGGTCCTGAATGCCGATACCCTGGTACGCATTTTTTATCACTGCATAAGTAAAGACGTTGTCTTTCGAAGTTGTTTGTAAGAAAATACCTGCCCAGCTGGCTGGATAATCTTTATAAGGTTCATCGAGCCTGTCACCCTGGAAATAAACTCTGTCAGCTGTATCTTTTAATCCATTTACCTGCAGGGTGCCGTCAACAACGATCGGTGCATTGGCATGCACATAAATGCGGCATCCCTTGTTGATGGTGAGTGTTTGATTCGTATTGATCAATAATGAACCAAGAATTACATAAGGCAAATCATTATTCCAGGTTTCATTGGCCGTTACTACTTTATCTCTGAAGAAGTGGGCATTTTGTCCCCAGGCCTCTAGTTGTACTAACCTGTTTTGACCATTATAGCTTACTTCAATACTATCTCTTAATATAAAAGGCTGGGCGGCAGCATTCGGATTTACATTCACCTGTACAAAAACATATAAGCTGTCATCTGCTTCTATTTCAAGATTGCTAAATTGTGTTCCCGGAGTACCATCAACATTCATGCTGTAAACAGAACTGGCGCCACCCATTAATTTTAAAGAAGAGAGGCGCAGCTTCTGATTATTTTCATTAATGATCTTAAATGTCCTGTAGGTGGAACCAGCCGTTACAAAAACAGTATCGAACTTAAGCGTATCAGCAGTGATCGTTACCCGTGCATCGCCGGATGTAATAAAAGAATCTTTCCTGCAGGAAGAGAAAAGTGCCAGGAAGGATATGGCCAGTATTCCGAGGGTCTTCATTCTTGTAAAAATAGTGTAAGTATTTAACAAGAAAAAAACATCGCCCCGTGGAAAAAGAGATAAGGAGTAATGATTAAATAGTTATAGAATTCTCTTTTTCTCCTTTATCTCTGTGCGACATCTTTATCTGGATGCAATACAAAGTGTCGCCACACTCAATCGTACATTTTCAGCTTTCAGTAATTCATTCCCGCATGCTTCCAGGGTGGCGCCGGTAGTTATAACATCATCTACCAGTAAAATATGTTTGTTCCGGATGCTATCCGGATCTGTCAATACAAATTTTCCTTCCATGTTTTTCCACCGTTCTATTCTTCCTTTTTTAGTTTGCGTTTCTGTGTGCTGTGGACGGGTGATCACTTTATCCAACACGGGGATATGCATGCTTTCCGCCATACCCTCGCATAAAACAGTGGCCTGGTTGTAGCCTCTTCTTTTTTCTTTTGCCGGAAAAAGGGGCAGGGGAATCAGGGCATCTACAGTAAAACGTCCTGATTGAAGCAGTTGCTCGCCCATCATTCTTCCCCATTGCAGCCCAAGATCTTTGTGCCCCTTGTATTTAAACTGGTGCATGAGGTATTGCATCAAGGATTCTTTGGTGAAATAATATTGGGCAGTAGCTCCGGAAAGCGGCAATCTTCCCCAAAAGAGCTTTTCAGCCGGGTTTTGCGGGTGTTTTTCAAAATTTGTTTCCGGGATTCCATCAACGCATCTCATGCATAAAACACTTTCCTGGGCTAGTATATCAGTGCCGCATCCGGCGCATACATGTGGAAACAACAGGTGTAGTACCGCATCTTTTATGGATGTCAATGAAATCACCACATGAAACTATTCTTCTGAGTGATTGCATTAAAAAATTTCGATAAGAGAAGGTTCTTTACTGGTAAAACAACTGAATTGAAAGATGTAAGTTTATCAAAATAGATAACGATATACTTCTTCCACCCGGCCCATCAGCACAATTTCAATATTGAATTTTTCTTTGGCTAACCCTTTTTGATTGTATTTGGAAACAATGATCTTTTCAAAACCCAGTTTTTCTGCTTCTGCAATCCGCTGATCGATCCGGTTGACGGCTCTTATTTCACCACTCAGTCCAACCTCGCCGGAAAAACAGATGCGTGGTGGCAACGGAACATCTTCATACGATGAAAGCAATGCGCAAAGTACAGCTAGGTCAATAGAAGGGTCTTCAACTTTTATGCCGCCGGCTATATTCAGAAAAACATCTTTCATTCCAAAATGGAACCCACCTCTTTTTTCTAATACGGCTAATAGTAACTGTAACCGACGCAGATCAAAACCACTTACCGTTCGTTGTGGTGTTCCATAAACTGATTGTGTTACCAGTGCCTGCACTTCGATAAGCAAAGGTCTCATGCCTTCGATGGTTGCAGCGATAGCAATACCGCTTAACTGATCTTCTTTTTGTGTGATCAATATTTCACTCGGATTGAGTACACCTCTCATTCCTTCATCGGTCATTTCGTAGATGCCTAATTCAGCAGTACTGCCAAAACGATTCTTTAATGTTCTTAAAATTCGATACGCATAATGTCGGTCTCCTTCGAACTGCAAAACCGTGTCCACCATGTGTTCCAGGATTTTCGGTCCGGCTATACTTCCGTCTTTGGTGATGTGCCCGATCAGGAAAACAGGTGTGTTTGTTTCTTTTGCAAAACGTTGAAATTCGGCAGCACATTCTCGTATCTGCGATACACTTCCGGGTGATGAATCAATAAAAGAAGTGTGTAATGTTTGTATCGAATCAACAATTACTAATTGCGGTTTCAGTTTTTTTATTTCCTGGAAGATTGTTTGTGTTGACGTTTCAGTAAGCAAATAAAATTTATCGTTCTTCAGTTTTAAGCGGTCTGCCCGCATTTTTATTTGCTGTTCACTTTCTTCACCACTTACATACAGCACCGAAACATCTTTTAGCCATAAACCATTTTGCAAAAACAATGTTGATTTTCCGATGCCTGGTTCACCCGCAACTAACACAAGGCTTCCGGGAACAATGCCTCCACCCAGTACCCGGTTCAATTCGGTATCCGATGTTGGCAATCTTTTTTCTTCATTGCTTTTTATGTCGCTTAAAGAGATCGTCTTACTCGTTCTTTTTTCTTCGTTGTAATCTTTCCAGCCGTTACTATTTTTCGAATTGTCTTTTTGTGTCAGTTCTTCTACAAAAGTGTTCCATTGACCGCATGATGGACATTGACCGACCCATTTCACACTTTCATGCCCGCAATTCTGACAAAAAAAAGATGTCTTTACCTTGCTCATTAAATAAAGTTAAACGATTGAAATCTTTTAAATAAAATGTTTGAACAATGATTGATGCAAAAAAATAAAATGGAATGAAAAAATTGAATAGAAAAGAAAAAAAAGATGCGTTGAAAGGGTGATTTTATTTCGTACTTCCTAAAAAGTAAAAAGGGCCAATCTTACGATCGGCCCTCTTACTTACTAACCCATTAAATTCTATTGCTAAGTTACAATTAAGCCCCACATTTCAAAATAAATTTTTGTTGCTGTGTATAACTTCCGGCGTTACTGACGCAGCTAATTTGTCTTTATTGGTAGGATATAAAATGATTATAATTAACTGAATATTAAATACTTATATTCAAGTTGGGCGTCAATTTCTGTCGTACTAAAAGCCCCGTTTTATTTCCTCGTTAAATTTTTGGGTGACAAAAAGGCTGAAAAAAACCGGCGAAACTAAATGGTAGTAAATTTGCAGTAATAACACTCAAATAAACATTTTTATATGATGATGTCAAATGAGATTTTTATCGTTTCGCTGGTGTTTTTGGGCATCAGTTTTTTGGTTTCGGCTATACTTAAAAGCAAGTTTACCAAGTACAGTAAAATAGGCCTTGCCAACGGACTTTCGGGCCGGGAAATAGCCGAAAAAATGCTCCGTGAAAACGGTATTTATGACGTAAAAGTAACCTCTGTAGAAGGCTTTCTTTCAGACCACTATAACCCGGCTAATAAGACTGTAAACCTCAGCCCGGATGTGTACAACGGAACCAGTGTTTCGGCTGCTGCAGTTGCCGCCCATGAATGCGGCCACGCCGTTCAGCATGCTACCCAATATGGACCCCTGATGCTCAGGAGTAAGCTGGTTCCGGCTGTTCAGTGGAGTTCCATGCTGGTCAACTGGGTGTTACTGGCCGGCATGATTGTGCTTGCTACTACGAAGAATCCTACAGTACTCCTGATCGGTATTATAGTAATGAGTGTCACCGTTTTATTTACCCTGATCACCCTTCCGGTAGAGTTTGATGCCAGCAAAAGGGCCCTGGCCTGGTTAGACCGTACTAATATTACCAATAGCGAGGAATACCCCAAAGCGAAAGATGCCCTGAAATGGGCTGCTACTACCTATGTGGTGGCTGCACTGGCGGCTGTTGTTACGCTTATTCAATATATAATGATCTACCTGGGAAGCAGGGACAGAAGCTAATAAAGAGATTAACCTGCTTAAATGAAAAACCCCGGAATTTCCGGGGTTTTCTTATAATTTGATCTCCTCATCATGTTGATCGAAGAACTTATACTCGGTGAGGTGATAGTTGGTGTCTTGTTCCAATCTTGTTTTTTGCCCGAACTTCTTTTTCCATTTAGCCATTTGGGTAGCCCAGGGCCAGCCTTTGGTTAGGTAGGCGTAGAGAATAGGGTGTACCACTAACTTCAGTTTACTGTTTTTATGGGTAACGAGGTAGCTCAGGTTCTTTTCAATTTCATCTTCTAAAAGTAAAGTAGAAGTTATTTTGCCAGTTCCATTACAGCTTGGACAAACTTCAAGGGTATTGATGTTCATTTCAGGCTTCATCCGCTGACGGGTAACCTGCATGATACCGAATTTGGAAATCGGCAACACCGCATGCTTAGCCCTGTCGGGACTCATGAATTCTTCCATCCTTTCCATCAGCTTCCGTTTGTTGTCCGGAAGTTTCATATCAATAAAATCAATGACGATGATGCCGCCTAAATCTCTTAACCGCATCTGGCGGGCAATTTCTTCAGCCGCCTCAAGGTTTGTTTCAAGTGCATTCTGCTCCTGGTTATTACCTACACTTTTATAACCACTGTTCACATCAATTACATGCAGTGCTTCTGTATGCTCAATGATGAGGTAAGCACCACTATCAAGATTCACCGTTTTACCAAAAGAGGATTTTACCTGCTTGGTAATGCCGAATGAATCAAAAATGGGAGAACCATTCTGGTAGAAAGAAACAATATCTGCTTTCTCGGGAGCGATACGTTGGATATAACTCTTCGTATCACTGAAAATATTTCTATCGTTAACAACGATCTTATTAAAATCCTCATTCAACAGATCCCGGAGGATACTATTGGTCTTTGTTTGTTCACTTAAAATTTTGGCGGGAGCTACAGCACCTTTCAGGTTCTGCTGAATACTCTTCCACATCTCGATCAATGCAGAAAGATCTTCATGCAGCTCAGCTGTATTCTTTCCTTCGGCGGCAGTACGAACGATAACGCCGAAATTTTTTGATTTGATCGCTTCCACGATCTTCTGCAATCTTTTTCTTTCTTCGGAAGAATGTATTTTCCTGGAGACTGCGACGATATCGTTAAAAGGTGTAAGTACTACAAAACGGCCGGGGAGAGAAAGTTCACAACTTAATCTCGGTCCTTTTGCAGCGATCGGCTCTTTTAAAATTTGTACCAATACATGTGGCTTGCCACCCAGCACTTCATTGATCTTTCCTGTTTTGATGATCTCCGGTTCGATAGTGAATTTGCCAAAATCAAGACCCTGGTCACCCTTATCGTTCATGCAGATATTGGTGAACTTGAGCAGGGATTTGGCATAAGGGCTCAGGTCGGTATAGTGAAGAAAAGCATCTTTCTCAAACCCAACATCCACAAATGCAGCATTAAGTCCGGGTATCAGTTTTTTAACCTTACCCAGATATAAGTCACCTACGGCAAAACGGGCATCGCTTTTTTCGCTATGCAATTCTACCAGCTTCTTATCCTCCAGCAGGGCAATTTCAACTCCCTGCGGGGCTGCATTAATAATAAGTTCTTTGTTCATTACAGCTTACATAAATGAAACAGCTCTGTGCTGTAAAATACCAGTTGCCCAAAATCCGTATGGAATGCGGAACTGAACCTGTAGAAATTTTTGCGAGAAATTGGCGGGGTGCAAACTTTTACGGTAAACAACCGGTGGACTGAAAACAGTTTAGGGTTCGAAGTTCAGAGTTTAAAGCACTGCTCACTGAACAGTTAACTTTAAACTCCGAACCCTGAACTAAAAACTATTTATTTCTCTTCTTATGACGGTTCTTTCTCAGTCTTTTTTTACGCTTATGCGTCGCAATTTTATGACGCTTCCTTTTTTTACCACAAGGCATACTCAAATAATTTTTAAATCTTGTTTATAAATAAAATTTTTTCTATCCGGTGTTGGTTGGAAGAACTATTTTTTTAGTTCTTCTATTCTTTTTTCAATGGCCGATCTTAAATCAGGGTCTTTGGCCAATGGAAGACTTTTTTGATACCAGCTGGCAGCTTTTGTTTTTTCGCCCATCCTTTCATGCACTTCTGCCAATAACAAAATGGCATCTATATTATCGGGCTTCATCCGGTTTACAGTTTCCAAACGGCTGATCGCTTTATCATATTGCCCGGAGACCAATGAACCTCTTGCCAGCATCATCTGGGCGTAGACATTGGTGCTATCTTTTTCAGTCACTTCCCTGATTTTCAATATTCCCTCCATCGGAGTGGGGGAAATTTCACCAAACAGGTAGCAGGCTCCAAGGCCTACTTTGGCTGAATCATTAGCCGGGTTAATCTTCAAAGACCTTTCAAACAAATCTTTTGCCTGCAACGCTTTCCACTTTCTTCGTTGTGCCACATCGTCACCTTGTAGGTTCTCTAAAATCTGTTGGGCGGCAAAGGTGAGGCTTTTTTCCGAATTTTCCAATCGTGCAGCCTCGGCAGTATACCAGGCATACGGCATAAAGGATTGAACCGTGTCGGCCCAGAACCGGGCTAACTGGTGGTAAACATGGATCTGCTGCTCCTTTACATCGCCCCGGGTGATCGAATTTTCCAGTGTAGTGATCCTGACCAGCTGTTCTTCAGTCAGTTGCTTCTTCGCCAGGTTCAGCACGGTATCAATAGAAAGTCCCGCATCCTCAGCCCCATGGTCATGCCCGTCGTTGGGGCCATGCTGCTCAGTTGCCACGATGGCTTTCTTTTTAGGGGTTGTTCTTACAAAAAAATAAATACCTGCGGTCAATAACAGGCCAATCACGAGGGTAATAAGTTGGGGTCTCTTCACTTTGATAAAATTGGCTGCAAAGGTACTGGAAAAGCGGTTTCCTGTCCGGTATAAAGAGTTGGTGGAAACATATTCTGGGAAAGCCAGGCAAATTTTTTCTCCAATTTCTTACATTTAATGGTCGTTTTCACCGGATCGTATTGAATTGATAACAACCAAACCTCTGCAACATGTATCAACGTATTGGCTTACCCGTTTTGTTTTTTGTTTTTGTTTGCCTGGCTTCCTGTGGCGGAAAAAAAACATCGGCTGATGAGAACGCCGGTTCGCCGGCAAAAGATACTACTGTAAAACAAACCGATGATCAAACCAGTAAGAATGGAACTACTGCCGACACGGTGCTGTCATCGCTGAAACCTTTGCTTGAAAAAGGACTTGATAAATGGATTCAATCTTTTACCAACTTTCATATCGACTCTTTCCGCCAGTCGGATACAAGGGAATTCCAGGTGAATGATTATAGGGAAGTAGCCGGCCTTCGCCAGTTCTATGCACTCTATCAACCATCGCTTTGTTATTCTCCGGATAGCAACCAGTTCATCGACTTATACAGCAGCGGCATTTCATTGGAGAAAAAGGGAAAAAAGATCATTGCTATCGGTGATGTGGACCAGGCTGTTACTCTCTGCAATCTCAAAACAAAAAGCTGGAAGAGTATTATCTCATTTGGTCCATCGGCAGGTATGGAAGAAGTGTTATGGATATCTCCGGTAAAATTTATACTGGCGGGCACCATGCAGAATGATGAGGGTAAACATCAGCCGGTGTTGTTATTGGGCAATACAGAGGAAAGATCATTCCGTTGGTTTGAAGCCAATCTAATCAGGAATGAAGCATCAACATATGAAGCCAGTGGCCTCAGCAAACTAAAGATCGATGAATGGGAGTGATGATATTATATTAAGCGTCTTCGCCGGGACCTGTGTCAGCTTTTACCTCTTTTAATTTTTTTACTTCCGCTACAAATTCTTTGGCGGGTTTGAAAGCCGGAATATAATGTTCGGGGATATGTACTGCTATGTTCTTCTTGATGTTACGGCCAATCTTAGCAGCTCTTTTTTTAGTGATGAAACTGCCAAAGCCACGGATGTAGATATTTTCGCCAGCGGCAAGGGTGTCTTTTACCTCTTTAAACATAGTTTCAAGAGTAACAAGCACATCTACCTTGGGGATGCCTGTTTTTTCAGAAATCTGATTTACCAGGTCGGCTTTTCTCATGTTGCAGGTTTTTAGTGATTATACGAACACTAATTTATAACAAAATAATATGATAGTCAACTAAATAGGCATAATTTTTTCAACCGGAGCTGTACCCCCTGACCCGAAAATGACGGATATTTACCGGCCTAAACCAACCCGACAGCATCTTTTTTCATGAAAAAACCCGGCCAGCAGGACTTAACAGCAAAATTCCCCGCCCTTTTATTAAAGTGGAATAAGGAAAAAAACACCCGGCAAATGCCCTGGAAGGGTGAAAAGGACCCTTATAAAATATGGCTGAGCGAAATCATCCTGCAGCAAACAAGAGTAGAGCAGGGCCTGAACTATTACAACAACTTCATCAAAACATTTCCGGATATATACAAACTGGCCAAAGCGCCGGACTCAACAATATTTAAGTTGTGGGAAGGCCTCGGTTATTATACCCGTTGCAGAAACCTGATCGCAACAGCCCGGTATATTTCAAAAGAATGCAAAGGAGAATTTCCCGATAATTATGAAGACATCAAATCATTGAAAGGAATTGGTCCTTATACGGCAGCAGCTATTTCTTCTTTTGCATTCAACTTACCGCATGCGGTGGTAGATGGAAATGTATTCCGGGTGCTGGCAAGAGTATTTGGTATTGATACTCCCACTGATTCTACGGAAGGCAAAAAAAGATTTACCGAATTAGCAGAAGAACTGTTGGATAAAAAACAACCCGGCCTCTATAACCAGGCCATCATGGATTTTGGCGCTGTTATTTGCAAACCTGCAGCACCGCTCTGTAGCCAATGCATCTTCAATAAAAAATGTGTGGCGTATTTAACCAACAAAGTCGCAGCCCTGCCGGTAAAAGAAAAAAAGATAACGATCAAAAAGCGTTGGTTCTATTATCTGATACTCGAATACAAAAATGAAACCGCCATACTGCAACGTACGGCCAAAGATATCTGGCAGGACCTTTACGAATTCCCGATGGTGGAAGCCCCTAATGAACTGACTGTGAAAAAAATATTACAACATGCCGAAAAGAAAAAATGGATAACCAGGAATAGCTACGAACTGGTTACTGTTTCTCCGCTGTACAAACAACCACTCTCTCACCAGTTGATAGCCGGACAGTTTATACAAATACAAGTAACAAAAAAACCGTTGCAGGAAAAGAACTGGCAATGGCTCACCAAAAATAAAATGGGGAAATATGCTTTCCCGCAATTCATCAACCAGTATTTGAAGGAAGGGGTGAAGAGTCAGGTGTTGTTTTAATTATCTGCCCTTTATTTTTTCCGCCCAACAAATCGTATTACAGAACCCTTGCCATTATGATATAGTCCTTCGTTCAGTTCGATTTCCTTCTCTGCTAATTCTATTATTTCATAATTCGCAAAGTCGGATCGTATCTCGTCGGTTGAAAACAAACTTTCAATGTCTTTGGGCCCGCCAATATTTTCGTTTTTTGCCTGGTACGCAAGATGGTTTTTGCTGAACGCTTCAAAAATGATGATGCCGCCTTTTCGTACATATTTGTCGAGTGCCCGGTGATACGAGGATTTAATAGCTGCCGGAAAGTGAGCATAGATCAATGCCATGGCATCAAATTGCCCTGGGGCATAGTGTAATTCCTCCAGTGGGCCCACTTCGTAGTCAATGGTGACGTTGTTGGTAGCTGCCAATTGTAAAGCTTTTTTCTTTCCTTCGGCACTGATGTCAAAAGCGGAAACGGCCCAGCCCAATGTGGCGGCAAAAACAGCATTGCGGCCTTCGCCTTCTGCCGGGAAAAGTATTGAACCAACCGGCAGCTTTTCTAATTGTTCTTTTAAATAGTTGTTAGGCTGCTCACCATACGCAAACTCGGTTGCACTATACCGGTCGTTCCATCTGTTGGTCCAGGTGTCGTTCATGTTGCTGGGTGGTTTTTTGATAAAGTTAAATCGCCAATTCTATTTTCTTCCCCTCCACACCATTTCCCATAAAAAAAATCTAACTTTAAAGAACCGCCAAAGCCTGAGATTATTTATCAACCGTAAAGAATAAATATATGAGAGGCGTAAACAAAGTAGTGCTGATCGGCAACCTGGGCAAAGACCCTGATGTACAGCACCTGGAAGGAAATATTGCCGTCGCTAAATTTCCCCTTGCCACTACCGAAACATTTAAAGACCGGACCGGTAAATTAGTGTCGCAAACAGAATGGCATACCGTCGTTCTCTGGAGAGGACTGGCCGAACTGGCCCAGAAATACCTGCACAAAAGCAGCCTGGTATATATTGAAGGCCGCCTTCGTACCCGCAGCTGGGATGATAAGGACGGCCACCGCAAATTCGCCACCGAAGTGGTGGGTGATAACCTCATTATGCTCGACAGACGAACAGAAGGTGGTGGTCATACCGGCGAAGGTGGCGGTATAGAAGGCGTCGGCGGCAGCGATATGCCACTGGGTGATCCTTCGGAAAGCCTGCCGTTTTAGCTATCAATAGTAAATACAATAACTTTGTCACGGATTTCCGGCAGGCCATTTGACCTGCCTTTTTTGCTAAACAAAAACCCTTGCTTTGGAAACTCATTCGGTACTTCTTTCCATTATTGATCACCTCGCTTATGTTTTCCTGTACGTTAATCCGCAGGGTACTACTTTTTTAGCTGTTACACTGGTTGTTTTATTGTTGCTCACTTTCACTATTTCGGGTGCTGAAGTCGCTTTGTTCTCGCTGAATAAGAAAGATGTGAATATGCTGAAAACAAAACAGCATGCTTCGGCCAAACGCATCGTTTCTCTGCTGGAAGAACCCAAAGAAGTGTATGCTTCTTTACTGATCGCCGGCACACTTATTAATATCTGCATTATTGTGCTGTCTAATTTTTTGATGAGCCAGTTCATTTCGTTTAAGAATGTGGCCACCCTGGTAGAGGTGCTGATAAAAGTTATCGCTATCGCTTTTGTTTTGGTTTTTATCGGCAAGATATTTCCTAAAGTATGGGCCACGCAAAACAACCTTCGGTTTGCATACGGTTCTTCTTTTGTGGTAGAAGCCTTGCACCTGTTATTAAGAGGTATCAGCAAATGGATCGTAAAACTGGCGGACCGGATCGGCAAAAGGGCCGGAGCCGATAAGACCGAAACGATGAGTATGCAGGAACTTGATGAAGCGATCGATATTAAAACCGATGCGGAAGCTTCGCAGGATGAAAAGAATATCATGAAGGGCATTGTGAAGTTTGGTAATATTTCAGTCAAGCAAATTATGCGCAGCCGGCTGGATGTAAGTGGTATTGATTTCAGTTCTTCGTTTGGCGATTTGGTAAAACGGGTGGAAGAACTTCACTATTCAAGGTTCCCGGTGTATAAGCACAGCCTGGATGAAGTGGTGGGTATCATCAATACCAAAGACCTGATCCCGTATTTGAATGAAGCCGATAACTACGACTGGCATCCGCTGATGCGCCAGCCTTATTTTGTACCCGAACCAAAATTGATCGAAGACCTGCTGAAAGATTTTCAGCAAAAGCGGATCCACTTTGCAGTAGTGGTGGATGAGTTTGGTGGGACCAGCGGTATTGTAACAATGGAAGATGTGCTGGAAGAAGTGATCGGGGAGATCAAAGATGAATTTGATGAAGAGGAAAGCAACAACTACAAAGTAGATGACAATAATTATATTTTTGAAGGTAAGATCATGATACATGATATGTGCAGGATCATGAAACAACCGATGGATACTTTTGATATGGTACGAGGTGAAAGTGAATCACTGGCCGGGTTGGTATTGGAAGTGGCCGGTGAGTTTCCAACAGTTGACTGGGTGATCCCCTGCGGGGATTTTGAATTTGGCATTATGCAGGTGGAGAATAACCGCATCCAGCTGGTGAAAGTGACCATCAAGCCTAAAACTGATAACCGATTTTCTAATGAATAAAATAATTGGCGCTGCTTTTTTGATGCTCCTCATGCTATCCTTGCTGCCTGCTTGTAACAGTGATTATTCTGTTGGCAAAAAGAAAGGCTATTTCCATATTGACTTTCCGGAGAAAAAATACCAGGCTTTTGATCAGCCCGGTTATCCTTACACCTTCGAATACCCGGTGTATGCCAGGGTAACAAAGGATTCTACTTTTTTTGGTGATAAAGCAGGTGATTGGTGGATCAATATCGATGTGCCTCAATTCGCCGGCAGGATCTATATCAGCTATAAAGAGATCGGACCGAAAAATAGTTTTGATTCACTGGTGAGAGATGGTTTTAAGATGGCGTATAAACAGCATGTGGATGTGGCGACAGGCATTGTGGACAGCCCGATGGTAACCAAAAATGGAGTGGAAGGAATTTATTTTTCTTTGGGTGGTAATACCGCCACGGCCAGCCAATTCTTTCTTACGGACTCTACCAAACATTTTCTACGGGGTGCTTTATACTTTGATGCCACTCCGAATGCAGACTCGCTAACTACGGTGAATGAGTTTTTGAAAAAAGATCTGCTGCATTTGATTAATACAATGCAATGGAAATAGTAAAGCAGAATATTGAGGGGTTCGATTTAAAAATTGGGCCTTCGTTGGTATTCGCTTTACTATTACAGGAAATCCCGACGGACATAATATGGGCTGGAGGAGTAAAGCAGAATATGAGGGGTTCAATTTAAAAATTAGGCCTTCGTTGGTATTCGCTTTACTATTATAAAAAACCCCGTCTCGATTGAAATAAGACGGGGTTGGAGTTTACTAAAGCAGAATTTATTCTGCTTTGACAGGCGGTATGCTAAAGCGAATTTATTCTGCTTTAGTATCAGTCTTTTTTTACTTCTTTTTTAGCTGGTACTTCCAGGTCTTCTTCTTCCCTTATCGGTGCACGGCTGAATATCTTGGTGCTTATTTTCTTTTTCTTCTTCACTACTTTCTTTTCTACATTACTGTCTTTTGATACTTTGATATCCACCAATGGTTTTTCGATTGTTGTAATTTCTTTGGTAGCAATTTCCACCTTCTCTGTATTGTGTTTGGTGGAAACGATGTCTTCCTCTTTGTTAGCCGCCTTTTTTTTTGTTACGACCTTTTTTTCCTTGCTGGCAATCCCTTTTTTCTCCACCGGTACAGTGGTTTTGTTGTCTGTCACAACGACCGGTTCTTTTTTCTTCTCATCTTCATACATGGCGGTGAATTCCTTTTTGTGACTTGTGCTTTTGTAATCGACAAAGCCGTAAATACTGGCGCCGATCATTAACGTGGCGCCGACGTACAAGATAGATTTCATGGTTGTTTAGTTTTAAACGTTTAAAAAG
Source organism: Chitinophaga pinensis (assembly GCA_943371565.1). Classification (GTDB taxonomy): domain Bacteria; phylum Bacteroidota; class Bacteroidia; order Chitinophagales; family Chitinophagaceae; genus JJ008. The sequence continues at coordinate 45,382 of CALRVH010000007.1, read as the reverse complement.
AATTATACTGCAAATGATTGTAAGTATTTCCTGCTCTGCCGGTAAATGATCCACTCTGTTATCAGCATATTTCCTATCACACTTACCCAGAGGGAGAACTGGTAATTTTCCAGTAAGGTCCAGTCTAACAGGTAAAGAACGATGTAATACACCCGGAATGTAACGGCAGTCATGGCCATCGCATAGCTTCGCATCATCCACACTTTATGTGCAACGATATTTCTTTTGTGAATGGTGGTTAACCCGTTCAGTGTGGTGATAAACCACCAGATAGCCATGAACATGAACAGGGATCTTTCCCAGAAACTTCCTTTTGCAAAAAAGGCCATATAAAGACCTGTTGGTGCACCAAGAAATAAAACCACCGACACATAGATCTTTCCTGAAATACGGTGGATGACTTTTGATTTCTTTAGTATATATCTCGAAAATTGGATAAGGGCAGTACCAATGCAAAGAGCTCCGGCAGCAATATGGATATAGAAGCAGGTGTTATAAAAATTGCTTTGAAAGAGAAAACTTCTTTCTTGTATAAAGTCAAAATCTTTACTGAAGGAGAAATAAGGCAGTGTATTATATATCAGCAGTAAACTAAACCCAATGACCGGCACCCAGAAAAGCATCTGGAAAAAAACCTTCGCCGATTTTTGAAGGGTGAGTATTCTTGAATTGTGCATACAGCGGTTTGTGATATTGGGGAGATGCCGCTCCCGGAATTTCTCCATAAGGAACAGGTGTTAGAACTGTGTTAAAGGATTTTTCCCCGTCGGCTGAATCTTTATTAATTTGGGAGCCCAACTGTTACCTCATGTTCAATTCTTTCAAAGTCTGCCTTTTACTGGTTTTCGTTTTAGCTTTTTCCCAGGGCCGGGCACAGGAAGCTGCCGCTATCGATTCCATTAAAAGAGCTCTTGCCAACGCCAAAAATGTAGAGGAAAAAATACAATGGCTGGATAACCTGTCCCGCACACTAATGAATGTAGACCTGAAGGAAGCGGAGAAATACGGCCAGCAACTCATCCTTGTTGCCGAAGAGTCGAGGGACAGGCACTTAATGATCAAAGCGTATAAATCAAACGGATTACGTTGTTCATATTTCGGCGGGCAAAAGGATTTTATCAAGCGGTCCATTGAATATTATGACAAGGCACTGGACATAGCCCGGCGGGAAAAAATTGAAGAGGAGATCGGTGGTATTCAGCTGAATCTGGCTATTGTTTATTTGATGATACCTGATAAGGACAAGGCGTTGAGCTATATCAGCGAAGCTTTCTCTTTGATCTCAACGTTGAATAATGATAGCCTGAAAGTGGAAGCACACAATACCTATGGCCGAGTTTACTTGTCCCGCAATGACAAAAAAATGAGCCTTCGCAATCATCTCTTGGCACTCAGGATCGGGGAAGAAATGAAAGGTGTTACCAAAGAGGAAAGAAAAAGAAAAGCGGTGCTGATGCGGAATAGTTACCTGAACCTGGCCAATTTTTACAGTACCATCGAAGATTATGATAAGGCGATAGATTATTATACACTGGCCAATAAAAAGCTGGATGACATTACAGAAAAAACTACGCCGTACCAGCGGGTAATTGATGTAAACAGTATTGGTAATTTGTTTGCGGCCAAAAAAAGTTATGATATCGCTATCGGGTATTTTGAAAGATCTATCAAAATGGCGGATTCGTTGAATTTTTCAACGCTTAAGATCCCCGGTTACATCAGCTTATTGAATCAGTATATCAGTATGAATCAGCCGCAAAAGGCATTGGAATATATAAACTCCGCCGCAGGACAAAGCCTTAAAAAATACCTGGAACGATTTGGTTTCGCAGGAGTCATTGACCAGGCCTATGGAGTAATTTATACCGACCTGAACAAGTTTGATTCTGCCAGGGCCTGTTTTAACAGGGCTTCACCCTATTTTGAAAAGAGTACCAGCGAAAACAACAAGATCTACTTTTACAGGCAACGGGGTATTTTTTATAAAAGGGCTGGGGAGAATGATAAAGCCATTGAGACATTTCTTATAGTAAAAGAAATGGGAGAAAGGCTGGGACTGCTGGAAAATGTGAAAGATGCAGCCGAACAGCTTGATTCTTTACACATGAAAACGGGCAAGTTCGAAATAGCCAGCCAGTACAACAGGATATCTTATCAATACAAGGACAGTATACAAAAACTGAACAAGGAAAAAGAACTGACACAGGAAGAAGCCACTGATGAAATGCGGCGGCAGGAAAGAATTAAGAAAGAACAGGAGGAAATAAAACGCCGTAAGAATAATATCCAGTATTTGGCTATCATCATCGGTATTATCTTCTTGTTTGTTGCTTTAGTGGTACTTGGAATGTTCAAAGTATCTGCGGGGCTGATAAAAGCCATTGGCTTCTTTGTCTTCCTGATGCTTTTTGAATTTATTTTCCTGGTATTTAAAAAGAATATTTATTCCATCACTAAAGGCGAGCCCTGGAAAGACCTTGCGTTTATGATTGCACTGGCGGCTTTATTGGTGCCCTTACATCATTGGCTGGAACATAGGGTGTTGAAGTACCTGACTTCTCATAACCGGCTTACTGCAGCCGGGCATCATATTAAAAAGAAACTATTCCGGCGAACAAAAAAAGGAGAACAATAGTTCACCGCTTACCTTTGCCAAAATTAATTTAGCTTGATAGTAGTTGATAATATCCTGATAAGCGATGATGTGGTAGAGAAACAATTTGTTTGTGACCTCGACAAATGTAAAGGCGGCTGCTGCGAAGAAGGCGATGCCGGTGCCCCGCTTGATGATAATGAACTGGACATCGTACTGGAGATGTACGAGAAGATCAAACCTTATCTTTCTGCAGCTTCAATTGCAGAAGTAGAAAAGAAAGGGAAATATGTTTACAACAGGGAGTTTGGCTGGGTAACACCCACCCTTGGCAACGATAATGAAATATGTGTGTACGGCAACCGGGATGAAAAGGGTATTATTAAATGTGCTTTTGAGCAGGCATACTATGATGGTGTGATTCCCTGGAAAAAACCGATCAGTTGTCACCTGTTTCCCATCATTGCCAAAAAAGGGAAGCATGGCGATTATGAAAGAGTGAACTATGAACCAAGAGAAAAACTTTGTAACCCCGCCTGTGCCCTCGGAAAAAAATTAGCAGTCCCTACCTACGAATTCCTGAAAGAGCCATTGATCAGGAAGTATGGAGAAGAGTTTTATACGGCCTTAGATAAAGTAGCAAAACACCAGGCGGCAAAAAAAGAAACAAAAGCAAACAATAAGTGACTGTGAAAGAAACAGCATCCGAATTTATTGCGAAGAGCACCGTAAAATCTGCCGATAAGGAACATCGCCGGAAGATCAATTTTAATATTGGCAAGTATAATGCGGTGGTGCCACAGGGTAAACAGCAGTTTGCTGATGTTCACCTGGCAAGAGAAAGAGCTAAGAACATCAAATGGAAGGCTATTGAAACATTAGATAAGCAATTAGAAATATTTGAAGCGAATATTACCAGGAGAGGTGCCAAAGTTATCTGGGCCGAAGATGCCCAGCAGGCATTGGATGCCATCCAGAAAATTTGCGAGGAGAAGAATTGTAAAACACTGGTGAAGAGTAAGAGCATGGTGACAGAAGAAATCCACCTGAATGCTTTTTTAGAAAAGAACGGTATTGAGAGTGTAGAGACTGATCTTGGTGAATATATTCAGCAATTAGATGGCGAGCCACCTTATCATATCGTTACCCCAGCCATGCATAAAAGCAAAGAAGACGTGGCAAAACTTTTCGCTGAAAAATTAGGCACCGACCCCAAAGCCACACCGGAGCAACTTACATTAGTGGCAAGAGATATACTCAGGGATAAATATGTACAGGCAGAAGTGGGAGTAACAGGCGCCAACTTTATCATTGCAGATATTGGCGGCATAGCAGTGACAGAAAATGAAGGTAATGCAAGACTGAGCTGCTCCATGCCGAAGACACATATTGTTATTGCGGGCATAGAAAAAGTTATTCCCTTAATGACAGACCTTGCTTTATTCTGGCCGTTACTGTCCACTTTTGGTACAGGGCAGCGGGTAACTGTTTACAATACCATCATCACCGGCCCGAGACAGACCAATGAAAATGACGGCCCGGAAGATATGTATGTGATACTACTTGATAACGGTCGTACCAATATTTTGGCGAATGAAAAGCAACGGGAAAGTTTGTATTGCATCCGTTGCGGTGCCTGTTTAAATGCCTGCCCTGTTTATAAAAATATCGGGGGCCATGCGTATGCGGCTACTTACAGCGGACCGATTGGTTCTGTTATTACCCCGCACCTGAAAGACATGGCAGAGTGGAAGCACCTGAGCTATGCTTCATCACTTTGTGGTAATTGCACAGAAGTGTGTGCGGTGAAGATCAACCTGCATGAATTATTATTGGAGAACCGGCATGAAGCGGTGGAAGATGGACACAGTTCTTTCAGTGAGAAAATGGCCTGGAAAATGTGGAAGCAGGGAATGCTCCGCCGCAAATGGATGAATATGGCAGGTGGTGCTACAAAAAATTGGGTGGTGAATAGTTTGGTGAAAGGATGGAAAGAACACCGGGGAAAAATGGAATTCCCCAAAAAATCCTTCAACGAGTTGTGGAAGGAGAAGTTCGGTAGCCGGTAATTATCTTCAAACTGTGATTGTCTTCGCAAATAAATTAACGCATCGTCTTCAATATGTCTGTGACTTCATTGGCAAGGAACTGATGGGTAAACCCTTTCAGCTTACTGATAGGATGGTGGAGTTTATTGATTACCCCGGTCCCCGGATCAATTACAGTGATGAAAAAGTAGCGGATGATGAATTTTGGCTGCAGCCACATTCGTTATTGTCTGAACAGGGCTTCCGGAAACAGGCGATTGAATGTTTTGAGTTTAACGATCAAAAAGCATTTTTCAAAACCGGTGGCGATTTTCCCTTTGATATTTTTGCTGCTACCTTTTACTTGCTGAGCCGTTACGAAGAATACCTTCCGCATGAAAAAGATATGTACGGCAGGTATGCACATGAAAATTCATTGGCTTTCAAAGAAGGTTTTCTGAATCTTCCACTAATTAATATCTGGCTGGGGCATTTTAAAAACTCTTTACAACAAAAACTTCCCAACTTCAAACCCCGAACTCCAAACTTCGAACTAATTCCTACCTATGATATTGACGAAGCCTATTCCTACCAACACAAAGAATGGTGGAGAAGTGCAGGTGCGGCGGCGAAAGATCTGTTGAAAGGGAGTCTGGATAGATTTGCATTGCGCCGGAAAGTATTGAATGGTAAAGAAAAGGATCCGTTTGATTCTTATGCCTGGATTGAAAACCTGCACCGGCCTTACAAATTGAATCCACAGTATTTTTTCCTGGTATCGCAGAAAGCTGGCAAGTATGACAAGAATATTTTACCGGGTGAAACAGCCATGCAGGTATTGATCAGGCATCATGCTGATAGATATCCTATAGGCATCCACCCGTCCTGGCAAAGCGGCGATGATCCCACTTTATTAAAAAAGGAAATAGAAACGATCGAACATATCACTACACAAAAAATTACTTCATCAAGGCAACACTTTATCCGGTTCACCTTGCCTGAAACCTTCCGGCATTTAATTGCTGCAGGTATAAAAAATGATTTTTCAATGGGCTATGGCAGCATCAATGGTTTCCGTGCCTCTGTTGCTTCGCCGTTTTACTGGTATGACCTGGAAAAGGAAGCAACAACTTATTTGCTATTGCATCCTTTTTGTTACATGGAAGCCAATTCCTTTTATGAACAACGATGTACACCGCAACAGGCATTGGAAGAAATGCTATACTATTATCATGAAGTGAAAAAAGTGAACGGAACCCTTATCACTATCTGGCACAATACTTTCCTGGGAACGGATAAAAAATTCAACGGCTGGAGAGAAGTGTATGCACAGTTTATAAACGAGGTTCAGCATTAAACGCCTTCTGGTTCAGGCTGCTCTGGTGGCGGCACTGCCTTAAATGCTTTATTGACAAGAAACACACCCAGCAATGTTACCAACCCTCCGATAGTGATATAGATAGTAACTTTTTCTCCAAACACCAGCCAGCCACATAATACTGCTACAATAGGATTTATATAAGCATAAATGGATGCCTGCTCAGTTGGTAAATTTTGCAGTGCATATAAATAGCAGATAAATGCTATCAACGAACCAAATATGACGAGGTATGCAATAGAGGCCCATGACTCCCAGGGTATTTTATTTACCGGAATAGCATTGCCGGTAAGACTTGTAAATGAAATAAGTGAAACTGCGGATATCAACATTTGTAAACCAAGACCGAAATAAGGATTAAAATTTACCGCCTGCTGTTTGGTATACAAAGTAGCAAAAGCCCATGTCCAGGTAGCGATGAGGGACAAAATAATTCCTTTTAGAAAATCCGGATTTAGAAAATCCTGCAAATGGTCATAAAAAATTATACATACACCACTAAAGCCAAGCAACAATCCTATAATAGCATTACGGGGAAGTTTTTCTTTAGAGATAAACAATCCGATTACCACCAGCCATAGCGGAAAAATAGCACCCATGATAGAACCAAGACCCGCAGAAATATATTGTACACCCCATGTGCTGAGTCCGTTACTCATAATGAAATTGAGAAAGCTTAATACTAAAATGGGTATCCACTCTTTCCCCCTGGGTAACGTAGCGCCTTTGTACAAAAAGAAACCTACATATAATATACCCGCAATAAGCTGGCGGATACCGGCTAATTGCAGTGCCGGCATATGGCTCACACCTTCTTTAGAAGCAATCCAGGTGGTGCCCCATAAAATACAAACAAGAGCTAATGCAAAAATGGCTTTGGATCTTGTTCCTTTTTTGCGGATGGTAAGCGGATTGAATACCGATAATCTTTTTAAAGAATCAGCAGAAGACTGAATAATGATTTTATGGAAGTCAAATAGGTTCATGCCTGCTAAATCTCCACCAGGGAGATTTTCTAGTTTTAAAATTGAAACAGTTTTTCACTCCTTTTAAGGAATAGGATTATTAATGTTTAAAATGTCGCAACCCGGTTATTACCATGGCCAGGTTTTTTTCTTTACAGTATTCAATAGAGTCATTGTCCCTTATTGAACCACCGGGTTGAATAAAAGCTGTGATGCCGGCATCATGTCCCAGCTGCACACAATCGTTGAAAGGGAAAAAAGCATCACTGGCCATCACAGCACCGTTGAGATCAAATCTGAATTGTTTGGCTTTCTCTACCGCCTGCCGCAAGGAATCGATCCGGCTTGTTTGTCCGCAGCCTTTGCCGATCAACTGTTTGTTTTTTACTAAAGCGATCGCATTTGATTTTAAATGCTTGCAAATTAAATTAGCGAAAATCAAATCTGCTTTTTCGGCAGCAGTAGTTTCTCTTCCTCCGGCTTCTTTCCATTCGGTAAAGTTGCCTTCATCTATACCTTGTATCAATACGCCGTTCAATACAGATTTATATTGCTCTTTATTTACAGGTTGAGCTTTTAGTTGCAACAGTATTCTGTTTTTCTTCGATTTTAATATTGTCAACGCATCTTCATTAAAGGAAGGTGCAATCAATACCTCAAAGAAAATTTCATTAATAGCTTCCGCAGTGGCTTTATCAATAGTGCCATTGCAGACAAGTACGCCACCAAAAGCACTTTCGGGGTCGCCGGCCAATGCAGCATCCCAACTTTCCTTTACAGAATTACGTTGAGCAACTCCACACACATTGGTATGTTTGATGATGGCAAATACAGCCTCCCTGCCCTCCGAAGGAGGGTTCTTAGAGTCTGTTATTACTGAAGTCCTTTTATTGGTTTCAACTGATTTGTTGCTGTTATGAATTGTAAAACTATCGGAGTCTGAGATCCCCCCTTCGGGGGGCGGGGGGGCTGCATCTTTTATCAATTGCATCGCCGCATCTACATCTACCAGGTTGTTATACGAAAGTTCTTTTCCGTTTAATTGTTCAAAGAGTTCATCCAGGTTTCCAAAGAAGGCAGCTTTCTGGTGTGGATTTTCTCCGTAACGCAATGTTTTCTCCGGCTTATTAAAAGGAGTGGCAACAGAAAGGCTATGAAAATAATTGGAGATAGCTGTATCATAAGCAGTACATACATCAAATGCTTTGATGGCAAACATCCTCCTTTGCTCCAGCGATGTTTCCCCGTTTTGCTCTTTCAGTATTTTTTCTAATATAGCGTAGTCGGCTTTGTTGGCAATCACCGTTACATCTTTATGGTTTTTTGCAGCACCACGTATCATAGAAGGCCCGCCAATATCAATTTTTTCGATAATAGCTTTTTCATCTGTTGTAGAAGCTACGGTTTCTTCAAAAGGGTACAGGTCCACAATCACCAGGTCTATTTCAGGAATACTGTATTGCTTCATTTCCTGCACATGTTGTACATCATCCCGTTTTCCGAGAATGCCACCAAACACTGAAGGATGCAGTGTCTTTACCCGACCGCCGAGTATGGAAGGGTAAGTAGTCAGGTCTTCTACAGGCACTACTTTCAGTCCGAGTGTTTCAATAAAAGTCTGTGTGCCGCCGGTTGAATAAATCGTTACACCCTGTTCAGCCAGCAGTTGTACAATATTTTCAAGGCCGTCTTTATAAAAAACAGAAATAAGGGCTGATTGAATCTTTTTGTTCATAAAATGATTGAGTTGAAAGGCAGGCAAATCGTTGGGAGTCGCAAAGGTAAGTTACCGGAGGCTCATCACAAAAGCACCTTTCGTTGTTACATCATGCCAGGGAATACGCAATGAATCACAATCTTTTTTCCAGTAGTTGGCTTTCCATGCCGGTACAGAGCCATCGAAAACAACCTGCTTTATATTTAATGAAGCTGCCAGTTTCTTCATATAAATTTTGGGATTTTTAGAAATTACGAGCAGGTCAATAGATGGCTTTGATTCCGGTAGTGCAAATGAAATGGATTCATCAAGTAATAAAATATGTCTGCCTTTAAAATTCAGGTAGTTTTTACCGGCATACAGATCAGCCAGGGTGTCTGTATCACTTACCCGGTATAAGATGCGGGAGGGTTTCAGGTGAAAATTGCGGGCAAAATCATTGTGCAGTAAATCACTGTCGCCCACGAAAACGTATTCTCTTCCATTGATTACGTCAATGGCTTTTTTCTGCGGTACATTATATACAATGATTTTCTGTTGCCGGTTACTTTGTATAAATGAGTACGATCTTACTGCGATAAATCCAAGGAAGGCCAATAAACCATATTTTAATCCGTTCCGGGATTTTTCCATCAACCAAAAACTGATACCAACTGCAAAAAGAACAAGCAACACCGCCTGCAAAATATTTATTTGTAATCCATCCCAAAGAGAGAACCTGATCATCTCAATCTTTTCTATATACGTATTCATCAGCCAGATAAACCAGGAGATAAGTTTACCCACCAATAATGCCAATGCAGGTATAAAAGAGATGATGCAAAGAAAAATTTCTCCTAAGAGAATAGCACTTGATAAAGGCACCGCCAGAAAATTGGTGAGAATAAACAAATTGGGAAACTGGTGGAAATGATAAATGCTTAAGGGGACTGTCAATATCTGCGCCGCCAGGGTAACGGCATTCAGTTTCCACAAGAAGTCAAGTATTTTATTTTTTATATAGAACCAATTATATATTGGCCGCATGAAAATAATAATGCTGAGTACTGCGGCATATGAAAGTTGAAAGCCAACATCCCAGAGCCAGTATGGATTGATACATAACAGCACAAAAGCCGAAACGGCCATTGTATTGTAAATCGATGTCTTTTTTGATAATGACTCACTCAAAACAATACAGGTGAACATTAGCGCAGAACGAAGAATAGAAGGTTGAGCTCCTGCCAGCAGGCTAAAGAGCCATAAGCCGGTAATAATAAGAACAGGGTTAAGCCATTTTGTTTTCTTTCTCTTTTTCAGCGGTTTTAAAAGTATGGCAAGCAGCCAATAGATCAATCCGAGGTGCAAACCGGATATGGCAATGATATGCACAACACCGGTATTGGTATAAGATTGCACTAACGATTGCTCCAGGTCATCTTTGTAACCAATCAATAATGCTTCAGCCAATCCAAGCTCTTTATCGTTTTTAATATTGGTGCGAAGCACATTCAACACCCTTTCACGGGAAGAATAAATGAACTTTCTGAACCAGTTTTCTTTTTTATCATCCAGTAGTTCATATTCACCTGCTTTCAGGTAGACCTGGTGAGTGATGCCCTGGAAAAGAGAATAGCGTTTATAATCAAATCCGCCGGGGTTGCCCGAATTTTTTATTTCTTGTAATGATTTCCTGAAAATGATTGGCGAACCATACGTCAACTGTGAAGATGAGCCTGCCTGTCCGACGGGCAGATCTTTTTGAAAATAAAGGATGATCTTCCCTTTTACCGGAATAGATTTTCCGTTTTGTACCAGGTGACTGACCGTTGCATTCGCTTTAATCGATTTAGTTTTCTCTACCGGTGGTTCATCTATCGTTACTATTAAAGCATCTTTTTGGTTATAAAAATTTCCTAGCCATTGCTCATTGTTCCGGATGTCTTTTTGCCAGGCAAGCATGGCACCAATGGAAAAGAAAAGAATACCGGTGGCAATTCCGTTGATAAAAGAAAACCGGTAACGATTAAAAAAGGGGATAAAGAAAAAACTGAGTAAACAAGTAAATGCAACGGTGAAAATTAAAAACAAAGTGCTGATACTAAGCTGGAAATGCCATTGAATCATAATGCCGGCCATCGTTGCCAGCAATAATTTTATAAAGGGAGCTTTTTTCCAGAAATTGAACCTGTATGTATTCATTCCTCCATTCAGTAAGGGGACAAAAAATTGTTACTGCATTGAGGTACATTAAAAATAAGGCTTTTGAATATGCCCGGCGAAGGTTTTCGGCGAAATGCTACTATTGTAGTAATTTATTCAGGTAGGCTATCTGTCCAAGATGGTAAATATTGTGTTCGATCATTCCATTTAAGAGAAACCGGAAATTGTATTTGCGGAAATCGACCATCTCAATTAAAAAGTCATCGTCTTTCGTTTTAAGAAGGGCCACTATTTTTTTATGGATGGCTTTAAACTCAGCCAACCCTTTTTTCCAGGTATGCACTTTGGGGTTGATAACTCTCCAGTCCAACTTTTCGGAAGTGGCCAGATCATTTTTTTTATCTTTCTCAATTCGCTTCAGCGTAAAATCAGCCCATGTTATCATGTGGTAGAGCAACTCGATTAAAGAATGTTCCGAGTTGTTCGGTTTGATAAACGACTTCTTCGCATCCACTTCCTCCATTATTGTGTACACGGCCTTTCCAAACCAGGGCTCCCCACTGGTTACATTTTCAATACGACTGATGATGGATTGAATTTCCCTGTTCATAAAGGCAAGGTAGAATTAAAATGCCGTCTATTCTGACGGCATTTTAAAAATTTATATGAACGGGAAATTATTTACTCAGGTACATACTCCTGTCCTTATATAATTGTCTGAAATATGGATCTCTCAAATCTTTTATAAACCGGATGGCCTCACCTGTTGATTTCATTTCTGGTCCCAGCTCTTTGTTTACACCGGGGAATTTATTGAAACTGAACACTGGTTCTTTGATCGCAAACCCGTTTAGTTTTTTCTCAAACGTAAAATCTTTCAGTTTGTGTGTGCCCATCATTATTTTGGTAGCGATATTCAGGTAAGGTATCTGGTAGGCTTTCGCAATAAACGGAGTCGTTCTCGAAGCTCTTGGGTTGGCCTCAATTACAAATACCTTATCATTCTTGATGGCAAACTGAATATTGATCAGGCCTTTTATTTTTAACTCTCTTGCAATCTTCTCTGCATACTCTTCCATCGTATGAACGATCAGCGGCGTAAGATTAAAGGCAGGCAGCACTGCATTACTATCACCCGAGTGAATACCAGCAGGCTCAATATGTTCCATCACACCCATCACATGAAAATCATCGCCGTCAAAAATGCCATCGATTTCTGCTTCCTGGCAGCGGTCAAGAAAATGGTCGATCAATATCTTGTTGCCCGGCAAATGTTTTAATAAGCTCACTACTGCTTTTTCCACTTCCTCATCGTTGAGAACGATCCGCATTCTTTGTCCGCCTAACACATAAGAGGGGCGAACTAACACAGGATAACCAACTTTATTTGCTACCGCTACGGCTTCATCCACTCCTTCAGCAGTGCCGTAGTCCGGGTAAGGGATGTCTAATTCTTTCAACCGGTCACTAAAGCGGCCACGGTCTTCCGCAATATCCATACTGTCGTAAGAGGTGCCAATGATCTTTACACCTTTTGCATGAAGTTTTTCGGCCAGCTTCAATGCTGTTTGTCCTCCCAACTGTACAATCACCCCTTCTGGTTTTTCATGTTCAATTATTTCCCAGAGATGTTCCCAATACACCGGTTCAAAATACAGTTTGTCAGCCATGTCAAAATCGGTGGAAACGGTTTCTGGATTACAATTCACCATGATGGATTCAAAACCACATTCTTTGATGGCAAGCAAGCCATGCACACAACAGTAATCAAATTCAATCCCCTGGCCGATACGATTAGGGCCTGAACCGAGTACAATAATTTTCTTTTTATCAGAAACTTTGCTTTCGTTGTAATTGCCGCTTTCAAATGTTGAATAGAAATACGGAGTCTTTGCTTCAAATTCTGCAGAGCAGGTGTCAACCATTTTGTAAACCCTTGTGATGCCCGCCGCTTTCCTTTTATTGTACACATCTTCTTCGTCACCATGTTCAGTTATGCGACTTATCTGTTCATCACTAAAGCCGTTCACTTTTGCTTCTCTTAATAAATCAAGTGGCAGATCGGCAAGATCATACTTCGCAATTTCCTTTTCGAGGTTGCAAATTTTTTGGATCTCGTATAAGAACCAACGGTCGATTCCGTTTGTCGCTTTAGAAATAGTGCCGACAGATATGCCGGCCATCAACGCATCTTTAATACGGAAGATGCGATCCCATTTCGGTGTTTTGATATACTCGAGTAATTCATCGGCATGCATCAGGCTTTTGCCATAGTAGCCTAAGCCAACTGCATTGTTCTCCAAACTCTGACAAGCTTTTTGTATTGCTTCTGTAAAGCTTCTGCCAATAGCCATTACTTCACCCACACTTTTCATTTGCAGTCCAAGTGTATCATTGGCACCTTTAAACTTATCGAAATTCCAGCGGGGTATTTTCACAATCACATAATCCAGTGCCGGTTCAAAATAGGCAGAAGTTGTTTTAGTGATCTGGTTTTCTAATTCATCCAAATTATAACCAATTGCAAGTTTGGCAGCGATCTTTGCGATCGGGTAACCGGTTGCTTTACTAGCCAGGGCAGACGAACGGCTTACCCTTGGATTGATCTCAATAGCAATAATTTCTTCATTTTCAGGATTGAGGGCAAATTGAACATTACAGCCGCCGGCAAAATTTCCCAGATCCCTCATCATCATGATAGCCGTGTTTCTCATCAGTTGCATGGCCGTATCACTCAGTGTCATGGCAGGGGCTACCGTAATAGAGTCGCCGGTATGTACACCCATCGGGTCAAAATTCTCAACCGTACAAATAATACAAACATTATCGGCAGCATCTCTCAATAGTTCGAGTTCAAACTCTTTCCATCCCAGCACGGCTTTCTCCACCAGTACCTCATGTATGGGTGATGCCTGCAGGCCACGGTTCAGTGCTTCATCCAGCTCATCTTTGTCATGAACAAATCCACCACCGGTTCCTCCCAAAGTAAACGATGGACGGATTACGAGTGGAAATCCTATTTCCTGTGCAAATTCTTTTCCTTCTAAAAATGAGTTGGCAGTTCTGGCCGTTGCCACTTTTACGCCCAGGGCAATCATCCACTGGCGAAATTTTTCCCTGTCTTCTGCTTTATCAATGGCTTTAATGTCAACACCGATCAGTCGTACATTATATTGTTTCCACAGACCAAGATCTTCTGCTTCTTTTGCCAGGTTCAATGCGGTTTGTCCGCCCATAGTTGGCAAGACAGCATCAATTTGATTTTCCTGTAAGATCTGTTCGATGCTCTCAACGGTAAGTGGTAACAGGTATACACGGTCAGCCATCATGGGGTCAGTCATGATGGTGGCGGGGTTGCTATTGATAAGAATAACTTTTACCCCTTCTTCCCGCAAACTCCTGGCTGCCTGGGTGCCGGAATAGTCAAACTCACAGGCTTGCCCGATAATAATAGGGCCGGAGCCGATAATAAGAACCGATTTGATGGAATTGTCTTTTGGCATTTTTTGTTTTTAAGCTGTACTGGCAGGAATCATTATGAAAAAACAAATTGCGCAAAACTAAGGGAATGCAAGGAAATTAATGGTCAATTTTTGTATAAATGTTAATCCATTTTGCCGGGGAAGCTTTACCTGTAAATTTGAATAAAACCACCGGTTGAATTATACCTTAAAAAATACGATAAGGGATGTGCTGGTATATCTCATACTATGCGCCGCCACTTTCCTGATGTTGCGCATCATTGTGGAACATTTTACCCTGCAGCCTGATGTGGGATTCCTAAAAGTAAAACAGGAATACGTTCATAACAAGGTTTGGCGAATAGCATTTTATATCCATGTGTTTTCCGGCATACTTACCCTGTTGGCTGGTTTTACCCAATTCTCTTCCTATATTTTAAAAGAACACCGGCAACTACACCGTATCATGGGGAAGATCTATGTGTTTGATATCTTATTGGTGAATTTTCCTGCCGGTATGCTGATGGCCTTTTATGCGAATGGGCACTTGCCAACAAGGATCGCTTTTGTTATCCTTGATAGTCTATGGTTCTGGTTTACACTAAAAGCCTTCCTGGAAATTAAAAAAGGGAACATCAAAATACATAAGCAGTTCATGATACGTAGTTATGCACTTACATTTTCTGCCATTACATTACGGACATGGAAAGTGGTTCTATCCGGTTTGTTTGTAATTGCACCCGGTACGCTCTACATGATTGATGCCTGGTTGGGGTTTGTGCCCAATTTATTATTTGCTGAATGGCTGATCCGGAGAAGCAAGCGATAGCTTTTATCGTTCAATCCTGATGTTGTTTGCAACGAGGAATAAAATAGCTGTTGTTATAATGGCAAAAGATAGTATAAAAACTATGGCGGCAGTAACCCCCGGGGCTTTATAGTCGTTTTTCACCTGGCTTTTATATACTGCCCTTGCTATAAAAAAAGAGCACAGCCCGATGATCAAAAAAATTACAATAAGGGTGCCCATAAAAAATATTAAAAAGATTTCAGGGGTTGTGGCCTCGGGATTTTCCGGTATGAAAGTGAGTACTGGTCGTCGTAAATATCTTTCTTCTGATTAATAGCATCTACTACCATCCGTTTTAAATCATCCGGGGTTTTAAAATCCTTACGGGTAGGTGAAAAGGTTTCCGTAATGGTTTTGATGCTCAACGTGTCATTGCTTCTGTTGATGGTTGACAGGTAATACACTCTTTCTTTACGGTATTCTGGCTGTTTATTACGGCGTGGAGTTTCAAAAAGAATAAATCCTTCAATATTCATGAACCGTTGCTCCCCGATATAAGATGTGTAACCGGTAAAATAAGCGGTATCAGGCAATATTATATCTCCCTTTACAGCTTTTCCATAGCGGGTAATGGCGTATACAGAATCTGATTTTTGAGTGATATCCAACGCTTCAATTCCAAAAAAATCGCTACCATCTTTAACGATGCCGTACCAGTATCCCAGCAGGGTGCTGTCAACCGGTTCGGATGGGGCAGCAGCCAGCGGCACCGTAGATTCAAACGGGCAGGCAGAAAGTATTGTAGCGAGTGGCAAAAGCCACAAAAGCTTTTTCATTTGAGGTATAAAAGGCAAAGTACAAATAAAGGCTGGTATAGCCTATATCTTATATGAGTTAATTCTATATGGAAGAGCAAATGAGAGGCTGCCAAACTTCTGTTAATCCTTAATTAATTGAGAGAATGCCGTAATTTTTTTTGAAATACTTTTTTGATTTCTTTCAGTAGTTGTATTAACCAGTAAATTTTGACAGGATGAAAAAGCAAGAAGGTTATTGTAAAAAAGTAGTATCATTTTTATATAGACAAATTCAAGCAGGAAGGGAGTATAGTGTTAATTTGCAGTATAAATAAGCCGCATCCGAATGATTCGCACCGTTTTGTTATTGCTTTTATCTTTTATTGGTTTAGAAATAGTTGCCCAACCCGGCCAGACGGATAAAATTCCCCGCAATTATTTCCGTAATCCACTCGGTATTCCAATGCAGTTATCGGCTAATTTTGGCGAACTGCGACCCAACCACTGGCATATGGGGCTTGATATAAGAACTGATGCAAAAGAGAACTTACCCGTTTTTGCCGCTGCCGAAGGATATATTGCGAAAGTGGGCATACGTCCGCAAAGTTTTGGCCGTTTCATTATTATTAATCATCCGAATGGACTCTCTACCTTATATGCTCACCTGAATGATTTTTATGCAGAGCTGGAACAATATGTTACAGAACAGCAATACAAACAGGAAAGCTGGGCGGTGGAATTAAATTTTACAAAAAACCAGTTTCAGCTTTCTAAAGGATCTTTTATTGCATACAGTGGTAATACCGGTGGTTCCAAAGGACCGCACTTGCATTTTGAAATTTTTGATACAAAGTCAGATAAGCGGTTAAACCCTATGTTGTTCAACTTTCCCCTGCAGGATAATACACCACCATCATTAATAAAACTGGCTATGTATGACAGGAGCAAAAGTGTCTATTCACAAACACCGGTAATCTTTTCCTTAAAAAATACGGATAGCGGCTATATCATTCCTAAACAGCCGGTAATAAAAACAGGATTAAGTAAAATCAGCTTTGCTATTCAGGCGATTGATAAAATGAGTGGGGGTGGTAGTGATAATGGAATTTTCTCTGCCAAACTTTACCTGGACGACGAGCCGCAAGTAAGCTTTACATTGGACAGTATTGACTATGATGAGACCGTTTATATGAATTCTCATATTGATTACAGGCTTGATTATTATGGTGGGGTTTACCTGCAACATTTATCCCAATTGCCCGGTGACAAATGCCCGGTGTACCGGCAAATTAAAAGTGACGGAGTTATTAATCTTTCCGATACCACTATTCATTTTCTGAGTATAGATGTGAAGGATGCTAATGGCAATACGTCTCAGTTGAATTTTTCCATTCAGTATGATGACAGCCTTGTAAAATCGGGCACCTCCCAAAGCCAGTCTTCGAAGTTTATTCCTGCTATAAATAATGTGCTGGAGAAAGAAGATTTTACAATGCAATTGCCAGCAGGTTGTTTGTATGATACAATTCCGGCTTTGTATTTCCGGAACACTCCCTCTTCTTCTATGGCGGTAACGGCTATGTACCAGGTCAATGATCCTTCCTACCCGCTGCATGAAGATATTACTGTAAGTATAAAGCCATATAAAACTATTCCGGACGAGTGGAAAGATAAACTCATCATGCAACGAACGGGTAAAGGCAGCACCATACGAAAAGTACAATTACAAAACGGATGGTTGACTGCTTCTTTTGGTGATTTTGGCAATTTCCAGGTACTGGCAGATGTAACTGCACCACAAATAAATGAATTAGGAAAAGGAGATACGATCAATCTCAGTGCCGCCAGCAGAATTGTATTTACCCCAACGGATAATTTCGGCATGGTTAAAAATTTCAGGGTAACATTAGACAGCCAGTGGTTACGATTTACCAATGACAAAAGCCGCAACTGGATCTATAAATTTGATGAACGATGTCCCTATGGAGTACATCAGCTGACAGCAACTGCTATTGACCTGGTGGGAAATATAACAACAAAGACCTGGTGGTTTAAAAGATATCCTTATACACCGCCACCCAAAAAGAAAGTAGTAAAGAAGAGCAGTAAGAAGAAAACAACAACGACGACGAAAAAGCCGGTTACAAAAAAGAAATAATAAGGAATGATTACACTTAAGGAAGGTGATAAAGCCCCTGCATTTTCAGGAACTGACCAGGACGGAAAGAAAATTTCGTTAGCTGATTATAAAGGCAGGAAAGTGGCATTGTACTTCTATCCGGAAGATGATACACCTACTTGCACTATACAGGCCTGCAACCTGCGGGATAATTACGGTCTATTGAAGAAAAATGGTTTTGAAGTAATTGGTGTAAGTCCTGATAATGCAAAAAAGCATAAAAAATTTGAAGCAAAATTCAATCTGCCTTTTACGCTGATCGCAGATACGGCACACACTATCCTGAATAAATATGGTGTGTGGGACCAGAAGCAAATGTTTGGCAACCATTATATGGGTGTGTTGCGTACAACATTTGTAATTGATGAGAAAGGTATTATCCGGAAAATATTTCTACGACCAAAGAATAAAGCACATGCAGAAGAAATTATAGCTTCTGTGAAATAGATCTTAGCTCATCTACTCACTAAACATATCTGTTGATCACAGGCAACCCTGTGGTTTTGCCAACCGATTAGCTGCTGATAACCCCATCAGCAGTATGAAAAGAATTTTTGCATTATCAGGTCTTCTTTTTTCTTTACACTTGTCTGCACAGGATAGCAAAGAAAAAAAACCGGTACAGATATTTAGTTCTGAAAAAGCTATTAATGCCAATACTCCGGAAACCGTAGGAAGAGGTAAGATGGCGTTTAAAGTGTCGCATAATTTTGGTGACCTGGCCGGTAAAGCCGGGGGCATCAAAAATTTTTTTGGACTCGATAACTCTACAGACGTTCGAATTGCTTTTCAAATAGGCCTTGGTAAAAATCTTGATGTAATAGTTGCCCGTACCAAAGGGGCTGGTTTGCAGCAGCGGGCAGTTGAACTTGGGCTCAAGTATAAATTATTGCAGCAAATCGAAAATGATCCTTCACATCCTGTATCTGTGGCATTGTATGCCAATACTGCTATTGCTACCAACGAAGCGAATACTTTTCCCAACCAGGATAATAGTTATAAAGATTTTTCTGACCGGATAAGTAATATCCTGCAACTCATCATTGCCCGGAAAATGGGAAAAGTAAGTCTGCAACTCAACCCAACTTATCTTATCCGTGGTTATGCCATTTCTTATGATCAGAAAAATATGTTTGCGTTAGGCGGTGCCATCAGGGTACCATTGGTAGAAAACAGGCTGAATCTTTTGGTAGATTATTTTCACCCGTTCCGCAAGGAAGCAGTAGAAGACTCTTTTAAAGTGAATGATAATATAAAATTCTCAGATCCATTAGGCGTTGGATTTGAATTCATCACTTCAGGGCATACATTCAGGTTGAATTTCACCAACAATACAGAGATACTTGAAAATCGTTTCCTTCCCCGTACCATTACTTCCTGGGGCAAAGGACAGTTCCGTTGGGCATTTGCCATATCTAGAACGTTTAGATTGTGGACGGCGAAGGGAAAATGAATGCAGAAAACAAGTACTGAAGGGGAAACAGCCGGCGTTTTTAGCTCTGAAGGCCTGATTAATTGCAACGAATAAGTGTAGATTAAGGTCATACTTGCATGAAAGTGCAGATCAAAGAAAACTCATGGGTTGCAAAACTGGCGGCTGCTAAATTAAAAGCAGATAAAGTAGCGATTGTTTTTGGCAGCACGATACATCTGCACAACACCAGCCGGAAGGAATTCTTAAATGATACGGAATGGGTTTGTCATGAGTTAAAGCATGTGCAGCAATACCGTCAAAATGGTTTCGTCGGGTTTATTACGAAGTATCTTTTTGATACGATGAAGAATGGTTATTACAATAATAAGTTTGAAGTAGAGGCCAGGAAAAGTGAAAAGGATGTGGAATTGATAAATGAAGTTCAATTTATCTAAATCATCCATTCGACTTCACTGAAATCAAACTCTTCATGGATAACATGTTGGATGATCAGTTTGCCTGTTGGCGATACCCCTTCAATCATGGCCTCAAATACCCGGCTCCCCCGTTTTAATTTTACGATTGCTTTTCTTTTATAAAGATGGGTTTGGTAAGTGTTATAGATATTTTCAAAACCCTTTTCAACCAGTTCGGTAAAACGTTTGTCCAGTAGCAAACAAAGCTCTTTAGCCAGTTCCACCGGGTTAAAATTTTTACCGGTTATTTGTTTCAGAGAAACCGGGTTTTTTATTTCCGCTGGAAAAGAGGTCTGGTTGATATTAATTCCAATACCGGCAATAACCCATTGCCAATTGTTAGCCCCGGGCTCCCGACTACCCACCACCGATTCGATCAAAATTCCTCCTGCCTTTCTGTCCTGCCAGTACAGGTCGTTGGGCCATTTTATTTTACTCTCCTCGCCTGCATATTTCATAAAAAAATCATGAACACCTACTGCTATGCAGGCACTTAGCTGAAATTGCTGTGCAAGCTGCAGGGGGTGTGGATTTATTACCAGGCTAAGGATGATATTGACCTCCTTTTCCGCCAACCAAACCTTCCCCCGTTGTCCTTTCCCAGCCATTTGCTCATGGGCAAAAATTGCCAGGCCATGCTGTGCCAAACCAGCATGAATTTGCTCCCGGGCATAGTTGTTGGTACTATCAACCGATTGTAGTTCAATGAATGGCAAACCAAGAGGTTTTGTGGTCAAGGGTTGTGGCAATAAATTGCTATTTTTGACAAAGTAAACTTGTTTCTGGTAACTGGTATCCTGTTCCTGGTAAAATTCGTCACAAATTGTGCGGCATGACCAGTAACTCATATCCAGCGGGCAGCAACAATACATAAACGAAAAATAACTTCATTATTTGGAACAACTGGCATCTCTCACCAACCGCAAGAAAAGTGCATCTCGGTTAACGAAGAATTCAAAAATCATCAAAACCATCATTGCAGCAATCCAGGAAAAGAAGGGGGAAAATATTATTTCTCTCGACCTGAGAAAAATTAATGAAGCGGTAGCTGATTTTTTTATTATCTGCGAAGCCAGCAATGGAACACAGATCAGAGCAATCGCAGATAATGTGGAAGACAAAGTATATGAAATTTGTAGTGAGCGGCCCTATCATCATGAAGGCCTGCAAAATCTGCAATGGGTGTTGATTGACTATGTGAATGTAGTAGTACATGTAATGCACCCGGAAACCCGGAAATTTTATAACCTGGAAGAAATGTGGAGCGATGCACCCAGCCAGGAACACAATGATTAATCATAAACAGTTATGATTAATGTTAAAAATCATTTTTACAAGAACTTTTTGTCATAATAATTATTAATTAGCAGGAACACACTAGAAAACTATATGTCACAAGAACCCAACAGGAACGAGAACAGGAACCCTCGGTTTGGCAACCGCCCCTCCGGAGGCGATGATCCTAACCAGCCACCTAAAAAAGGCCCCCGCTTCAGCATCTACTGGATATATGCTATCATATTTGCCGTCTTAATTGGATTTCAATTATTCGGCCCATTTTCACCCAATTCTGCGAAAACAGATAACCTGGCTTTCAAAAGCATGGTGCTGGCTGGGGATGTTCAGAAATATGAAATAGTGGATAACAGGAAAAATGTAAAGATTTACCTGACCAAAGAAGGGATTGAAAAAAATAAAGCGGCGCTGAAAGAAGGTGTGTCAGGAAAAATAAGTGAGAAAGGCCCGCATATGCACTTCAAATATTCCGGTGATTTTGAAAAGCAGATGGATGATTTTTACAAAGACAATAATGTACCAAGTGAAAAAAGAGTAAGCTTTACGGTTACTACGGAAAGGGATATACTTGGAGGTGCTTTACAGTTTTTACTTCCGATTTTATTATTTGTTGGTCTCTGGATATTATTGATGCGTAAGATGAGTGGTGGAGCTGGTGGTGCGGGTGGCGGTCCCGGCGGTATTTTCAATATCGGAAAATCAAAAGCTACCTTATTTGATAAAGGAACAAAAGTGAATATCACTTTTGCAGATGTAGCAGGATTGGATGAAGCGAAAGTGGAAGTGATGGAAATCGTTGACTTTTTAAAGAACCCGAAGAAATACACCAACCTCGGTGGTAAAATTCCAAAGGGTGCATTATTGGTTGGCCCTCCCGGAACGGGTAAAACATTGCTCGCAAAAGCAGTTGCTGGAGAAGCACAGGTCCCATTTTTTAGTTTGAGCGGTTCCGACTTCGTTGAAATGTTTGTTGGTGTGGGAGCCAGTCGGGTAAGGGATTTATTCAAACAGGCAAGAGAAAAAGCTCCTTGTATCATATTTATTGATGAGATAGATGCCATTGGCCGTGCAAGAGGAAAGAATGCGATGATGAGTAATGATGAAAGAGAAAGCACCCTGAACCAATTGCTGGTAGAAATGGATGGTTTCGGAACGGATGTTGGCATTATTGTTTTGGCAGCTACTAACCGTCCGGATGTATTGGATACGGCATTGCTTCGTCCGGGTCGTTTCGACAGGCAAATAACTATTGATAAACCAGATCTGGTTGGCCGTGAAGCAATCTTCAAAGTGCATTTGAAACCAATCAAGATTTCTAAAACATTAGATATAAAAAAACTGGCTGAACAGACTCCGGGATTTGCCGGTGCCGATATTGCCAATGTATGTAATGAAGCGGCATTGATCGCTGCCAGGAAAAATAAAGAGGCGGTTGACATGCAGGACTTCCAGGATGCAGTAGACAGGGTTATTGGTGGCCTGGAAAAAAAGAACAAGATCATTTCTCCGGAAGAGAAAAAAATTATCGCCTTTCACGAAGCAGGGCATGCTGTTTGTGGCTGGTACCTTGAACATGCCTATCCGTTGCTGAAAGTCACCATTGTACCAAGAGGTACCGCAGCATTAGGTTATGCTCAATACACACCAAAAGAACAGTACTTATATAATATTGATCAGTTAACAGACCAGATTTGTATGACATTAGGTGGCAGGGCCAGCGAAGAAATTTTCTTCAGCAAGATCTCCACCGGCGCACAGAATGACTTACAGCAGATAACAAAAATTGCCTACGCCATGGTTACGGTGTATGGTATGAATGATAAGATCGGTAATATCAGTTTCTACGACCCGCAGCAGGAAACAACATTTACCAAACCGTATTCTGATGAAACGGCTAAGATGATTGACCAGGAAGTACGAAAGCTGATTGATGATGCGTACGAAAAAACAAAAGCACTCCTTTCTGAAAAGAGAGGGGATGTAGAAAAGCTGGCCAATGCATTACTGGAAAAAGAAGTGTTGTTCCAGAGTGATGTAGAAGCACTGATAGGCAAAAGACCATTCGAAGAGAAAAAACCTCTTACGGATGATGTACCGGTAGCAGATGTAGTGGAAGGAACCGTGGCAGAAACAGAACCAAAAAAAGAAGATGAAACAGCAACAGGCGAGCAGACTGGCACAATTGGTTTGGCACCGTCTATTTAATTGGTGAATATGAACGTTTCTCCATCAAAGGAAAATATTCTGAAAAAAATCCGCAAGGCGTTGAGTCACTCAACGCCTTTGCCTTTTCCGCAAAGTGAAGGCAACCAGTCTGTATTTCAACCATTGGAACAGGAAATGGAAGTGGAGTTTGCAGAACAGTTTACCCGGCTACAGGGAAAGTTTATCTATTGCATCAATCAGCAGGAATTTGCTTTTCAGTTAAGCAGCCTTATAAAAAAACAGGATTGGGAAAAAGTGTATTGCCTGGAAGATAAGCTGATAACACCCGTGGCTGCACAACTTGCAGACAGGTTAGTAAAAACAGGTTTAGCCCAATGTGATGTTTCAATCACCGGTTGTGAAAATTTAGTGGCAAGAACCGGAACAATAGTGATGAGTTCGGCACAAATCAGTGGCCGTACCACCAGTGTATATGCGCCCATTCATATTTGTATTGCATACACCAATCAACTGGTATACGATCTGAAAGATGCTTTACAGGCCGCCAAGGAAAAATATGGCAATAACCTTCCCTCCCTGATAACTTTTGCAACTGGTCCCAGCCGCACAGCAGATATTGAAAAAACCCTGGTGGTGGGGGTGCATGGGCCTAAAGAAGTGTACTTGTTTTTAGTAGAAGGATAAGGTTTCTAATTAAAAATTAATAATTAGGAATTAATGATTGGAATTCCCACTTATAGCAGAAAGTTCAAATTTTCGGTGTCCCAACTCTTAACTCCCCACTCCTAACTTCCGACTCTTTTTCTCTTTTTCTCTTTTCTCCTCTTAGCTTATCTTTATGCCATGACAAACCCAGGCATTTATCAACTGTTTGTATATGGCTCACTCCGCAGCGGATTTCACAGCCCGGTGTATGAGTATATCAGTCGTTTTTTTAAGTTTATAGGCGAAGCGAAAGTAAAAGGTGATTTGTTCGATATGGGCAGCTATCCTGCGGGCATTCCCACCAATGCCGATCATTTTATTGTCGGCGAATTATACCAGGCAAAGAACGAACATGAATTTTCATGGGCGATCGGCCAATTAGATGACTATGAAGGAGTGGCTGTGGAGTTTGATGAAGTGCAACTTTATCGCAGGCAAATTACAGAAGTGTATTTCAATAATACCGTTACCCATGCCTGGATATATTGGTACAATGGTGATGTAAGTGGAAGGCCCATCATCGCCTCCGGTGATTTGATGGAATACATGCAGCAAAAGAAATAACCAACCGGTTTTGTTACCCAACCATAAAAAAATATACTTCCTCTCTGATTTTCATCTCGGCGCACCCGACCATGCCAGCAGTCTTGAAAGAGAAAAACTCCTGGTACAATTTCTTGATGAGATTAAGAACGATGCCACAGAAATTTTTCTTGTCGGCGATATGTTTGATTTCTGGTATGAATATAAAAAAGTAGTTCCTAAAGGATATGTAAGATTACTCGGCAAGCTCGGAGAACTAACAGACTCCGGAATAGCGATTCACTTTTTTGTTGGCAATCATGATATGTGGATGAAAGATTATTTTCCGAAAGAACTCAATATCCCTGTTTATTTTAAACCAGAAGAGTTCGAAAGAGGGGGAAAGAAATTTTTTATTGGCCATGGTGATGGTTTAGGACCGGGTGATCATGGATATAAAAGATTAAAAAAATTATTCCGCAACCCGGTCAGCCAATGGTTGTTCGGCATATTTCCGCCTATTCTGGGTATAGGACTTGCTAATTACCTCAGCCGGCGTAGCCGGGCTGCCGGCCTCGAAGAAGAAGTTTTCCTGGGAGAGGATAAAGAATGGTTGATCATATACTGCAAAGAAGTGTTGCAGACCCGCCTGCCAAACGGACAGCAAAAAAAGATCGACTTTTTTGTGTTTGGGCATAGACACTTAGCTATTGATTTTCGTCTGAATGAAGAAGCCCGGTATATTAATCTCGGTGACTGGATGTTGTATTATACATATGCCGTATTTGACGGCTCCACAATGGAATTGAAATCTTACAAAGGAAAAGATGACAGGATCGTCCGCAATTAAATGAAGAAACAACTGAACATACTGGTAAGTTGCTTTTTGTTGTCTGTCTCTAGCATGGCACAAACTGATTCTACTTTCCTCCACCTGCGAACAATGAGAGGCGACATCATTGACTTTACGGTTGATAACCTTGATAATATTTATATTCTCAATAGCAGGAACCAGGTAAAAAAATTCAATGCTAACGGAGATTCAGTTGGTATTTATAATGATGTAAAGAAATTTGGACAGGCTACGCTGATCGATGTTTCCAATCCCCTGAAAGTTTTATTGTATTACAAAGATTTTGCGACGGTGGTCATGCTGGACCGGTTCCTTAATTCAGTCAATAGTATTGACCTGCGAAAACAAAATATATTCCAGGCAAAAGCAATCGGGCAGTCGTATGATAATAAGATCTGGGTGTACGATGAGATGGAGAATAAGCTTAAAAAAGTAGGGGAGGACGGAAAGTTGATACAAGAAACACCCGACTTCCGGTTACTCCTCGGAGTAGCTCCATCACCCATTAAAATATTTGACGAGAACAGGTATGTATATGTCTATGATTCTATCTATGGTGTATATGTGTTTGATTATTTTGGGGCCTTGAAGAACAATATCATGATAGATCACTGGCAGAATTTTAAAGTAGCCGGTAAATATATTTTCGGTTCCAGGTCAGATACCCTTTTTCGTTACGAGATAAGCAGTTTCCGGGTGGATGAATGGAAAATGCCGGAACAGATCTACAAAAGCAAGGCTTTTAATTTTAGCTCCACCCGGCTGTATGCATTGAAAAATGATGCTATCGAGATTTATTCCATCCGCTGATTGATATTTCCCTTCCTTTTATGTTTTTCAATATTTTTGAACCATGAATGATTTCCTGGAGCAAATATGGTTGGATAACCCGGTAAAAAATTACCTGATAGTAGCCGGTGTCATTTTATTTGTCATCCTGCTAAAGCGTTTTATTTCCCGCTACCTGGCAGGTTTGATGTTTAAAGTGGTCAATAAGATCTGGAAAGATGTAGATAAACAATCGTTTATTCATCTGTTGATACAACCGCTTGGTTTTTTTCTGCTGATACTAACTGCTATTATCAGTTTGCATAAATTAAATTTTCCTTCAGTACTTAATATTGAAGTGTATAAATACAGTGTTAAGCAGATAGTATATTGCTTTGCCACCATCGTTCTTATAATTTCCTTTATCTGGCTGCTGCTGCGTATTATTGATTTTATTGCTACCATTCTGGAGAAAAAAGCCAACCTCACACCCAGCCAGGCGGATAACCAGCTGATTGTTTTCTTCCGGGATTTTTTTAAAGTTGTTGTCGCCATTATTGGTGCAATGATGATACTCAACTATGCTTTTGAATTAAACGTAGGTAGTTTAATAACCGGTCTCAGCATCGTGGGTGCTGGTATTGCACTGGCATTGCGGGAAAGCCTGGAAAACCTGATAGCATCTTTTATTATTTTCTTTGATAAGCCATTTACAGCAGGCGACCAGGTGAAAGTGCTGAATGTGACAGGTACAGTTGAAAAAATTGGCTTGCGCAGTACCCGTATCCGTTCTGATCAGAAAACATGGGTTACTGTTCCTAACAAGCAAATGGTGGACAGTGTGCTGGATAATTTATCGTTGCGTACACAACGCCGGGCCGATTTGAAATTAGAAGTAGGGCTGCAAACAAAATCTGACCAACTTGAATCATTATTAGCTGGTGTTCAAAAAATACTGGATAGAGCGGAAATAGAAGACCTCAATATTGCTCTTTCAGATATAACAGGCAATTCAATTGTTCTGCTATCGGATTATTATACGGCACCAACAACAATCAAAGAATTCAATGCAATTAAACAAGAGGTTAATCTGCAGGTATTAAAATTGATGGAAGAACTTGGTATTGAAATGGCCGGCGCCAGTGCGGATGTCCGCATTATCAGTTAAATTATTTGTTGAGGGATTTTAAGATCTCTCCTAACTCCATATCAAATAATCCATATTTTCCGAATTCAATCACCCGACCCACTTCTTTTCCATTCTTCATAACAATAATAGTAGGCACTTTTGTTACATCTAATGCTTCGCAGAGATGACTGAGGGTTTTTTTATCCCGGTCAACTCCGATCAGCGTAACCCTGTTCTGCGGAAACGCCGCCATATCAAGCAAGGAATAAAATTTTGGAATGACATTATGTGAGTCTTCACACCAGGTTCCCATGAAGACGAGTAGTTGAACAGAATCTTTGTTTTGTTGCAATCCTTCCAGTGCTGCAGCATTTGGCTTATACCCTTTCAGGTTTTCCGCATACCACTTAAATGAGGTATCGCTTAGCAATACTTCTCTTGAAATAATACCTTTAAATGTTTTTTCATTTGGTCTTTCCACCAATACCTGGTATTGATTTTGGGAAAATCCGGCAGTGGCTAAAAAAAGAGCACAGATAAATGGTATAAATCTTTTCATGGTCCAAATTAAATAGATGGCAAATGTAAAAGGGTGCAGGCAAAAGATGAAAGAAGAGGTGTTAAAGTTGCAAATTGAATGGAAGGTACAAGGAACAAGGGACAAGATACAAGTCGTGTTACGTAAGACGACATTCTGTCTATAGGGTTCTCTTGTGCCTTGGGTTTTGCACCTTGTGCCTTTATAAACTTGCTTTTAGCTCCAGCAAAAACCCTTTAATCTTCTCCAGGGACTGTATCATAGCAAATTTCTCCTCGGCCTTTTTATTCTTCTTTAAATAGTCCTTCGCTCCTTCGATGGTGAATTTGCGGCGGCGGAGCAGGTCATAGATCATGACGAGGTTCTTGATATCAACCGGACGAAAAAAACGATCGCCTTTGCGGTTCTTGCGGGGTTGCAGAATATCAAATTCGGTTTCCCAGTACCGTATCAGGGATTGATTTTCCCTGAACATAACGGCCACCTCACCAATGGAATAGTATTGTTTCTTAAAAAGAATATCATCTTCCGGTACCTGTATCAGGTCGGCACTGATAGCAATTTCTTTTAAGGATTTGCGACCCCTTTTACCAGCAATTACTGCAGGTTCTTGTTGTACTTCTTTTATAACTACGGGGGGGCGACTTACTTCTATAACCACTTTTTCTTCCACCATAACGGGAGGAGTGGTCACAGTTGTATTTATTGTTTCCTCTGCGGGTGTAAAATCAAAAGTTATTTGTGATAAAGATTTTCCCATGCATTGTAAAGGTACAATCCGTTTGCCCTGTAAATGCGGATTAACAAGAGTGTGGAAAAATACAAGCTAAGAGAGATATACTGACTTCAAACGACCAAACTCGCAACTCGTAGCCCACAACTTTTATCTTAATCCAAACTCTGGTTACTTGCTGCTGCTTTTTTCAATAACAAATCAAACTGTGCAGGAGTCAGGTCATTATAAAAAAAGTATATCGGGTCAATCTTATCGCCATATTTATGCACCTCGTAATGGCAATGCGGTCCGGTAGATTTTCCAGTGCTGCCTACCCAGCCAATCACCTCACCTCTTTTTATTATTTGTCCATTTCTTGCTTTCACCCTCACCATATGACCGTACAGCGTTTCATAACCATATCCATGATTGATGATAACATGATTGCCATAACCATTACCGGTACTGCCTGCTGTTGTTATGGTTCCATCAGCCGTTGCATAGATAGGTGTGCCTTGTGGTGCTGCAAAATCTAGCCCATAATGAAATTTCACTGTTTTATACACCGGGTCAATCCGTGAACCAAAACCGGAGGCAATACGGCTAAGGTCTTTGTTGCTTACCGGTTGAATAGCTGGTGTATGAGAGAGTAGTTGTTCTTTATTTTTCACCAGGTCCTCTACCTGTTCGTATGATTTTTTTTGTGCTGTGATCCTGTTTTTAAGGATGTTCAAAGTGTTAGTGATTGAAGCCACCAACTGGTGGTCTTTAATTTTTTCCACTTTGGCTATTTCCTGTTTTACTTCCAGTTCTTTTGCCCGGGCACTATCAGGCACAGGTGCAGCTTCAAAAATAGCCCGATAGACATCGTTATCCCTTTTCTCCAGCTCTTTCATCTGTTGCTGAATTGATTTTAGATCTTGCTCCAGCTCTTTGTAATTATCATTCATGGCTTTGTTCTGTTGAGCCAGTAGTTTTTCCCTGGGGGAACCGATAAACTGAAAAGCGACATAAGAGATAAGTGCAGCGGTAACAAGTGCGGCAGCTACAAAACCAAAAACCCGCAGCAATTTAACCCGCAGTGGCGTCTCCAGCTTTTCATAGCGGAGTGTGTTGGTATTATAGTAATATTTTATCTTCTTCATTACAGCAAGCCTTAAACCTGTTCCAATCAACAAATGCGGTCTGAATAAATTACCTTTGCCCCCGTTTACGGGGCTGACAAATATAGCCCGTTAAACTGCAAAAATCAACCCAAGAACCGCAGCAATTATGATGACCAGCGCAGATATACGACAGGCTTTTATGGACTTTTTCCAGTCAAAAGGGCATACCATTGTTTCTTCTGCCCCTATCGTAGTGAAAAATGACCCAACCCTGATGTTTACCAATGCGGGGATGAACCAGTTTAAAGACTACTTCCTGGGTAATAAAATACCCCCGTATGGCCGGGTGGCCGATACTCAAAAATGTCTGCGGGTAAGTGGCAAGCACAATGACCTGGAAGAAGTGGGAGTAGACACCTATCACCATACCATGTTTGAGATGCTGGGCAACTGGAGTTTTGGTGATTATTTCAAACATGAAGCCATCAGCTGGAGTTGGGAATTACTGACGGAAGTTTATAAAATCCCCAAAGACAGGTTATACGCCACCGTTTTTGAAGGTGATGAAAAAGAAGGTATCCCGGCATCAAAAATTGCGTTGGCAAAATGGAAAGAATACCTGCCGGATGAACATATCGTTTTTGGCAATAAGAAAGATAATTTCTGGGAGATGGGCGATACCGGTCCCTGTGGCCCTTGCAGTGAAATACATGTGGACTGCAGGCCCGATGAAGAAAGAAAACAACAGCCCGGCCACCTGCTGGTCAATAAAGATCATCCGCAGGTAATAGAAATATGGAACAATGTATTCATTCAGTTCAATAGAAAAAAAGATGGCAGCCTCGAACCATTGCCTGCCACTCATGTCGATACAGGGATGGGATTAGAACGTTTAGTGAGGGTGCTGCAGGGTAAAACCTCTAATTATGATACAGATATTTTTTCTGGCACTATTGAAGCCACCGAAAAGATAACGGGGAAAAAATATGACCGTAGCGATAGCAAAGAAGCTATAGCATTCCGGGTGCTGGCCGACCATATACGAGCTATCAGTTTTACCATTGCTGATGGCCAGTTGCCTTTTAATACGGGTGCTGGTTATGTGATACGCCGTATTCTGCGCCGAGCAGTTCGATATTATTATTCATACCTGGACTATAAGCAACCATTGTTGACTCAGCTGGTCCCCATATTGTCAAAACAATTTGAAAATGTATTTCCCGAATTGCAGCAGCAGGTTGATTTTGTATGTAAAGTAGTGAAAGAAGAGGAAGATGCATTTTTGAGAACAGTAGATAAAGGATTGACAATGCTAAATCAGGCATCAAAAGATATTTCAGGAGAAGAGGCTTTCAAACTTTATGATACTTATGGGTTCCCTCTTGATTTAACCAAACTGGTTGCGGAGGAAAAAGGTCTGACAGTAGATGAGAAGGGATTTGAAGTTGAAATGAAACAACAGAAAAACCGAAGTCGTGCGGCAGGAACTGTAGATGCAGAAGACTGGACCGTTTTAAAAGAAGGTTCTAATAAATTCGTTGGTTACGATTCATTAGAAGCAAAAGCCTCTGTTTTAAAATACAGAAAAGTAAAAGCGAAAGGCAAAGAGTTATACCAGATCGTTCTGGATACTACTCCCTTCTATGCAGAAAGCGGCGGACAAGTAGGCGACCGTGGGGTATTGACAATTGACAATTCACCATTCACTATTATTGACACAAAGAAAGACAACGACCTTATCATTCATTTCGCAGAAAATATTCCTGCCGACTTATCAGGCGAAGTAATTGCCAAAGTAGACGGAGCAACAAGAAAGAACACCGAACTCCATCACTCTGCCACCCACTTGCTCCATGCAGCTTTAAGAAAAGTACTGGGTAACCATGTGGCGCAAAAAGGTTCACTGGTAAATGAAGAACATCTTCGTTTTGATTTTTCTCATTTCGCCAAAGTAACAGATGAAGAAATTGCACAGGTAGAAGTATTGGTAAATGAAAAGATAAGAGAGAATATCCCGGTTGTTATCAAATCAATGTCAAAAGAGGAGGCTCTCAAACTCGGCGCTATGGCTTTGTTTGGCGAAAAATATGGTGATGTGGTCAGGGTAGTTATCATGGATGCTAACTATTCTGTTGAGTTATGCGGAGGCACCCATATTGGTGCCACCGGTGAGTTAGGGTTGTTCAAACTTACCAGTGAATCGGCAGTAGCGGCCGGCGTTCGCCGGGTAGAAGCCGTTTGTGGTAAACGGGCAGAGGACTATGTAAATGAACAATTCAATTTGCTTACCATTCTTCATGAAACACTAAAGAATCCAAAGGATATACAAAAAGCAGTAGAGAATCTGCAAGCTGAAAATGCTGAGTTGAAGAAGCATGTTGATTCCATGGAAGCAAGACAGCTCGTTGTTATACGAAATGAGTTATTGCAAAAAGATGAGATCATCAATGGCGTAAATTTTATCGGGGATATTATCGAGGTCAGCAACCCGGATGCATTAAAGAAACTTTGTTTTGACCTGAAGAATCATCTCCGGGACCATGTAGCGGTACTCTGTGTCAATATCGGTGGTAAACCCTTTGTCGCTGTTGGTATTTCAGATACTGTAGTGGCTGCAAAAAATCTTGATGCCGGTAAAATCATAAAAGAGCATATTGCTCCATTAATAAAAGGCGGCGGTGGTGGACAAAAAACACTGGCGACAGCAGGTGGGCAGGAGATTAGTAATCTTAAGCAGGTTATTGAAGCAGTAAAGAAGCTATTATAACCTTACGGACGGTAGAGCTGGTCGTTATCATTGTCATCGTCATCTTTTTCCTTAGGAATAAGGTTGCGGTTTTCTTTTAAAACCCGCATTCCGAAAATAATAGCAGCAATACAAATAACCATACAAGCACCGGCAATTATATAATCCATAAAGTGAATTCTTAAGGGTTCAGATTTTTTCAAAATTGAGCTTTTAAAATTCACAAACAATACCACTTTAAGGTTAGTAAAAATACTATTCAACAATTCACATGAATATTATTATTGAAACGGAGCGGTTATTACTTCGCACTTTCACCGTTGATGATGCGCCCCTTATTTACGAACTCAATTTAGACCCTGCGGTAACCCGTTATACCGGGGATCCGGTGAAAGACTTGCACCAGGCACAACTGGTGTTGGAACAAACAATTTTGCCACAATATGCTTTATATAATCATGGGCGGTGGGCGGTGCATGTAAAGCCGGGCATAGACCCGATAGCTATCGGGTTTATCGGTTGGTGCGGATTAAAAAACAGGCCGGAAAGAAGGGAAATTGACCTCGGGTATCGGTTTATAAAGAATGCCTGGGGAAAAGGATATGCTACCGAGGCCGCTTTTGCCTGTCTGCGGTATGGATTTGAAAAACTGAACCTGCAACGGGTCGTTGGCAGGGCGATGCCCCAGAATATTGGTTCTATCAGAGTGTTGGAAAAATGCGGCATGCAATACGTTGGAGATGAGGTCGTAGATGGCCATCCCGCAAAGACGTTCGAGGCCATTAATCCGTTTTAAGGGGGTGAATTCATACCATCCTAATGATTAAGTATATAAAATGTGCTGAAATGCACAACTGGCCTGCTTTTCAGGCTAATTATTGAATTTGTGCAAAAAAATCGTGCAGGGGAATTTTGTACCATTCAAGTACCACTTTAAGGCCGTTTATGGCCAGTTAGTGGTTTTTTCTTTTCCAGGTTAGCCACCCTTTGATCTATGTCTAATATTTTGACAATATAGCTTCTAAAAAGGGTCATAAATTCCTGTAAAGTGTAGTCCTGTGGCTGCTTTTCACTGATTTTCAAAACTGGCAATTTTACTGCCGGTGTAATAGCTGGTGGTGGTGCTTCATTCAACATAAATGGCTGTAAGTCAAAATCTTGTTCAGCCTCATTTTTTACAGTTAGATTACCCTTTCCCTTACTGGTTAGGTTACCTGTTTTACTGTATTTGCCACCCCTGGTGCTATTAATTAGGTTACCTACCACTTCAATATCTGTATGCAGCAGGTCTGTTTCTGTAATTCCAAAAAAATCGCTTATTCGTATTAGTTCCTTTAAGTACGGCTGACTTTTCCCCTTCTCATACCCTAACCATGTGGTTCTCTTAATGTCAAGCTGCGCCTGCATTTCAGACTGTTTTAATCCAAATTTTTTTCGCAAAAAAACAAGATTGGCAGGGAGTTTTTCCACAATTTTTATATCAGTGTTAATAAATTTAATGTCGAAATATTTGACAAAGTAAAATTATTCGACTTACTTAGTCGCTGGAAACGACCAGTAAAGCTAATAATATATATATGCAATCCAAAAAAAAATCAGCCGGGTTAAGGGGTTTAAAGACGGGAAAAGCCAGTGATAGTGTAGGGGGTTTAAAATCAGCGACAAACACAGTAACCCAAATTGAAAAACCCAATAAGACCATCACAGCTGCCAGAATTATAAAAACAGCTGAAGTGGTAGCCAAAACACCCAGGCAGGTACAAAGGGTGCTGAAGGGTGAACAGAAAAATGATAAGGTGATTGAAGTCTTTATGCGCATTGAAGAAGGTGAAAACATCTTGCTGGATGCTATTAAAAAGTTAGTGCCATTTAATTAAATAACCATTACCATGATTCATTCCATTGCCTTAAAGGAAAGAATTTTTGAACTTATTGACAGCACACTGTATGTATTTGAAAAAGGATTGACAGAATCAGGTCTATCTGTTTCATACTACAGAAAAGAAAAATCAAATAAGAATAAAAGAATTCTTTTCATTGACCACCCCACTGACAAAAGATACAACCTGGTGGCCTTTCAAACTTTAAGTGAAGAACACAAAAATAAAATCATCAGCCGGTTTGGTAACCCTTATGATTTTGTTGCCAGGACACCAATACTTCAGCAGGTAATTCCTGATCTAACTATTAACCAGTTTTTTCTTCAGTACAAATTTGACGGCCATAAAATGCTGCCACTAAAAAGAGTGAAGCAATACAGTAGGGCATGTTACTGGCTGGAACTTTTGAAAAGAGTGGAACAAAGCCGTAACCGGCTGATAAAAGATATGGGTATCAGTGTGCCTGAATTTTATAATCACATGGCAGCACTGATGGAAGTGGAAAAAGCAAATGGTATCAGTGAAACATTTGATGGTAGTAACCAACTGCCTGCTAAATTTCCTACCAGCTACAGAAATTTGCGGCCAAAGTTGCAGCAGTACATGCAGCAAGGTGCCAGCATTATGATAGATGCAATGTATGGCAACAACCTGGCTGCAAAGATCAATGATGAAGTGGCAGAAGCACAGCTGCTGGAATTGATTGAAAACCCAATGCAGTATGATGATGTGCTGGTGTGCATGATGTACAATGTGTGGGCAAAGAATAATTCCTACAAACTTATTGAACCGGCCACTGTAGGTGTGTGGCGCAGAAAAAGAAGTGCTGAAATAACCAGCGGCAGATATGGCACCAGTGCATTCAATGAAAAACATATCAGGCAGGTAAAAGGATTATTGCCATCTGTACCATTGGCATTGGTAGAACATGATGATAATAACCTGGACTTTTTATTTGCAGACAGCACCGGCTATGAATTCAATAAATATGTGGCCATCTGTGTGATCGATAGCAGAACAAAACTGCTGCTGGGAAAATCATACATACATGGTAAGACACCAGAACAGTGGCAGGTGCATCATGCATACTTAGATGCCATGTATTACATCAAATGGCTTACTGGTGGCTGGCATCTTCCATTTGAAATTAAAGCAGATAAATGGGCTGCAAAATCACTGGCACCTTTTTACGATAAAATTGCCACCTACATACCACCATCACATGGTAACAAACACAGGGGCTACATTGAACAGTTCTTTGGTTCACCCCTATGGAAAAGAAGCCAGCAGCTGGTAAGCCAGAATAACTGGACTGGTAATAACATAACAGCAAAGCACAGGGGTGTAAACCAGGACATGCTACAGCTACATGCCAAAGACCGGCCACTGATCGGTAACCAGGCAGAACTACAGATTGAACAATTCTTCCACCTGCTGCGAAACCTGCCAGATTTCAAAAGAACAGACATGAATGCACCATCTAAAGAAGTGCAGTTTATAAATGAATGGAAGAAGATGAAAGCTGCTGATAAAAAACCAATAAGTGATGAACAGTTCCTGCTGACTTTTGGAGTGGAACACAATGCAGACAGGAAAATCACCATCACTAACAGGGGTGTAGAACCACAGATCAATGGCCAGCGGCTTAGTTACGACCTGCCGCAAACAGACATGTATAATTCACTGGTAGGTGCTTCTGTAAATGTGATATATGACCCATACGATTTATCCAGGGTGTTAATCACTAATCATGATGACATACGATTTATAGCCCACACAGCACAGCTGCAGCCCAGGGCATTGCATGACCAGTACAGGGGCAGCAGAACTTACCTGAATGCAATACTGACAGAAAAGAAACTACAGGTAAAGCAATCTGCTGATGCATCTGCCAAACGCAAAAACACCAAAGGCATTGAATATATAGATGCTGAAAGTATGCTGCAGGGTGGTGAATTGCTGAAGGAATTAAAGAATGAAGCAGAAGGCAGATTGCTGGAAGGCACCACCGGTGGCTATGCAGATAAAAACTTCGACCCACTTGACATGATGTAAATACTTACCTAACCAATAAACCCCAAAAGTTATGCTATCAATTACCCAAAAAAGAGAAATCCAATACAAGCTTCGCATTTTTACCAGTTCATTTCACAGCCAAAAAAGAGCCGCCACCTGCATTGATGGATGCAGTGAGGGCACCGTTATTTCAGCACTAAGCAATGATGAATTTGGCTGGGAAAAGATCAGTGATAAGATGTGGTTAAACATTGCTGCACAGGTAGGCAATGTGGTGGACTATGATAACATTGTGGAAACAGGTAACTACAAAATTCTTAACAGGTACTTCAACCTGGCTAAAAAAACCGGTGCCAGCTTCGCCATTACCGGCAATGCAGGCTGGGGCAAAACATACACCAGTAAATGGTACAGTTCCATTAACCGTAAAAATGGTGTGCTGTATTTGGAATGCGCTGAATACTGGAATAAAAAGATGTTCCTGCAGAAGCTGCTGATGCAGCTGGGTGTTACCATCTTCTGGAAAAGCACTGGTGAAATGATGGAAAGCCTGGTAAGGGAAATCAGGAAAAATGATAAACCATTAATCATAATGGATGAAGTGGATAAACTTTCTGATGGTGTGCTGAAATTCTTCATCACTCTTTACAATGAACTGAACAAACACTGTGGCTTTGTATGGCTTTCCACTGATGCAATGGAAAAAAGGATGGTAAGGGGTATGGAAAAAAGAACCATCGGCTACCCTGAATTATTCAGCCGCATTGGTGCCACATTCATAAGGCTGAAGCAGCCCATGATGGATGAAGTGCAGGAAATTCTGAATGTGAATGGTATCACCGATAAAGAAAAGGTAACCATCATCTGCAATGAAGTGAAAGACCTGAAAGGTGACCTGCGCAGGGCAGAAAGAAATATCCTGAAATACAAGGAAAAAAATAACTAACCATAAAACCTGACCTAACCATGCAAATCAATTCAGCCATACAAAATAAGATCATCCAGCTGCTACAGTGGGATGATGGCAGGTATGAAAAATTTATACTGGAATCTGGCAATGCATACCTGTATGCGTACATCAAAAATGAAAGTGAAGAAATCATTGACCAGATAAAGCGCAGCAAAGAATTCTGGAACTGGTGGAAGCACCACTGGCAAACAAGGGATGAAGCCTTCATTGCTTCCATTACAGACTGCATCAAAAAAGATATAGCCAGGCAGCTATACCAGCACCTGCATGACCCAGCCACCCTGGCTGCAGAATTATACCCTGCCGGTGAAGTGCTGGGTGAAAGTTATGCAAACCTTATTCAGCAACTAAACAAAAAGGGGGTAGCAGCATGACAAACAGATATTATTCACCAGCAGAAGAAACCTTCATCCTGGAAAACTACCATAAGCAGCTAACCTGCCAGGCCATTGCAGATGCACTGGGCAGAACGGTGGATGCTATACAGCACAAAGCCATGATGATGGGATTAACCAGCAAGGGCTGGACAGAAGAACAGAAAAAATACCTGGCAGATAATTATGAAAAGGCAGACATGACAGCAATGATGAAGCACCTGGATAAAAAGGCCAAAGCCATTTCTGCCAAAGCATTCAGGATGGGATTGCACAGGGATTTGTCAGTGAATAATTTCAGGTCTGGCAGATCGTACAACGGCACCAAAAGAAATGAACGGCCAGCACCAATAAAAACAATACAGCCAAAAGTAATACAGGTGCTGGGGCATGTAAACAAGCCTGCAAAGCCCCGTTCTAAAACATTTGCCACCATCCCATTTTCTTTAGACGGTAAAATGTGGCTGCATATAGACAGGCGAACACATATCTGTGTGCCTGCTGATGCATCACCAGAACAGCTACAAAAAATTATCAGCCGGTATAAAAAAACAGCATAGCATGAAAGCCCATAAAATAAAATTCAAACGGCCATTTGCAGAAGGTTATACTGACCTGGTACAAAAACTACTGTGTGAAGATGACCCTGTAAAAAGAATGGACACAGATGATGACAAGCTGCTGCTGGCTGCACTGGTGGAAGTAAAGGATAAGCTGGCCGCAAAACTTTTGCATCAGCAGGAACTGTACAGCCTGAAGCTGACACCGGTGCAGTCTATTGCCCTTCGCCTTTTTTATAATGATTATGTAAAAGACAGCACCAGCTACATGGGTAATGCGCTGATGAAAATAGCCAACGAATCACATCAAAAATTTACAGTATGAAAAAAGAAATGTTTAACCCTTACAAAGAATTTTTACTGCGCACCATTGCCAGTGTAGAAACTAAAGACCAGGTACTGGTATGCCATAACATGATTGACAATTTTATGAACTGCTTCAGGGGCGTCATCCCAATTTTTGAAATGAATGATGCACAGATAGAACTGATGGATGCCCTGCAGCTAAAAGTAAACACTGATACCATCATTTAAAAACCATCACCATGAAATTATTGATCGTCTACTTAGTTATTTTCTGGCTGCTGTGGAAATTCAGCTGGTTCATTATAGAAAGCCAGAACTATAAAAATGAACAGCGCAGAAAAAAAATGTACCCACAGGCTAAAAAGGAACAGCCAAAAAGACCCAAATTTTTCAACTAATTCAATCACCCATAAAATCGGTAACATGTCAGTAAGAGAAAAAAAGAAACTCATAACAGAAGTAAGCAGGGAAGCAGCAGAAGATGCCTTTGCTGCTTACAATACCTGTTATTCCCAGCTGGAAGTGCAGCAGGGAAAAATGAATGCAGAACTAACTGCTGTAAAAGAAAAGTATGAAAACAAGATCAAAGACCTGCAGGAAAAAAAGGATGAACACTTTGAAGTGATGCAGGCTTATGCTGAAGAACACCCTGAACTGTTCCAGGCAAAAAAGAGTATGGAATTTACGCATGGCATCATTGGTTTCCGTACCGGCACACCAAAGCTGGCCACCCTGAAAGGCTTTAAATGGCCTGCTGTATTTACCCTGGTAAAAGATAAATGGCCTGCCTACATCAGAAGCAAAGAAGAACTGGACAAAGAAAGCCTGCTGGCAAACAGGGCAGAACTAAACCTGAAAGATGTAGGTGTGGAAGTAGTGCAGGAAGAATCTTTCTATGTACAGCCAGCACTGGAAGTGGTAACAGGATAACAAACCCCACAGGCATAGATGCCGGTGCCCTGGAACCTGCCAGGGCACCATTAACAAACCGAAAAAACCAAACGAATGAATCAGCCTGATAAAAATACACAGCAGCCACCGGCACCACAGTGCCCACATTGTGGCACCGAATGGAACACAGCAGAAATAGCACAAAAAGAATGCTTTACCTGTGGCCATCCAGACCCCTGGGATGCAATAGGAAATGATGATGTTGATGATTAATTGCCCCAAACTGCCCGATACAGGCAGGGGTTTGACCACTTTTTTACACACATAAAATCATCATTTACTATGCAGCACAATAACAGCAAAGCCTTTACAGAACTGGATTTCGACCCAAAAGACCCACCCGAATATCCTGATAATCCCACAGATATGGACTGTTTTTATCACAATGGGA
This sequence comes from Chitinophaga pinensis, assembly GCA_943371565.1. Lineage (GTDB taxonomy): Bacteria > Bacteroidota > Bacteroidia > Chitinophagales > Chitinophagaceae > JJ008. Next base: position 5,451 of record CALRVH010000007.1, on the reverse strand, counting down.
AAAATAGACCCCTGATTGTGTAAATAGTTCTAACTGCATCAAAACCAATTAACCACAACCAAACACACCCTATAAAGTAACAATATGGGCAAAAAGATAGGACTGAAACAACTAAGCCAGAAGAAGTACACCAGTGTGCCAGGACTGCCGGAAAACTTCACCCGTTCATTTGGTGACATTGAAGATGCTTTTGACTGCATCATCTATGGCAGCAGCGGCAATGGCAAAACCAATTTTACAGTGGCCATTCTCAAAGACCTGATAAAAGCCCTGCAGAAAAAAGCCATCTACATCAGCTATGAAGAAGGCCACACCAAAACACTGCAAAAAACCATGATAGAACGGCACAATATGCTGGAAGAAGTGGGTGGCCTGCTTTCAATAATTGACCACTGCAGTTATGATGAACTGATGAAGATGATGGGCAAAGGGAAGTCTGCCAAAATTTGGGTGATCGATTCTATACAGGCCAGCCACTTTACAGAACAGCAATGTGCCAAACTAAAAGAACAGTTTGTATTAAGCCGCAAAAAGAAAATCATCATCTACATCAGCTGGGCAGATGGTAAAAACCCAAAAGGTGCCACTGCCAAAAGTGTAGAATATTATGCCCATGTAAAAATCAGGGTGGAAGGGCTGATGGCTTTTTTCAAAAGCAGGTTTGGCGGCAATAAGAATTATGTGATATGGGAAGAAGGCGCAAAAAAATACTGGGGGCTGAAATTATTCAATAAACATAAAAACAGGTAACATGATTAGTACAGCAAAACACCTTGCTTTCTTTCGTGGCGAAGTAATGATGCAGATAGAACTGCTGACTGAAAAAATGAAACGAATTGAAGGCAAATATAAAAAGCAGGTGCAGGAAGAATGGTATGACCTGGATGAAGAACAGGTGAAACAAAAGATTGAAGACATAGATAAACCATACTTCGCATACCGGAAACTTTGGAAAAAATTGAACAGCTACACAGAAGAATTTATTTAAACCATTTATACAATACTTATATGAAGCTACTTTTTATCATCATCATTCTTTTATTCATCATCATGACAATACTATAAAACAATGCAACAAAACACAATCACAAAACTTTCCAGCCTGCGCATTGGTGACAGCTTTGTCTTCATCACCAGGAACTGGATAAATAAAAAAGTGGATTACAGCACCGGCAGCTGGCAGGTAATGGCACTGGCAGACAAAGCGGGTTATGTAGCCGTAAACCAGGTATCAGAAGTAACAAGGCTACCACTGCGCAAAAAAGACTACCTGAAGCAAAAGAACCTGCAGGTAAAATTTATCAGGCATACAAAGCCGGTGGCCGGTGAAAAGTTTTTCCTGGTTGACCTGGAAGAAGGTGACATTTTTAAAATGGTGGATGATGATGTGCATGAATATGTGCTGCAAAAAAAGCACAGCCATTTTTATGATGTACGCAAAACATCAGAAGCTGCCTGTATCAAAGGCGGTAAGTATGCAACGGTTATTTTTTTACGACACAAAGAAGTAAAATGAAATTTTTTACAAAAGAAGAAGACGATTTTTTGCGGCAGAATTATTTAACGATTCCTACCAAACGAATGTCTAAAATGCTGAACAGGAATGAAAGCAGTGCAAGGCAAAGAATGGCTGTTTTAAAATTAAAAGTACCAGCCGAAATTGTTGAAAAGTTTAAAAAGGATAGTCAAATAATGCCTGGTAATATTCCTGTAAATAAAGGGCAAAAAATGCCAGCACATATTTACGAGAAAGTAAAAGCCACCATGTTTAAGAAAGGGAGTTTACCACACAATACAAAAAAGGACGGGCTTATTGTTACCAGAAAAGAAGTAATGCGAAGTGGTGAAGTACGAATGTATCAATGGGTACGAATATCTAAAGCAAATTGGAAGATGGTGCATGTAGTTAAATGGGAAAAAAAATATGGTAAAGTTCCCAAAGGGCACATTGTTGTGTTCAAAGACAAAAACACTATGAATTTGAGTATAAAAAATCTTGAATTGATAACGTTGCAGGAAAATATGCGAAGAAATACAATACATAACCTGCCACCTGAATTGAAAAAATCTATTAGAGTAATTACATCATTAAACCGAAAAATTAAAAAGTATGAAAAACAAGTTATCTGATTTGAACGACCACCTGTTTGCACAAATAGAAAGACTGGGTGATGAAGACCTGAAAGGGCAAAATTTAAAAACAGAGATAGACCGGGCAAAAGCAATGGCTAATGTGGCTACACAGATAGTCAATTTATCCAAAGTAACGGTGGATGCTATGAAGCTGGTAACCACCGGCAGACTTACAAAAGCAGATTTGCCAAAACTATTGGGGGATAAATAAACACCTGTACACATGGCCAGATATTTTGGCAACTATGCCATGAAATATTTTAACTGATAATTATGCGCAGGTTCCTAATCACATCAGACAAATTCACCGGGCAGGTAGAATGCATTTACAGCAGTGCAGATCAGCTGCTGTGCATAGACATGCGGCAGGCTATAATGGCAGCAGATGTACTGCAGGCTTTTAAAAAAGCAGTGCCGGTGTATGTAAGTGGCTTTGCAGCGGCATTTACTGCAGGCACCACAGTAGTAGAAGCTGAATTTGAAATAAGCCTGGATGATTTTAAAAGAGAATATCCCTATAGCCGTAACTATCACCTGCTGCAAAAAAGATGGGAAAAGATGACCAAAACAGAACAGGTGAAAGCCTACTATGCAGCCATTGATTACCGTAAATATTGTGAACGTAACAACTGGGTAAACCCCAAAATAGCAGATGGCTGGCTGGCTGCAAAAGAATATTTAAACGACTGGAAAAAATTGTAAGTATGAATCTGCCTGATAAAATAAAAATGCGGGATGCCTTAGTGGCAGAAAACACAGATGCCACCATCAGTGATTATGCAGAACTATTGAAAGAAGTAGAACAGGTGGAAGCAGCCACAAAAATTAATGACATTATAAAAACAGCAGCATGTTCAACAAACAAATAACCAAAAGCCAGATAGCGGCCATTCATGTGCTGCTGCACCGGCATAACCTGCAGGATGAAAAAAGAACCATCATTGAAGAAATAAGTGGTGGCCGCTGCAGCAGCACCACACAGCTTACTTATGAAGAAGCCAGGCAGTGGATAGCAGCCATGAACAAAGGGCAAAAAAGACCAGAAACCAATCTGGAACAAGATGTAAAAAGGCAACGGATGATAAACAGCATTATAGCAATGGCCAGGGAAATGGGTGTTATAAAAAGGGTGCCGGTGGTGGGTGATGCAGGCCAGCTGGAAAGTAAAAGCGATTACAGCCAATTCAATCAATGGCTATTAACTAAAAGTTGTGTTAAGAAAAGCACACTGAATGACGTGCAAACTTCGCAACTGCCTGAACTGGTGACACAATACAAAAACATCTATCAAAGCTGGTTGCAAAAGCACCACTAATATTATACTTTTACTGTACCAAAAAAATCAATTTAACCATGAAAGTTTTTACACTACTTACCTGCCTGTTTTCCCTGGTACTATTTTCCTGTTCTAAAAAAAAAGAAAGTTTCAGCAACTGCTACACCTGCCAGATCACCGGGGCATCATACAGCCTTACTTTAGACACTTGCAGCAATAGCACATCATCTACCTACCACTTTCAAGATGCCAACGGAAACAGTTTAGGATTTTTCTGTCAATCAAAATAGTTATCAATGAAAAAAACCATCATACATATTTTTCTTTTGTACACTGGTGTTTTATTTACAATGGTTTATTCCTTTTTCTGTATTCCCTGTATGCTTTTTGGTGTTCATGATAGAATTGAAAAATGGATTGACACTACTTTCAGAATGACAGACTAACTACAAAATATAATTATTGATATGAGCCTGGAAAATATTATAAAGAATCTTGACGAACTTCCATTTATAAAAAGTATTCTATTTATAAAAGAACAGCAGGTTGTTCATTTCCACCCTTGTTTATTTATACAAATTAAACTGAATAAACCAATAGGTAAAGATGAAGAAGGGAAAATAAATGCTGTTTTTTTAAAGCATGAAAAATGGTTAAGTTATGAATTTGCCACATTCACTATATGTTATAAGTTTGGAGGATAATTTTTTTAAAAAATTAAGCAACATGAAAAAAATTATAACACTGCTATGCCTGCTGGCAGTATTAAAATCAGGGGCACAAAATACACAGCCTGTACAGTATTACTTTATTGAAGTACGACCCACCGGCAAACTGGAAGTGGAACTGCAGCCGGAAATGGGTACTACTTATGCTGATATTGATAGCCTGCTGGTGGCCACCAGGGAAACTAAAAAAAATGGTGCTATCATCATCACCGGTAAAAAGTACAGCAGCTATTCAGCTGCCTTTAATACCCTGGCTGGTGCCGGTCTGCAGTTTGTACAGTTTGCTAACCTGCCCACCAGTGGTGGTGCCACAGCTGCCCTGGTAGGTGATCTGCGCATCACATACATGGTCTGGAAAAAGTAATGTCCAAATATTTGACATTGCTTTAAAAAGTCTAATTTTTCGACAATTTAAAGTACCTTCACATTCTCATAGGCAAATTTGGTAATGGTTTCAGCCCTGGTTTATACCGGGGCTTCTTTTTTGCCCTGTTTGCTATGTCGAATAATTTGACATAAATTTGATGCATGGCTACACTCCGGGGGTCACAAGTATCTTTTAAACATGTCTTCTACAATGAGCCTGCCCCTGTCATCCCTATCACCCGAAATAATGGCCGCAACAAAGAACAGCATGAAAGAAGGAATGACTGCCTGCTGGACAGGTATTATTTCATCTGCCGTAACACCGGCAAATTCTTTGATGCAGTGGTGAAGATCGTGGCTGATGAATTTTTCATCACTGAATTTCATGCCAGTAAAGTAATACTGCAGAATAATGAAAAGCTGGTTGTGCTAAAGCAGCAATGGAAAAATGAAGCACCTGAAAAAATGCAGAAAGTCTTTATGAAGAAGTGGCCACACCTGGTGTGGTGATCTAACTGGTCACACTGCTATCTACAAACGTACATTCAAATTCTACTACCCTGACCCGTAACCGGTCTTCCCTTTTTTCGGTGCTGGCAGTTTTCCTGATGAACGGATTGGCCAATGCCCCTGCATTATTCCATGTCTGAAAGCATTCATACAGCTGCTGTTCCAGTTCATAGAATTCCAGTGCATCTTCCCTTATAGAAAGGTCAGTGTTTTGGCTGCTGTTTTCCACAGTGTCTTTGGCTATGCGCAGCACTACTTTTGCATTACCATCCTGGTGCAGCTGCAGCTGGTCAAATTGGGTGGCTGAAAAATCTATCAGCACACAGGGGAATAATACAGGTGGGTTATCCTGTTCCAGCTGCCCAAAATCCTGGTCAATGAATTTTATATCCGTAACATCTGCAGCAATCTTTGCTTGCATGGCCAGTAATAGATTTG
>CALRVH010000006.1:0-101088 GCA_943371565.1 Chitinophaga pinensis | reverse complement strand
GACCGTTTTGATATCTGTATTACACACCCTCCTGCCATCCCCGCCAATGATAACTGTGCTAACGCCACTTTATTAACTTCCGGAACATCCTGCAGCAGTATAAGTTCTAATATTTATTATGCTTCAAGTTCATCTCCAGCCGGAACCTGTGGTGGTGCAACAGCATCTACTACGTATGATGTTTGGTTTAGGTTCCAGGCCACTTCAACTACACAGACCGTAAGATTAAGCAACCTGGGGTCACGCCTCAGTACTGCTTCTACTTATATGGAAATGCTCAGCGGAGCCTGCGGCAGCTTAACATCGCTTGCTTGTCAAAATTCTGCAACCAGGATGACAGTAGGTGGTTTGACTATCGGCAATTTTTATTATGTCCGTGTTTATGTAGTGCTCAACCCTACAGGTGGTAGCAGTGGCGACTGGGATTTTGACATATGTGTACAGCAACCGCCAGCCAATGATGAATGTACCGGAGCCATTACACTTACTTCCGCAGTTACCTGCAGCAATACTGCCGGCACTCTTGATTTGGCAACTGCCAATGCAGCAACACCATTGGGTTGCTTTGTAGCTGGTACTTATTATGATGTATGGTATAGTTTTACTGCCACAGCCGTTTCGCATACAGTAAGCTTAAGCAGCACAGGCTCCAGTTTTACTGCCCCAAGAATTCAAATGTATCGTGGCACCTGTGCTGCACTAATTTCAATGGGCACCTGTTCCAGCACCACAACATTGACGCAAGCAGGATTAATCATTGGCACAACCTATTATATCAGGGTAGCTAATTTTAATGTTAATCCATCGGGAACAGGAACTGTGGCTAATTTTGATATTTGTGTTACTGCGGTGGCAGCACCTCCTTCAAATGATTTGTGTACAGGGGCCATTATGCTTACCAGTAGCACTACCTGTTCAAATATCTCGGGAACCTTAATCAGGGCAACCGCTACAGCAGGTTTACCTGCATGTGGTAATAGTTCATCGCCAGAAGTTTGGTATAGTTTTGTGGCACAAAGTGCTTACCCTACTATCACCCTTAGTTCCATTGGAGCCAATCTTAATACAAGAGGTCCCAGGATTCAATTGTTTTCCGGCACATGTGGTTCATTAACATCTTTGGCTTGTACTACGAACCCGCTGAACGTTACCACTGCATTAGGTGGTGCCGGTTTAACTATAGGCGATACATACTATATAAGAATTACAACGAATACCAATTTTGCTTCTCCAACAAGCGGTACCTATACCTTTAATATTTGTGTAACTGATCCCGTAGGTGCCCTCGTAGATTATGCTAAAAGTTATATCAACGTTACGGACGGCACTGTCGGTGGTACCATTAATACGGGTGATGTACTGGAAATAAGAGCGACACTTGTAGTACAACGTAATGGATCTCCTGTTGCCCACCGGGCAATTGATAGCATTGGATTTTATGACACACTTGCAGCCGGCAAAGGTTATGCATTGATTCCCAATTCCCTTTCATTAAGAACAAATGAAGGCAAAATTTATAAATCATTTACCGATATTTTTGATAGTGATGCAGGCTGGTATACAACAGCCGGTCCTGGTACCGATACTACCATACGGATTAACATTGGTGCTGGCGCTACCAATACAAGTAGAGGTAAACTAAGAAGCAGTTCTCCTCCTTCATTTTATAGCAATACCTGTATTATCATGGCAACATATCGTGTTACCGTCAATGCAGGTTTAGGTACCCCTATCAATTTTGGCGGCGGTGCTTTTCAATATCGTGACTCAACAACAGGTGTTTATTATACTATCAATTTCCCGAATGACAGCCTGATAATTTCTGAAGATCTGGGTCTTTGTCCTAACTCCGTCTCTACAAGTAATAGTCTTGGTGATGAGTTCAATGGAACATTCGGTGAGCCAACTGGTAGTCCCGCTTATCCCCAAAACAGGGGCACTTCCCCGAATACGAATTATGCGTATTCTACTTTTGCTGCAGGTAGCCCACAGGATTATTTTTATGGTATAGCTAATAATACAAGTGCTGCAGGTACCACAGTACAAACTGTTGCGAAAGGAAATGCTGCAAGAGTACATACCGTTTGGGATATATCGGGAGACCATACCGGGGCAGCTAATACGGCAAGAGGAAATAATCCTTGTAATTTATCGGCGCCCATCAGCAGCACCAACCCCTGTGGTTATATGTTGGTGGTAAATGCAGCTTACCGTACCGACCTTGCTTTTAACTTTAGTGTATCAGGAGCCTGTCCGAATACGTACTATGAAATTTCAGGATGGTTTAAAAATGTTTGTTACAAATGCGGATGTGATTCTTTAGGCCGTGGTGCTACGTCCGGCAGTCTTCTTTATATACCAACAGCCCCCGGAGATTCCTCGGGTGTAAGACCCAACATTGCATTTCAGATAAATGGTATTGATCATTATACCACTGGTGATATTGTCTACCAGGGATTAGGTGGTACGCAAACTGGTTCGGACACCCTTAACAACTGGGTAAAAAGAGGATTCGTATATAGAACTGGTCCTTCTGAAACTAGCTTCACCCTTACTTTAAGAAATAATGCCCCGGGCGGCGGAGGTAACGACTGGGCATTAGATGACTTGAGTTTAAGGACCTGCTTACCAAATATGACGTACTCTCCAACAAACAATCCTGCTGTTTGTGAAAATAATGTAATAGAAATTTCTGATACCATAAGATCCTATTTTAATACCTATACAGAATATAAATGGCAGCGTAGCACAGACGGCGGCGTAAACTGGACAGATATTCCCGGAACTACTGCCACTGCTACCCCGGTCTGGAATGGCACTGCTTACGAATTCATTACTACATATACAATTCCATTGGCCTGGACCACTGCTGCTAATAGCGGAGACTTGTACCGGGTGGTAGTAGCTAGCACTACTGGCAACCTGGCAAGCTCAACTTGTAGTTTCAGTGATCCGACAAACATTACATTGAACGTACTGACGGATTGTGTACCCATCCTTGGTGCCGACCTATTATCTGTTTCCGGTAAGCTGATCGACGATAAAGCAAGGATAACCTGGGTTACATCAAAAGAACAAGATCCCGTTCGCTACAGTGTAGAAAGAAGTGATGATGGAATACGTTTTACTTCGATTGCTATTGTGGACGGATATAATAATGGTGTTTCAGAAAGAAATTATTATACCTATGATGATCCACAGGCTGTTTCAGGAAAAGTACTTTATCGTATTGCAGTACTCAGTAACCAAAGTATAAAAAAATACTCTCAGACCATTACGCTAAGTCTCGACAAAATCAATACCTGGGAAATGGGTACGGTGATAAACCCTTTCAATCATCAACTCCAATATGGAATATCATCTCCTACCGCTGCAATAGCAAAGATTGAACTGATAGATAATTATGGAAAAACCATCAGGAGTGCCAGTCAGCTCGTAAACCCGGGTTCTAATGCATTTATATTAAATAATACCGGAGGAATACCGGCAGGTATTTACCTGTTGAAAGTAACCATGAATGGCACTGTGGCTATCCGGAAAGTGATGAAAGGATATAGATAAAAACTACCTTATGTATATTTTATAAAAAACCCGGCTTAGCCGGGTTTTTTATTTTTATTTACTACACCAAAATGCTTTGGAGAGCACTGCGATGATTTTGCTATTTTTACCATGAAAAGTAATAAATATGAGTACATCAAATAAACCGGTAATTGGCATCAGCTGTGGCGACCTTAACGGTATCGGTATTGAACTAATCATCAAAACTTTTTCTGACAACCGCATATTAGAACATTGTACCCCTATCATCTTTGGTTCCGGCAAGGCCATTAATTTTTACAGGAAATCAATACCGGAAGTAAATTTTAGTTTCCAGCAGATAAAAGATTTTTCCCGTATCAACCAGAAACAAATTAATGTCTTTAACTGCTGGGAAGAAGAAGTTGCTATTACTCCCGGACAACTGACAGATATAGGTGGGAAATATGCAGTGCTTTCTTTACAAACAGCAGTGGCTGCATTGAAACAAAAGCAAATTGATGGGTTGGTAACTGCCCCCATTCATAAAAAAAATATTCAGTCTCCCGAGTTCAGCTTTACTGGGCACACACCTTATTTAAAAAGTGAGTTTGGCGTAAATGATGTTGTTATGATGTTGTGCGCCAGCAACTTCCGGGTTGCTTTAGTTACAGAACATGTACCGGTTGCGGATGTATCCAAACATATTAGTAAAGAAAAAATTATCAGTAAGCTCAACATCGTCCATCAAAGTCTGCAAAAAGATTTTGGTATTGATAAACCCCGCATTGCTGTATTAGGATTAAATCCACATGCGGGTGATGAGGGATTGATAGGCAATGAAGAAGAAAGCATCATCAAACCTGCTATTAAGGAAGCAAAGAACAACAATATGTTAGTGGTAGGCCCTTACAGTGCCGACGCCTTTTTTGCCCGCCGCAGTTTTGAACGGTTTGATGCTGTACTGGCTATGTATCATGACCAGGGGCTGATTCCTTTTAAAGCTCTGGCAACCGGGGAAGGCGTAAACTATACAGCGGGTTTACCGGCTGTAAGAACATCACCGGATCATGGTGTCGCTTTTGATATTGCCGGCAAAGACAAAGCGGATACATCATCCTTTGTTACCTCCGTATTTGAATGTATTGATATTATCAACCGCAGGATCGAATATGAAGAGAACAGAAAAAATCCGCTGCGAAAAATGACACCCGCTATTTTGGCCAATGCGAAAGACGAAGTACTTGATGAATAAAAAAATATTGTTACTTAAAAACTGAATCAGACACTCCTTTATTTATGATATAACTGGAGTAACTTATCTCTACCTTCCCCTTTTTATCCTTCAGCTTATCAGGATTTTGTTCTCTTTTGCTTCCATCATCATAATCGAAAGTAATACCCTTGGGCAACTTGTAGTCCTTCGTATTGAAGATGAAAATCACTTTGTCCGCCAGGCCAAAGTCTGCATATTTACCATAGCTCATTTCTAATTCATAGGTTCCGTTCTCTTTGGTAGTCGTTTTTGCTTTTTTGATCAACGATAATGTCTCATCAATATATAAAGTTGACAAAACCACTTCTGCGTTTTCATCCTTGGGCAGCAGTTTGATAATACGGAGATCCGTCTTACTTTCTTTGCCCATATCTATCATATCAAAACCGGAGGTATTAATAAAGATGTTATTAAGGTTAATGTTTACAGAGCCCTTGGGGATAAAGGAAATACCGCTTTCATTGTTGATACGGAGCTTGTTGGGTTTTTTGTAAAATACTTTTACATTAGCGATCGGTGCTTTGATAAAAACCACGTTCGTTTTCATTTTACCCTTTGCTTCATAATCATTGACCTTCTCCAGCTTTGTTTTCACTTTTTGAATAATCTCTTCTGCTGTTTGTGCATTTACAATAAACACAGTAAGGAGGACTAAAGAAAGCAATAAACTCTTTTTCATCATTAATAATTTAGGTCAAAATATCTTTTCGTTTAAAAATCCAGATGGCAGTTCCGACAAAGCCAATTATATAAGCAATTAATATACCCATGCTCCGTAAAATAGCCGGCAGGTTTTGTATAGTTCCGTCAATGGTTTTATTATCCGCATCCGCCTGCACATAGAAAAACCCTTTCCATGCCACCATGTGAGTAGTAAAGAGGTAAGGCTTTACAGTCTTATCATATATAGGTATATTAAATTCTGACAGAATAGTAAGCACAATAACAATACTCATGGTAGCAATGATGGGACCGATAGAGTTTTCTGCAAATACACTTAATAAAAATGCGAGGGCTGACACTGTTGTTAATGCTACGGCAGCATAACCGAAAGCGGCCACATACCTCCATAACACATCAAAGCTATTCATCATTTCAATGCCCTCAGAACGAAATACTACCAGCGTATTAGTGCCAAATATGAGCATACTGCCAAACAATGCCAGTACTGCCAGCCAGAGCAACAAAATAAGTGTGTATATAACTGATGCCATAAACTTCACCAGCATATATTCAGTACGGCTGATCGGTTTTGTCAATGACAATCGTAGTGTACCCATATTCGCTTCACCGGCAATGGCATCACCTGCAATCAGGGCCACCAGCAAGGGCATTTGTATCAGCAGGATGTTTAGAATGGCAAAACAAATAAAATATCCATTTAGCAATCTTGATTTGAAATCATCGCTTACTTCAAACGAATCACTGACGTTGTTCAGAATTAAATCCAGGTATGATTTACCATCAAATTTTAACCCGATCTGGAATAAGAAAACAATAGCAGCTACTGCCCCGAACGCAATGTAGGTCCGGGGTCGTTTAAATATTTTAAATAACTCAATTTTTAAGAGTTTCCACATGGGGATGGGCTGTTAGTGATAAAAAATAGTCTTCCAGTGAATGTTTCGAGTAAAAAGAGAGCACTCCTATATCCATCTGCACCAGTTCTTTCATCACAGCCGGTATTTCATCCCGATGCAGTTTGAGTAGCAGGCAGTCATTTCTTTTTCCCTGAACAAATTTTTTAAGGTTTGATTGCTGTAGCTTTTCATAAGTAGCTGAATCATCAGTTGTCTTTAATTCTACCACTGTTTCAGCCGGATCAAATAATTCATTCACTTTTCCTTCCACCACTTTTTTCCCTTTATCAATAATAATCATTGAATCGGCAATCAGCTCCATTTCACTCAACAGGTGAGAAGAGATGAGGAGCGTTTTATTCATTTCTTTACTGAGGTGAAGGATAAGATTTCTTATATCTGCAATGCCCTGCGGATCCAGGCCGTTAGTTGGTTCATCGAGTATGATCAGTTTGGGGTCATGCACTAATGCTGTAGCAATACCTAATCGCTGTTTCATGCCCTGCGAGTATGTTTTTACTTTGCTATGCGCCCTTTCTGCTAAACCAACCATCGCCAATTGGTCCATTAATTTTTTCTCTGAAACTTTTACTCCACTCATAGCTGCGAAGATCCTGAGGTTCTCCAGTGCAGTAAGGTATTTATACAAATCCGGCCGTTCAATAATAGCTCCCACCTGCCGGAGAATTTCGTTGCGGTGTTTCTGGAGGTTCAGCCCAAATATTTCAATGTTGCCCGAGGTTTGTTTTATCAGCGTAAGCAACATCCGGATGGTCGTAGATTTACCTGCCCCGTTTTGGCCAAGAAACCCATAGACCTGCCCTGCCTCTACTGAAAAAGAGAGGTCGTTTACCGCCTTTACGTCCTTAAAATCTTTGGTGAGGTGTGTTACCTGGATTACTGGATTCATCGTTGATTATTAAGGCAAATGTATTACTTGCTTTGCCTGGCAATTGAAGTATTTTGAGCTTTATGAAAATATTTTAGTGAAAAGACTTGCATATATAACATCCAAATACTAGGTTTGTTTTCGATTCGGAAAACCACATATACCCTCGTAAAACTACGTTAATCGTCCGTACCTGATTCTCCTGATTTTTACCGGACCCCGGTACGGTCTTCTTTAAAGTAAAGCTTTTCAAACGGTATAATTTTCAGCCGAAATTAACATCCAATATTTCTGTGGGCAACTTGAAAACTTTAATTCAAACCCCTAAGAAATGACAAAGTTCACCGCCTTAGTAATTATTGTTGCAATGAGGATTATGTACCACCCCTCTCCTGCACAACATGATATAGCCCCTTTTGCAAGCCCATCACCTCTTCCAACAGCCACCACTGCTATACCTGCCAAACTTATCAGCATTGCCGGCACTATCAGCAATAACAAAGTTTTTTTGAACTGGGAAGTGGGTGATAATGAAACCGCCGATCAGTTTGAAGTAGAAAAAAGTACCGATGGTGAAAATTTTACCATGGCAGCCCTTGTTTTTGGAACAGATAAATCAGCCACCGACAAGTACCAGTTTTATGAAAAGGCAGGCAGCCAACGAGTTTTATACCGCATCAAACTGATCAATAAAAACCGTCAAACAGAATATTCAACGGTAATAGAAATTAATCCAAACGTTTAAACCCTGACAGAAATGGCTAATACAGTAAAGAAGGTGCTGCAGGATGAATACAGCCGTCTGAAAAAAGCTTTTGATAAATTAATTAAACCTGAAAAAGAGCAGGCTGCACCACAATTAGTATTACAACCAGTTCGCAGTAAAAATATTTGAGGGGTACAATCTTCGTTAATTTTTTCATACACTTAGAGTACCAATTGAGAAAGAAGCCCCTTGTCTAAGGGGCTTTCTCGTTTATATTTTAGACGGAAGCGGTTGAGAAACAAATCCTGGTTTAGTTTCCTTTACCCAGGTAGGACTGCAGGTTGCCTACATATTCTTCAAATGCCTTTACACCCTGCTTTGTTATTTTACAAATCGTTAGCGGATAATTATCCCTAAACTGTTTTATCACATCAATATAACCAGCATCTTTCAATTTCTGAATCTGTACACTCAGGTTACCAGCAGTAGAATTTGTTTTCTCCCTGATAAATGTGAAATCCGCCTCTTTCACACTGATCAGAAGTGACATAACAGCCAACCGGAGCTGCGAATGTAATATGGGGTCAAGATCTTTAAACATTGGCTGCAGCTAACCCCTTTCTTGCTTTTCTATACTCTCTTTCCATTATTATTCCAGGAACAAGCCACGCAGCCACAGCTGAAAAAGCAGTTAACAACAGATCAATTTTTATTGTGGTGAAAACGGTAACGATACAACAGGTCCAGCAAAGCAAGCCACCCCATAACATGGGCTTAAACTTACAAGCAGCCCCGGTAACAAAAGTGGGAATACCATATAACAACAAAAAAAGGGGAGCGATAAACTCATAGAACCTGAATACTGAACGGTGACCAGCCAACTGAGTATATTCTATTGCAACTGGTTCCCATACACTAAAAACTGCATTGGTAATAAAGATCAGAAGGAAAATACTTATCCCAAACGCCAGCCACAAGTAATCCATATAAATATCATCATAGGTTTTTACTTTTCGTTCCTTTTTTTCTCTGATAGTTATAAAAATTTGCGGAACGACAGCTAATATGGTAAGCCAGTAAATATCAAAAGGCAATTTGAAGTCAAAGTGTAATTCCGCCAGTTTTACCAAAGAACAAACAGCTATAATGGTCCCCCACATCATAGCACCAATACCAGTATTATGATAAGAATCCTTTGCTTTATTGATCATCATAGCAATCAGGTCAAGGCTTTCTTTCTCCGTCAATTGTTTTTCTGGCTGTATCATAATAAAAAAATTAGTTACTGGCAGTTTTTAAAATGAAGATTTGCCCTCGTATAAACGAGGGCAAATACAACAATTTGCTTTACTTACTTTACCTGCGAAAGAAAATATTTTGTTGCAGGCAAACCCCAATTAGGATGAATACCACTTTCAGGTTTGTATGTTGCAAACTTGCTCACAGTCTCTTCAAATCTCTTTTTGGCTTCCGATTTACTCCCACCAAACTGTTCTGGTGTAAAAAACAGGTCCTGCCCTTCCTGTAAGTATACTCTTGGATTTCCGGCATTTAACTCTTTCGCTTTCTCGAGAGCCGAAGTGGCAATTACTCCGTATTCCTGAAACCTGGCCATGGGGTTAGCCATCATCCTTACGGATGCCAGCATTTTTTTAACTACCCATATTTCTGAATTGTCTTTGCTTAGTTCATCTGCTTTATTCAAAAATATTTCAGCTTTGTCGGCCAGCGGATCTATAGATGCAGTTTTATCTCCAAAACTTCCATCGTTGTAAGAATAGGCTGCATTAATAGTTGTTAATGCAGCATAATAAAATGGCAACCACTGTGTTTTTTCAACATTCGCAATACGTTCAAAGGAATTAGTCAGTGTTAAAAGTCCGTCAAGATCCCGTGTAGTGTCCACGGCAGGCACCAGTACTTCCATCGCCTTGGTATATTTTTCGCTTTGTGCAAATGTTGCAGTCGTCATTAATGATCCAATAACTAAAGAAAGAATCTTTTTCATAGCTGTATTTTTGTTAGTGATAAATTTATTTATTCTGTTGTTGTTTTAATTTTTCATATTCTTTTTCCGCAGTATTTTCCTTTGGATATTTATACGCCTCAAAGTATTGTATAATAATGGCAATGCCCCATCCAGCCGTTGGCCATACCGGCCAGGGAATGCAGCCTGAATTTCTACCTTTTGTAGTCAATAACCATATCAGCCATAAAAAAGCATTGATGACAAAGTATGTAACAAGCTCTCTTTTAAACCTTGCCCTTCTTTTTGCAATGGCCCATAACTGCGGGTCTTTGGGTTCCTGTGTTGATGATTGTTGTTCCATATAAAATTATTTAGGTTACTTATAAACCATTATTAATTACTTCATCGCTCCTGTCTACACCAAAACTGATAAAGGCACCAAGAAAAACAAACATTCTGGATGTCGGTACAATCGCTTCTTTTCTTACTCCATTATATGAATACTGGTATCCATACGTTTGTTTGATATTGAAAATATTGCTAACCTGGAAAACATATACCGCAAAAGCTTTTGGGTTTTTCTTGCCAATAAAAGGCAGGTAATTCAAAGCAAAGCTTACATTATGGTAATCAGGAATAGTTCCCCTGTCATTAAACTTATAATTTGTGCCGTCATACCCTATATTATAATATGGCCGGCCGCTGTTATAATTGTAAGCAAGGTTTATATTGGTCTTAATTTTCTGAACAAATCGCTTTATAACCAAAGAACTCGTATGTTTTGCAGCAAAATTTGGAGTAATAGCAAAAGGAAAATTTAAAAAATCTCTTTTTGTATCCAGGTAAGAATAAGAAATCCAGTAATCCAGGTTTTTAATTGTCTTTTTATCTCTCCAGAAAAATTCAATTCCCTTTGCATCACCAAATCCATTATTACTGACAGCAGATTCCCGGAAGTTTACAGTTCCTGTTTTCACCAGGTTAGCATACTTCTTATAAAATACTTCTGTCCGGAAGGACTGACCATTCATCACTTTCTGGTACTGGACGATATAATGCGTGGCCTTCATAAAGGTTAATTGGTTGGGTGAAGGCAGGTATCTCCTCTCCGGATCCTGGTAAAATATGCCATAAGCAACAGACGCCTGGCTTCCTTTTCCTAATTTATACGCTACTGAAAAACGAGGAGCAATATTTATTTTATCCAGTAATGAAGAATACTCAAGACGTATACCACCTTTTACTGCCAATGCATTGGTAGCATATATATCGGCTTCGCCAAATACCGCATTGATATGACCTGTTAATGTGTCAAGATATCGCTGCCCATTATACGCTGTATAAACTGATTTATCATTACCATAATTATATTCTGTTCCGAAGCGGACGGCACTTAATCCTTTTAGCTTTTTCTCCAACACCGCCTTGGCATTGAAGTACCCCCCTTTTGTATCAATACTAAATTTTTTAAACTCAAGATTACCAAGTGTTATATCTTGTTTATCCTGGTTTTGCATACTGCTATTAATATCATCCTTGTTATTGGAATATGAAATACCTGTGTTAATCTTCCATCCTTTCCCTAAATTTTCTTTCCAGGCCAGGTTATGATAGAAATTTTTGTTCCCGATAGCAAACCTGTCCAGGTAGCCTGATGAATCAATACTGTTAGTAGTAAAGGCTAATTTATTACTGCTGAAATAGCCATAGTATTTTAACATCCCTGTCTTAGAAGTTTTAATACGGAAGTTAGCATCCAGGTTATGATAGGTTGGTACTTTTGAAAAATCCTGTTTCTGTTTGATAAGAGCAAAGGCAAGACTAAGGTCAGTATAACCATAGCCAAATCCCCACGACGATTTTTTATTTTTTGCAAGGTGCTGCATTCCAATATTGGCACTTAATACAGTTATCCCTACGTTAGCAGAAGACTGATCAGGTAAATCAATAGACTCGAGGATCAATGCTGATGAAAGAGCTTGCCCGTAAAGAGCCGAATAACCACCGGTACTAAAAACGGTTCCTTTGAATATGAATGGAGAAAATCGTCCAAACTGGGCGATGTTTGGAACACTACTATAAAAGAAATTGTTTACCAATGTGCCGTCGATAAAAGTTTTTGTTTCAGCAGCGGTGCCACCACGAACATAAAGTCCCTCACTTTCGCCAACCTGCTGCGCACCAGGTAATGTTTTTAAAGCCTGTGTAATGTCGCCATTTGCGCTGGCTGTGGTTACTATATCAATCGGGTCTAAAACAGCAGCAGCCCTTTTTCTATCACTGGCTTCAAATGTTCCCGCAGAAAGTACAACCGCTGTTAATTCACTGATTTCTTCTTTGAGTGTTACATCGATTGTCAATGTCCCTGTTGTGAGGCTAACTTTTTGTTCAATTGTTTTATAGCCGATAGAACTTATAATAAGTAATTGTTCTCCTTTCTCAGATGTCCTGAAAGAGTATTTTCCAGTGGAGTCAGAAGTGCCGCCATCATAACTATCTTTTATTGAAATGCTCACGCCTGCAACAGGCTTCGCTTTATTATCCTTTATCACACCCTTTATCATTACCTGGGCTGATACAGCCTGAAATAAGCATGTTATCAGCAAAAAAAGTAATCCGGCTCTCATGTGTCTCATAGCAAAATTCATGTTTGGAATGCAAACATAAAGTAGTTTATAATATAAACCAAATTATTTAAAATAATAAAAACCGTCCAGCCGATGCTGGACGGTAGTGTCCGGAGTCCCTCTATAAAAAATTCTTACTGTTTTACTATTTTTTGTTGTGCAGTTTGTCCTTCGCAAGTAACTTTTACTATATACAAGCCTGGGGCTAACTGACTTACATTAATGGTTTCTGTCTGGCTACTACTTCCAGTTTCAACCTTTTTCGACAACTGGCCGTTCACATTCACCAGTTCGTATGTTGTCTTTTTACCCTGCCAGCCAGCAGGAATAGTAATTTTTAATTCATTAATAACCGGGTTAGGATACGTAGTAAGGATGATATTTTGCTTTTCGTCATCCAGGCGAATAATACGTATGGAAGAATAAGATACTTTGCTGTCAATGTCCACCGATTTCAGTCGATAGTATATCAACCCTTTTCTGCCAGTCAAATTCATGTCGATATAGCTATAATCTTTTTTTGTATCCGACTCGCCTGCTCCAAAAATCATAGCAACCTGATTAAAATTATTTCCATCTGTACTTTGTTCAAGAATAAAGTGACTGAAATTGTATTCCTGGGCAGTACTCCATTTCAATGTTACATTAGGCTTAGTATAGCTTGCATCAAAATTGATAAGCTTTATAGGTAATGGATTTTCGGCAATGGGAACAAGTGTACAGTTCCCAGTACCAATATTGTATGGGGTTGAATTACTAACTTCAAAATTATCAAGAACAAGGCGAACGTTACCACTTCCCTGAGCACCTGTAATTCTTAATACGACCCTATAGTTTCCAGCCGTAATTGAGTTGAAAGTATGTTGAAACTGTTTTACATCTGTATTCGTACTTGCATCCATTGTAATGGTATGTGATATTACCAGTATTCCAAAAAGATTAACAAGGCCAACCTGGATAGACCGTGTGGCATTGGCACTCAGCGACTGGGTAATCCTATAATCGAACTTAATAGTCGTGCTGGTTGACGTTAGATCCAGAACCGGAGTATAAAGATCAATTTTAGAACCTGGGTTAGTAGGAGGAGCCGTGTATATGCTCTTCACATTAATCATTTCGTCAACCTGCGTTGTAGTTGACACACCATTTAACACCCAGCAATTCGCAGTAAGGCTGCTGATAGTTGCAGCGTCAAAATTTTCTGTGAATTGTGCTTTTGCTGTTACCAGTGTAAAAATTGCGGCGATAGAAAGTAAAAGTGTTTTCATTTTTTTGCTTTGAGGTTCAAGAATAAAAATAGGGTCGGGTTCTTTTGAACTTTCCTCAGATTGCAATGAAAACCGATATGTAAGAGTTGAAACAGACCAGGAAATAAATTCCTGTTTTGAGAGAGGTTTGTTTCAGGGGTCGGATTTAGTCGCTTTCTAAGGATTCGTTCGATTCTGAGACAAACATAATACGCAGTTATTTTACTTGCAAGTTTTTCGAGTGTTTTCTCGTAAAAAAAACCGTATTTTCTGTAGTATAATTACGATAATCTATGATTATCAATAATATAGATATATTTAAAAAATAATTTTTAAGTGCTTTTACCTTAGAAAATTATCGTAAAAAACGGTGGCCAGTGAAATTTTACTACCAATCTTCGTAATAAAAAAGCCAAAACCGGCTTAGCAGAGGTAGTTATTATACGTTTTGGTGAATGTCGTGACCTCCATAGTCGTTTAGCCAAGAATTGCTTATTTTCAGAAAGAAACGAGTATAGAAAACTCAATATTAATAGGTAGAACCAAATCCAGGCTAACTAGGGGAAGGCGGTCTTTTGAGACCAACCATTAACCGAAATTATTGAACCTTCCCCTGTCGCCTGTTTACCTCAAAGCATTACAAAGTAAACGGGAAGAGAGAGGGGGGGGAACTTATTTCGTTTAAGTCTGATATTGGCTCGTTAAAACTCAGTTTAGCGCAGTTAAAAGTGGGTACGGATTTGTATAATTTTCATTTGAGCCATTCAAAAAGTATAAAAGCGGAAGAAAACAAAGCTGACAATAAAAACTACCTGTGAAACATGAGAAATACCAACCTTATTATTTGCACAAAAAATGAAATTGCTTTCTTCCGCAGTCCTAAAAAGGATAAGTGAAGCTATCCTGAAAGCCGAAGTGAATAACTATAATTCGGTGAACCTGTTCCTTAAAAAGCCGAAAGGCCCAATTTAGACGTTGAAATTAATCAGGGAGAACGGCCCAATAGCAAAGCACAATTCTTCGCCGGTCATCATCTACCATGTAATCCTTGATATACGGCAACGGAAATACCTCGCCTTTCCCCAGGCGAATAAATTCTATTTTCAGTTTATCAAAATTGACAAAGGAAGATATCTTTTGATAAAAAACAGTTTCAAGTTGTTTGCTTAATTCCAGAGCTCTTAACTCAGATAATTTCTGATTCAATTCCTCGTTGGTAACCTCCTGCTTTCCAATCATACCTTTTAATGTATCAATAAGCTGGCCTTCATCAGCAAACCCCATCCCATCCGCAAAGCCGAGTAGTACAAGCGTTGCTTTCCTTGGGATCGAATTATACTTATTAGAGAAAATAATCATTGAATCAACAATGGGTGCAAACGAGATTAGTGCCAATTCCCTTTTATTATCAGGTATCGTATACTTACCCGGGCCAAAAAAAGCAGCTATATCAAATAATTGAAAGTTTGATATCTTCAGACCGTCTTCCACCATCAGGTACAATTTCAACCGCTCATCATACCGTTCATTTATTTTATTCAGTGAGTCGAGAGCAGGTAACACAAATGATTTATATTCTTTTCGAAATAGCTCCGTGTTTGTCAGCAACGACTCAACCTGCGTAGCTTCCTTTTTTGCGGATTCGAGCTGGGTCTTATATTTATTCAATACTTTAACTACAAGAGAATCAATATTCTTATCAATCTTTCCGCTCTCGAGTCTGGAACTGGCCATGCCCGCCACTGAATCCAGTTTTGAATTTTCTTTTTCTTGTCCTTTCCTTATTGCAGCCAGTGCCTCACGGGTAGCTTCCAATTTTTGTTGGATGCAACAGGAGGAAAAAATTATAGCCGTTAAAGCCAGGTAAATAACAACTCGCATATTTTTATTTTTTTATTTTGGAACAGGTTTCACCGAAAAATCATCAGAAGGCCTCCTGTTTAACTTATTCATCTTTCGTTGAAGAATAAGCTTGTACACTTCATCCCTTTTGTTATCGGCTTTTTGGTATGTAATGGCGTCTTGATCACTGCCTGGCTTGAGGTAAAGACTGATAAATGATTTTTTTTCTGCTATCGTAAGTTCATCAGCAGACAACAATAAGTCATTAATGGATTCGCCTGATAATGTTTTTGTTATAAAAAATTTATTTTTTAGTAATTGTTTTTCATCCAACTGCTCTTTGTAACTAATTCCCACCATGATAATACCAATAAAGGCAGCTCCTCCCCACAAGATGAGGTAAAGTTTTTTTCCTGATGGTTGTTTATAGTTCATAAATGGGCTGTTACTTATTTACTGAATTAAATTACCGGTCTCGATTTTCATTTTAAGTTCTTGTTCAAGAATATACAACTCCTGTACTAAACTATCAATAAGTCTGATACTGGTATTCCTGTTATCTTCAACATGTAGCATGCTATTGAGCTGTTTGATTTTTTTCATCACAGTGATCTCGCTACCCATTGGAGCGAAAGTCGAAAACATGTGATGACAAATTGTGCCTACTTCTTTGAAATCTTTCTCTCTCCTTACTGCATTCAGCCATGATACCGCATGAGGTATTTCCTGGTATATCTCCTTCATTATTTTAAAAGCAATACTCCTATCGCCACCTGATATCGACAATAAAAAATTATTTCCCCTCTCGGGCAATAGGGCTGGTTCCATTTCTGTTGTCTTGTCCACTTTCAAAAACCTTTCAAGTACATTTATCAGTTGTTGAAAATCAACAGGCTTAGAAAGGTAATCATCCATACCAGCAGCCAGGCATTTCTCTTTTTCGCCTGGCATTGCATAGGCTGTCATGGCTACAACAGGCGTTTTAATATTTAATTTATTGCGTAATGCCTCAATAGTTGCATATCCATCCATCACGGGCATTTGGATATCCAGCAATATCAGGTCAAATGCATTTTGATGAACAGTGTCAAGGGCCTCCTGGCCGTTGGAGACAATTGTTGTCGAAATATTTAACTCTGCCAGGGTATGTTTCAAGAGCAACTGATTTACCTTATTATCTTCTACCACCATTACAGATACTCCTGAATGAAAATAGGTTGGTTTAAATACAGTTTTTTTCTTGCTTACTATAGCACTGTTACACTTTTCAAAAGGCAGCGCTACTGTAAATACTGAGCCCTTTGACTCTTCACCAGAAACAAAAATAGTCCCGCCCATTAATTCAGTTAAACTCTTTACTATACTCAATCCAAGCCCGGTGCCGGCAGTAATATTCTGACTATTTGTGTTAAGTTGTTCGAACCGCTGAAATATAGTATTTTGTTTATCTGCCGGAATACCAATACCAGAATCTTCTACTTTAAATTCAAGCCAAACTTTTTCTTTTTCCTCCTTACTCACCCTCACCATCGTTCTTACATAGCCCGCCTCAGTAAATTTTATTCCGTTATTTATAAGATTGATAAGTATTTGAGAAAGCCTTTCCGGATCTCCTTTCAGGTGCAGCGGAACATCATCATTAATATGGCTGGAAAATTCCAGTTGTTTTTCCGCAGCTACATTAATAAACAGTTGTTCAACTGTTTGTAATATTTTTTCGAGATTAAAATCTTTTTCCTCTATCCGTAATTTACCCGCCTCAATTTTAGAAATATCCAAAATATCATTTACTATATGAATCAGGCTGCCGCTGGCATCATTGATCAGGCCTGCATATTCCTGCTGTTCCCGGCTCAGCGGTGTTTGTGAAATTAAACGGCTAAAACCCTTTATGGCATTCAACGGAGTCCTTATCTCATGACTCATATTTGCTAAAAACTGCTCTTTTATCTGTGCTGATTTTTTAGCAGCAACTGTTGCCTTTTCCAGTGCTGAAATTAATTGTACTTGCCGTAAGTGCCGGTTGATGATAATTGTACCAAGTATTAAAACAGCTGCAATAGCAATAATGGCCAGCGTTTGGTTATAAGCAGTAAGACGTGTTGATGCCGTTGTGTTATTGTTAAGTGTAGTTTGTAAGTCTTTCTCCAAATATTTTTGAATAGACAATGCCGTTACATAAATACTATCTGTAATTTGTAATTTGCGAAGCGAATCAATTTGTCCTGTTCCATTAGTATTATTTTGTAAGATCCGCAAACTTGATTCTATCTGATGGCCAATAAAACCATTTAGTTTTTTAAACCGGGCCGTTACTTCATCATTCAGGTTGATTTGTTCCAGTACAGAACCATTATAGCCAAGCATTGTTAATGAATCTGTCAGCAACTGTTTGTTGTAAACCCGGTTACGGGAATTGATGACTTTTGTTTCCAGTTCGAAACTGAGATTGACAAGATTCTGAAGCTCGTTGTTGATCGTAAAGGTAATAACTGCTTCCCGGTTACCTTTCTTCAATCCATTAATGTTCTCTTTAGTAAATAGCTGAGTAGCTACAACCAGTATCATCAACCCAAAGGCTAATATCAATATCCAGAAAAAATAACTAATTCGGGGTTTCATACACTTGAGTTAGAGAAACTAAATCAGCCTGAGTCTTTTTAATAATTCAGTTTTATAGTTTTCCGACACCGGCAGCGGGGTTCCTTGTATAAATGCGGCACCATCTTCTATATAGTCAATCTTATTAATTGGTATTATATAACCCCGGTGTATCCGGACGAATTCGTTGCCCGATAATTTTTCCTCGAGGTTTCGCAGGGTTGCGTGAATAACAAAATTGCCCTGTTGTGTAACTATTTTTACATAGTCACCTTTTGCTTCCAGCCATAAAATGCTTTGGATAAAAATTTTCCGGATGGCTTTACCATCACGGATAAAAATATGGTCATTCTCAACTTGGTTAACCTTTATATTCTTTACAGCCAGTAATTCTAAAGCTCTTTCAGCAGCAAGAATGACCCGTGAAACTGAAAATGGCTTTACGAGATAGTCAACTACGTTAAGCTCAAATGCTTCTGCGGCATAGCCAGCTGTGGCAGTTACCAGAATTGTAAGCGGTTTATCCGGCAAAATTTTTAATAGCTCCAGGCCAGACATGCCGGGCATTTCCACATCCAAGAAAAGGATGTCAATTGTACCTTTCTTTAATACTGAAATAGCAGAAGGAGCATCTTCAAATTCTCCAGCTACTTCAATATCATTAATCTTCCGAAGCATTTCGACCAGCATTACCCGGGCTACTTTGTTGTCGTCAATTATTAATGCCTTGTACATGACACTTGTTGCTCTGAGGTTTTGAGGCTAACAAGGTTATTATTAAAGACAAAGAAAAAATCCCACCTTTCAGCAGGATTTCTTTATTTATAAAGATTATACTACTTGTACTGAGGTATAATACCCTGTGCAAGTTCTACCATCTTCTTCAGTCCGTCTTCTGGCAAATTACCTTTTTTAAACTCGGCCATTACATCTGGTAATTTGTTGTCCATTTCCATTAAGAAATGCTCTTCAAACTCTTTTACTCTTTTTACAGCTACATCCTTCAATAATCCGTTTGTACCCAGGTAAATGATAGCTACCTGCTTTTCAACGGCAAAAGGAGAATACTGTGCCTGCTTCAACACTTCCACATTTCTTGCTCCTTTATCGATTACATTCTTGGTTGCAGCATCAAGGTCTCCTCCAAATTTGGAGAAAGCTTCCAGCTCACGGTAAAGTGCCTGGTCAAGTTTCAGTGTACCCGCAACTTTCTTCATTGATTTAATCTGTGCATTACCACCCACACGACTAACGGAGATACCTACGTTAATGGCAGGACGGATACCTGATAAGAACAGGTTTGTCTCAAGAAATATCTGTCCGTCGGTAATAGAAATTACGTTTGTTGGAATATAGGCCGATACATCACCAGCTTGTGTTTCGATAATCGGTAATGCAGTTAATGAACCACCACCTTTTACCAGGTGCTTGATTGTATCCGGAAGGTCGTTCATGTTCTTAACCATTTCATCGTTATTGATAACCTTCGCAGCTCTTTCCAATAAACGACTGTGCAAATAGAATACATCGCCAGGATATGCTTCACGACCCGGTGGACGACGAAGCAATAATGATACTTCACGGTAAGCTACCGCTTGTTTTGAAAGGTCATCATAGATGATCAAAGCAGGGCGACCGGTATCCCGGAAAAACTCTCCGATAGCAGCACCGGCAAATGGAGCATAGAATTGTAATGGAGCAGGATCTGATGCAGAAGCTGCAACGATAGTTGTGTACTGCATTGCACCGGCATCAGCCAATGTTTGCATCACACCGGCAATGGTAGATGCTTTCTGACCAATCGCTACATATATACAATACACAGGTTTACCTGCTGCAAAAAATTCTCTTTGGTTGATGATCGTATCAACAGCGATAGCCGTTTTACCCGTTTGACGGTCACCAATGATAAGCTCCCTTTGTCCACGACCGATAGGGATCATCGCATCAATTGCTTTGATACCCGTTTGAAGTGGCTCCTTCACTGGTTCACGGAAAATAACACCCGGTGCTTTTCTTTCTAATGGCATTTCATACAACTCACCGGTAATAGGTCCTTTACCGTCTATGGGATGTCCTAAAGTGTTTACAACACGGCCCGACATACCTTCTCCTACTTTAATAGAAGCGATCTGTCCGGTACGTTTTACTTTAGCGCCTTCTTTAATAGAACCACTTTCTCCCATCAATACCACACCCACATTATCTTCTTCCAGGTTCAATGCAATAGCTCTTACACCATTTTCAAACTCCACGAGTTCACCATAGCGAACATTACCTAATCCATATACCCGGGCAATACCATCACCTACCTGCAATACAGTACCTACTTCTTCAAGGTCTGCACCGGCATTAAAGTTGCTTAACTGCTGGCGCAGTATCGCTGATATTTCATCTGGTTTAATCTCTGCCATATTATTATGTTTATCTGTTTGTGATTTATCTAACCTTATAAATAAAGTCGTTGTTTTCAAATTGTTTGGCGATCGTTTTCAGGTCATAGGATACACTTGCCTCCACCAGTTTATCTCCTGCCTGCAAAATAAAACCACCGATAATCTCCGGATCCACTTTTTCTTCCAATTCCACATTCTCAAAACCAATTGATTTTTTTACCTGTTCGATAACTGCATTTCTTAATGAATCAGAAACCGGGGCAGCGGTTGTCAATTTTATGGTCTGGATGTTTTTCTTTTCTTTATAGGCAGTGATAAAAGCGTTACTGATTTCCGGTAAATTACTTTCACGGCCTTTGGCGATAAGTAACCTGCTGAAGCCAGCTGTGATTTCGCTTATATTTCCACCGGTAACAGCTTCAAGAATTTTCTTTTTGGTATCCCCTTTAATAACAGGACTACGGAGCAGGTTCACAAAGTCCCTGTTGCTTTTACATACAGCTCTCAGCCATTGCATATCTGCATATACTTGCTCCAGCTCACCTCTTTCAATGGCAAGGTCAATCAATGATTTGGCGTATCTCGTTGCTAAACGTGGATTTGGCATATTCTTAAGCTTCGAGTTCTGAGTTGTGAATTGCGAGATGGAACGACTTTACTCGCAACTCGCAGCTAATAACTCATAACTGTTTTTAATTCATTTTAACGTCGTCAACAAGTCCCTTAATATAAGTTTCCTGTGCTTGTTTATCAGCAAGTTCTCTTCTCAATATTTTTTCACTCACTTCAACAACCAGTTTACCGACCTGGTTTTTCACGTCTGTCAAAGCGGCCATTTTTTGTGCATCGATAGCAGCCTGTGTTTCCGTGAGTATTTTATTGGCTTCAACTTTAGCCTGCTCTTTTGCTTCACTAATGATCCTGTCTTTTGTTTCTCTTGCTTCTTTTAAAAGCTTTCCTCTTTCTTCACGGGCAGTAGCCAATAAAGCTTCGTTCTCATTCTTCATCTGTGCCATTTCTGCTTTTACCTTTTCAGCAGTTGCCAAAGATTCAGCAATAGCTTCTTCTCTTTTCTTCAGGCCACCCACAATGGCAGGCCAGGCGAATTTTTTCAAAATGAAAAAAACAATAAGAAAAGCCAGCATCGTCCAGATAATCAAACCAAATGAAGGCGTAAGTAATTGCATAGAAAAAAAATTTATACGTCGCTAATTAAAAATCAAATTAAAAACTGCATCCTCCGCCCTGTGCATTGGATGCAGTAGTTTTTTACAGTACCATCGCAAGGAAACCAATGATGATAGAGAACAACGCAGCTCCTTCTACCAGGGCGGCAGTAAGGATCATGTTGCTTCTGATGTCATTGATAGCTTCCGGCTGACGGGCAATAGCTTCCAGGGCACCTTTACCGATTTGGCCAATACCAATACCAGCACCGATAGCACCAAGACCTGCGCCAATTGCACCACCTGCATTTGCCATGTCTGCTAAGAGAGTTAAATCCATGATTGTGATTTTATATTTGATTAAAAAAAGACTTTATTAATGATGTGCTTCTTCCGCATGATGTTCGCCTTCAAATGCCTGGCCGATAAATACTGCCGTCAGGTTAGTGAAGATGAATGCCTGCAAGAATGCCACTAATATTTCAATAAAGTAAATAAACACTGTAAACCCGATTGACAAGGGTGCAAATCCAATTCCCACATATTGATTCAATGCACCCAGGATGAAAATCAGGGAGATCAGACAAATGATAAGGATGTGACCTGCCACCATGTTGGCAAACAACCTTATCATCAAGGCAAATGGTTTGGTGAAGACACCCAGTATTTCTACCGGAATCAGAATAACTTTTACACCATGCGGAACAGGAGGCCAAAAAATATGCTTCCAGTAATGCTTATTGGTGCTGAACATAATGACAATAAAAGATATTATTGACAATATAAAAGTGAACGCAATATTACCGGTTACGTTAGCCGAACCAGGTATCAACCCAAATATATTATTGATAAGGATAAAGAAAAATATAGTAAGTAAGAGGGGTAAGTACTTTGGATATTTATGACCTAAATTAGGTTTCGCTACTTCATCTTTCACAAAATTCACTACTGTTTCTATAGTGTTCTGCATTCCTTTAGGGGCAGAAGTAACACCTTCTCCTTTATGGTAACGCTTTGCTACAGCAAGCATTATCCAAACAAGGACTATCAGGGCCAGTATCATCTGGACAACGTTGCGGGTAAGAGAGATATCGTACACTTTTACAGTGGGGTCGAATTTTCCATCTTCGGTTACCGGAACAATAGACCCCACAAAAAATTTCTTGGGATCCAGTCCTAATTCTGCCCGGTTATGCTCCGTCAGCACCATGTAGCCTTTGTGGGCTTCGTGACCATGATGAAATTTGGAGGACATAAAAGTGGCCAGACCTCTTTGCGGAGAATAAAGAATAACAGGTAAAGGAATCGTTACATGCTTTTGATGTTCTTTAGGGCCGTAAGACATGAAATGGAATTCATGAGCATCCATAATATGGCCAAAAATGACCTCGTTAGCATCAAATAATTTGGGCTTTTTTACTTCCCCGTGCTGCTCAGCCGGCTGACCATTTTTCTCATGGTCTTCCTGGCCCAAAACAGGCAAAGAATTTACAACAAAAAATACGCTGAAAGCCGCTACCAATAAGGATTTTAAACGTCCTGAGATCATACCCATCCTGAAATTTGCGGCAAAGATAAGGGGGTGGGGTTTAAAAACCTTGAAAAAGGGGAAAAATGGACCGGCCAAATCTGAAAATCAAGCCACCTTAGTTTTATCATCAAATTGAAGCTGGTAAAGCTTGTAATAATACCCTCGTAAAGCCAGCAATTCTTCATGGGTTCCCATCTCTTTTACCTCGCCTTTGTCTAAAACGATGATTTTACTGGCCTTGCGGATGGTCGACAGCCGGTGGGCAATTACAATCGAAGTCCTCCCTTTAATTAAGGTATCAATGGCATGCTGAATTAGCATTTCACTCTCCGTGTCTACTGAAGAAGTGGCCTCATCAAGAATCAGGATCGAAGGGTTATATAATAAGGCCCGTATAAAAGATAGGAGCTGCCGCTGACCAAGGGATAAAGTAGCTCCCCGCTCCATTACATTATAATCATAGCCGCCGGGCAACCGCATGATGAAATCATGCATATCAATCATTTTAGCCGCCTCAATCACTTTCTCCTTTGATATCCCGGGATTTCTGAGTGTTATGTTATCGACTACTGAGCCGGAAAACAAAAAAACATCCTGCAATACAACGCCAACATTTTTTCGAAGAATGTTTAGCTGAAAATCTTCAATATCTATATCATCAATTTTTATTTGCCCTTTCTGAATATGGTATAGCCGATTCAACAAGCTGATGATAGTTGTTTTTCCACTTCCGGTATGTCCAACAATGGCGATTGTTTCCCCGGGTTTGGCTTCAAAACTCACATCTTTCAAAACATACTTATCATCGGTATAAGCAAATGATACTTTTTCAAACTCAATTTTTCCCTTTACCACCTCCGGAGCATAGTCCCCGTGGTCTACGGCAAAGTCCTTGTTATCCAGCACTTTAAAAACTCTTTCGCTGGCGATGATCCCCATCTGCAATACATTGAATTTATCAGCCAATACCCGAAGAGGCCTGAATAAAAGGTTTAAGCAAAGGATAAAAGCCACTAATGTACCCTGCTGACTTTGTTGTAAATGAAATGCTTCTTTAGAGGTCCACCATACTGCCAAACCGATCGATAAAGCCAGTACGATCTCTACAACCGGGAAAAAAACCGAATAGGCAAAAATGGCTTTGATATTGGCATTCCGATGTTCTCTGTTTATTTTTTTGAATTTATCGGCTTCTCTCTCTTCTGATGCAAAAGTCTGAACGATGGCCATACCGGTTAAATGCTCCTGTACAAAAGCATTAAGGCTGGCAACCGCATTTCTAACTTTAAAAAAAGAACGGTTGATACTGTTTTTAAAGTAATAGGTGGCAATGATTATTATCGGAAAAGGTATTAATGCAATTAATGTCAATTGCCAGTCTGTCCAAAACATAAAAGTCAATACACAGACAATGGAAAGCAAATCTGCAATGATGGGCACCAGGCCATCGGAGAAAATATCATTAATTGATTCAATATCGTTGATCGTTCTGGTCGTTAGTGTTCCGATAGGAGTTTTGTCGAATTGTGAAAGATTGAGTCCCATAATCTTATTGTAAGTAGCTACCCGTAAATCTCTTACTACCGACTGCCCCAGCAATGCTGTGGTAAATGAAAACAGAAACCGCATCGCAGTTTCGATCAATAACAACCCGATCTGCAACAAGGTAATATTGATAACCATCCGGGTAACTGAATTAGCGATGTATTCATTGACCGTTTGCTGAATCAGCATAGGCCTTACAGGTGTGATAATGGCAAGGAGAATAGCCAATGCAACAGACAGGTAGAATTTTTTCTTATACGGTGCCGCATATTGAAACACCCTTCGTAAGAGGGCAAAATCAAAAAAACTCTTTTTGGATTCAGGCAAAATAGATAATTAATAGAAAGGCAAATGTAGAGAGAAGCTAACGATTAAAACGGCCTCTTATCATTCTTCCATAGCAATCTTGTAAGCCTTAATAAAGAGAGCACCAAGATTTTTGTAAGGTGGTACATAGTCATCAAAGATTTCATTGGTCACCATGGCATCAAGTTCTTTCCAGAATGGTATCCATTCGATGTTGCTGCCCGCCCTCAATTTTTCCATTATTAATTTTAAAAACGGGTTGTTGACCGGAGCATCTGCTATCTGTTTGGTGCCTATGATATGTGCATCAGGAGCTTTTTCGAGAATGTCATGTATCATTCGGTAGCCTCCGCAAGAACCCATGAAAACTATTTTCGAGGTGGAAAACATTTGTTCAATGGTGTATGGTGCATTATAACTATGGCCACGGTTGATGGTAACTGTCGGGCTAAGTTTATTACTGTCAAGGAACTTACACAGGGCTTCCTGTGCTTTTGCATCTTCATTCTTTTCTTCCGGCAATGGCCTGTTCATATAAAGTGAAACAGGTTTTCCTTTTGCGGAATGTATAGTTACCCATTGTTTATTACTGCCGTCTATTTTCCAATTGGCATTATTAAACATACTGATAAGCCCCGGGAAAACACCCATACCATCTTTATCTCCATATATAAATAATTGAATGATAACCCTGCCGCTATCATTTGCCAATGCTTTAAAAGGCACTTCATATACTGGTTCAATACCCAGTTCCTTTGTCAGGTCAATTTTTTGGGTAGTATCAGCAGACAGGAAAAGCTTGTTCAAAATATTATAAATAGCTATTCCTCTTTTATTATTGGCAGAAAGATTACGTTGATAGTTAGTCTGAATGTTCTTCAGCATTTCATTGGCCAATGGCTTGATAGTCTCTACAACACTGGCATACGAATCAGCCACGTCCACACCATCTTCAAGTCCACTACCTTGTTCCAATTTCCCTACAAAGGCTTTCATCAGCTTTTCGGCATCGCTTTCATCATCTGCTGTTCTTTTGGGTGGAAACGTACTTAAGAAAGTGCTCAACATATTAAACCCTGCCGCCATTTTGATAAACTTTCTGTACTTATCAAAATGTAATGATATCATTAATGAGTCGCCTTTGTTATTTATTTTCTTCATCATAAGCGGATAAACTCCCTTTACAAAACTGGATGTATAGATAGAACCATCCGTTGATACAGCGAGGTAATACAATTCTTCCGCATTCAATGGCTGAATAGACCTGAACCTGAATTCTGTATTTTCATTGTGCAGGCCATTAATAATATTTACAAAGCTCTCTTTTGCTTTTCTTTCTACCCTATCTCTTAGTGCCTTAGATTCAAATGCGGTATCCTTGTCCAACGCCCTTCCTACATACTCCATATGCGTTTTCACCAGCAACTTATAATAAAGCAATGAATCGTCTTTTGCGGCATTTATTTCTTCAAAGGTCATTTTACCCCTTACAATATTATCAAGGAAAGGAAAGTACTGCTGGCCATCTTTGCTCTTTGCCATTTTAACCACCGCTTTGATGAAATCATCGTCAGAGATGCCACGAATTACAATCCCTAACTTGTTACTGGCCTGCGCATAATCATATAACTGCCGGGGATATTTTTTAGCAACTATCCTTACCAGGCTATCCGCAAACGGCATATCCGGATTCTGGTTAAGTGTTGAAAGTGTTTTCTCCGGATGAAGAATACAATATTTTAATACCAGGTTTCTATTGGCAGGAATAAACCCCGGGTTCTTA
Source organism: Chitinophaga pinensis (assembly GCA_943371565.1). Taxonomy (GTDB): domain Bacteria; phylum Bacteroidota; class Bacteroidia; order Chitinophagales; family Chitinophagaceae; genus JJ008. The sequence goes on along the minus strand of CALRVH010000006.1, from coordinate 74,105 downwards.
TCAAAAATAGTTGCATTAACAATATTCATTCCTGCATCATACGGCAATGTGTTGACTATGTTTTCGATAGACTCACCATTCCGGTCTTTTTTTATACTTTCCTCGTATGCCGCAATTATCAATGGAAGATTGGATGGATTAATTTTTCTTTCTGACCTTACTTTCCAGTTTTGCCGAAAGTATTTCAACACATATTCCATACCTGACAAGTACCAGACCTTTAGTCGATGGTCAAAACCCTTATCCGTTTCGATAAGGTATTGTATAGCGTCTACTTTTTTAACCAGTGATTGGGTGATGAAAAAATTTACATCGTCATCATTTGAAGAAGTAAAAAGATTGTCTGTTTTGCCATCAGATGATAAAATGGCTTTCTGTTCTTTATCAATAGCCTCATGTCTTAGCTGCCGGTCAAATTTCGGTTTATAGGTGGGTGGGATCTTGACAGTATCTGCCACACTTACCCCCTGGGCATTTGTTACTGTGGAGACAATCAAAAAAAGAGATAGAACAAGGTATCTGTTAGTTGCAGTCATAAGGATTCGTGGGTCAAAGTTAACAAGCATTGCCGACATAGGGCTTTTTGTCTGTTTGATACTGATACAGACGGATTTAGATCAAAAAAGGCTGTTTAGAAACTGATAAAAATATTTTTAGCTCCCTGGCCAGGTTAAGTTATCATTAACTCTGTGTAAACGAGTACCCTTAAATTTCCCTGCCTAGCGATTTCCCTTTAGGTTTGCGAAAACTTTTCCTCCATGGAGACCAAGGCCCGAAAGGTGCTTATAGCTGATGACGAACCGGACATCCTCGAAATTCTGAAATACAACCTTTCTAATGAGGGGTATGAGGTCTTTACAGCCAAAGATGGCGATGAGGCATTGGATAAAGCCCGCCGTACCCAGCCTGACCTCATTATTTTAGATGTAATGATGCCCAAAAAGACGGGAGTAGAAGTTTGTCAACTCCTCCGGGCCCAAGCTGCTTTCAAAGAAACATTAATAATTTTCCTAACGGCTGTCAACGATGAAGGCACACAAATAAAAGGACTGGAAACCGGTGCTGACGATTATATCAGCAAACCAATCAGTCCTAAAGTTTTCCTGAGCCGGGTGAATGCTTTGTTCCGCAGGTTAAACAAAACCGACGCAAGGATTCTAACCATTGACCATGTAACTATAGACCCGGAACGCTACATCATTAAAGTAAGAGATAATGAAGTAGTGCTGGCGAAAAAGGAATTTGAATTACTTTATTTATTAGCCCTAAAGCCAGGCCGTGTCTTCCTTCGCAATGAAATACTAAACCAGGTATGGGGCAATGATGTAATTGTTGGCGACCGCACTATTGATGTACACATCCGTAAGATCCGGCAAAAGCTGGGTGTTGATTGCATCACAACGGTAAAAGGGGTTGGGTATAAGTTTGAACTCTAAATGAGAAGGCACAAGGTGCAAGAGACAAGGCACAAGTGTCCTAAAATTTGAAGTCGCTTCATCGCTTGCGCCTTGTATTTCTTGTTCCTTGACCCTTGTACCTTCGTAGTATGTTTTCCACTAAAAATATTTCTCCCCGTCAGCTTTCTGCATTTACGGCATTGGTGCTGGCTGTGTCTATTGGCTTGCTGGTATATTTAATTGTAAAAAACTGGCTTTGGGCGGTAGGTTCATTTGTAGTTATTGGCGGCGGTGCTTATTTACTTATTTCTTTTGTGCTGGAACGGTTCATTTACCGGAAAATAAAACTCATTTATAAATTCATTTATCAGACCAAGGCTACGAAGAAAGAAGAGACCTACTATAAATATGTATTGCCACAAAAAAGTATTGACGAAGTGCGGGAAGATGTGGAAGCATGGGCAGCAGAAAACAAACAGGAAATTGAATTACTCCGGAAAAACGAACAGTTTCGCCGGGAGTTTTTACAAAATCTTTCTCATGAATTTAAAACACCGGTATTTGCTATACAGGGCTATGTTGATACATTACTATCCGGTGCACTGGCTAACCCGGATGTAAATAAAAAATTCCTGGAAAAAACAGCCAAGAATGTAGCCCGCCTTACCCACCTGCTGAATGATCTGGATGAGATCTCCAGCCTTGAAAGAGGTGAATTAGTCTTATACAAAGAGAGCTTTGTGATACAGGAACTGGTGAAAGATGTTTTTGAAAGTTTATCATTAAAAGCGGAAGAGAATAATATTCATTGTGCCATAAAAAAGGGTTGCGAATCTCCCTTAACGGTATTTGCTGATAAAGAAAAGCTGAGCCAGGTTTTTACCAATCTTATTGAGAACTCCATTAAATATGGTAAACAAGGAGGCAACATTACCGCCAGTATGTACAAGACAGATGGCAAACATATATTAATCGAAATATCAGATGATGGCATTGGTATAAATGAACGGCATCTGCCCCGGCTTTTTGAACGATTCTATCGCACTGATGAGGGACGCAGTATTGATGTAACGGGCAGCGGTCTTGGTCTTGCCATTTGCAAACATATTATTGAAGCCCATGGACAAACCATACATGTACGTAGCCGGGAAAATATAGGGACTACAGTTGGGTTTACGTTGGATGCAAAGAGGGATTAATACCACCCCTTCCCTTCTGCCAAACTCTTTAAAAAATCAGCCGCTTCATTACTCATAACAGTGGGAGTAAGTTCATCTTTTATTGACATCATAAAATGATGGCAGCCGTCACCTGAGTAGTTAAAAGACACATCTCCAACTACGACTCCGTTTTTATAAAACATCAGATTACCATCGTAACCGCATTTATAAGCTTCGCCGGTTTTGCTATTCACATAGGCTGCCAATTTCTTTATTGCTTTTTTCTCGGTAGTAGTTACTGTTTTTGCTATGTTACTAGTTTGGGGTGTATTGAAATTTATCACCAGGCTATCGCTACCAGATAATTGTTGATCGATTGCTGAACCGAAATTGGAACAGGCACCCAGAAAAAGAACAGTGACAATAAAGAAGATGATCCTCATATCATTTTATTTGTCGGAAGATATAAATAAAAAACCACCCCGGACCTGTCTGCTCCGGGGTGGCAACTGCATGAGAAATCTACACCTGGTGGTAAATACTAACGAGTAAGATGTGATTCCGGGAGGATGAATAAGAGCTGTTGTAAAGATGTGCAGTATATGTTACACCATTGTTACATCTGGATTAAGTATGGATTATGAAATGCCCACCAGGAAAATTGGTTTAAAGGATAAACATGGAGACTTGTAAAAATTTAATATTACCTTATTGTTAAGTTTTTGTAGCTTTAATGAGGTTGCCTACCATGAAAACAAGGTATTCCATATTATTTCTGGTGCTTTTTGTAAGCATTTTGCCCAACATTTCTGTTGCACAAGGCAATAGCACCCAACTATTCTTTGACTTTTGTGGTGACCCGGTTGAGTTAAAATTGGACAAATCCTCTATTATTGATTACAATGCCCCGCTAAGTGAGCAATCAATTCAGATTTTTCAAAAAGAAATAACAGCAAGCAGCTCTGGAACCTTAATTCAGGAATTATTAAATTACAAGAAACAATATCACCTGGATGACTGGTTGTATTACCAGCTTATCAGAAAAACAGCACAGCAAATAAGTCCCAAGGCCGATAACTATCATCGTTACACCCTTTACAAATGGTTTTTACTGTCCCGTTCCGGTTATGATGCAACACTAAAGACGGATGGAGAAAAATTGTTGTTTTATGTGCAGTCGGATGAAAAGATCTACAACATCCCTTCGTATGTAAAAGATGGCAAACAATATGTCTGCCTCAATTATCATGACTATGGCTTCAATGTTGATTTTGAAAAAGGAAAGTTTACGGAAGTTCCACTTCAGGTAGAAGGCGCAGAAACAGGATTCTCTTATAAAATTACCCGTTTACCTGTTTTTAAACCGGGAGATTACCAGGAGAAAGACCTGCAGTTTAACTACAATGAAAATGATTATCATTTTAAAATAAAACTGAACCCACAGATTAAAACCATTTTCGCCAATTATCCGGTGGTAGATTATGAATCTTATTTCAATATTCCGCTAAGTACAGAAACATACAGTTCATTGATACCCCTGCTGAAGAAAAATGTAAAGGGAATGAATATCAAAAACGGGATCGACTACCTGATGCGTTTTACCCGGTATGCTTTTCTCTATGAAAGCGATTCTGAAGTATTTGGAAAAGAGAAACGTTTGTCGCCGGAACAAACCCTTTTGTACGATCAAAGCGATTGCGAGGACCGGGCCGCATTATTCTTTTGTTTAGTAAAAGAGATCTACAATCTTCCTATGATCGTATTGGCTTACCCCGAGCATGTAACAATAGCCGTAAAATTCAATAAACCTGTCGGCAGGCCTATCATTTACAATGGTATGACCTATACCATCTGTGAGCCCACTCCACAAAAGATGGATCTTGCCGTAGGGCAACTGGCACCCAACCTTTTCAAAGAAACATACGAGGTTGTTTATGCATATACCCCTCTCCGGTAATAAGGTCTTATTCTGACCGCCCGGACAACACGGTAACATTTTTCTCCAGGCTATCTAATAACTCTTTTGCCCTTTCACTCATACTGGTAAAATATTTTTCGCCTGTTTTAATAAAAGATAATGTCATGCAATCCTTGTTACGGGAAAAATAAATGGTTTCAACAGCCCCCGCTATACCATAGAAATATATTTTCCCCTGGGTAACACAACTGTCTTTCGGAACAATTACTCTTTTGTTTACATCTTTTGCAATTACTGATAAAGGATCATTGCCTTTCACTTTTGTCATATTAAAGAACCTTGGGTCGCCATGTGTGTGATAATACATAACCACAGCACTGTCACTTTCAGCTAAAGAAGGCAGCATTTTCACCTTAACAGTCTTTTGCTTACAACTACCAACTATGAAACAAAAAAATAAGATTACGAAGGCAGTAAATTTCATCTTACTATTTTTTACAAAAATGAACTAAAAAAAACGTCCCGAAAAAAATCAGGACGTTTGAATAAACTATAAAATGATATTAATAGGCAGCATTCTGTGGATCCCAGTTGCACCAGCCATTTGTCCAGTTAGTAGTACCAAATGCACCACGGTAAGTTGTACTAGAAAAGAAAGCATTCATACCTGTAAAGCTCGAACCAGATAATGCAGGAGAGCCTGTTACTGGTAAGAAGTTAGGAGCAGTAGAATAGAATGGACTTGTTAATTGAGCTGCTGCTGAAGTAGCCAATGTAACACAACCTTCCGCTTCGGCCTTTGCCTGTATTTGAGCATTTGTTGCTATGGCTGCATTTGCTGTTTTGTAAGGGAGAACAGTTGCTTGCACAAGGTTATTCTTGAATTCTGAAATATTATTTACAAAATAATCATTCAATGTAGCATCCGACTCTGTAGAAAACCCTGCATCGGGATGACCTATAAGGATTGAGTTACGCAATACAAATTGAGTAGCTCTTCTCCAACGGTTAGAAAAATTATGATTACCTAATGTTCCTGCAGCATCATTTGGACCAACAAAAGTGAAATTACTTAATTGGGGTTTTGTACGAGGTGTAGCTAAAGAAGAAGCAGCATCATTATCACACTCAATTCCATTACCGGCATCACCAGCATCTACGAAATCGGGCTTGCGGCAAGAAACACCAAACTGTATTTTACCTGTGTAACCAAAGTCAAAATCAAAATCATCATCAGCAGTAGCAAACGCCACTAAATTTTTCGCATTCACCGTACCACCAAAAAATTCATACGCATCATCATTACCAAATGATACTTGTATATTCTCCAGGATAGTACCAGAACCAACGCCACCACAAGTAAGACCATTGATCTCAGAACCTGGTTCTGCAGCGATACCTGCATATTCTATACGTACATAACGAAGGATACCACTTTCGTCTAATGGATCTGTGCCACCATACTGACGGCCTACACCACCTTCGATAGTTGGAGCAGGGTCAAGCGGACGGTTTGTTGGTGCTTTACCCAGCAGGATGATACCACCCCAATCGCCGGGAGCTCTTGAGCCAACAGGCTTACCGCTAGTAAAAACTATGGGCATTGCTGCAGTACCAGAGGCTATCAGTTTTGCACCTCTTTCTATTATCAAAGCTCCTTTTTCAGTTATATCGCTTTGTACCACACAACCTGCTTCGAAAGTAATTGTAGCTCCGTCTGTAACATACACATAACCTTTCAGTATCCATTTACCCCTGGCATAGTATTTACTGGAGGAAATAACCCCCGTAATAATATTGCTGGTAGGGTCTGTTGGGGCAACTACTGTACCTCCATCATCAAAATTCACCTTCACACAAGAGGTAGCACTGAGGATAGTTACCAGTATCAGCGTACCAAAAAAAATCTTTTTCATATCAATTTTTGTTTTTGTTGTTTTAGAATTTTTATAGTCAGTTATGGTTATTTATTTTTCCCGATGTTAAAATCGTAAGTAAAGCCTACGGTAATAGTAGAGCCGGGTTTATAGGAATTGAATAAGCGGTCATTATTGCTAAATGATTTTTTGCTATCCACATTCTCATAGAAATAATAGGCGTTGTTCAGCATGTCGGCCCAGGTCAATTTTACTTCACCCCTGCTCTTCATTACTTTCTTAGCCAATTGGAAATCCACCTGGTTGCGGGGCCTTTCATATATGTCAGCAAAATCCTGGTTACCCACTAATGATAAACGCTGGCCTATACGGTTGTACAATGCAGAACCACTCCATCCACCTTGCTTGCTATTATACTGCAACCCCAGGTTAGCCAGGTAGGGTGATTGTCCCTGTAATGGGCGATTAACTGATGTAGCCTGACCACCTGCCGTGGTACCTGATAATGTAACTTTTGAAAAACTGTAAGTAAGGTTAGCAAACACACTGAAATTATCAAGCGATTTACTGATGAAGTCAAGATTCTTTCTTACCTCAAACTCAGCACCAACAGTATACGCTTCGTCAACATTACTGTAGCCGTAGTTTCTTCTATCCAGTACACTGGAAGGATCGAGACGCAATTCAATCGGATCATCAAAGAATTTGTAAAAACCACCAATAGTGATGGCTTCTCCGCCTTTAGGATAAAATTCGTAGCGAATGTCCCCATTAAGGATAGAGGTTCTTTTCAGGTCAACATTACCATTCACACCATAGTTAGCTTCATAATCATAGAAAGAGAACGGTGCTATTTCCCTGAATTCTGGTCTTGCGACTGTGCGGCTTCCGGCTACACGAATACTGTTTTTGGGATTGGGAGACAATGTAAAATTGAAAGAAGGTAATAGATCCCATTTCTCGGTGTTTACTATCACCCGTTTAGCCGTTACATCTTTTGTTGTCAGAAACTGTTGAAAATTCTCTACCCGTACGCCCCATACCAGTCTTATTTTTTCACCAAACTTATTATCAAACATTCCATACATACCATTCAGTATCGAAACACCAAAATATTTATCCTGGTTATTGGTAAAATCGTTTAACACAAATCCGTTATTGTCAATATTCGACTGTGCAAAAATCTGGTTGAAAGGAAGAGCAGCTTTTGAAGGATCAAATAACGTAGGTGATGCCGGTTGGTATTGGAAAATGCGGCTGCGAAAATCACGGATGCGAATAAGCGTTGATCCACCGGTTTTAAAAGTTTGTTTGTTCTTTTTAAAAGTAAATGGAATCGTCAGGCTACCGTTAGCACCGTAGCTAAAATCTTCCAGGTCACTAAAAAATCGGCGGGTATCATCGTCATTGTATTCGAAAGGATTGTTGGTTCCTTTTGGACGGAAATAAGAAGATGTGCGGAGGTCAGGTTGCGTTTTAGCATTATAAGCAAAGTTTCCGTTCCATTTTAATTTAATGCCGCTATTGGTAAGTTGATGATCACCTTCTAATTGTCCGCTGTATAATGAACGCTGATTAAGAACTGATGAGCGGAAATTAATATCCTGAACCCGGTCATTGTTGAATCCACCTCTTGTATAATAGTTGTCTTCAAATAGCTGATTGAAGAGATTCTTAAACGAGATCTTATGTCTTCCTTTTACATACGAGATATTGGCCAATGCGCCTACGTTTACACTATACTTATTCTGATTATCTTCCAATTCCACTACGGCATCACCTGTCTGCTCATGTAATCTCCTTTGCACATCATACTTCAACATGCTGTTGCGATATTGTACAGAAAGAATAGTTCCCAATACACCGCCATTTTTGAATTTTGTACTCTTACCCCAGGTAATGCTATAGGTCTGTGTGGGTAAAGCTTTATTGTTTACTTCGTTGTATACATCACTATTTAATAACCTGCTCCAGGCAAGTCGTTGTTGTGTGCTACCGCTACGGAATTGCTGTTGTGTTTTGGGAAATCCTGCTGGCAGTCCTCTTGTTTTATCATCAAAGCCCAGCCAATCATTATTATTTCTTTCGTTGCTGGTAAAATCTTTAAAAACTGATTGGGTATTAAAACCAAGACCAATACTTACCGTCAATAAATCCCTGGTAGGAACGTCTTTAGTATTAATCTGAATCAGACCACCTGCAAACTCTCCGGGCAATTCCGGTGTAGCTGTTTTATTGATGATAATATTATCAATCAGGGAAGAGGGAATAACATCAAATGAAAAAGCTTTTTTATCCGGTTCCGTACTTGGCAATTGAGCATTGTTGATAACGGCAGAATTATACCTGTCGCTTAATCCACGAACGATGACAAATTTTCCATCCTGGATACTTGCGCCACTCACTCTTTTTAATACTTCACCAGTGTTCCTGTCGGGTGTACGCCGAATAAAATCAGCGGCCAATCCGCTTGACATTGCGGTGTTACTTCTTTGGAAAGTAAGTAAAGCGGCAGTATTCTCCTGTCTTCTGGATGTTGTTTTAAGTGTAACACCTTCGAGACTTGATTTATCCTGTAAAACGATCTCCAGGTAATTTTCCTGGTTAGCTGTCACATCTACCTCCGAAACGGATTTTGTTTCATACCCCGTGTTGGAAATAGTAAGAGTGTATTTTTTTCCCGCTTCAAGAGTCAAATAAAATTTCCCTTCTACATCAGCCTGCGTTTGCTTTGAGGTACCATCGACTATAATGTTAGCTCCGGGCAGGGGTTCATTTTTTGCATTGATTACTTTACCCGTAAGTTTAATTGTTTGACCCTGTGCCTGACCACAAACAACGGTTAAAACAAACATGGCACTTATCAAAAATCGAAGCCTGAAATACATATTCGGTTATTTCCGGCAAAGGTGGCCTTGGGGAGTTACCGGTATGTTACCGCCATGTTAAGCAATTGTGACGTCAATATTACCGGAATGTTAACAGGGTGCTTAGAAGCGAAATTGAAGGCGGCAGGTGAAGATATTATCCTTCAGATCGGTTGTATATCCGGATATCTGCGTTGTCTCATTCTTCACAAAATCGTAGTATAAAATGAGCTTGGTTTGCGGATTCATATGGTATACATAACCCATTCCAAGGGTAGAAAATTTTACATCCGCTGTTGTAAGATTGGTCCCGGGCTTACCTATCTCAAGATTCTTCACTTTAATATTCGGGTCATACCAATCGTATTTCAACAAGAACTGGTGCTTTGCATTGATGATATTCTGAAGAAATAACAGAAAGACTCCATCATAATGCCGCACATAAGTTGGAACAGGGTTGCCATTAGAGTTGGGTAAGGTACCAGGATTGCTGGTAGAGCCGGAAGTACCAGGCTGTGTTCCAAACCAATACTCAGCTCTCCATTCAGTTTCACCCCAACCATGATTCAATTTTACCTGCATATCTGCACCGTAGTAATGCCGGGGAGATGATTTACCAAGATTGGAAACCGTTGAATCCACTACAAAAATCTTATCTCCATTGATTGCAGTACCGCTTTCATAAACATATTTAGTTCCGTTTTTCCACCCACCCCGCAAATAAGATAGCCCACCTGTGAAATCTACCTTATTAAAAACATAAGTCTTGATAAATAGTCTTGAGATTAAATCTTTGTGGCTGTCAAAATCTGTTGTACCTGAAAGGCCCTGGCCATTAAAAAACCCTACATCAAATTTGATATGAGAAAGCTTGTGCTTCTTATCCTGTGGTTCAAAAGAAACCATAATCCCGATATCCCTTTCTGAAGGCATGAGTATCTGCGACATCCGCCCCCGTTCCGGCGTTTCTCTGAAAGCAGAAGAAAGATTTACTTCATAGCCAAAGGGTCTTGCAAATAAACCGGCAGTGAGAGAAAATATGTTTTTGTTTGTTTCAAAAAGTTTTAAAAACATATCTCTAACGATGACCCCTCGTTCTGTAGCATCGATCTGGAAAGAAAAAAGAGCTTTTGGGTATCTTGTTTTGGAAGGAAGGACATAATCAATTTTTATCCTTGCCCTTCTAAGCATAAAGCGACTACTGGAGAAAGCAGAGAAATTTCCTCCACCAAAAGAAGGGGCGCCGTCTGACTGTGCTTTTTGAAACTGTGGTTGTATATAACCTGTAATTCTCAGATTTTCGAATCGCTTAATGACAGGTCTGACGGTATCTTTAATAAAAAAAGAAGAATCAATATCTGCTAGGTAGCGCTGGGAATAAGCACCGGCAGAAAGAAAAATGACAAAAAATCCGGTTAAAATCGCTTTTATCTGAATTTGTTTTACTTTAAACATGATTAAGTACAAAATTATCGAAATATAAAGTCTTTGTTATTGAATTGTTACCCTAATTTTATTTCTATATTAATTAATTATTAATTCTCCGTCCCCCGGCCAACACCGTAACCTACCCCGGTATTTTTGCTAACAGTCCCGCCCGTTGCGGGACAAAAAAAATTAAACAAATGGCACTACAATCTTTCCTAAAAATCTTTCAGCCGAAGAACCGTATTTTTTATGAACTCTTCGAAAAAGTGGCTAACAACGTAGAAATCATGGGGTCTGTCCTGAAAGATGTGGTGGCAGAACCCGATTTTGATAAAAGGGCTGCCCTTATTACCAAATTAGAAGACCTGGAACATGCCAATGATGAGTTTACCCACAACCTGTTTACAGAATTGGGCCGCAACTTCATCACTCCGTTTGACAGGGAAGACATTCACTATCTCGCTACCTCACTGGATGATATTGCAGATTATATATATGCCGCCGGCAAAAAAATCAATTTCTACCGTGTCAACCCCAATGATACCGGTATGCAAAAATTTGCCGAGCTGATTGAACAAGGCGCCGCACAAGTAAAAATTGCCGTGGTTGAGTTACGGGATATGAAAAATATGCGCAGCATCACCGAAGCCCTGGTAAAAATCAACAGCATCGAAAACCAGGCAGATGATGTTTTCGATTTCAGTATTGAAAAACTGTTTGCTACGGAAGATGATGCCAAAGAGGTAATCAAGAAAAGAGAGATTTACCAGGTAATGGAAATCGTAACTGATAAATGTGAAGATGCAAGTAATGTGATAGAATCTATCATTATTAAATACGCTTAATTCAATTAATGTGAAAATGTGAAAAATGTAAGCCGACTTACGCTGTATTTAATTTTCACCTTTCCACCTATTCACATTTTTTAATTTACATTTTATGACACCTTTCCTCATTACCATAATTGCACTGGCTCTCATTTTTGACTACATCAATGGCTTTCATGATGCAGCCAACTCCATTGCCACAATTGTATCTACCAAAGTGCTTACCCCTTTCCAGGCCGTACTTTGGGCAGCCTTATTTAATTCTTTAGCCTTCTTTATTTTCAAAGATCATGGCGTAGCCGATACAGTTGCCAAAACTGTAAAACCAGACCTGATAGGTGGTAATATGATGGTGGTAATTTTTTCAGGTCTGATAGCCGCTATTTGCTGGAACTTATTAACCTGGTGGTTTGGAATCCCGTCTTCATCATCACATACATTAATAGGTGGATTTGCGGGTGCAGCAGTAGCGGCAGGTGGTTTTGGAGCAGTTAATTCGCCGATCATTCTCAAAACTGCCGCTTTCATTTTCTTAGCCCCCATCATCGGGATGATAATGGCATTTATTATGTCGCTCTGGTTTCTGAGTTCTTTTAAAAAGGGCTGGACTTCCAAAATATTCTCCGTTGGTATACTCATTTTTGTTGCCATCTTTCTCTATACAAATCTCCAGACCGATCCGGCAAAATTGAAATCTGATTACGATTCGTATTATTTAAATGTAATCATGTTTTCCAAAAACTTTAAATGGATACTGCTATCATTTATATTAGTAACGATGGCTTTATTTGCCTTGTACCTGAGCAATCTGAATGCTCACAGAGCCAATCAATGGTTTAAGAAATTGCAGTTGATTTCATCGGCAGCCTTCAGTATAGGTCATGGTGGTAATGATGCACAAAAAGTAATGGGTATCATTACAGCTGCATTAATTGCAGGTGGAAACATTACAGAATTCAGCCAGATGCCCAATTGGGTACCTATAGCCTGTTATGCGGCCATTGGTATAGGCACCATGAGCGGTGGTTGGAAGATTGTAAAAACAATGGGTACAAAAATCACCAAAGTAACCCCGTTTGAGGGAGTGGCAGCAGAAACTGCCGGTGCCGTTACCTTGTTTGTTACTGAAGCATTGAAAATACCAGTGAGTACCACACATACCATCACCGGTGCTATTATGGGAGTGGGTGCTACCAAAAGATTATCTGCCGTAAGATGGGGTGTAACCTTCAGCCTGGTATGGGCCTGGGTGCTTACCATTCCTATCAGTGGTTTACTGGCAGCCGGCATCTATTTTATAGTCAATCTAGTATCATAAATACATTCTTCAGCTATTGCAAAAAAATCCTGACTTTTGTCGGGATTTTTTATGAGTAAAATACTAGTAACAGGTGGCTGCGGCTACATCGGCTCTCACACTATCGTCGATCTTATTGAAAACGGGTATGATGTGATTTCAGTAGATAACAATTCCCGGTCAAGTGATAATGTATTAAAGGGTGTTGAACAAATAACCGGTAAAAAAATAAAGAACTACAAGGTTGACTTGTGCAACTTTGATGATACGTTTGCTATTTTTCAGGAGAATACAGACATCAATGGCATTATTCACTTTGCAGCTTATAAATCAGTTGGAGAATCGGTGAAAAAGCCGCTGATGTACTTTGAGAACAACCTTACTTCCTTAATTAACCTGCTGAAATGTGTACAGGAATTTCAAACACCACATTTTGTTTTTTCTTCTTCCTGTTCGGTGTACGGCAACCCTGATGAAATTCCTGTTACTGAAAAAACGGTGCCTAAACCAGCAGAATCACCCTATGGTTATACCAAGCAAATGGGCGAACAGATCGTAAACGAATTTGCCAAAAACTCGGGTACACAAAGCATTTTATTAAGATATTTCAATCCTGCTGGTGCTCACCCTTCCATTGCCATTGGCGAAATGCCCGTTGGCAAACCAGAAAATCTTATCCCTGTTATCACCCAGACAGCCATCGGCCGTATCCCGAAAATGCTTGTTCATGGTACTGATTACCCAACCAGGGATGGTTCCTGCATCCGGGATTATATACATATCTGCGATCTTGCCAATGCACACACCCTGTCATTAAAATATTTAGAAGAAGCAAAGAATAATAGCCTTTGTGAAGTGTTCAACCTCGGCAGCGGCAATGGGGTTTCCGTACTGGAAGCCATCCATGCTTTTGAAAAAGTAAGTGACGTTAAACTAAATTATGAACTTGGGCCCCGCCGGCCCGGAGATGTAATCGCTGTTTATGCAAATAATGACCTGGCTAAAGACCTGCTTGGATGGAACCCGAAATTTTCATTGGAAGATATGTTGTCAACTGCCTGGAAATGGGAATTAAGATTGAAGGCGGATGAGACTGTCTTTACCAGCCAGCCGGGGGAGTTGAATTAAGGCTAAGAGAAGTAAGGAGAAAATGAAGAGAAAGAGTATAACTCAGGATTTCTATCTGCATCTTCAAACTCATAGCAATTCATTATTTCTCCTCTTTTTCTCCTTTTCTCTTTGAACTCTTAGCTCATTGTATTCGATTTTATCTGCTTAGCCTTACATTTGCCCAACTTAAATTTTACCCATGTCATTAAAAGACATTCAATCAACCGGAAATAAAGATACCCGCAGCGGTTTTGGAGATGGCATTGTAGAAGCAGCCAGAAAAAACTCAAATGTCGTTGCTCTTACAGCGGACTTAGCAGGTTCACTCAAATTGAACCAGTTCATGAAAGAATTTCCTGAACGTTTTATACAAGTGGGAATTGCTGAAGCAAACATGATAAGTATTGCCGCAGGACTAACCATTGGCGGAAAAATTCCTTATACCACTACGTTTGCCAATTTTTCTACCGGCAGGGTCTATGATCAGATCCGTCAATCAGTAGCATACAGTGGTAAGAATGTGAAAATATGTGCCTCGCATGCCGGGCTAACATTAGGAGAAGATGGAGCTACCCACCAGATTTTAGAAGATATTGGTTTGATGAAAATGCTTCCCGGAATGACGGTAATCGTTCCTTGTGATTATGCGCAGACAAAAGCAGCCACTGAAGCCATTGCTGCCTATGATGGGCCGGTTTATCTACGTTTCGGAAGACCCGTATGGCCCATCTTTACAGCTGACAGACCTTTTGAAATAGGTAAAGCACAACAATTCTCCGAGGGAACCGATGTTTCTATTTTTGCCTGTGGACACCTGGTGTGGAATGCCATACAGGCCGGAGCAATTTTACAGGAAAAAGGAATTAGTGTAGAAGTAATAAATATTCATACTATCAAACCGCTGGATGAAGAAGCTATTCTGAAATCCATCCGCAAAACAAAATGTGCCGTAACTGCTGAGGAGCACAATATCATTGGCGGATTAGGTGATGCCATTGCGCAAGTTGCAGCTAAAAATTTCCCCATACCTATTGAATATGTAGGTACAAAAGATACTTTTGGAGAAAGCGGCACTCCGGTTCAGTTATTAAAAAAATATGGTTTAGACATCCCGGATATTGTGGCAGCGGCAGAGAAAGTGATAAGCCGGAAAAGCAACAATTAAAACTTTATTTCAAAGTAATCGGGCAGGTTCTTTTAATATTGAACCTGCTTTTCTATTTTTATTACCAATGATACATTAAACAAAACACATTTTCAATATTCTAACCGACCCAAAGCCACTACATCAATGTCTCTGACAACAACAAGTGATAGCGAATTGCTGGTACAATTCCGTAACCCAGTTACGAAAGAAAGAGCCTATACCAGCATTATTAAAAAATACCAGGAAAAGCTGTACTGGCATATCCGCCGTATGGTGGTGGAGCATGAAGATGCCAATGATGTACTGCAAAATGTATTGATCCGTGTCTGGAATGGCCTGGAGAATTTTCGGGAGGACAGCCAATTATACACCTGGCTTTACAGAATTGCCACTAACGAGTGCCTGACTTACCTGGAACAACAGAAAAAAAGGTCGTCTGTGAGCCTTAGTGATGTGGAAAGCGGCCTGAGTAACAAGATAAAGGCTGACAAGCATTTTGACTCTCAGAAAATTGAATGGAAATTACAGTTGGCAATACAGCAACTTCCTGACAAACAAAGAGTTGTATTTGGATTACGGTATTATGATGAGATGCCCTACGAAGAGATGAGCCGTGTGCTTGAGACAAGCGAGGGAGCTTTAAAAGCCAGTTATCATCATGCTGTCAAAAAAATTGAGGATTATATGCTAAATCATTAAACTTTGAACGTTGAAAATCATCCTACTAACTGTTCTCTAGGTCCGGTTTAAGGAGAATAAATACAAATGACTCAGAAAGACAACATATTGCAAGAATTGAATGAGCTGAAAAGCAGTTTAGCAGCTATCTCATCCCAGCATGTCTATACAGTTCCTGTTGGATATTTTGATGGATTAACAGCCCAGGTGCTGAGTCGTATAAAAGCAATGGAAGCCGCATCTCCAAAAGAGGAATTGAGCCATTTGTCACCCCTATTGAGCACTATTGGTAAGCAGATGCCTTTTACTGTCCCCTCCGGATACTTTGAAGGGGTAGAAGAGAACCTGGTACAATCGGTTATAAAAAACCAGGCCGCTCAGACACCGAAGCAAGAATTAGAAACTCTTTCTCCATTTCTTAATAATTTAAAAAAGGAAGTACCTTATTCCGTTCCGCAGGGATACTTTGATGAACTGGCAGCAAGAATGATGCAATCTGTTCGTGAAAGGAACGACTATCAAACAGCAAAAGAAGAATTAGAAACTCTTTCTCCATTGCTGAGTGGTTTGAAAAAAGAAATGCTTTATTCCGTTCCACAGGGATATTTTGAACAATTTGCATCACCCATAAATAACGAGGAAAATAAACCGGTCGCAAAAGTAATTGCTATTACCAGTCGTAAATGGTTCCGCTATGCAGCCGCTGCGGTAGTTGTTGGGATAGTTACGCTAACTGGTTTTTTATTACTGGATGGTGAAAAAGAACCCGGAGTTAAAGCATTAGCTAAGCTTAGCCGTGATGTAAAGAAAATGGATGAAACACAAAAAGACAACCTGATGGATTTTATAGATGCAGGATTGAGCGGAGAAGAATCCGTACAAGCTAATCCGGCTACTAATTCAGAAATAAAAGATTTGCTAAAGGGCATTTCTGAAGAAGAGTTAACAGATTTCCAGGAACAAACAGAAGACATTCAGGATGTCCTGATGACAAACTAAGAAACAATGAAAAAGTGGTTACTCATATTATTTTTATTCTTACTCCCCGGTTTTGCAGCATTTGCACAAACCGAAGAACCTCCGCAGGATGGTGGTAAGATACAGGAGAGAATGAAAGAATATATTCAAAGCAAACTGGGACTTTCAAGAGCAGAGACTGATAAATTCACTCCCATTTTTGTCCGATATTTTCGTGAATTTGTACAGACACACCGTCAAAATAAAACTGATCGCCTGATTCTGCAACAAAAGATTATTGAACTCCGTTTACGCTACCGGGGTGAGTTCAGACAGATAATGGATGAACAACGGGCTAATAAGGTTTTTAAGTACGAAGATGATTTCCGCCGTGAAGCAATCCAGATAATTAAAGAAAACAGGAGGGATCGGGTACCGCCACGAAGAACAAGAACCATCATTTTACGATAGATATTTTAAGCCTCGTCTTATAGAAACAAAATAGCCGTCTCACAAGAGCCGGCTATTTTGTTTCCATTAAAAACTCCAGATGGGATTTTTTACATCATGGTAAAAAAGGAAAGTCCATTTTTCTTTTTCTCCCCTCTCCCACCATTGCTGGCGCAATTCCATTGCTTTCTTTCCATTAAAATCATACTTAGCAGCAAACTTATGTTTCATCTGCTGCAGCTGAGGCGCATCATCTGCTCCATAAAAAATCGTTTTATCTTCTTCCTTAATCCAAAATACCTGGTGATGTGGTGAATGTGCCCCTGTGATCTCGTAGTGAATATAATCATCGATTGTTCCGCTGCCCTCCAGTAAGGTTACTTGCCCCGAGTTTTGAAGACAAACAAGTTCATCAGTGATAAAAGAAGGAAATCCCTTCTCAAAAGCAAAAGCCAGCTCAGTTCGTTGCACATAATAAGTGGCATTGGGAAAAGAAAGACGGCCGCCTAAACCATCCCGTTCTATTCCAACAGCACCCGCATGGTCTTTATGTAAATGCGACATCAGCACTTTAGTTACCTCGGATGGATTAATGCCGGCATCCATCAGGTTTTGATGAAGTTGCAGCGTTCCATTTTTTTCAAATCCAAGCCCTGTGTCAAGCAAAAGAATATCTTTTGAAGTAATAACAACAAAAGGTTGAACTTCTACTAACAGGCTGCCGGCTGATCTTGCATGTAAGCTGTCTTTAGTGTCATCGAATGGCACAAATAATTTTGTTTTATCAATAGTAAAAGTGCCTTCGGAAAGTGGGATAATTTTCATAATGCTGATGGGTGCAAATTAGCGTAAAACCATTTGCCTGTCAGCATCCAGCCGTATTAAAACAAAAAGAAGGATTGTGAAAGTAAGTAATGAAGTACCGCCATAGCTAACAAAGGGAAGCGGAATACCAATAACCGGTGCCAGGCCAACAGTCATTGCTACATTAATCGCTATATGGAAAAAGAATACTGCAGCAACGCCATAAGCATAACAACGGCTGAATGTACTTCGCTGTCTTTCTGCCACGGTAACAATCCGGAAAAGCAAGAGGAGGTATAATCCCAAAAGCACTATACTGCCCATAAAACCAAAGCCTTCACCTACGGTGCAAAAAATAAAATCAGTTCGTTGCTCCGGTACAAAATCGTACCGGGTTTGTGTTGCTTTTAATAGCCCCTTACCAAAAACTCTTCCGCTGCCGATGGCAATTTTGGATTGCCGCACATTATAACTGCTTCCGCTTTCTTTTTTCTTTTTTGTTTCTTCTGCAGTTTCCGATTCGCCTTTTTTAAGATAAGGGTTATCCTTACCGAATAGATCATAGATACGTTCTACCTGATGCTTTTGTAAAATATTTTTAAAAATATAAGGCACTGCAAACCGCTGAATACCCACACAGAGTATCCAAAGAAAGATGATAGTAGTGAGGATACGCCGCCGTCTTTTTATCTGTCGCCGGAAAATATAAATAAGAATGGCAGCAATGACGGTAAGGATAATAGCTAGTGTATCCGGAGCAATCACTATTGTAGCAACAATCAAAGCTGCAATAGCAAAGCCTACTAACAAAATAATAGATGGCAGGCCTTCCCGGTACATAACAATAAAAAAGGAAAAGAAAACGAGTGCCAGCCCTGTTTCTTTTTGCAAAATGGCCAATGCTGCCGGAAACAATGCAATACCTGCGGCTATTAATTGTGAACGGGTTTTGGAAAAATCAGTCTCCGGCCTGGAGAGATACTTCGCCAACGCCAGCGCCACGAATATTTTACAAAACTCTGCTGGTTGAAAATTGAATGCCCCCAGTTTTATAATGGATTCGGTTCCTTTAATGGCAGAATGAAATGGGAAAACCAGCAAAAGAAGAAAAATACCCAATGCATATCCAAGGTTGGCTGTGGCAGAGAAAAATTTGCTGTCTGTCAATAATATCAAAAGTCCAAGTACCAGCCCAATCCCCAAAAAGTATAGCTGCTTACTATAATCTGTCTTGAATTTTAAAAAACTTTGTATAACAGCATCCCCTTCTTTATAAGTAGCGGCAAAGATTGCTGTAAGGCCAATCGTCACCAGCAGCAGGTAAATACCGACAAGGCTCCAGTCTATTCCTTTTGATATGGCAGGGTCTCTCTGGTTCATGAATTTACTTTCTTGCAGTATCTTTTTTATTCATCCCGGACTCTTTTGGTTTTTCGGGTGCAATCATATCTGTTTTAACCGGCTTTTTATTTTGTGTATCCCTTGGTGGTTTGCTATCGGTAGTTTTATCTGCCCTTATTTCCGCTTCGGTCAGGTTATCTTCAGATTTCAAAGTATCCTTAATATTCTTCAGTTCATTGGTTAGTATTTTTTCTTCCTCTTTTGCTTTTTGTAAAGAATCTTTTGCCCGCATTTTTTGCTTCATTATTGGTGGTATAAGATTTATACTTGCCATTCTTTCTTCCAGCGGTTTGCGTTTGGCATCAATGGTGTCATTAATATATTTCTCGATCATCAGACTAACAATAGGACCTGCATAAGTACCTCCATAGCGGCCACTATTTTCTACGACACACATAATGGCAATTTTCGGATTATCTCTCGGAGCAAAGGCACAGAAGAAAGAGTGGTTGGGTTGTTTTACTAACTGCCCTTTTATATTGGCATAGTTTTCTACCGTTCCGGTTTTTCCACAAACAACAATGCCGGGTATTTTTGAACCACGACCGGTACCACTTTCCATTACTCCCTGCATTCCATCATGTACCGCTTCAAAAATGCTGTCTGCCAAATTAATTGGAATAATTTTTTGCTTGTATTTATCAAGCAGGCCAAACTTATCTCCGCCATCAATTGAATCAACAATATGTGGGATATAGTACCATCCTTTATTGGCGATATATGCCATTTCATTGGCTACCTGTAATGGAGTGGCAGTAACCTCTCCCTGCCCGATACTAACAGAACGAAAACTGCAAAATCCCCATTTGCCCGGACCAAATCTTTTAGGATTATTGAAATATTCAGGGGTAGGAATATTTCCTTTTTGCTCGGTTGGCACATCCACCCCTAGTTTATGTCCCATTCCAAAAGCATACATATAATTATCCCATGCCCGTAGACTACTGTCCACATTGGGATATTTAGGATTATTAATTACCCGCTGCATCACATTGGCAAAATAAGTGTTGCAGGAATGGGTAATCCCTGTCTTTAAATAATAAGTGCCCGGATCCAAGCAGCCCATTGGCTTGCCACTACCACAACCATAGAAAGCCCCGGAACAACTGAAAGTAGTAGTGGTAGAAATAACACCCTCCCCAAGACCAACCAGGGCCTGCAGTGTTTTAAATGTAGAACCGGGTGCATAACTGGCATTTACCGCCCGGTTTAACAATGGAAATCGGGGGTCTGTATATAATTCTGAAAAATGCTTTCGTCTTTCCGGGCCTGTCAAATAACCGGGTTCATAGGTGGGGCTGCTTACCATGGCAATAATACTTCCTGTTTTTGGATCAATAGCAACAATGGACCCCACTTTATTACTCATTAATTTTTCACCGAGCTCCTGAAGTTCGATATCAAGGCTTGTATATAAGTTGCTGCCGGCTACGGCTTCAACATCCATCGCACCTTTTTCATAAGAGCCCTGGATACGGTTGAAATTATCTTTTATCAGCACCTGCATTCCCCTCTCTCCCATTAACGCTTTTTCATAACTGGCTTCCAGCCCTGTCATACCAGCATAGTCTCCGCTTACATAACCTTCCTCTGAATGCTTTTTCAGGTAATTAGTATCTACTTCTCCCAGGTATCCGAATATATTGGCGGCGGCATCATAAGGATAAGAACGAATAGGCCGCTCCTGTATATAAAAACCATTTTGAAACCGCCAGATATTTTCCTGTATCCTCGCATACTTCTGTGGAGTCAGCGATGCTTCAAATACAGATGGCTGGTAGGATTTATTTTTAAACTTTATCGCTGCCAACCTTTTTTTATACTCGGATGTATCGATCTCCATCAGCCGGCAAAAAAGTAAAGTATCAATTCCTTTTGCCTGTGAGGGTGTCACCATCAGATCATAGGTAAGTACATTCTTAAGAATGGCGTTCTTCTTTCTGTCTAAAACAAGGCCCCGCGGAGGGTAGATCGTTTTCCTGAGAATCGCATTATCATCTGCCATCTGGCTGAATTTGCCTGAAACGACCTGCAAATAGAATAATTGAGCAATGATGACAACAAAAGCAAGTAAGAAAATAAGGCGGATTACACGGCTTCTTGATTGATTGAACGCAGACATTTAGTAAGTAAGAAGGATAAAATAGGAAGTATGAAAAGATTATTTTTTGTTTCGCATACAAAGTACGAATTACAAAAGACCGTTTCCAAATCTATTTGCAAATAAAATCTGATTTAAGAAAATTTTCTGGCGGCTTCCAGTTGTATTCAATATTTTTTTACGCCGTATTTGTCCGGAACTTTAATCTTCTTGGAAATAAAAGCTCGGCTGTAAAAATCAGCAACATACTGATACCGGTTGTGGCAATTACTTTAATGATAAAGTCAAGAAAATTTCCAACATCAAGCCATTCCAGGAAAACCATATAGCCATGATGAAGCAGGGTAAGGATAAATACATATACAGCATATGGTGTCCATTGCATGGCTTTGGGAGAAGGCTCCCGGTAATTAAACTCCGATGTGTCTTTTGGAGTAAGAATGTTGATGACAAAGGGTCTTACGTAGGCGATCAGTAAACAAGCTGCGGCATGCAAACCGGGTGTCATCATAAAATAATCCAGGATCAGTCCGGTCAAGAACCCGATGATCAGCAACCACATCCTGGAAACAGAAAATGGTAACCACAGGATAAACAGGTAATATATATACGGAGTGATAAACTTGTGCAGGTGAGGAATCTTGTTCAACACATACACCTGTAAAAGGATAAAAACTGCCAGCCGTAATATGTTTCTTAAAAAATCACTCACTTAACGTTCTTTTTGGCTTGCTCAATTTTTGTTTTTGTATCAGCATTGAGCTTTATCTGTTCGTTGTATTCCAGGTTTTCAATTACATGCACCTGTTGCAGGTTGTAAAAATTGGCCGATGTCTTCACCTTCAGCACATACATGCCATTGGTATTATCCAATTGAATATCGGAAATAGTGCCTACCATATAACCGGGTGGAAAATTGAACGATACAGAACTGGTAAGTACGGTGTCTCCCTTTTTCACTTCTGTCGTTTTGGGAATCCGCTTTAATACCAAATAGCGGGGGTCTTTTCCGTCCCATTCAGCCGTGCCAAAATCGCCACTCCTTTTTAGCGATGCACTTACTGTGTTCTGCACATGCAACAGGCTCATTACCTGGCTAAAGTTGCCGCTTACATTTACCACTATCCCAGCTGCACTTCCATCAGAGCTTACCACTGCCATATTATCTTTTATTCCCTGGTTAGCACCCCTGTTGATCTGGAAATAATTCTTCTGTGCATTGACAGTATTATACACAACGGTTGCCGGTCTTGAAAAATACCTTCGATAGCTTCCTGATGTGTCATAAAGAACAGAATCCTGTATTACCTGTACCGATGTATCCCTGCGGATAAAATTGCGGGGTAGCAGGTTCAGTAAGGAATCATTGAGCCGGTGGACCCGTTGATTTTCTGCCTTGAGGGTAAAATAATCCTCTACTTTGTTATACTGTGTATTAATGCGGCCGGACATTTCATTGGCTACTCCCAAAAATTTAGCCCGGTGAAAGCGGTTGTAGTTAAACAAAAACCATAATGCCACCACCTGTAATATGAGGAAAGTGAAGAATGTTCTGTAACGGCGAATGAAGAGAAATATATTACGCATTGATTAAGGCACAAGATTCAAGGTGCAAGGTACAAGGACTTCACTGCTTGTTCCCTGTACCCTGGCCTTTTGTTTATCTCATTACAAATGGATACCTGTCGTAGTTCTTCAAGGCAATACCGGTTCCCCGTACCACACTCTTCAGTGGATCGTCGGCAATATGTACCGGTAATTTGATCTTATTAGCCAATCGCTTATCAAGCCCCCTCAATAAGGCACCACCGCCGGTAATGTATAAGCCACGACGATAGATGTCTGCGGCCAGTTCCGGAGGAGTTTGCTCCAGTGCTTTCAGGATAGCTTCTTCAATTTTGAAAATGCTTTTATCTAATGCCTCCGCTATCTCCTGGTAGCTAACCATTATTTGCTTGGGAATACCCGTTACAAGGTCACGGCCATTTACCGGAAAATCGTCGGGGGGGTTATCAATCTCTTTCATTGCCGCACCTACCTGTATTTTGATTTGCTCGGCTGTCCTTTCCCCGATCAGCAGGCTATGGTAGCGTCGGAGAGCTTCCATGATATCAGCCGTAAATTCATCACCGGCTATACGGATAGATTGGTCACAAACGATACCAGCTAAGGCTATCACTGTAATACCGGTGGTTCCTCCGCCAATATCAATAATCATATTACCAACAGGTTCTTCCACATCAATACCAATACCCAAAGCGGCGGCCATTGGCTCATGGATCAGGTACACTTCTTTGGCACCAGCTTGTTCAGCACTGTCCCGAACCGCTCTTTTCTCTACTTCTGTAATTGAGGAAGGTATACAAATCATCATCCGCCAGCTAGGGGGAAACAATTTTTTCTTGGGATAAACCAATTTGATCAGTTCCCGGATCATCAGCTCCGCTGCGTTGAAATCGGCTATCACACCGTCTTTCAGCGGTCGAACAGTACGGATACTTTCGTGGGTTTTTTCATGCATCATCAATGCCTTCTTACCAACCGCCAACACCTCTTTAGGATTATTGCGGTTAAGGGCAATAATGCTGGGTTCGTTCACCACTACTTCGTCGTTATGTATAATGAGGGTATTGGCAGTACCCAGGTCGATGGCAATTTCTTGTGTAAACCAGTTAAAAAGTCCCATTAATTTTTTTTGGATTTACCTGCCTACCGGCAGGCAGGTTAACGGCAAAGGTGGAGGAAATAATTTGAATTATCAAAGCAAAACCTTGCCAGATAAGGATTTTTTTTAAGTTGGTCATTTTGAGAAATTGTGGTTAAAAGAATTTTTACGGTAGTAATCTTCAGAAATTATCAGTAAATACGGAAGCGACAGTTTTGTGCATCGCAATCGCTAAGTTGTTACTGTTATCATAGAAAAAAAATCGGTTAACTTCAATGTATGCGAATCATTTCCAGAACAGTTTTGGTTTTGTCTGTCGTGAGTTTGCTTGCTGATGTAGCAAGCGAAATGTTGTACCCGGTGATACCGGCTTATTTAAAAGACATCGGCTTCTCTGTTTTCTTAATCGGCATATTAGAAGGTGTCGTGAATTTTACTGCGGGTATCAGCAAAGGTTATTTTGGAAAATTAAGTGATGAAAAAGGTTTACGGTTACCATTTGTAAAACTTGGCTATTTACTAAGCACTATTTCAAAACCATTGATGGCAACATTCACCTATCCACTCTGGATATTTTTTGTACGAACAGTTGACAGATTAGGCAAAGGAGTTCGTACGGCAGCAAGAGATGCATTGCTTTCACAAGAAGCCACTAAAGAAACAAAAGCAAGAGTATTTGGGTTTCATCGTGCCATGGATACGGTTGGAGCATCCATCGGACCTGTCGTGGCATTATTATTTTTATATGTATATCCCGGCGATTATAAAACGCTTTTTTATTTCGCCTTTATTCCCGGCATCCTTTCTATACTGCTGATTTTTTTGTTGAAAGAAAAAAAACTACCCGTCTCTACATTGGGAAAAGGAAATTTTCTTTCCTACTTCAAATACTGGAAGGTAGCCACACCGGAATTCAGAAAAATAGTTCCGGGTCTTTTATTTTTTGCACTCTTCAATAGCTCTGATATTTTTTTATTATTGATCACAAGAGAAACTATAGGCGAACAAACATTATCTGTAATGGGCGTAACATTCAATGCTGATACAATTACCATTGCAGCTTATATCTTTTATAATCTTGTATATGCAATTGCTTCCTACCCGATGGGCATACTCGCAGACAAATTCAGCCCCCGAAAACTCATCATTACAGGTTTTATTTTATTTGCCATTGTATATGGCGGGTTTGCTTTCACGCCTTCGGTTTCAGTAATATTTATACTTTTTGCAATTTATGGCATCTATGCTGCAGCAACAGAAGGTGTGATCAAAGCCTGGATCACCAATCTTGCACACAAGGAAAATACAGCAACTGCCATTGGCTTTTATACAAGTTGCGAAAGTATCTGTGCCTTATTAGCCAGCATTATCGCCGGAGCTTTATGGTCGTACTTTGGAAGCTTTTATACATTCATCACTCCTGCCTTAACCACCATTATTGTTATATTTTATCTCTCCAATTTTGGTGTAAAAAAACATCCGACCGGATAAAAAAAAATTTTCGAAAAAAATTGGCACAATTCTGGCTTTTCTGCAACCGTATATCAACATTCACCATATGTAGAAAAAAAAATTTTATGAGAAAAGTATTTGTGCTTTCAGCAACACTATTCGTTGCGACAATTGTATTCGGCCAGAGTAAAAGCAGTAACAGCCCCTCCTACAAAACCGCATTAGGTGTAAAAGTCTGGGATGGCGGCGGTATTTCATTTAAACATTTTGTAAGTACTAAGAATGCCGTAGAGC
The DNA here is from genome assembly GCA_943371565.1 of Chitinophaga pinensis. Lineage (GTDB taxonomy): Bacteria > Bacteroidota > Bacteroidia > Chitinophagales > Chitinophagaceae > JJ008. The sequence goes on along the minus strand of CALRVH010000006.1, from coordinate 48,275 downwards.
TTATTGGTTATTTCTGGAGCAGGGGAACAAGAATAACTGGTTTATATGAAATTCACAGCCCGATAAGTGATGCTGGTGGATTACAGTGGTATATCGGACCGGGAGCCCATGTGGGTATCTATAATACAAAATATGGTGATGGTGCTTTTATTGGTTTAGATGGAGTACTTGGACTAGATTATAAATTTAAAAAAGCCCCCATCAATATGTCATTAGACTGGCAGCCTTCTTTTGAATTCGGAGACAACCGGGGTTTTGTAGGAAGCTGGGGTGGACTTGGTATCCGTTACACTTTTTAATATATCTTTTCTTTATCTGTAAAGATGCCATGACCTGAAAATCATGGCATTTTTCTTTTTCATATCTTGTTACAAATAGCTGGTATGAAAAAAATTATTGCCCTTTTTATTCTTAGTTTGTTTTTGGTCACCATTGCAACAGCACAAGACCTGAGAAAAATATCCGATGATTTCCAGAAGCTGATGAATGATCCCAAAAGTCCTTATGGCAAAAACAAAGTAGCCGGGAAATATTATGATATCCGTGGTTTTAAGATGTATTGTGAAGTGTATGGGACCGGAAAACCACTTTTAATTATCCATGGTAATGGCGGCTCCATTAACAACTTTGTTTACCAGATTCCGTATTTCAGTAAGAAATATAAAGTGATTGTTGCCGATAGCCGGGCTCAAGGCAAATCAACAGATAATGGTGATAGTCTGAGTTATGAAATGATGGCCGATGATTATGCTGCGTTACTTGACGCTATGAAGATAGATTCAGCTTATGTTATCGGCTGGAGCGATGGTGGTATTAATGGGTTGTTATTATCCATCCGTCATCCCGAAAAAGTAAAAAAAATGGCCGTTACCGGCGCTAACCTGGTGCCGGATACAACTGCGGTACCGCAATTAATCTGGGATATGGTTATACCTGCCTTAACTGAATTAAAAAATAAATCTGATAAAAACGACCAGGAAAAAAGTGCACTAAAGTTGTACAAGCTTTTAGCAGAACAACCACATATACCCCTTACAGATCTACAAAAAATAGCTTGTCCCACATTGGTTATCGGCGGCGATCATGATGTGATAAAAGAAGAACATACTATGCTCATCTATAAGAATATCCCCAAATCATATTTATGGATCTTGCCCGGGTCAGGACATAGCACTCCTGTAGTGTATAAAGATGATTTTAATAAAGTGGTGGACCGCTTTTTTAGTAACCCTTACAGAACATTTGATGGACAGGCCAGATTCTTTTAAGCCGCAACAAAACCAAGTTCTTTTTCAATATCTGGTGGTAGCGACGGCAATTTTCTTCTTTCAATGAGAAAGCTGTTGAGTTGTGCAATTTCCCGGAAGATATAATGCTTGTCGGCGGCAGCTTTGAGATAATCTTTACCGGTACTGCCTCCTGTTCCGATCCTTGTTCCAATCATCCGGTGTACCATGTTCATATGGCGGTATCGCCATGAGCTCAGCTGTTCATCTATTTCCAGCAAACAATTCAATAATTGAAACGGTAATTGTAACAACGGATAGCCGCGGTACAACATGATAAATAATGCGGCCCGGCAAGCAGCCGGAGATAAAGTACGATTAACCACTGATGATGCGTCTCCAAATATTTCTTCAAAGCCGGCTATATTATTTTTTTCTGCTTCAGCAAGGCTGCCCCGGTAAGTTTGTTTATAGTTTTCCCAAAAAGAACTATCTGCCCCCTCTTTTAAAAAAGGCATTCTTTCCAACCAGCCATTTAATAGCTGTAATAAAGATTTTCCCCCTTCTGCTTTCTTGATAATATCTACATGTTCTGTTCTTAGCTGCGCTGTATAATATTCCTTGCCGTGCCTTTCTTCGAATTTCAATCCCAGTTTAGCTTCCAGTTCCTTGAATTGCCAGCTTTGAAAGCCCGAGGCTGGACGGAGCATATCCCTGAAGTCGAGAAAATCCATCGGCGTCATTGTTTCCATTATATCGATCTGGTGAACCAATACCCTTAATATAGTAACGCAACGATTGAGACGGTGAACAACAGTTTGCAATTCAGGTGAATTATCATTCAATGCCGGTTTACTCATAATACCAACGACAGAATCAGCCTCATGATGTAGTTGCTTAAACCAAAGTTCATAGGCCTGGTGAATGATAATGAATAACATCTCATCATGTGCAGGCAAATTATGCTTATCACTTTCCGGAGATTGTGCCGCAAGAATTTTATCTAGTTGCAGGTAGTCGTGATAATGAACATCATTAGCCATGGCAAGTATTTGTGCAAATGTAATCTTCCTTCATAATACTTAAGGAAACTCGTACCCGATATCAGTACGGTAGTTCATTTCCGTAAAAGAAACTTTCTGCATTTCATCTTTTGAAATTTCCACGGCATCAAAAACCGATTTGCCATATGAAGTAATACAAAAAACACGACCACCGCTTGTTACTATTTTACCTTTTTCTTCAGTGGTACCCATATGAAACAACATACTATCCGTTGGATTAATATCATCCAGCCCATTAATTATATACCCTTTTTCATACTCACCAGGGTAGCCGCCACTTACTGCTACTACGGTGCAGGCAGTTCTGGAGTCTGTCACAATTTTTATTTTATCCAATTGCTGAGTGGCTACTGCAGCAAATAATTCAACCAGGTCATTTTTTAACCGGGGTATTACAACTTCGGTCTCCGGATCACCCATGCGACAATTGTATTCAATCATATATGGTTCATCCTTTACGATCATAAATCCAAAAAAGATAAAGCCCCGGTATTCCAATCCTTCTTTTTGCAAGCCATCCACTGTTGGCTTAATAACTTTTTCTTCAATTTTCTTCATCAACAAATTATCCGCAAATGGAACAGGGCTTACGGCGCCCATGCCACCTGTATTAGGCCCGGTATCGCCTTCACCAATTCTTTTATAATCTTTTGCCTCTGGTAGTATCACATAATTCTTTCCATCCATTAACACAAAAACAGACATTTCAACTCCTTGTAAGAATTGTTCTATTACCACTCTTTTTCCAGCTTCGCCAAATTTGGCCCGCTGTATCATCAATTCAAATTCAGCAATTGCTTCCAGGTGGTTTTCACAAATCACTACCCCTTTACCGGCAGCTAATCCATCGGCTTTCATCACAATAGGCAATTCATGATTTTTCAAATAGCCTACGCCTTCCTCATAATTTTCCAATGTAAATTCTTTATATGCCGCCGTAGGAATATTATGGCGCATCATAAAAGCTTTGGCAAAGGCTTTACTTCCTTCCAGTTGTGCGCCGTTTTTATCGGGGCCTATCACATCAATATTTTTTAATGCCGGGTCATTGATAATAAAATCGGTAACCCCTTTTACCAGCGGCTCTTCCGGGCCAACAATAACAAGGTCAATTTTTTTATCAATACAAGTTTGTTTGATAGCTTCAAAATCGGTAACAGGGAAGGGAAGGTTTGTACCGCATTTTGCAGTACCGGGATTGCCGGGAGCAATAAAGAGACTTTCACAAAGGGGACTTTGCGTTAGTTTCCAGGCAAAAGCATGTTCCCTGCCTCCGGAGCCTAATAAAAGGATGCGCATAGTTGATTTGTCCGCTGGATTTTAGTGTGTTGCGAATATCGGGTGTATCCATTAAAAAATACAGGAAAAGTTATTGGGTGATTAAATTTCTGTATTTTGGTTGCTCTAATAAAGGCCTCTGATTTATCAACTAAAAAAATCTGTATGAATCAACCTGCAAATCTCGGCAAGCACCCCAAAGGATTATATGTACTATTCTTTACAGAAATGTGGGAACGGTTTGGTTACTACCTGATGGTGGGTATATTATTATTGTTTCTCACAGATGGCTCAGGAAAAGGATTGCCAAGGGCAATGGGGACGGATGTGGTAGGTACCTTTATCGCATTGGTATATTTAACCCCCTTCATTGGTGGTTTACTTGCAGACCGCTACCTCGGATATATTAAATCTATTTTTATTGGAGGCACATTAATGGCGGCAGGATATCTCACCATTGCCTTGCCAGGAGACTACACTGCCTATATATCTATGGGATTGATCATTGTCGGGAATGGTTTTTTTAAACCTAATATTTCTACCCTATTGGGTAATATGTATAACAGGGAAGATCTAAGACCTTTAAAAGATAATGCGTATAATATCTTTTACATGGGTATTAATATTGGTGCCTTCTTTTGCAATTTCATAGCGGCCATTCTTCGTAACCAGATTGGGTGGCAGGCTGCATTTTCAGCAGCCGGTGTTGGTTTAATAATCGGCTTAATCGCCCTGGCAATTAATTTAAAACATATAAAAGAATATGATGTAAAACGGCCGATGCAGTCAGGTGATATGCCCACATCAAAAATATTGGGCTCGGTATTCGCACCAATGATCGTATTTGCTGCACTTGGTTGGATTATTCCCGGTAATATTTTCGGCAGTGATTCGTCTGATGCTTTCATTCTTGCTTGTGTACCGGTAATCTTTTTCTATGTTACTCTCTGGAGAAAAGAAAAAGGGGAAGACAAAAAAGGAATCGGTGCATTATTATTTGTATTCGCAGTATCTATCATATTCTGGACCATTTATAACCAAAACTCAACTGGATTAACGATTTGGGCAGAATCACATACAGACCGATCCATTCCCCAATTCATGGAAGCCCCTGCTGATGCCGTGTACACTTTGCAAAATCTGGAGACCCGGCCACAACAAGTGGATAGCCTCGATAATTATATGCGGGTAGTAACGGATGATTCAGGAAATGCTATAAAAACAATGGGACCTGATCCTTATTTTGCTAATATGCCCAAGGACCAATGGCCAGCCAATGGCGTTTCCAAAGTTGGCAACACTGAATTATTTCAATCCATTAACCCATTCTTTATAGTTGCCTTTACACCGCTGCTCATTTTATTTTTTGCATGGAGGGTCCGACGGGGAAAACCAATTAGTACTGCCAGTAAATTCGCCTGGGCCCTTATCATTGCGGGTTTGAGTGCATTGGTAATGGTGTTCGCAGTAATGTCTGTACCAAGTATATACACTCACAAGACGAGTTCCATGTGGCTATTCCTTACTTATGGAATTTTCACCGTTAGTGAGATTTGCTTAAGCCCTATTGGTTTATCCTTTGTATCGAAGCTAGCACCGCAACGGCTAACAGCCCTGATGATGGGAGGATGGTTTATTTCCACATCTCTCGGCGGAAAGGTTGCCGGTGTAATGGCCAGTTCATGGGATAGTATGCATGACAAGAGAATATTCTTCGGCATTATTGCCATTGCGGCGATATTGGGTGGCTTATTGATTTTCTCCCGTGTAAAATCATTGGACAAGATCGTAAAAGACAAAACAGGCTCTGCAGTATAATCAAATTAAACGCTTATTCAAACCCCGGTAGTTCATCGGGGTTTTTTATTTTCTCTAACCCCATTTTCATTATCTTAATAGCTTAAATTCTCTGATTATGTGGAAGAAACACCCAAAAGCATTGCCGTTCTTATTTTTTTCTGAAATGTGGGAACGGTTTGGTTACTACTTGATGATTGGCATCTTTACCCTCTACCTGAAAGACTCTGTGGAGGGTTTTAATATGGATGAAAAAGATTCGGCCAGCCTGTACGGCACTTTCATTGCATTGGTGTTCTTCACACCCTTCCTGGGTGGCTTAATTGCAGACCGATATCTCGGTTACCGCCGTTCAATTATTATGGGCGGTATACTCATGGGTGCTGGTTATTGTACCATGGGTATTCATAACGAAACAATGCTGTATGTATCCATGGCGCTGGTAATAGTTGGTAACGGTTTTTTCAAGCCCAATATTTCCACACTACTTGGAAACGTCTATTCCACACCACAACATATGCACCAGAAAGATGAAGGTTACAATATATTTTACATGGGCATTAATATCGGCGCCTTTGTCTGTAATTTTTTTGGTGCTGCATTATATACCACTATCGGATGGGGTGCTGCTTTTGCCGCCGCAGGTGTGGGGATGTTTATCGGCGTCATCACTTTTATTACTGGCACCAAACATTACAAAGAATATGATGTGAGAAAGCCATTACAACCGGGAGATATGCCGCTTTGGAAAATATTGGCCTTGGTAATATTTCCTTCGATCATTTTTGGCGTTATTGGATGGTTTATTAAGGGTACAAGCGGTTATATTTTTGATTCCAACTCTACAGATGCTTTCATCTTTGCCTGTATTCCAGTATTGATATTTTATGCAGCCTTATTAGTAAGAAGCAGTAAAGAAGAAAGACCGGCTATGGGTGCCATGCTTTCCATCTTTGCGGTAGTGATATTATTCTGGGCCATCTTTAAACAAAACGGTTCGGCATTAAACACCTGGGCCAGCCGCTATACCGACAGGGAAGTAAGTGGAACATTTGGCGGATTTCTTTCTACATTAAAACAAACTGATAAACCTGTTAACACAACCTACAAACTTGATAGTGTTGTAAAAATCGACAGCCAGTTCCGCAAAATAAAAGTAGATGGAAAAGAAGTGAAAGAACTGGGTTATCCTTCTTACTTTAAAAATATTCCTCCGGAAAAATTGCCGAAAGAAGGTGAAGTAGTAAAAGCATGGCTGCCGAGCCTCAGTCAATCTATTAATCCTTTTTGGGTAATCGTATTAACGCCATTGGTCGTTGCCTTTTTTACCTGGCTGCGCCGAAAAGGAAAAGAACCTTCTACCCCAACCAAGATAGCTTTCGGACTATTAATTTCCGCATTATCAGTGCTGGTAATGATAGCCGCTGTAAAAGTTGGAAATAATGGTGCAGACAAGGTAAGTGTATGGTGGCTGATTGGCAGTTATGGTGTTGTTACTATTGGTGAATTATTCCTTAGCCCGATGGGATTATCATTAGTTTCCAAACTAAGTCCGGTTCGTATCACCTCGCTTATGATGGGAGGTTGGTTTTTATCAACTTCTATTGGTAATAAACTCAGCGGTATCCTTGCCAGTAAGTGGGATGAGTATGATAATAAGGCCAGCTATTTCTGGTTGAACTTTATTTTATTGGGCGCCGCTGCTATATTTTTATTCATATTGCTTCGATGGCTGAATAAAGTGATGAAAGAGAAAGGAGTCAACTAATATTTTCTTTTATAATGTTAAAGGTGACGAATAGTTTTCGTCACCTTTTTTCATATCTTCCCATTAACAAAAACTTCTGCTATGGCCGAACAAAAAAACAATTTCAAACCTTTTGTGCCTGCTGAAACAAAAATGGCCGAGTTAACTATTAAATCTATTTTAACAGGTGCCGTATTCGGAATCATCTTTGGTGCTTCTACTGTATATCTTGCATTGAAAGCAGGGCTGACTGTTTCCGCATCCATTCCCATTGCAGTATTAGCTATCACATTGGGTAGAAAGTTTTTGAAGACAACCATTCTGGAAAACAATATTATTCAAACAACAGGAAGTGCGGGAGAAAGTATTGCTGCCGGTGTTGTTTTTACTCTACCAGGCTTTTTATTTCTAAGCAATCCCGATAGTGCCAATTTTTTTAATTACTTCACTATATTAATACTCGCCATATTCGGTGGTATTTTGGGAACACTGATGATGATTCCACTTCGTCGTTCATTAATTGTACAAGAACATGCTACCTTACCTTACCCCGAAGGAACAGCCTGTGCTTCCGTATTAAAAGCTGGTGAGAAAGGTGGTGATTTTGCCAAAACAGCCTTCATGGGTTTAGGCTTTGCATTTCTTTATGCTATGTTGCAAAAAATATTTCATGTCATACATGAAGCACCCTACTTTTTTACTAAACAAACCAATAAAATTTTTCCATCGGCTAGAGTCAGTAGTGAGATTACTCCGGAGTACATGGGGGTGGGCTATATCATAGGGCCAAAAATTGCCGGGGTGTTGGTAGCAGGGGGTGTGTTAAGCTGGTTTGTGTTTATTCCTTTATTGGCTAGTCTATTAAACGACAACGGAGGAGTTATTGCATCACAATTAGCTAAACTTGGTTATCTCAAAGATATAAATACAGCGGGTGGCCCCGGTGGGTGGAATCCTGCTACACAAGGTTTTGATGATTGGACTGCTGCTATCTATCGGGCATATATAAGACAGATTGGTGCTGGTGCAGTTGCTGCTGGCGGTTTTATTACTCTTATAAAAACTATTCCTACAATTATTTCTTCTTTTAGAGGAAGTATCGGTTCATTAAAAAAAGGTGATGCTGCTGCAAAGGTTGATGTACCAAGAACAGAAAAAGACCTTTCTATGAAAGTGGTGGGTATCGGCAGCCTCGTTCTTTTAGCGGTAATTGCTTTGATGCCGGGAACATTAATTCCCGGGGCAAATATTGGCAGCAAGCTGTTATTAGGTTTATTAATTATCATTTTCGGAGCATTCTTCGTTACTGTATCATCAAGAATAGTGGGTATTATCGGTTCATCCAATAATCCTATCAGTGGAATGACAATTGCTACTTTAATGGGAACCTGTTTGATTTTTATTGCTGTGAAATGGACCGGCCATGTCTATGAGCCTATGGCTTTAGTTGTCGGCGGTATGATTTGTATTGCCGCTGCTAATGCCGGGGCAACATCACAAGATTTAAAAACCGGATATCTTGTTGGAGCGACTCCTAAATATCAGCAGATTGCTTTATTTGTTGGTGCCATTGTTTCATCATTAGCAATCGGTGCTACTATCAAAATTTTAGATACCCCAACTGCAGCCATGGCAGCACAGGGTATTGAACATGCAATAGGTACAGATACATATCCTGCACCACAGGGAACATTAATGGCGACATTGATAAAAGGAATTCTTTCTTTCAATCTTGACTGGCAGTTTGTATTAGTGGGAGTCTTCATTGCCATTGTAATGGAACTTTGTGGTATAAAGGCATTGAGTTTTGCAATTGGTATTTATCTGCCGCTATCAACCACACTACCTATTTTTATCGGGGGGGCTATCAGGGGAATTGTTGAATGGAGGCAAAAAAAGAAAAATATAAAGGTATCCGCCGAAGAAGAAGACCTCGGTAAAGGCAATTTATTTGCCACCGGCTTAGTTGCAGGTGGTGCATTGGCCGGGGTGTTGGTCGCCATTCTGTCATCCATCCCAAGTATTAATAGCAGCCTCGGCAAAGTAAATGCTGAACATCGTTTAACACAGGGATTAGGCAACGAAGGATATAAGTGGCTTGGTGTTGCTTTCTTTGTGTTAATGGGGTATATACTTTATAAAATTGCGACAAAGAAGACGAAGAAAATCTAAATACAAAATAAACAAAAAGGCCACGAAGAATTTATCTTTTCGTGGCCTTTTTATTAGCAAGAAATGTAAATTGGCAGGCAGTTTTTAAAAGCTGTCTGCCTGCTTAAAATTTTGTTCGCTTTAAATAAAGTTCAGATACTCATATTGCTTCGCCAGTATTTCCTTATCATTTGCCTTCAGCCATTTATTGAGTACCGTGGCATACACATTTTTAAAGTCCACTTTATATTTTAAATCCCCCTCATCAAGGTCAGCAAGGTTGGGTAATTCATTGATCAGCCCTTTTTGTTTTAACCCTCCACTGATTAAAAACATATTGTTAGCAGTACCATGATCGGTACCATTGCTTGCATTTTGTGCCACCCTTCTTCCAAATTCTGAGAAGGTGAATAACATCACATCATCAAAGCGGTTGTTAGCTTTCAAATCTTTTACAAATGCTTTTACTGCATCATTCATTTCCGTAAACAAACGCTGTTGCTGCCCTTCCTGGTTGATATGTGTATCGAAACTTCCCAGCGATACATAATACACTTTGGTATTGATTTCAGAAAAGATCAGGGAAGCGATCGTCTTCATACTGTTACCCAAATCCGATTTCGGGTACTCTGCTTTTGTTGGATGCATTTTGCTTTGCTGGAAAATATAATCTGCAGAAGATAATGTTTCAGCCATTGTCTTATATAAGTAGTCGGCCGATTGTTCTCCGGCCTCCTGCTTATGGTTCTTCATTACTTCTTTGAAGAATTTTTCATTGGCAGTTCCGTATAACCGTCTTGGGTCTTTTACAGCAATACCTTTTATATTATCTCCTTTCAAAGCAAGACTAAGTATATCATCAATCTCAATAGCCTGTGTCGGCTTATCACATCCTTTGCATTGAGCATCCAGGTAGCGTCCTACCCAGCCATTATTCCAGTATTCACTGCTCTGGCTGGCCGTATGCCAGATATCCATACTGCGGAAGTGAGAACGGTCGGGATTAGGATACCCAACACTGTTGATGATACTCAGGCTACCATCATCATATAATTCTTTAAAAGCAGTCAATGCCGGATTCAAGCCAACCTCATCCGTTAGCGACAACGCTTTGTCTTTTGTAATTCCTAATCTTGGTCTTGCTTTATAATACAAATCATTCCGTACCGGTATTACCGTGTTCAGGCCATCATTTCCACCGCTCAGTTGCAATATCACTACTACTTTGTTGCCTAGCGGCACCATCGTTTGTCCTTCAAATGCTTTCAGGAATTTTGGTAATAACATTGAAGCCGTTGCCAGCGAACCGATTTGAATGAATTCTTTACGTTTGATATACATCTTTAAACAATTTAGAATTACGAAGTAATAAGTACGCCATTCGTACCTCTTACTTCCTGCTTCGTAGTTAACACAATTGATACTCCGGCGTACTCATAATCTGCAGCGTTGCCGTTTTAATAAAATTCTCCCTTCCCGTTTGGTCAGAAAATTGTTTTATCAAATCAGGACTTACCCTGCTTTTTGCCTGGAGTAAAATCCCTGTGATATTTGCCAGTAATGATTCTCTTGGAACAGATTCATAATTCTTCGTGTACAATGACCAATCAATATCAACCTGGATGGGTTTGTTCAGGCGGCTCAATGATTTCATTGCTGTTGCTTTCGGATCTTCGTTATTATCCTTTCGACCCATCATCTGGTCATCATCGTCCTTAGGTTTTATATTAAACTCATCCTTTTCATCAAGCATCTGGGGTATCCGCATCCGCATCATTAAAGTGGAACTATCGATCCAGTTTTTACCACCGGGCCATCCTGCCACATTCGGCGGATAAAAAAGCAATTGTCCCAGTGACCGCTGAATAAGCAATAACGCTTCTTCTCTTTCAAATTTCATTGGCAACATCCGTTGAATACCTGCCAGCAACTCTACAGGAGATTTAATTTTTACACCAATATTTTTCTCTTGATAAAACCAATCGCTGGTAAAAATATCTTCTAATAATTTGGAGATATCGTATTCATTTTTATAAAACCGGTCAGCCAACCATTCTACTTTAGCATCATCCACCTGTTCATTCACCAAAAATTTATATAACTTCTTAGTAACGAATGTTGCGGTTTCCTTTTGTTGCAATAAAATATCCAATACTTCACCGCCATCAAAATTTCCGGTTTTACCAAGCACTGTCTTACTTCCAAAATCATGCTGTCCTTTTCGGAAAATATAATCGCCTTTTATGGTTGCACTCCAGCCTGTGAAAGCCCTTGCCGCCTCTTTTACATCATGCTCTGTATAATTTCCCCTGCCGAGTGTAAACAATTCCATCACTTCCCGGGCAAAATTTTCATTAGGGTGGTCTTTACGGTTTTGCTGATTATTCAGAAAATTCAGCATGGCGGCATTCTTTGAAACCTCCTTTAATAATGTACCAAAATTGCCAAGTGCATTTCTTCTTATTACATCTAACAATCCCTGTTGAAAAAAAATATTTACGTTGCGACAGGCAAAATGTCCATGCCAAAAGAAAGCCATTTTTTCCCGTAGTTGTGATGAGCTGTTCACCATTTCATGCAACCAGAAAATATTAAGGTTTCGAATACCATCCCTGTTTTTTTGTTGCACCATTTTCCTTTCATCAGCGGTCAGCTCTTTTCGCTGTTGTTGACGGCCTACTTCTTCAATACCCATGTAAAGACCCTGCAGGTAATCATCAGCTACATTCACATATTCAGGTTTCTTATCCGATGCTTTAACCAGGGCTCTAAAAAACTGTTTGGGGGTATATTTGGAAAGATCGGCAAGTTGCTCCACGGCAGGGCCGAAACCGGCACGCCACATCAGGTGCTGGTTTTTTGTTTGGTTCGTCAACGGCATGAGGTTAACATTTTAGTTTCAGACTTTTATGAAGGTACTAAGTTTAAAAATCGGGCCAGAATAATAGACGTAAAACGTTAAACAAAGCTTGTTATTTTTTAAATTTGAACGAATATGAGCGTCAGAGCCCTTAAATACCTTTTACCACTTGTAATTTATTGCGGAGCCTTTTGGTCTTTTAGTACAACTGGCTGGCAAGTATGGTTACCATTAATATGGGCATGGATAATAATTCCGCTTACAGAGTTGATATTAAAGCCTGTGGATGCAAATATGACTGCTGCTGAAGAAGAATTGGCGAAAAAAGACAGGACATATGACTACTTATTATTCCTTATTGTGATCCTTCAATATTCATTGCTGGTGAAATTTTTGCTGGCAATGTCGCAGGATGAAATGACAGGGGCTGATATTGCCGGCCGTATATGGGTGATGGGCTTGCTATGTGGCACTTTTGGCATCAATGTAGGCCATGAACTGGGGCATCGGATAAATAAGTTTGAGCAGGCTTTAGCTAAGGCCTTATTACTTACTTCTCTTTATATGCACTTTTTTACAGAACATAATAAAGGACATCACAAAAGAGTGGCCACACCCGAAGATCCAAGTAGTGCAAGATATGGAGAGCCGGTTTACACTTTTTATTTTCGTACAATCATCTTCAGCTATATCAGTGCATGGCATATTGCCAATGATGAAGTAAGAAAGAAAGGGAAACCGGTATTTTCTTTATATAATGAAATGATTCAATATTCTATAATTCAACTTGCATTTATTGGATTAATATTCTTTGTATTTAGCGGATTAGTATTGCTCTATTTCCTCGCTGCTGCAATGATTGGCATTCTACTATTAGAAACCGTAAACTATATTGAACACTATGGGCTACAACGAAAGCCAACCGGGGACGGTAGATACGAAAGAGCCATGCCGGAACATAGCTGGAACAGCGATCATGTAATTGGAAGGTTAATGCTGTTTGAACTCAGCCGTCATAGTGACCACCACTATCTTGCCAGCCGTAAATACCAGGTACTCCGCCATCATGATGCGTCACCTCAAATGCCTACCGGGTATCCGGGCATGATGATACTATCTTTATTTCCACCTGCCTGGTTTTATGTGATGAACCGACGGATAAAGAAATTACAATCAGTAAAAGTTACTTAGCTGCATTTGCTTTCAGGTAAGCCGTAACATGAATGCCCTGCTCATCATCCAGTCTTGCTCTTGGAATCATATATGATAAGATACCATCCCAACGTTGGGGAGTGTATTGGTCGGGCTTGGGTAAATCATGACAACGGCCACAACGATTGGTAAATATTTTTTTACCGATTTCCATATCAGGCTTTATATCAGCTATTTGTTTAACAGGATCCGAGGGGGATGTTGTACGGCTTGTAATAACTGGTATTGCTTTCTTATTACAGGCAATCAGAACCATGGAAAATACTATTATAAACAACACTATTTTATTCATTTATGCTCATTTATGTCCAGGTGATTATGCTAAGTAAATTCCCTTAAAGACCATTCTGACTCAAAAAAATATTATAAGTTCAGCTTTACTTGTAAAAAATAAATATATTTAGAAATCAATTTTTCCATACACTAAACTAAAACAATCATTTTTATGAAGAAATCTCTTGTATTGCTTGCTGCCGGAGCATTCCTGCTCAGTATCGGATGTAACAAATCATCCTCTACCAATGAAGAGTCACTTAACAACGAAGAAGAGGTAACTGCCACACAGCGCAAATGTGCTGCAGATGAGGTGTTACAGGAAAACCTAAAAGCCGATCCTTCATTGAAACAACGAATGGATGCTATTGAGGAGTTTACCCGTGAGGTGGAAAGAAATCCTTCTGCATACCGCCTTGTAGGTGGTGTTATCGAGATTCCCGTTATTGTAAACGTATTGTATAAGACTACAGCTCAGAATATTTCACTGGCACAAATACAATCACAAATTACAGTACTGAATCAAGATTTTGCTGCTGCTAATCTTGATTACAATAATACTCCGTCAATTTTTCAGGGTGTACGTTCTGGCCCAACAGGTATACGGTTTGTTATAGACAATATTACTACTGATATCATCCGTAAAAAGACAAACAAAACAAGCTGGCAGTTAAATGATGGAATGAAAAAAAGTAGCCAGGGTGGTCTTAATCCGACAAGTCCAACTACTAAATTAAATATATGGGTATGTAACCTGACCAGTGGTTATTTAGGCTATGCTCAATTCCCTGGTGGTGCCGCTGCTACCGATGGTGTAGTAATTGATGATAATGCGATGGGAACTACCGGTACGGCTGCCGCTCCTTTTAATAAAGGAAGAACGGCTACACATGAAGTAGGCCATTGGATGAACCTTCGCCATATTTGGGGTGATGCCACTTGTGGTACTGACCTGGTAGGTGACACACCAACTCATAATACAGCAAATTATGGCTGTCCTGCGGCAGGGCATAAAAGCACTTGCACAGGCACTCCTGTAGAAATGACTATGAACTATATGGACTATACTGATGATGCCTGTATGTACATGTTCAGTGCAGGTCAAAAAACAAGGATGCTGGCAGTATTTGCTGTTGGTGGTGCAAGAAATAGTTTTGCCCAATAATAAACGACCAGTAAAATAAAAAAGCCGTCTCACTTAATGAGACGGCTTTTTTATTGATTCAGTTATTTTTATTTTTTTGCATTTGCTTTGATATAAGCTTCTACCTGTTTTGTTTCATCCCCGGAAAGTTTTGCTTTGGGTGCCATCGCTTTTAAAATCCCATCCCATTGAGCTTCGGTAAAATCCCCGGTATTTTTTAACGCATGGCATTTACCACATTTTGTAACAAAAACATTTTTTCCATTATCCATCATGGTCATAGGCGGAGTTGCATCAGCCTGCTTTGCCTCTTCCTTTTTCTTGGCTTCTATATCTGCCTGTATTTTTTCTTCCGTAGCCGGCCTCATGTCTGTGTCGCTTTTTACCGTCTCCGTTTTTGTTTCCGTTTTTGACGGAGTACTGGTTCCCGTTGTCGGTACAGTTTTTTTACTGCATGCAATAGCTCCGATGGCACTAATGAAGGAGAGTACAATGATTTTCTTCATACTAATAAAAAATTTTAAGAATTTAAATATACAGATAATCAGGAAATTGAGTTGCCGCCAAAATAGCTATGTATGGCAGCAGGTAAATTAATTCCCTCTGCAGACTGGTTATTCTCCAACAAACAGGCAATGATTCGTGGCAAAGCCAGGGAGCTTCCATTTAATGTATGCACCAACTGCGATTTTCCGTTACTGTCTTTATAACGGATCTTCATCCTGTTACTTTGAAAAGCTTCGAAATTAGAAACAGAACTTACTTCCAGCCAACGTTCCTGTGCAGCACTATACACTTCAAAATCATAGGTAAGTGCTGAGGCAAAACTCATATCCCCGCCACACAATCTAAGAATGCGGTAAGGAAGTCCCAGTGTGTTCAATAGTTTTTCAACATGATTAACCATTTCATCCAGCACAGCATAACTTTTATCCGGATGAGCAATCTGAACCAGTTCAACTTTTTCAAACTGGTGTACACGGTTCAGGCCACGCACATCTTTGCCAAAACTTCCGGCTTCTCTTCTGAAGCAAGGAGAATAAGCCGTCATTTTAATGGGCAAGCTATCTTCTTTTACCATTTCATCCCGGTAAATATTGGTGATCGGCACTTCAGACGTTGGTATCATGTAAAATTTATCTTCCTGCATAAAATACATCTGCCCTTCCTTATCCGGAAGCTGGCCTGTTCCATATGCCGATGCTTCATTCACCATAAAAGGAGGATGATATTCGGTGTAGCCTGCTTCAGTATTAAAATCTAAAAAATATTGAATCAATGCCCTTTGGAGTTTTGCTCCCTGTCCTTTGAACAAGGCAAAACCGCTACCGGTAATTTTTGCCCCGGTCTCAAAATCGACAATGTCATATTTCTTAATCAAATCCCAATGAGGAACGGCGCCGGCTGGCAACTGTGGCTTTATGCCACCTTCTTTTACCACTATATTTTCAGCAGGTGTTTTACCAACAGGCACCAATGCAGATGGAAGGTTTGGAAGCAGTATCAACTCATCATGCAATTGTTTTTCAACAGCAGCTAATTTTTCAGAAATAGGTTGCAACGAAGATTTTAATGCTGCTACTTCTTGTTTTTTAGTTTCAGCCTCTTCTTTCTGACCTTTTGCCATCAATGCACCAATCTCTTTAGAAGTGCTATTCACTTTTGCCTGGTTATTATCAAACTCCAGTTGAAGCCTTTTTCTTTCGTCGTCCAATAAGATAATTGCATCGACCAATTGCGCCTCATTAAAGTGCTTAATAGCTAACCGTTCTTTTACTTCCTGCGGATTCTGTCGTAATACCTGTAACTGCAACATTTTAATTTCAATTTGCCGCAAAGATAAAGGAGAAGATAGAAGTGAAAGGCAGAAGGGCTGCTGCTCTTATCTTTGCCGGATGATTGCAAATGATGATTTACAACAGCGGTGGTGGAACCTCGAGGCCAAACTGGTAGAACGGTTTGGGAAAAAACCTGATGTCGAAACAGTTCTGTTTCTTATCGGCGTACAGGAATTCGGAGATATCAAAGAAAAATTTACTAAAGAACAGAAGCAGGACCTGATGCATGTGGCTGTTTGCAGCCTGTTGTCTGGTAGCGGCTATTATGAATTAGAAAGTGTGGACCGGGATGGGTGGCCACATTTTAAACAGCTAAAACCAATGCCCGATATGAATGCGATCGAACAGGAAAATTTTCTGAAAGATCATATCTTACTTTATTTTGAAGAAAATGGTTTTAACGATTAAAGGAATACTATGAAAAGAATACTATTATTACTGATCTCTTCCTTTTTTACTGTTGCTTTATTTGCGCAAAAAGACTCTACTGTTACTAAGAAGGATCGAAAAAAAGATGTGCTGCTGCAAACAAGTATGGGTGATATTACCATTCGATTATCTGATTCAACACCGCTGCACCGGGATAATTTTTTGAAATTGGTGAAAGTGGGCTTCTATGATAGTTTACTTTTTCACAGGGTAATAAAAGATTTTATGATCCAGGGTGGCGACCCTGATAGCAAAAATGCCAAGTCCGGCCAGCAATTAGGTTCTGGAGACCTGGGATATATGATTCCTTCAGAGTTCAGACCATCCCTTTTTCACAAGAGAGGGGTTATCGCCGCAGCGAGGGATAATAATCCGGAAAAAGCAAGCAGTGCCAGCCAATTTTATTTGACACAAGGAAAAGTATTTGCCGATGCCGGTTTAGATTCTATAGAAATAAATCGCTTGCAGGGAAGAAAAATTCCTGCCGCATACAGAGATATATATAAAACAACTGGCGGCACGCCCCAACTGGACCAAAACTATACAGTCTTTGGCGAAGTAGTAAAGGGGTTAGAGGTGATTGATAAAATTGCAGTAGTTAAAACCAGTAAAGGAAGCGACAGAGACAGGCCAATTGCCGATGTAAGAATCATAAAAGCGAAATTGATTAAAAGGAAAAAGAAGTGATCTCATTTATTTTATAAAAAAGCCTCATTCGTTTAAAACGAATGAGGCTTTCTATTTAATACATATAAGCTATTACTGTTGTCCCATTCCGCCACCATTTTCCGTACGTTTCGTTTCTTCTTCTACAGCAGATTTTCGTTGTCTTGCACCTTTTATCTGGTTGCTTCCAAAACGGTAGTTGAAATTCAGTTTGTATTGAGGAATCTCTCCTTGTCCTCTGAAATTACTGTTTACCCCGGAAAAGTCTGCGGTTCCGCCCCATTTCATCGTTTGGAAAACATCACTCATGGCCGCCTTAATTGTTCCTTTTCCTTTAAATAATGTTTTTTGCAATCCAATATCCACTGTACCCATTGAAGTTGTTTTAAACACACCTTGCCAAACAGATGGAGAAATAAACAATCCGCTTAATTCACCGGTCCAGCCTTTGCCAAGGTTGAAGCTATTCTGCATGAAATATGTAAAAGAGAAAACTTTCAGGTTAACATTGCGATTGCCGCCACCAAAGTCTGCTACATAATGTGAGTAGTTAGCATTCGTTGTTGCAAAGAAGCTATACCATTTGTATTGGAAAGGATAGCTGATGCTAAGGCTTACGATATCCTGGTTAGCCAGATTTCTTTTAGTCAGGAATCCTTTTGTCTTATCAATTGTATCAGGTATCTGCGCAAAAATATCATTCACACGACTGTAGTTCAGTTTGGTGGTAAGCCTGTATTTATAAATATTAGTGATGCTAAAGCTGTTGGTGTATTGTGGTCGCAGCTCTGTATTACCTTTCATAAAAGTATATTCATTGATCTTGAATTCAAATGGATTCAAATCCTGGTAAGCCGGACGGTCAATTCGACGGCTATAAGCAATTGTCCATTGCTTCATTGGGTTTTTATTGAACGTTAATGCAGCACTTGGGAAAAGATCGGTGTAATCTCTTTTGAAAGTAGAATCATACCCTACCCAGTTGCTGGTTACTTTTTTAAATCCTGTTGAAATACCTCTTGAATGTGTATTCTCTGCCCTTAAACCAAATTGAACCATAATTCCTTTCTTAAGCTGTTTGACATAGTTTACATACAGGGCATTAATGTTCTCTTTATAGTCAAACCTGTTACTTTTTGCAGTATCCAGTACTTTACTGTTGGTAAAAATATCGTACCGCTGAAAGTCATTATCCGTATTTACAATACTAATTTTTCCACCAAAGGCAAGACGGCCTCCTTTATAATTTTGTTCATAGTCTGTTTTAATAGAATACAAATCAATATTAGTAGGAGAAAGCATATTGTAAATAACCCGGCTGGTTTCTGTAGTACCGTCAGCGAGGTAATAGTAATTAGGCTGATATTGGTTTGACCTGATCTTGAAAAAACCATAATCAGCATCAATATTTAATTCGGTGCCTCCTGTTACTGCATAGCGGTAATTCAGGTTAGCATTCATGTTATTCCTGCTCATGTCGTTGGTATTGGTTGCTTTCAGGATTTTTACCAACTGGTTATTAGGCATATAAGTAAAATACATCGGACCGGAAGTAGTAATATCATTATCAGCAATATTACCGCTGATTACAGCTCCTATTGTGCTTTTAGCATTGATAAAATAATCTATACCCCCTTTAAATCCATGCGTATTGTTTTTGAATTTTATTTTATTAGTCTGACTGAACAGCGTATCAAACTGTATTCTATCTGATGTCATGGTCATCAGGTGTTTACCATTGTTATAATTATAGGTGCCAAATATGTTGACGCTTTTGTTACGATGGTTCAGGTTCAACCCGCCATTGTATTTAGCATAAACACCCTGCACAAATCCTGCATTCACAGAACCATTGGTACCAAAGGTTTTGTTTTTCTTCAATTTTATATTGATGATACCGGCATTCCCAGCCGCTTCATATTTTGCAGAAGGGTTAGTAATAATTTCTATCGCTTCTATCTGTGCTGATTGAAGGCTTTTTAAATAGTTAGCCAGATCAGCACCGGCAAGTGGTGAAGGTTTACCATCTATAAAAACCTGTACACCATTTTTACCCGCCAGGCTTACGTTATCATCTTTATCAATCATCACACCAGGGCTTCTGCGAAGTAATTCCAATGCATCATATCCAACAGCATTGATGGTGCCTTCTACATTTAGAATTATTTTATCAGCTTTTACTTCAATCATTTGTTTTTTTGCCGTTACGGTCACTTCATTAAGGTTTCCGGTAGCTTTTGAAACAGTAATATCCGGTACGTTAATACCCGAACCGGACAATTCAAAAGGCTGTGAATAGGCAGTTTGAAATCCTACATAGGATGCACTGACCAAATAACTGCCAGCTTGTGGAGCAGATACAGTATAACGACCATTTTCGCTTGTAACTACCAATTTTACTACCGAGGAATCTTTTGCTTTTAAAAGGGATACTGTTGTTTTATCAAGACCTTTTCCCTGCTGGTCTTTTACTACACCGGTAATTTGCTGTGCCTGCACAGTTGCTGCCATCAGCACTAATCCGGTAAAAATCGTAACTAACTTTCTCATTTTCAATGCTCTTTTTTGATTTGAGGCACAAAGATACCCCCGTGTCATGCAATTGTAAAACCGATTACCGACAAATGGTGTAAATCATACCTTGAACGGCATGAAATTTCCGGTGAACCGTAAAAACCAGTGCAGAAATATTGTAAACAACTGATTAGCTCACAATTTATATATCGCCATTTTCCTTAGGTTTGCAGCCTGCCTATCGTCAGGCAGGATCAAAATCATTGAATATGAATTTCCCCGCTAATCTCCGTTACACAAAAGAACATGAATGGGTAAGTCTTGATGGAAATGTGGCCACTATCGGTATCACAGATTTTGCCCAAAGAGAACTCGGTGATATCGTCTATGTAGAGGTTGATACAGTTGGTAAAGAGCTGGAATCAGGTGCTGTTTTTGGAACGGTAGAGGCTGTAAAAACAGTGTCGGACCTTTTTCTGCCGGTTAGCGGAACAATTACTGAATTAAATCCCCTTCTTGCCGGAAAACCAGAGGCCGTCAATAACGACCCTTATGGTGAAGGCTGGATGGTAAAAATGACAGTTGATAACCCTGCTGATGTAGAAGCTCTTTTAGATGCAGCCGGTTATGAAGTCTTAGTAGGGTAAATCCGGTTTTTAGCCCCCCCCGTATATGAACAAGAACACAGTTATTTTGTTAATCACTGTGTTTTAACCAACAAATTGAATTCCAGAATTACATACAGCGAACAAGAGCTGGTGGCTTTACTGCAGCAACGCAATGAAAAAGCCTTCGGTTATTTGTACGACAATTATTCCGGTGCCTTGTATGGCATTGTTAATTCCATCGTTACAGACAAAGAGATAGCTAATGATGTACTTCAGAATGTTTTCATAAACATCTGGAGAAAGATAGAGTCGTATGATGCCACGAAAGGAAGATTGTTTACATGGATGCTGAACATAGCCCGGAATGCATCAATTGATGAAGTGAGATCAAAAGGTTTCAGAGATTCGCAAAAAAACCAATCTTTGAGTGAGACCGTAAATATTCCCGGAGCTATAACAGGTCCCGCAGTTGATGATGTGGGACTGAAAAAAGTACTTTCGAAACTCAAAGGTGAATTGAGAGTACTGGTCGATATGTCATATTTCCAGGGTTTTACCCATGAAGAAATTTCGAAAGCATTGAATATCCCTTTAGGAACAGTAAAAACAAGGATTCGAAGTGCATTGACACAGTTAAGAACAATGATTTAAAAAAAGTGAACACACAGGAATACATATCAGGTGGAATTGTAGAGAGCTATGTACTCGGACTTGCTTCTGATGAAGAAAGAAGTGAATTTGAGAAAATGTGTACACAATATCCCGAAGTACTTGCTGCAAGGAATGCTTTTGAACTGGCCCTGGAAAAACAGGCCATGGAAAATGCTATTGCACCTGCACCGGGGTTAAAAAATAAAATCTTTGAACAGATCAGCTCTGCCGGGAAAGTGGTTTCTATGGATATGGCCCCAGTAAGAAAAATGAACTGGTTAAAATATGCAGCAGCGGCTTGTCTGATACTATTAGCAGGAAGTGTTTACCTGAATATTTCTTTAACTAAAAAGAATAAGAGCCTTGAGAATAATTATAACACTACTGTTGCAGAGCTGGGTGATTTGAAAAAAGATTTTCAAGTCCTTCAGCAAAACCCAGAAGTGAAGATGGCCTCCATGAAAGGAATGGAAGCTTCACCGGCATCTTTTGCTACTGTTTATTGGGATACCGCTTCTCAAGATGTTTATCTCATGATAAATAATATGCCTAAGCCAGCATCTGATCAGCAATACCAGTTATGGGCTTTCTTAGATGGTCAGCCGATCGATATGGGGCTAATTGAGATAACTGAAAAACCGTTGCAACTCTACCGGTTAAAGAAAGCCCGGGCTGCACAGGCTTTTGCCATTACTCTTGAAAAGAGAGATCGCAGCGACATCTCCAAGCCCGGAGGTCAGGTCTATGTAATGGGCAAACTCTAAGATTTACTTTCCTTATCAATCTGTAATACTTGCTTTTTCGTATTTGAAAAAGTAAATACTTTGCTATAGTAGTTTTGGTTCTATAGTTGGTTAAATAGAGGGGCCTCTTTTGGGGCTCCTTTTCTTTTTGCCCAATCCAAAGAAAAATCTTGTTTATTATTGCCAAAATTTTTTCTGTTGAAAAGCATCAAACCTTCCTTTCTATTTCCAGTACTATGGGTAATTATTTCAACACTATTACTTACAATTCCCGGCAAGGCTTTCCCAAAAGAGGACTGGTTAGGAAAAATATGGTTTGATAAATGGGTACATATTGGAATGTTTGCCATCATGGTTTTTCTCTGGTGCTGGGCAATACTGAGAATGGGCTTTGATAAAATAAAATTGAAAAAAACTTTCTTCCTTATCACATTGGTTTGGCTGGCTTATGGCATCGGGATGGAATTTGTCCAGAAATACTGTGTTGTTAACCGTTCATTTGATTTGGGAGATATAGTAGCGGATGCACTGGGGTGTATTACAGGACTGATTTACAGTATAAAACGGTTTATACCTACGCAGCATATAAAATAAGCTAAAAGGATAAGCCAGTATGTTTTTAATGGGCATTGGTCGTATACAAAAAAATTGACCCCTGTAGAAACAGGGGTCGCAACCAAAACTAACTGCTTATGAGAATCTTTAATGTCTTTATAATGAGTTTAAATAATCTTTCTGTTATTGTATAACGCAAATTTACTGCCAGTAGTATGATGTTTGCTGTTAATGAAACTTTAAAAGAGCAGTCTTCCGTACTTACCCTAAATCACCTCTTCGTAAAATTTCCCGGCTACCCCTTGTAACCCTACGATGCTTTAAAGCAAAGCATTACACAACATAAATGCCAGTTTCAGACAATATTTCCCTGAAAAAGCTGACAATCAACTGACAAAGAGCTAATACTATTATTGGACGACAGATACATTCCAAACCTTCAAAATTTCATGCCAAAAACTACCGCTTATCACTAAAATAAAAAACCGTTTTGCCTTTCTGGCAAAACGGTTATCTCCCTTCCAATTGAAAGCTATTATTTTATAAAGCCTTTGATAAGATCCATAAGTCCGCCACCGCCACCTTGTCCCTCATTCTGAAAGCTATTCTGAGCTTTATTGGTAAGCTGGCCAATAATATCCTGCAAATTAAATCCGCCACCACCTGAACCACTGTTGCTACCGCCACCAGTAAATTTATCAAGTATGTCCTGTAGCTGTGAACCACCACCGCTATTCGACTCAGACTGTTCACCACCGCCTGTTAATGAGCCTATTAACCCATCAAGAGTCGTTCCTTCATTATTAGGATCATTTGTTTGACTTATCAGTCCGTTTAATGCATTAGGGATTAAATTATTAGCTACGCTGCTGGCTGAAGAAGGGCTCATTTTATACTTACTAACCAGCTTGCTAATAAAATAACCAACCATCATTGTAACGATAGGGTTCTTTAATAAGCCGCCAATACCACCGCCTGAGCTTTCACCCGCTGAATTACCTCCGCCTTTAAAAAGATCCAGGATATTTTGAAATCCGCCACCTGCTAACACATTTTTAAAACCACTGGCAATTGTTTTAGTGGCATCAGCCATCACATTTTCATTTTCTTCATTAGGCACTTCAGGATTATTTACTACTGTATCCTGTCCAAACTGTTTTACAAGGTTGATTAATTGATCTAACATAATTGTTGAAAATTTTAAAAAACTAAAAAATATTTAATAGAATGCGGATGGAAAATTAGGTATTAAAAGGAGAGCACTTTAAACTATTTTTCCATTATATTAAACACACCAAAATTGGTGTATTGAGTATGATGAAAATTAATTCTGTTTGGCCAGCTTCTCTGAATTCTCTGCAAACTGCAATGCATCTATTAGCTCATTAATATCACCATTCAACACTGCATCCAGGTTATACAATGTAAGACCAATACGATGATCAGTTACCCGGCCTTGTGGAAAATTATAGGTCCTGATTTTTGCACTACGGTCGCCGGTGCTTACCAAACTTTTCCGGTGTCGTGATATTTCTTCTTCCTGTTTTCTCACCTGCTCTTCATATAATCTTGTACGCAACATCTGCATTGCTTTTTCCCGGTTGCCTAATTGTGAACGTTCTGTCTGACAAACTATCACTGTACCAGTTGGAATATGTGTCAACATCACTTTTGTTTCTACCTTATTTACGTTCTGTCCTCCGGCACCCCCGCTTCGGGCTGTTTCCATTTTTACGTCTGCGGGATTAAGTTCAAAATCCACTTCTTCCGCTTCCGGCATCACTGCTACCGTTGCAGCAGATGTATGCACTCTTCCGCTGGCTTCTGTATTAGGCACCCGTTGCACCCGGTGTACACCGCTTTCAAATTTCAACGTACCATATACATCATCACCTGTAACTTCTAATTGTACTTCTTTGTATCCGCCTACGCTGCCCTCGTTTTCACTTAATAAAGCTGTCTTCCAGCCCCTTCTTTCACAATAACGCATATACATCCGCAATAAATCACCGGCAAAAAGACTGGCTTCGTCACCACCGGTACCAGCACGGATTTCCAGAATTGCATTCTTTTCATCCTGCGGGTCTTTTGGAATCAGCAACTGGCGGATATATGACTCCATCTGCGTTTTCTTTTCTTCCAATGCAGGTGCTTCCATTTTAGCCAGCTCCCGCATTTCCTCATCACCACCTTCCAATGCTTCTTTGTAGAATTCTATATCATCAAGTAATTTCCGGTAATCGGTATAAGCAGAAACTATCTTCTCCAGGCTCCGGTACTCCTTGCTGGTTTCGGCAAACTTCCTATTATTACCAACGATCTCGGGATTGGTGAGTGCCACTCCCAACTGGTCAAATCTTGCTTTTATTGCTTCTAATCGGTCTAACATAAATTGAAATAGTAAGTGCGAAGTACGAAATTTGAAGTACGTTGCCCGGCACTTCCAACCGGGTCGGCAAAGTTAAAAGAAATCACTTCATGGCTTACTTAAAATTCAAGGCAGATAAATTATTTGACGGTTACCGTTTTTTAGAGGAGGATTCTGTATTGATCACCAATGAAGAAGGAGTAGTGCAGGATATTGTATCTATTGGCGAAGTACAAGACGATGTGCAGCAATTCAACGGCATCCTTTCTCCGGGTTTTATCAATTGTCATTGCCATCTTGAATTAAGTCATATGAAAGGAATGACGCCTGAAAGAACAGGATTGGTAAAATTTGTGTTAGATGTTGTTCAGCAGCGCCACTTTCCCGATGAAGAAATTTTGCTGGCCATTGAAAAGGCAGAAGATGAAATGCTGGCGAATGGAATTGTAGCCGTTGGAGATATTTGTAATAACGCCTTAACTGTAGCGCAAAAGACAAAAGGCAGGATGTACTACCACAATTTTATTGAAGCCAGTGGTTTTAATCCGCAAATAGCGCAACAGCGATTTGAACGAAGCGTTAATTTTTTTAAGCAATATGCAAGAAATTATTCATTACCTGTAGAATCAAACTCCCTCGTTCCTCATGCACCTTATTCTGTCACTAATAAATTATGGGAATTGATCATTCATTTTCCGGGTAATCATATATTTACTATACATAACCAGGAAACAGCAGGAGAAAATGAATGGTTCATAAATAAACAGGGAGAGTTTTTGGAATTATATTCAGCCCTGAATATTGATACCCATTTTTTTCAACCATCAGGGAAAAGTAGTTTAAAAACTTACCTGCCCAAATTTTTGAATAACCAGTCAGTTATCTTGGTTCATAATGTACACACATCAGAAGAAGATATTTTGTTTGCCAAAAAAAGTGGCCAGCAACTTCATTGGTGTTTATGCCCGAATGCAAATCAATATATCACTGGTCAATTACCCAATATTGATTTACTGATGAAGCATGATTGTGAGATTGTGCTGGGAACAGACAGCCTTGCTTCTAATCAACAGTTAAGTATTTTAGAAGAAATAAAAACTATTCAACAAGCTTTTCCGCACATTGAAATGGAGACGATGCTGCAATGGGCGACCAGTAACGGGTCAAAGGCTCTGCAAATGAATGTATTGCTGGGCAGTTTTGAGAAGGAAAAAAAGCCAGGAGTTATTCTAATCAAAGACAATTTTACTTCTGTTAAACGATTAGCTTAATATTTCCCTTAGCACAGGCAAACTTTTCATTGTACCAAAATCCGGTATGTGCAGTGCATAGTACGTTTCATACACGAATAATAAATTCCGGCGAAAATCATGATTGAGTTTGATATCTCCCAGCTCTTCCGGCTGCATGACTTTTAATAACTGAGATGTAACAGCCGCCTGTTTATCTTCCAGAAAATGCGGATGATGTGGTTGCTCGGACACAAATACACCTTCATTCATATCAAGAAAACTGTTTTCAGGACTGTAATCATCCGTCATCCTGAAACCAAAGAAATGAGTAAGGTGGAGTGCAAAGAATAAAGGCAGGTTGGCCATTATGGCATTATTACTTTTATCTAATTGCAGAAAACAATCTTCTGTAAAATCAAAAAGTTCTGGGTTCCCCTCCGGTTGTTTTAAACATTTGGTCAGCAACTCCACCATAAACAAAGCCACCGCATTCTTTCTTACATCCGATAAAATATGCTGGTATAAATAATTCCACTTGAACTCTTTGATACGATTCAGGTGTTTTAATTCATTATGATACACCACCATATCCAGCATAGCTGATGGTTGAAAAAGATTCGCTTTTCCTGTCCCCTTTTTAGAAGAAGATCTTACCCCATTCACCAGGTAAGATTGCACCCCAAACAATTCAGTGAAAATGGTAACGATGATACTCGTTTCGCCATATTTCACTGTTCGCAATACGATGCCTCTTGTTTTATGGAGTTTGTCTGGCATTTGTTTAGCCGGAAAGACGGTAAGTTTTTCTTCTTTCCGTCTCATTGCTTCCCGGCAATATTATTTACTGATAAAAAAAATCTTTGTCGCTGTTCTTTCTTTTTTCCCTTCATCACTCACCAGCACCAGGTACACACCACTTGAAATCCGTTGCCCTTTATAATTTCTTCCATCCCACACGGCCTGCCCACCCAATGCTCTTGTCTGGTAGACTAATCGTCCATCCAGTTCAGTAATTTTTACAATTGCATTATTGACTAATCCTCTGATACCAATTGTACCTGCATACCCTGCCGGCACCGGATTAGGAAATACTAAAACGTATTCGTTTGTTTCGCCACCTTCTGTTGCTGTACTTCGGAATGAACAAATCCCTTTTTGTGTGGCAAAATAAACTTCCCCGGTTTTGCCATCAATCGTTATTTTTTTTACATCGCTGCTTAATAACGGGCTGTTGTTTTCTGTAAACTGGTAAATAACTTTCTCCCCACTGGCACTGATGAGGAATACACCATTTTTGGTAGCTACCCATTTTCTATCGGCACCATCTACTGCAATGCTCCGCACTTGCTGCCCTTTAAATAAAAATCCTGCAAAATTTCCATTTGGCACAACCGGTAAAATCGCTTCGCAGGTCTGTGCCGAAAAAATATCCAGCGGACATTGAATTACCCCAATGCCGTCTGATGTTCCTACCCAGATAAATCCATTTTTATCCTTCGCTACACAAAGCACTTCACTGGTGGGCAGGTTGCCGTTGCCTGCACCCCCACCATATTTTCTCCACTTGTCATCACTGGTATTATCAATGGATGCTCCATGATCGTAACAGATCAATCCATTTCCCAACGGTGCCACTATCCATTTATAATTATTGTCATCAATTATTATCTGCGATACGGCATTTTCAAATAAAGAAAAAGGAACAGTAATGGCCTTCCAGTTTCCATCGTTCTTTCTAACCCGAAGTTGCTGCCCCGAACCAAAATTGGAGATCCACAGATTATTCTCCAGATCAAATGCAAGACCCGCCACCCGGTAGCTTCCGGGATCACCCACTGTAACGCCAAGATTGTTTTGCTTAAAAATTTCAAAAGCCGGCCCTGATTTTATATGCAACAATCCACCACCATAAGAGCCAGCCCAAATAGTTTCATCTATTTTGTCGATAGCAATGGTAACATAATCCAGCAGTGAGTCAATTGGATTGTAGCGATAACGGTTAATATTGTTCCATTGTCCTTCTTTGAAAGCATAAATACCATCACCGTTATACTGGTAATTCCAGGCATCATTTACTGAGCCTGCGGTGGCAAAAAAAATATTATTGTAAACAACCATCTCGCCGCTGGCTGTTCCCTGTGGTGAGTTAAGAATATATTGCTCATACGAAAGTGATGCGCCAAAATGCGATAAACTGGCAAACTGGTCTGCCACCCAGGGATCATTATTCAATAAAATTGCTTTGCGGGGAAATGAAACAGCACCAACATTAGCCAGTGTTCTGAAAATAGTTCCATCCGTATTTAGCATTACTACCCTACTAATTCCATTCGGCTGCCTTTCGCATAACTGGATTTTATTTTCTGACGTGTTGCTGCTTACAAATGGCCATGTATCCGTATAAAGCAGTGTCCAGTTCACTCCTGTTAACACAAACAAAGAATCGTTTTTCTGCACTACTATTTTGTTTGAAACTGTCAATACATTTTTACAGGCCCCAGCCGGTAAACCATTGCTTCCACTAACTGTTTGCCAGTTGGTATAATTGGCAAGATTGGGTGAATTCATCGCTACCTTTTTCAATCCTTCTTCTGTGGCAGCATAAAAAAATGTTCCGTCACTGGTAAAGCCATTTACTTTTACCTGGTTACCGCCGTTGCCAATGAACCAGGAATCTTTTACTTCATAGCGGTCTCCATCAATTACCACTACCCCTAAACCGGTAGACAGATAATAGTTTCGTCCCAACGGATAAATATTATAAATGTTTTTATCCCCAATAATATTATCTCTTTTTATATCCGGGACATTGTAAATATCATTCCGGTAGATAATATCAATATTGCTATTGGCATAAGCAATAAATAATTTTTTATTCGACTCATCATATTTAATAGCACTTACACCTGTTTCACTTAAACCAGTAATACGGCTGAGTCTTTCAATCGTATTCCCGGCTACAGTTACAGAAAACAAACTATAGGGAGTTGCACAAAACACTTTACCATCACCAGCGGTTACATCAATTGCACTGTTATAGGGTAAATGTTCCCGCCACTGGCCGATTGGAGGAACCGGATCTTGTGCCACAGATTTTATTCCTAAGAATAAAGACAATAGTAATAATATACATCTCACCCCTCAAAAGTATCACAAACGGAAATCTCTCTATTGGGCTTTTTTGCCTTTCTTTGCCCACACACCATTTATAACACCATATGTGGCAAAGCCTCGGCCGGTTTATTCTTAAATACCGCTTACCACTGCTGCTTTTACTGGCAGCATTAACCGGTTTTATGGCTTATCATGCCAGTAAAGTAGAACTGAGTTATGATTTTTCGAGGGCTATACCGGTAAATAACCCCAAATACAAAACGTACCAGGAGTTCCGAAAAAAATTTGGAGAAGATGGCAACCTGCTCGTCATCGGCATTCAAACGGATAAGCTGTTCCAGGAAAAAGTTTTTAATTCATATGCAGAACTTCAACGTAAACTAAAAAAAGTATATGGTGTAGATGATGTTATTGGCGTTCCTTCTGCTGTCAACCTTGTAAAAGTTCCGGACACAGAAAAGCTAAAAGCTGATACCATTTTTGCTGAACGACCATTAACACAGCCTGAGATTGACAGCGTTTCGGCAATTTTTCTGAACCTGCCTTTTTATCGTAACCTCCTGTATAATCCCTCCACCAATGCCTGGCTGTTGGGTGTTCGCATCAACAAGGACCTGATGGCATCTAAAAAAAGGATGGATATTGTAAGTGATATCAATAAAATGGCTGACGAGTTTGGCAAACAAAACAACCTTACTGTTTATCAAAGCGGCCTGCCACATATCCGCACCGTATTATCAGGAAGAATAGTAAAAGAAATGAGGATGTTTATTCTCGCTTCTATCCTTCTTTCAGCACTAATTCTTTTATGGTTCTTCCGGTCACTTAGTGCCATGTTGCTTTCACTCATGGTTGTGGTATTAGGGGTGATATGGAGTTTTGCCACTATCGAGATGATGGGATACAAAATATCTATCCTGAATGCATTAATACCACCATTGATTGTGGTTATCGGAATTCCCAACTGTATTTATTTCCTGAATAAATTTCATACCGCCTGGAACGAAACCGGTGACAAGAAAAAATCATTGGTCATGATGGTTGACAGAATGGGAGTCGTAACATTATTTTGTAACCTCGCTGCCGCTATTGGCTTTGCGGTTTTTGCACTAACACAAAGCCAGATACTGAGAGAGTTTGGTATTGTTGCAGGCATTAATATCGTTGTGCTGTTTTTTATTTCACTTATTCTGATACCGGCCGCCCTTAGTTTTTTACCTGCTCCTAAGAACCGGCACACAAAATATTTGAATAATCCGGGTTTAAACCGCTGGCTTGACAGATTGGAGAGATGGTCGCTCAACCATCGCAAACTAATTTATGGTATCACCATTGCTATAGTTGCTGTATCAATAGCCGGAGCTACCCGGTTAAAAGCACTTGGCTTTATAGTAGACGATATTCCGAAAGAAGATAAAATCTATACAGATCTCCGCTTCTTTGAAACCAACTTCAAAGGAGTCATGCCATTAGAAATAGTGATTGATACAAAAAAGAAATATGGGGTAAGTCGCAACCTGAACAACCTTGAACGAATTGATTCGCTATCGCAATTCCTGGCGAAAATGCCCGGTATCGCCAAACCACTAAGCATTGTGGAAGGATTGAAATTTGCCAAGCAGGCTTTTTTTGATGGAGATAGTAACAGCTATACCATGCCTTCCAGTTATGATCTTCCTGCATTGTCAAAGTATCTGAATTTTAAAGGTGATTCGACCGGTGAAAAAAATTCATTTGCCAAATTAGTGTCCACTTTTATGGATAGTGCAAAACAGGAGGCCCGCATCAGCGTAAGTATGGCAGATGTTGGAAGTAAAAGGCTGCCGTTTATTCTTGACAGTATCCAGTTAAGGGCAGAATACTTGTTTAACGGTGATAGCATAAAAGCATTATCGGCCGATGCCCAAACCAAACTGGCCAATAAAGATGACTCTGCCTGGGGTAAAAGAAAATATAATATTGAATTGACCGGCACCAGCGTCACCTTCCTCGAAGGCAGCCGCTATATTCTCAATGGATTAAAAGATAGTATTGCCTGGGCATTTTTATTCATTGCCCTTTGTATGCTTTACCTGTTTCGCTCTGCCCGTATTTTACTTTGCTCTCTCATCCCCAACATCATACCGCTTCTTATTACTGCGGGCATCATGGGCTGGGTAGGGGTTCCATTGAAACCATCCACTGTATTGGTTTTTAGTGTGGCGCTGGGCATAGCCATAGATATAACCATCCGCTTCCTGGTTAATTACAAACAGGAGCTGCCGCATAATAATTTTGATATGAAGCAAACGGTGATAGAGACCATCCACAGTACAGGGATCAGTATTATATATACTTCATTGGTTCTCATAGCAGGTTTTGTCATTTTTTGTTTTAGCGGATTTGATGGCACCAAAGCATTGGGTTGGCTTACATCACTGACATTGGTTACCGCTACTTTTACTAACCTGGTATTGCTACCTGCTATTTTAATTTCATTTGTAAAAATGAAGAAATAGACGGTTTTTCGCAGGTAGCGCAGCACCTCTAACATTAATGCTGTCCTTTAATTACGATGTGTCTCAAATACATTGAATTAAGACCCATTAACTAATTTCCAAACACCCCAACCGACTGTGTAATTTTTAAAAAAATTCGAACGGACTTATATATTTTCGCCGTCCCGAAAGGGAAGTTGGTTTTTCATTTTTTATCATAAAAATTATCTGCTCATGAAAAGATTATCTCTACTATTAATGGGGATTGTGTTTTTTGCCTCACAGGCATTAGCACAACGAACTGTCTCCGGTACGGTTACCGATGACAAAGGAAGTCCCCTTCCTAAAGTTTCTGTGCAAGTAAAAGGCTCTACTGTTGGTACCGTTACAAAAGATGACGGTTCATTTTCTTTGGTATTACCGACCAATGCCTCCATACTTGTTTTTTCATCTGTTGATATGACAACACAGGAGGTTAGAATTACTGCATCATCGAGTTATTCTGTTTCCCTTGTATCAGAAAACAAGAATATGGATGAAGTGGTAGTGGTGGCTTATGGTACAGTAAAAAAAGAAGCACTTACCGGTTCAGTCGGGCAAATTAAGCCTGAGCAAATTGGCAAAAGGCCTATTGGCAACATTACAGGGGCCATTGAAGGAAATGTTCCGGGAGTTATTACTACGAGTGCAAATGGTCAGCCTGGTGCAGGAATTGCCATCCGTGTAAGAGGGTTCGGCTCTATCAACGCCACATCTGAACCGCTGCTGGTGGTTGATGGTGTTCCATATGTAGGTGGCACCTCTAATATTAACCCGGATGATGTTGAAAATATCACTGTATTGAAAGATGCAGCCTCTACAGCACTGTATGGTTCAAGAGCTGCAAACGGAGTGCTGATGATTACAACTAAGAAGGGTAAAAAAGGAAAGAATGGTATTTCTGTAAGGGCTATGCAAGGTTTTGTTAGTCGTGGTTTACAGGAGTATGACAGAGTTGATGCGTTTCAGTATTACCCATTATTGTGGGAAGCTTATCGCAATTCTTTAGTTTACCCTGCTACAGGTGCTGCTATTTCTCTTGATTCTGCAAACAGGGTTGCTTCTGGTTTTACAAACAGAACCCACATCCAGAATTTGTTGTCCTATAATCCTTTTAATGTGGGCAATACCGCTATTGTAGGTACAAACGGAGAAATTAATCCTGCTGCGCAGTTAAAGTATCCTGATGATCTTGATTGGACAAATGACCTGATGAGAAATGGTACCCGTAAAGATTATACTATCAATTTTAACGGCGGTGCTGATAAAGTTGATTATTTCTTTTCCCTGGGCTACCTGAAAGAACAGGGTTATACTATTAAAACAGATTTTGAAAGATATACTGCCAGGATGAATGTGAATGTACAACCGAAAACATGGTTAAAGACTGGTTTGAATTTTTCTGGCAACTACTCAGTTTCAACTACTGCGGCTGATGGCGGCAGCACCAGTTTTGTTAATCCATTTTTCTTTTCCCGTAATATAGGCCCCATTTACCCCGCATATCTTCACAATATGACATCCGGCGACTATGTACTGGATGCTCTTGGAAATAAGATATGGGATTTAGGTAACTATGGTACTTCGGCTATTGGTATTGCCAATGGTGTTCCTAACAGACCGAGCGGTGGTTTTGCCGGCAGACACACTCTGGCAGAAACAATACTAAATATCCCGGTCTTCAAAAGAACTTCGATGAGTGTCAGGAATTATGTTGATATCACTTTCCTGAAAAATTTCAAATTCACTAATAACATATCGGTAGATTTTCAAAACCAGAGAGATAGCCGCTATGAAAACACCCTTGTTGGCGACGGAGCACCGGGCGGTCGCAGTCAAAAATCTGCAGGATCAAGTACCGGGTTTATCGCCAGCCAGCTTTTGAATTATGGAACCAAGTTTAAAGCACATAAACTTGATGTATTAGTTGGACATGAAAGTTTCAACCAGTTTGAAACTGACCTGAATGGTTTCAAGCAGGGTCAAACACTTACAGGCAATACAGAGCTGGGCAACTTTACAACAATCAACTCACTCGGTTCCTCTGAGGACAGGTACAGAATTGAAAGCTATTTTTCAAGAGTGAATTATGATTTTAAGAGTAAATATTTCCTTTCCGGTAGTATCCGCCGGGATGGTAATTCCCGTTTTGCCTCTGAATCAAGGTGGGGAACATTCTGGTCTGTTGGTGGTGGTTGGAATATAGACAAGGAGAAGTTTATGGATAACGTTAAATGGGTAAACACT
This sequence comes from Chitinophaga pinensis, assembly GCA_943371565.1. Classification (GTDB taxonomy): domain Bacteria; phylum Bacteroidota; class Bacteroidia; order Chitinophagales; family Chitinophagaceae; genus JJ008. Next base: position 14,042 of record CALRVH010000006.1, on the reverse strand, counting down.
CTGAAGTTGAGAGGATCTTATGGTGTAGTAGGTGTTGCTGATGGTATTGGCTTCTATGCTTACCAGGGACTATACGTTTTTGCGAATAATGCCAACGAGCCAGGTATTGTACAAAGCCAGACTTCTGTATTAAACAGGGAACTTTCCTGGGAGGAAAATAAACAGTTTGATATTGGAATCGATTTCTCGTTGTTTAATAACAGGGTAAGTGGTTCATTTGAACGTTATAAAAGGACATCTGCTGATTTGTTATTTGCGGTACCTACTCCTTTATCAAGCGGCCTTTTATCAACCACTAAAAACACGGCTACAATGGTTAACCAGGGAATTGAAGCCAGTGTAAGTGCGGATATCGTTAAAACAAAAAACTTTACCTGGAATACAACTATTAATATTTCTACAGTAAAAAATGAAATAACGAAGATGCCTGAGTCAATTCCTGAATTTGTTACAGGTACCAAAAAATACAAAGTAGGCCAATCTATTTTTGATTATTGGTTACGTAGTTATTATGGTGTTGACCCAACAGATGGTGCTGCATTGTATGTGGCAAATGACAAATCAGTTGTTGCCAACAGAAGGATTATTGTTAAGAATAATGGCGGTCCCGACACTGTTACTACCAGCATAGCAAATGGTAAATTTGAATACCATGGTGGTACAGTTCCTGACTTTTATGGTAGCTTATCACAATCTATCAGTTACAAACAAGTTACATTAACTGCTTTGTTCAGCTTCCAGAAAGGTGGAACAACATATGATGGTCTTTACCAGTCACTGATGTCTGCCGGTAACTATGGCGGTGCATTACACACGGATATTTTAAACAGATGGCAAAAACCTGGCGATGTTACCAATGTACCCCGTATGGATGCGGGAGGACAAAGGGCTACCGATCATAATGCCACTTCATCAAGATGGCTTATTGATGCTTCCTTCATTAATATCCGTACAGTGAGTATATCTTATGACCTGCCAAAATCATTGGTTTCAAGATTCAAGGTTACAAATGCTCAGTTCTTCCTATCGGGAGAAAATCTTGCCTTTTTCTCCAAAAGAAAAGGGATGAACAATCAGCAGGCTTTTTCAGGAGTTACCTCCAATGCTTATCCGCCTGCACGGATTATCACAGTTGGATTAACCTTAAACTTATAAAAATACAGCAATGAAAAAATTCAATTATAAAATAGCGTCGCTGGCATTGGTAGTCCTGCTTTTTTCTTCTTCTTGTAAAAAAAGCTTTCTGGACGCCTATCCCACTAACGCTGTAGCCGATACCGAGGCTACTGCCTCCACTACCAATGGATATGCCGCATTAAACGGTATCCATCGTATCATGTATGTTCAATACGATCAGCAGGGTGAAGCCGGCGAAGGTTCCAATAATATTTTCAGGGATCTGCTCGGTGAGGACATCGTATATCCATTAGCAAATGGAAGTACAGGTCTTATTGGTTTTTTACAATGGACAAATCACCGCAATGTTAATAGCGTTGACTTAAGATATGTTTATCGCTATTATTATCGTATCATCTCCAATGCTAATGTTTTGATCAATGGTATTGACGGGGCTGTCGGTCCTGATGCTGATAAAAAAATCATTAAAGGACAAGCGTTGGCATACCGTGCATGGGCACATTTCCAGTTAGTGCAATTATGGGGTAAAAGATATGTCGCCGGCACTATTAATTCTCAGTTAGGGGTTCCATTACTTTTAACTAGTTCTTTAGTTGGTCAGCCAAGAGCCACAGTGGAAGAAGTATATACACAGGTAAATAAAGACCTTGACGATGCTGTCGTACTTTTGGCCGGCTATGTTAGAGGTGGTACAGCTGCCAAATCCAATTTTAATGTAAACGTAGTAAGAGGTTTGAAGGCCCGTGTTGCATTGGCCCAGCAAAATTGGGATGTAGCTGCCACTAATGCAATAGCTGCAAGAACAGGAGAGACCCTGATGAGCAATGCACAATACCTGACTGGTTTTAACAGCACTACTAATCCTGAATGGATGTGGGGAAGTACACAGATTTCCGACCACAATACTTTCTTCTATTCTTATTTTGCGTATATCTCTGCCAACTTTAACTCCACAGTTATCAGAACACAGCCAAGAGCAATTAATGCTACATTATGGACAGCCATTCCTGCTACAGATATCCGCAAGCAATGCTGGGATCTTACCGGTGCCACCGTACCTGTGCCACCGGGTGGTGCAAGAGTTCCTTATCAAAATAAAAAATACCTGGCGGCCAGCGCTACATTAAGTATTGGTGATGTGCCTTATATGCGTACTGCAGAAATGTTCCTGATTGAAGCGGAGGCAAGGGCCCGCCAGACAGGCCAGGAACCTGCTGCCAGAACTGCCTTGTACAATCTTTTAATTAACAGAAACCCAAGCTATGTTCTTTCTACAAATAGCGGACAAGCATTAATTGATGAAATCATGTTTCATAGAAGGGTAGAGTTTTGGGGTGAAGGGTTCCGTTTTCTTGACCTGAAACGTTTAAACCTGCCATTGAACAGAGCCGGTATTCCCAATCACCTGGTAGCATTAATATCAGTAACTACAGTACCCGCTGGTGATAGTAAATGGGAATGGTTATTCCCACAGGATGAGATCAATGCCAATCCGGCAATTGTTCAAAATCCTTAAGTAATAAAATAAAATTTGTCAATTGCAAGCCATCCGCCAAATGCGGATGGCTTTTTTTATACCCTCATTTTCTATTAATATGTGCAGCAATAAGAAAAAAAAGGATGTCCTCAATATCAAACGGGTATTGGAAGAAATAGACGAATAAGGTGATAAATCAGGCTTTTGTAGAAAAATCCAAAAAAAATATTACCTTAATTCCTTAAAAATCAAGGTATCCGTTCTTACAAAAAGGGTTTCTAATCGGGTTAAGGCAATCAAATCAACTAAAAGGCTGTTTTTCAAAAAATGAGCAATTTTTTGAATTTTTTCGGGTAAGGTTATTTAATTTCAAACCCTCCTGTTACTGCTGACGGTACAGGTGGCTTTGATTTCTTATTATATACTAAAACTAAATGCACATGAGAAAACTGTTTCTACTCCTGATGGGGGTTGTGTTCATTGCCACACAGGCATTAGCGCAACGCACCGTAACCGGGAAGGTTACCGACGAAAAAGGTAATCCTCTCGCCAATGTCTCAGTTCTTGTTAGAGGTACCACAACTGGTACTACTACCAAAGCTGACGGCACTTACTCGCTGGATATTCCGGCCAATGCCAAAGCACTGGTATTTTCATCTGTTGACATGAGTCCGGTTGAGCTGGCCGTTGGCACAGGCGGCCAGGTTAATGCAACACTTAAAGCTGAAGACAAAACAATGTCTGAAGTTGTTGTTACTGCCTTTGGTATCAAAAAAGATAAAAAAACACTGGGTTATGGTGTAACACAGGTTAGTGCAGAAGAGCTAACTCGTTCTCACACTACCAACATCACCAACTCACTGGCAGCAAAAGTGCCAGGTGTAAGGGTAAATGGTAGCGGAGGTTCATTTACCAGCTCCAGTATTTTAATTCGTGGTTTCACCACTTTCTCTGGTTCTAACCAGCCTTTATTTGTTGTCGATGGTATTCCTATTGATAACAGTGGTGGTGGTAGTCCGCTTCAAAATGGCCCGAGTGTTTCTTCCAGGGCTATTGACATTAACCAGGAAGATATTGAAAGCATGAGTGTGCTGAAAGGCGCTTCTGCTGCTGTACTGTATGGTTCAAGAGCAGCTAATGGTGTAATTCTTATTACTACCAAAAAAGGTAAAGCTGGCACAAAAAATTCAATCCAGTTTTCTTCTACTTACCAGGTTGAAAGTGTAAACCGCACACCTGATTATCAAAATGAATATGCTCAGGGAAATAGCGGTGTATTCAGCCCAACGGCTTCCACTTCATGGGGACCCCGCATTACAGGACAAACGGTTACCAACGCTTATGACCCAGCTACCAATACCAACACAAGGACAGAAGCATTAGCCGCTTATCCCAACAACATAACAGATATTTTTCAGCACGGCATCAACTGGCAAAACAACCTTGCCTTTTCTGGCGGAACAGACAAAAACACTTTCCGTTTTTCTTATGGCTACCTGAGAAATACAGGTGTTATTGAAAACAATGTGTTGACCCGTCACAATTTTTCTTTGAATACCAGTTCAAAAGTTAATAATTACCTGACTGTATCTGTAAGTGCTAATTACTCTAATAACTTCTCTACAAGAACACAACAGGGTAACCAGCTAAGTAATCCATTATTCCGTGGTTGGTTTATACCTCGCAGCTATGACCTGACTGGTCTTGCTTTTGAAAATGCAGTTGGAGATCAACGCTATCCTATGGGAGAAGATAATCCCTACTGGACAATTAAGCATAATAGGTTTAAAGATGAGATCAATCGTTTCATCGGAAACGTTTCTTTCAACTTCAAATTAACTAAATGGCTCCAGGCTGATTATAAGATCGGTACTGACGTTTATTCTACATTCCGTCATGGATACGACCAGATCGGTGCAAGAGGTGGTGCAAACACTTCCGCCAACGGTGTTGGTGGTGTTGTAGAAAATCGCAACAACTACCGCAGTCTTAACTCTAATGGTTATTTTACTGCTACTAAAAGATATAAAAGCTGGACTGGTACTGCTATCGTAGGAACAGAATTTCAGCAGATATATTCTAATGCATCTACTCTCAATGGTAAAGGAATCATCATCCGTGATTTTGAACAACTCAGCAACACAACCACCTTCAGCCCTGCACCTGCAGCCGGCTCAAGCAAAACAAGGCTGCTGGGTCTTTACGGAGATTTTGCTATCGGTTTCAAAAGTATCTTCAACCTGAACGTTACTTTACGTAACGACTGGTCATCTACTTTCAAGATCGGCAACAATTCCTACTTGTATAATGGTATAAGTGGTTCCGTAAATATTACCGAACTATTTCCAAGCATCAAGAGCAAGTTTATTGAAAATATCAAAGTCCGGGGTAACATAGCTACGGTGGGTAAAGCAGGTGACTTTGTTTATTCTACTGATTCTTATTTTGGTGGTGCTGGTTCTGCTGATGGTTTCGGACCAACTATTGCTTTTCCATTTAATGGAATCCAGGGATTTTCATTGAGTAACTCTGCAGGTAATGCAGACCTTGGCCCTGAATTCACCAAGAATAAGGAAATGGCCCTGGAGGTATCTTTATTTAAAGGCCGTTTGAATTTTGAAGTTACCCGTTATGTACAAAAATCAAGAAAATTGATCTTTGCAGTTCCTGTATCAGCAACAGCTGGTATCACATCAGTTGTAAAAAATGCAGGTAACTTATCAAACAATGGTGTTGAAATGGGTATCAATGCTACCCCGATCAAGACAAAATCATTTACCTGGAATCTTAACTTCACTTATACTCAGTTCAAAGCAATTGTTGAAAAACTGGAAACTGGTGTAACAAATATCTTCCTGGGTGGATTTACTACACCTAACGTTCGCCTCGTTGTAGGTGATGAGTACGGTCAGATATATGGTAATGCTTACCAGAGAGATGCTTCAAAAGGAAATAAGATCATTGTTGGAGCAAATGGTTTACCGCTGATCACTTCTGGTGTTCAAAAAATCGGTAATCCCAATCCTAAATGGGTAGGTGGTTTAACAAACACTTTCTCTTACAAAGGACTTTCATTGACCGTATTTCTTGAATACAGAAAAGGTGGCGATCAATATAGCCGGAATATTGCCGACCTTCAGCGTAACGGTGTAGCACTTGAAACTGCTGAATTCCCACGTTACGATGCTGGTGGTATTTTACAAAAACCCTATTTGTTTGATGCGGTATATGCCAATGGCCAACCAAACACAACGATGGTGTCAGCACAAGATTATTATGGTAACAGTGGAAAATTCGCAGCCGCTGAAGGATTAATATTTGGAACAACCTGGTTCCGTGTAAGGGAAGCTTCTATTGACTACGTAGTGCCTTCAAGTGTATTACGCAAATTGCCTTTTGGCAGTGCATCATTCAGTGTGTTTGGCAGAAACCTTTTCCTGCATGCGCCTGATTATCCTCATCTTGATCCGGAACAAAATGCTTTGGGTGTAAGTAATGCACAGGGTCTTGAATTCAATGCCCTGCCACAAACCCGTACAATAGGTGTAGGATTAAAACTCAGCTTCTAATTCAAAAAAAATTATAATTATGAAACTACATTATTTAAAAATAGCCATCGCCTTTTCGGGAATTGTTGCTGTTAGTTCCTGCAAAAAAATGATGGATATAAACAAAGACCCGGATCGTATCCCGGATTCAAACAGCCCTATCGCCCAGTTGTTAACTTCAGCACAGGTGAATCTTGGTTTTACTGCTGGTAGTGATCTGTACCGTTACACTGCACAGATAATGCAGCACATGTCTGGCGGAGCCTCACAGCCAAACCAGACTTATGAATACGGCCGGTATAATATTACGGGCAGTGATCAGAATAACCTTTGGTCAAGCATCTACGCTACTACACTGAGTGACCTGGAACTTATCATCAAACAAGGTGGTGCCAGTCCTCATTATGTAGGCGTTGCAAAAATCCTGAAAGCTTTTACTTATCAGCATGTAGTAGATACATGGGGTGATGTGCCTTATTCAGCCGCACAGCAATTGTCATCTAATACACAACCAGCCTATGATGATGATGCGACTATTTATCCAAAGCTTATCACATTGCTTACAGAAGCAGTTACTGATATGAATGCCGGAACCAGTGCACTTTCTCCGGGGACTAATTCAGTAATTTACTCAAGTGCTACCTGGGCTACTGCCCGTGCATTCTGGATCAAATTTGCCAATACGCTTCGCTTAAGATTGCTGATCCATTACAGCAAGAAAGATCCTGCTTTTTGTGTAGCACAGATTACTGCATTGGTAAATAGTGGCGCTGCTTTCATGGCATCTAATGCTGATAGTTTCCAAATGGCTTTTTATGACATAGCCAATCAGCGTAATCCTATTTCAGCATTTGAAGTTAGCCGTCCTAACTATTTATTCGTAGATCAGCGGATGCTAAACCTGATGACTCCCAAAAATGACCCTCGCAGACCATTTTATTTCACTGATTTTCCTGTAGGTTCTGGTGTTTATGTAGGCGTTTCAGTTACTGCACTTCCAGCCACTCCAAATAATAACTATAGCCGGATTCATAGATTTTTACGTGGCAATTTAGTTACACCGGGTGCTGGTACTAATTCTGGTGTTTATACAGGTGCAGCTCCTCAACGTATGTTACCATACGCAGAGTATTGCTTTATCCGTGCAGAAGCTGCGCTGATGGGAGCTCCCGGAAGTGCACAGACTTTCTTTACAGATGGTATTACTGCTTCTATGACAGAAGCTGGCGTAGCTCCTGCTGATATCACAACATACCTTACAGCTAATGGTACATTAGTTGGTACCAATGCACAAAAATTACAGCAGATCATTGAAGAAAAATATATTGCGCTGTTTGGAGTATCTGGTGAGCCATGGACTGACTGGAGAAGAACTGGTTACCCAGCTCTTTCTGTTCCTACCAATGTTATCAATGGCGTTACATCAGTTCCAAGAACATTATTCTATCCACAATCTGAGATTGATTTGAATCCTAGTTGCCCTGGACAAAAATCTTCCAGCTTACAGGATAAAGTATTTTGGGATAATTAATATAATTTGATTTACATAAAAAAATCCCCTCGTATTAAACGAGGGGATTTTTTTATTTCAGCACTTCTGCCAGCTTTTCTTCGAGTGCCTCACCGAATAATTTCTCGCCAATGATCTTTCCCTCAGGATCTATTAATACATTGTAGGGGATACCACTAATATTATACAGTGGAACAACAGGGCTGTTCCAATACATCAGGTCACTTACATGTGTCCAGGTAAGATTATCCTGCATGATGGCTTTTGTCCAATCATCTTTTTGCCCCGGCCGGTCTAATGAAACACCGAATATGGCAAAATTTTTACCCTTGAACATATTGTACGCTTTTACAACATTGGGATTTTCCTGGCGGCAAGGTTTGCACCAGCTGGCCCAAAAATCAACTAACACAAATTTACCCCGGAATGAACTCAATTTAATTGGTGTACCATTAGGATCTGGTAACGTAATCTCTGGCGCCGATGAACCTACTAGGCCAACTAATGATTTTTTTATTTCTGCCAGTCTTGTATGTGCCGGAAATTTAGCAGCCAGCTCGTCTATTATTTTCTTCACCTGGCTTTCATCAAGACCAGCCAGTTGGTACCCGGCAATATTTGCAGTCGATTGATAATAGCCCAGCACAAACATCGTTAGGGCAGGGTTATCTGACTTTTGCACGGAAACATCCAATAAAGCCCTTGTATCTTCCGACAGTTTTACCCTTTCATTTTGCAATGCTGTAATGGCACTATCAGATCCACCTGCCTTTTGCAAACTGTCCATAAGCTGGTCTTTGAAATAAATTCCCTGCAGTTGGCTATTGAATGCAAACATGAAATCCTTCATTTTGTTACTGGCATCAGAACCTTTTACCTCATATTTTTCAGGGAACTCCTTGTTACCAGGATTAAAGGTTACATCAACCGTAATTTTCTTAACATCATTAATAACGGATGCAAACGGGTAAGCACTGCGATCAAGCCGGAGGTTAAATACACTGGACTCCAGTGTGCCCGACTTTAATGAATACGTACCATCCTTTCCCAATTTGGCAGAGTCAACAACGGTGCCCTGTGATGTTGCCATTGGCAAGTGTTCCAGGTAAATCATTGTTGCAGAATTATTGATAATTTTTCCGCTTACCTCAAATGCCTTTTCATCGGATTTCCCTTTGCAGGAAAAAAATGTAACAGCAACAATTGTCACAATCGCAATTCTCTTCATCATATGTTTATTTTAATTTTTGCAGTAATAATTCGTTAGTGATCTTCGGGTCTGCTTTCCCTTTTGATTGTTTCATCACCTCTCCTATGAATAAAGACAGCAGCCCTTTTTTTCCTTTCTTATATTCCATCACTTTATCAGCAAATTTCTCCAATACCTTGTCAATAATCGGTCCAATGGCGGACACATCCGATTGCTGGATAAGATTTTCTTCCATTGCGACTTGCTCCGGGTTCTTCCCCGGTATTTCCAGCAGTTTTGCAAATAGTTTTGTTGAGGCAGCAGAGAAACTAACCTTACCTGTATCAACCAGGTCCATCAGTGCTGCCAATTGCTGAATAGTAAGCGGAAACTCCCCAATCTCTTTATTGTTTTCATTCAGCCATGATTTGACCGGACCGATAAGCCAGTTGGCGGCCGCTTTGTAATTAGTCGTGTGCTGAATAAGTTTTTCAAAGTGATCTGAAAATATTTTTTCCTCCGTTAGTACCCCGGCATCATAATCTGATAGTTTAAGTTGCGAAGTATACCGATGTATTCGTTGTTCCGGCAATGCAGGAATGCTTTGCCGGATCTTTTCAATGAATTCTTCCTGCAATTGAAAAGGAGTAAGATCAGGCTCGGCGAAATAGCGGTAATCGTCTGCATCTTCTTTGTCACGGATAGCAAACGTAGTTCCGTTATTTGCATCAAAGCTTCTTGTCTGCTGTTTAATAGTGCCGCCCGTTTCTAGAATATCAATCAAACGGTTTGCCTCCACTTCAATAGCCCTTTTTACATTACGGATCGAGTTCAGGTTCTTCACTTCTACTTTAGTGCCTAACCGGGTGTCCCCTTTCTTGCGAACAGAGATATTGGCATCGCAGCGAAGGCTACCTTCTTCCATATTGCCATCGCAAATTTCTAAATAGCGAACTAATTTTCTTACCTCGGTAACATAAGCAAATGCGTCTTCTGCACTACGTAAATCAGGCTCGGTTACAATTTCAATCAACGGAGTTCCTGCCCTGTTATAATCAATACAGGTATTTTCCTCATCTACATCATGTAAACTTTTTCCTGCATCCTCTTCCATGTGGATGCGGTTGAGGCGAATATTTTTTTCTCCCCCGGCTATTTTTATTTTCACAAAGCCGCCTACACAGATAGGTGTGGTGTGTTGCGAAACCTGGTAGCCTTTTGGTAAATCAGGATAGAAATAATTTTTCCGTGCAAAATAGTTTTGCTTTTCAATAGCACAATCACAGGCCAGTCCCATTTTAATAGCATACTCAATAGCTTTCCTGTTCATCTTTGGCAGTGTGCCGGGATGACCCAGCGTTATCGGACTTATATGGGTGTTGGGTTCCGCACCAAAAGCGATACTGTCACCACAAAACAATTTGCTTTGGGTGAGCAACTGGGCATGTACTTCCAGCCCCACTACTATTTCATATTTGTTTTGTACTACCATGATAGAAAGCCGCAAAAATAGCCCATTTGTATGAGTAGCTGTTCTTGTAAAATAAATGCCCTCCGTATCTCAACGGAGGGCATTTCACACACCAGAAAACTACTGTCAATATTTTACAGGTCTGCTGTTTTTATTTTACGGGGCATTTTCACTTCAATGTTCTGCTTTTTACCGCTGCGGGTTACCTGGAAGCGAACGGTAGGGTTATCTTTCTTTTCTCGTATCAGTTTTGACACTTCATCTACAGTGTTCACTTCTTTATCATCAATATGAGAAATGATATCATCAGCTTTCAAGCCGGCTTTTTCAGCATTGCTTTCTTCATCCACTTCAATTATTTTAACGCCTTTACCATCATCAGTATCCTGAACTGATAAACCCAGCTTTGGTGCTCCGCCAGACCAGCTAAAGCCCGGTGCTTTGGGAGTCCTCATATTAGGTACTCCCGGTGTTCCCGGCATTACCCTGTCAAAATTCAGGTTCAGATCGGAAGGATTCATTTTAAAATTATAAACCCCGTTTGTGCCTTTCCATTTAGTTAACTCAGCTGTTACTTTGTGTTCTTTTTTATCACGCAGGTAAGTAACAGTTACTTTATCTCCTGGTTTATGTTTTTTTATTTCTGCAGAAAGGTCATCCGGATCTTCGATTTTAGTATCATCCACTTTCGTTATCACATCGCCTTCTTTCAGGCCAATTTTCTCAGCGGCACTTTCTTTCGTGATAGCATTTATTTTTACTCCTTCCTCTGTTTTTTCTGTAGTAACACCGAGCATCGCATGATTGGCGTCATCAGAAAAAATCTTAAATCCATCACCATTATTAATGTTCCAGTTGGTGCCTGCTCCTGGAACTCTTGCAAGAAACTCCAGATCTTTCAGCTTATTCAGCCTTACACTGATATCGCCGTTCTTGTCTTTGTATTCTTCCAGCGTCTTTCCGTTAATGGTAATTTTATCGCCATTTATTTCTACCACTACTTTTTCATCCTTACCCCCTTTTTTGGTAATGATGATCTGCTGTACTTCTTTTTTCTCTTTTACATCTTTATCTCCCTTATCACCTTTTTCATCCTTTTGTGCCAGCAGGGAAACAGGAGCCAATAAGGCGGCTGCAATTGCAAAGGCAGAAAATTTTAACCAGGTCTTTTTCATACACAATTATTTTTATTATTTATCTACGTTGAATTTCGTAGGTCAAATATAAAGAGATTTTTTTAAATACGAAATGTTTCGGAAATGTTAAAAACACATGCCTTTTTGAAGGGCATTATGGCTTGATAAACTAAAGGCGCAAAATCGTTCCATCCTTTAGAAAAAATCGTTTCATCCTAATTTTAACAGTTTCTGATTTTCGGCTTTTAAGCATTCAAATAACCTTCTTTTGAGTGCTTTTTAAGTGCTTATTTTACGCATAAATACAACAAAAAACCTTCTGTAGAAACAGAAGGTTTAACCAAAAAAACCAACATTGAAGCTATTTTCACAGGTTCAGAATTCCTTTAGCTTTCATTCGTAATAAAATTGCTGCTGTTCCAGCTTGTTTACTGATAGCTTTTGCATCAAATTTTCCATCAGTAACAAACTTTCCTATATGTGGTTTTTCACCATAATGATTTGTATAAGACCATAAATAAGGTGAATTAATTTTCCTGTATCTATAGCCAAAACCATTATACTTTTCCAGCAGGTAAAAAATGTTTGCAATACTCCAATCCTTTTGCCTGTCATATTTCATGTAGTTCATTGCATCCAAAGCACTTTCTTCCCAGCTGTAAGGATTATTAATTGAAGGTGGTTTTGTTCCACCATTTGGGTTTTCAATCGGTCTTCCCTTTGGAACATTCACTGTTCTTCCAGTCAATGAATCACCACAATGAAGATGGAATTGAAAGGGGTTTTGCTTTGCACCTGCTTCCATAATGTGACAGAACATAACAAACCAATAAGGCATTCCATTTTCCAGCGCATTTGCTACAGCAATATATCTTCTTTCATACGGCACAAACTTGTCAATCAGTTTATCTGTAATGAAAATATATTCTGGCCGCATTACAGCTGTTTTCCAAAGCTGCTGATACTCATTAAGAACTGGTGAAAGCTGACCTGTTATTTGCCTGATCGCCAATTTCCCAAAATTGGCAGCAATAGATAAAGCATTCATAGTTTTACTTTTTGGTTCTGGTATTGATTTCATGGCCCATTTCACGCAGTTCTTTGTAAACCTTTACCCTGCTTCTGCCTGCTTCTTTGATGGCAGCTTTCACATCAGCAATAGGTATCTGAAACCGGTGTGAAATGTAATACACTTCATAATCCTGCTTTGAGGCAATCAATTTTTTATCCATTGGTTAAAATTTTACTTTCCCCCACAGATCAGCAAGAGGTTTACCAAACTTTCCCCGTAATACCCAGCCAATTACCAGGAACAATAGACACAAAGGCCATACATTAAACAGGCTTCTTTTCACCACCTTTTCTTTAGTCACATATTCTGTCTTCACTTCCACTTTCTTTTCCTGCAGCTGCTTCTTCAGCAGTTGAATTTCTTTGGTTTGCTGGCTGATGATATTGCTTTGGGTTTCCTTTAAGAAGCTGGCTTTTTTTATTCTTCCCTGGGCATCTACAGTTCCATCCTTGTAATACTTCACTTTATTATTCAGGCCATTGATAGCAGCATTCAGCTGGTTTACCAGGCTGCTGATGCTGTCATTGTTACAATCTTCAGGGATGATTATTTCAGGGCATTTAGTGCTGTCAAATTCCAGGCTGCTGTACTCTATAGCCTTCAGCTGATTTTCAAACCAGTTACGTTCTGTAATGGTCATGCTTAGACTGTCTTTTAATGACTGCACATAACTGCTGTCATTCTTAAAAGATGTGCTGTTTACTTGTTTTGTACTGGTGCAGCCTATAAGTGTAGATGATAATATCATTGCTACAACCAAAGACAATATCACTATGCAGATGATTTTTTTCATGGTTTTGCAGTGGGTTTTTCTTCCAGTTTATCAGCTGCTGCTGTTACCGGGTTATTCTCTATGCCAAACTTCAGCAGCTTTAATGCAGGTCTGTACAGGTATTTGGCAATGACAGTTTTATTATCAATTTCATACAGGTTTTCAAAAATGCTGGTGATCTCTATGTAAAGGATGAAGTACATCAGAAACCCATTGATCTGCTTAATGGTTAGCAGGTGCTGTGGTGCTTTGTCTTTAGCCACCCAGCTGATGGCAAACATGACCAGTATAGGTATTACATACTGGCTAAGTTTTACAATCGTTTTCCGGTAACCCTGGCTGGTTCTTTCCTCACCTTTCAACTTTGCTTTAGTGATGCCGGTTATAAAATCTACCACTATAGCACCTACCACCACCCATAAAAGGCTGAATGATGGTGTTAAGAATGCCACATCAATAAATAATAAGGTGCCGCCCCAAAAGATTTTTGACATCGAAAAAACTGTGCTGTGTATCATGATTTTTGTTTTATAAAATAATTGCCCCTGCCGGTATGCTGCCCACTGTCCATTTTGAAAATCTGTTACCTTCTTTTTTTATTTCGGTGATACCGTTATTCATTCGATATAGAAACACTTCCCACTGCTGGTATGCCAGCCCTTTCATCCATATTTTGAATTTACCTGTCATGTTTATTGTGCCTCCCATAAATAATTTCCGGCTGTATGCG